>JABSRN010000066.1 GCA_013214025.1 Polyangiaceae bacterium
CGCCAAGAAGAAGGTCGCCAAGAAGAAGGCCAAGAAGAAGGTCGCCAAGAAGAAGGCCAAGAAGAAGGCCAAGAAGAAGTAATTCTTCTTTTGTGACACTTCAACATGGCCCTGTGGCATCGACCACAGGGCCATGTTGCATTTCAGTCGAAGGTCGCGGTTCTTGTCACCGAGAGACCCAGAAAGTTTCGCCTTAAAACGGCTGAGTCTGGCCGTTTTAGCGGTCGCGCTGACAGCCGGAGCATGCGACTCAGAGGCGCCGAACAAGGCTCAACGACGACGACCGATCGATCGAGGCGATGTGGTGGTTGTGGAACCCAGTGCGGCAACTTTTTTGAACGCTCGAGTAATCGCAGTGGATGGCACAGCAGTCCGTCTACAGCTCGAGTCGGATGGCAGGACGTTGCATGCGCAGCTGGGCGATCTCTATTCACTGGCGGACAACGGCGCGGCCTTGAGCGTGCCCGGAGTGGCGATCTGTCGAGACACCGGAGCGTGGTACCCCTGCCGCATTGATTCGATGTCCGGCGGGATCTACGCTGTAGAATTCCCGCACGGGAAGCAACGACTCGCCCGGCCCGAATTGCTGCAAGCCACGGGCGTGACTGCGATCAATGTGCGTCGTTTTTTTCGACAGCGAAGTAAACGAAGCTCCTTCGCTAAGGGCGCGAGCCGTGCAGGGGCGCCCAGCGCGCCGGACGGCTGGCACCCGCGTCCGGGCGATCCGGTGCTCGTCGCGAAGGATGGTTATTGGTTCGCGGGACGCGTGCTCAAGCGAGTGGAGGATGGATTGCGCGTTCGGCTGTTAGCGCGGTCAGCTGAGTACGTTGTGCCCGCCGAACGAATCATCCCCGTGCCGCCATATAAGGGCGATATCGAACCTGGGGGATATGTTTTAGTCGAGGGTGGCGCCGCGGCTGATGCCTGGAAACTGGTACGCGTTGAGGAGCGTCGCGGAGCGAAATTGCGCGTTCGGGATGAACACGGGCATACCAATCAGGTGGCGCGAGTCGCCGTTGTGCCGCTACGGCGTCATCGCCCCGCCCCGTGATGGCTGGTTCAATCGGGGCGGACTCAAACTGGGTTTTTTCGGAGTCAGTCCCCCGGTGACGACGGTCGTCAGCAGCGCCGTCCCGGCGCCGCGATTGGCATGAAGCTCCAGGGAGAACGTGGTGAACTCCGCGTTGGGTGAACAGAGGCGGGTCTGAGCGGTGTAGAGCCCGCGGAAGGAGCGCGCCCGTGCGGAATCCTCCGCCACGCGGAGTTCGGCGTCCATTTGTCCCTCGCCCAAAGTGAAAATCACTTGCTTGCAGCTCCCTCCAGCTACGACAACATTCACCTTGTTCAGTCGGCGCGACACGACGGGTATGGGTTGAATGTTGGGTTCGGTTGTTGAAGAGATGCCGTCTAGGGCCGCTAGTAATCGTGCCGCCGCTATCGGTAGCGTTTTGAGTGCCGGCGGGGTATTCATCAGACGCGTTCGTTCGACGAGGTACTTCCCGCCTCTTTCGGTCACTTCTACGTCAACTCGGTGCGTCCGCCCACAACCGTAAAGAGCCAACCGATGCGTACCGCTCGATTTGGACACCATCTTGCCAGCGCCGTCCCAGAGCCATCCGGCGATGCTGCGGGTCGGGGCCGCGCTGAGCAATTCGTATCGGTAGCAGGCCGCGGGAGCCGACAGTGGGTGCCGCTCTCTTCTTCCTGTTGCGCTGGTGCCGCGTGCGACGACACGCGCCCTTTTTCTGCTTCGGCGTTCGGCTCGTTTCCAGCTTTGGGTTTGGGCCTGCTCGAGGGTCTCGGGAGCGCTTGCCCCTAGCCAAATGGCCTGTCGGGATGATGTGACGGCGTCAAAGTCGGCGCGCGCCAAAAGTACTGCCACCATGCCCTGCCCCGCATGGGGTCGGACACGGATGGTTAATTCCGCGGGTTCTTCGCTGCACATCAAGAGCCCGCGCGCGTCGCCGAAGGCCTCCGCTTCGCCCAAGACTTCGCCGTCCATCTGTACGGCAGACACGCTGAGGTGGGCGACCTCTGTGGCGGGAACCAGCAAAAGATCTGAGCAACTATGAGCTCGCAGGGCCACTGTGAAATGGGTCGGCGCTTCGGGCGCCACGGGAAACAGTATCTGTTTCTCGTGTACCCATTGTCCGGGCATATTCCGCGCACGAGCAGACGCGGCTTCGTTGAGAGCCGGCCAACCGCCGTGCCTCCTGGGTGTGGGGCCATCGAGTCGCTCGCCCGCAAAACTGCGCTCAATGGAATCCGCGTGTTCTTTATCAACCGTTGCGACGCCGATAGCCAGTCTTCCATAGCCGCTAGCGACCCTCGCAGTCAGGTATAGTCTTGCCGGGTGGGGAGGGCAAAGCACGACGGTGGCGTCCTTGTTCGCTCGTTCGTCAGAGCCATACCAGGTGCCGTCGTCCCCGTAGACGAAGAGATCTACGTCGCTGGTGGTTTCGCTTCCCCGGGCCAGCAACACGGTGCACTTCTTGGAATCCGGTGAATAGGCGAGGCCCAAGCTGTCGCCGGTTATGCCCGCTCCTGTGATGAGCACACGCCCATCGGTCGCCCCCAGGCGTGCCGCTACGAACAGGTCCTTCGCCAACCAGGATGGCACTCCAGTTAAAACGGCTGGCGGGGGCGTGACCGGCTGGGCCGGGGAAGGCCGACCGCAACCGAGGGCGAGAGCTAGTACGCTCGCTAAATGGCGCTTCACGGAAGTTCTCCCGGCGGCATCGCGCCGACGCGCCATATTCCGAGGAACCACGACATCGCGGAACCGCGGGCCTCTACGTCAATACGGGGAGCCTCGTCCCCTCGGTTGCAAAATCCAATGCTGGCGCTTTGTTGTTGTGTGCCACCACCATGGCTCCGGAACTCAGCGTCGCGCGTCTGGACCCGGAGATTGATGCTTCGGGTGACGCCTTTGAGCCGAGTCAACAGCGCCAAGTAACACCCCGTCGGATCGAGTTGCAGGGGGATCTTCGCCAGGCCGTTCCCACCGAGGCTGAGAAAGACGGGGGGCTCGTCCAAGGCGGGGGCGTGCAGCCCGCGGTGTGCTTGGGCCATTCGGCCTCGAATCGTGGGGTGCCAGCCAGCCGGGAAGCCCTTGGCTAAGGGGTAACGGTATCGAAGCAGCGCAGCGGGGCGCCCGTGTCCGATGCCTGCCACGCTGACGACTGCAGCCGTCGCAGAGCCGACACAAAAGCTCACTTTCGCGTCAGCGGTTTCGCTCCGATCATCTCCGAGCAGAGCGCCACCCTGGACGGCTTGGACCGACAGGTCGATGTCGAGCCCAGCCGAGTGCGGGCCCACACGATGCGCTCCCAAGGCGTACACCTCATAACAACCAGGCTGAAACTCCAGCAGCTCTGTCGTCGAGTGTCGCTTGGAGCCGGTCAACAGGTGACTGTCGTCCCAGTCACTACCTCCACGTTTGGCCTGTGCCTCGACTCGCGCCACTCTGACGTCCAGGGGAGCCGGGACTGGACGTGCACCTGGTTCGCGCAAACGAGGGAAAAATCCCGGATCTCGGTGAAGGAGCTGCTGGCGCGGGGACGGTAGCGCTTTTGGACCCGCGACCGCGATCCATTCAACTACGGCTCGGGGGGAACGAAGTGTCACCCGAGCCGACTGAAATGCGCGGCGCTGGGCTCCGCAATGCTGCACTTGTACGAGGCCAGCTGTGCTCCGGTATTGCGGACCCGATTCGTCGATCGGCGGGGCCGCCAATTGCACCGTGAATGAAGTGCTTTGAGCGCCCAACACGGCTAACCACGTGCATTCTTTGCTGTCCGTGGCTGCCAAACGTGGGGGGAGAAGCAAAGGCTGCGGCAGGCCGTGGGTGAACAAGCGCGGCTGTCCCTGGATCGGCGAGAGGCCATCCCTGCTCCAGCCAGCGCGCAGCGTATTGATGTCAGCGGCGGAATCGCCTCGGGCGACGTCGGCTATGGTCAGGCTCGCGATTATTCCCACCGCTCCTATGACGGTTCGGCGCCAAGCCGTCCCCCGGACCGCCCACCGCTCAGACGCCGCCCCCAAGTCCACCACTCAGCCTTCGACTCGCGAGTATTCGGTTTCATCGAAGGTCTTGGTTTCTTGATTAAAGAGGAACAACTTGTGCGCTGTCACTTCGCCCTTGTCGACCGCGGTTACCAAGTAGCAAAGAGGATATGCGGGTTTAGCCTGGCCGCCCATGGTCATGCTAGCGGCGTCTTCTTTACTGAAGTAGGCGCCGCAATCCAGGTGGGAGTGGAAAAAAATCTTGACGGGTTGGTCACCGGCTCGGCCGGATTCCACAGCGCGTTCAAACTTAAGCGCGTTGATTTTGAAATAGTCGTGTCCCGTGCGCGGATGAGCGTCGGGATCTATCTCGTGGTACTTGTTGGCGAGGTTTTGGAGCTCCGTCGCGTCCACCGCCAGATCGGGCTCGGAGCTCGGCCCTTGGATATAGCCACATGCCTCTTCGTCTCGCGCGTAGGCATCCACGGCGGCCTTTTCCACGACCGCGAAAGCGCTTGCGCTGATTTTAAGTTTACCGTCAACCCAGGGAAAACTCACCAGACGTACCTCTTCTCCCACTTCATCGGGGCAAAGTAGCGATCTCCGCGATCGCATGCGATTGTTACGACGCAGCCGCCGCCTTGATCTTTGTGGAGCCGCTCGGCGACACGGAGGGCCGCGGCAACATTCGCACCGGTAGAGTGGCCCACATGTAGCCCTTCCTCGTTGGCTAGACGGTCCGCCATGTCCCAACCATCTTCGGTGCCGATGGGCATGATCTCGTCCGGCACATTCGGGTCGAAGATTTCGGGCACCAGGCTGGACGCCATGTGTTTCATTCCTTCGAGCCCGTGCAGAGCCTCGGCGGGTTCGGCGGCGATGCAATGGATCTTGCGCGTGTGCTCATGCAGTCGGCGGGTAGTCCCGATGGCGGTGCCGCTGGTGCCTAGACCAGCGACGAAGTGGGTGATCCGATCGCCGAATGCATCCAAAATTTCGACGCCAGTACCGTAATAGTGGGCAAGGGGATTGTTCGGGTTCGAGTACTGATCTGAGTAGAAGTACTTGTCTGGCTGCTCCGTCATGATCTTGCGCACCTTGACGATGGCGCCGTCGGAACCCTCCATGGGGTCGCTGTAGATCAAGCCCGCACCGAAAGCGGCGGTGATGTCCTTGCGCGCTTGCGTAACGTTGGCCGGCATGACCAATGCGATTTTTACGCCCAAGGCCGCCCCTAACATGGCGTAGGCGACGCCGGTGTTGCCGCTCGTGGCGTCAATCAGCGTGCGCCCTTCGAGCTCGCCGCTCTTGAGCGCTTCTTGAATCATGCGGAGAGCGGCTCGGTCTTTCACTGAGCCACCGGGGTTCGCAAATTCCAGCTTGAGGTAGATTTCAACGCTGGGGGCGTTCTTGCCGATATTTTCCAGGCGTAGATACGGCGTGTTGCCCACAGCGTCGACGACACTGGAGAGGGTTCGGGATCTTCGGAAAGCAGCAGTCACAGAAATTAGTTGTAGGGAAAGGGCGGGGGGCTCATTCGGTGGTGGTGTCGGTCTCGACGGGGATAAGCAAGGCTTCCTCGATTTGCCCAATGGCGCGCCATGCGCCATTGGCGTAATCGCGGGCAACGGAGAACGCGAATTGTTCAGCATGGCGGAATGCTGGTTCTCGGTACTGTTGCCCGATACTGAGCCGTTGAGCACCGGCTCGACATAGATACGAGAGCTGAACCGTGGCGCCAGCCCCGGTTCCCACGCAAAATAGGGTGCTTTCGAGGCGACGCTGGCCCTCGGCGCCAAACGACGCCAAACGACGCTGGCGGGAGTAGCGGTCCTCGAGCGGGTTCATCGGCCGCCGGCGATGGCGGGGACGATGCTGATTTCGTCACCGGCTTTGAGCTCTGTTTCGAGGCCGTCGAGGAAACGAACGTCTTCGTCGCCGACGTAGACGTTAACGAAGCGGCGAATGCCTTTTTCGTCCATCAGTCGGTCTTTGAGGCCCGGATGGTTCTTCTCGAGATCATCGATCACAACAGTCAGCGTGGCGCCAGAGGCGGAAACGGACTCGGCTCCGCCGGTGAGAGTTCGGAGCGGGGTGGGGATGCGTACGGTAACTTCCATGATGTTCTCCTGTTAAGCGGCACACACGGCTTGTGTGTATCGCGTCTCGGTGATTTTCTTTATCTGACGGCTATCGCCGCAAAGTGGGCACGAAACTCGTGGGTTAACGGCGACCGGGCGCAAGCGATCCCGGTTCCCATCGTAGGTCGTAATGAAGCCGTAACTTGGGGCTTCCGTGAGTATGCGCAAGGCGTGATCCGCCAGTAAGGCACCGGCCAAGCCGACCACTGGACCCAAAACGCCGGCGCTATTGCAATTGGGCTGAGCTTCACCGTCGGGCACATCCTCGAACAGACAGCGATAACAGGGCGCTCCGCTTCCGGAGACCGGCAGCACAGTCGCCGTGCAGCGGATGGCCGCCGCGTGCACCACGGGTGTAGTTTCGAGAAAACACGCGTCTGCGCAGAGGAACTTGGTCGCGAAATTGTCCGCGCCCTCGAGCACGACATCGACCTGGCTGGCCAATTTTCGAGCGTTGCTCGGCACCAGACGAGTTCGAATCAGTTCGATGCTCTCTGGCGGCGCGCCGCCGTGAATTAAAGCATCTCGGGCAGCGTCGAGTTTGTCGCGTCCCACATCGGTGTCGCAAAAAAGTGTTTGGCGGTGCAAATTCGACTGCTCCACTACATCGTCGTCGACAAGATAAAGTCGACCCACGCCGGCTTGAGCTAGAATAGTAGCGGCGGGACAGCCCAGGCCCCCCATGCCGACGATCAGCGCACTCTTAGCGCCCAGGCCGGAGCCCGTTGCCGTGCCCGGCGTCTTGGTTTGCGGTGGAGTGATAGCCGGCATGCTTCTCAGTCCTTAAAGTGCGAGTCGAGGCTAAAGTACCGCTCACCGGTATCCGGCAGCACGGTCACCACGTGTTCGTCGGCACTGCGAGTCCGGGCGTACTCCAACGCCGCGTGCACGGCAGCGCCGGCGCTGATGCCCACCAGCAGGCCCATATCGTGAGCCAGGGCTAGCTTCGTCTGATAGGCGTCGTTGTCGCTGACCGTTCGAACTTCGTCGACAACGCCCGGGTGGTAGTTTTTGGGAACAAAGCCCGCTGCCAACCCCTGAATTTTCGTAGGTCCGCGTTCGCCCCGAGAGATGGTGGCGCAGGAATCTGGTTCCACCGCGATCACGCGGGTCTCGGGATCCTTCTCCTTGAGAGCACGGCCCGCACCACTAATCGTTCCGCCGGTACCGACGCCGGCTACGAAGGCGCAAAGTTTACGCTCACCCAATGCGTGAAGGATTTCCGGACCCGTGCCTCGGTAATGCACATCTGGGTTCTCTGGATTCTCGAACTGATGCGGTACGAAGGACTTGGGCGTTTGTTTGGCGAGTTCTTCAGCACGGCTAATGGCGCCGTCCATCTGGTCCTCAGCCGGGGTCAATACAAGCTCAGCGCCCAGGGCTTCCAACAGGGCTCTGCGCTCTAAACTCATGCTCTCCGGCATGGTGAGGATGCAGCGGTAACCCCGCCTCCCGCAGACAATGGCCAGGCCTATCCCGGTGTTGCCGCTGGTGGGTTCGATTACCACTCCGCCGGGTTGCAGCGAGCCGTCGGATTCAGCCTTTTCGATCATCGCGAGGCAGATACGGTCTTTCACCGAGCCACCCGGGTTGACGGCTTCGAGTTTGCCCCAAACGGTGGCGCCCTTGCCGTCGCCGATCTTGATTTCCACGAGCGGCGTATCCCCGATCATGTCGAGGAGGTGGCCGTACACGCTGGGATGAGTGGCGATCGGGGGGAGCTCAGATGACATAGACTTGTCGCTTCGTTCCGGGCTTTTGGAAGCCGAGTTTCTGAGCTCGGGTGCAAATGTCTGCGATGGTGACACCGTCAAAACACGCCTGCACCTGACTCGAGAGATCTTCGAAAATGGACTCCGTGACCGCGCGACAGTCTTGTTCGCCCCGGTGACTGCTGGCAGACAGATCCCGTTCACCCAGGATGATGGGTCCCTCGAGGGCACGGACCACGTCGCCTACTCGGATGTCATCGGCGGCTCGGGCTAGTCGGTAGCCACCCTGGGGCCCGCGCTTGGAACCCACCACGTCGGCTCGCTTGAGGTCCTGGAATATCTGCTCCAAAAAGCGCGGGGGGATCCCTTGCCGTTCGGCAATGTCCTTGACCTGCGTTGGCTGCCCTTGGTTGTAAAACGCGATATCGAAGATCGCGCGAACCGCGTAGCGCCCTTTATTGGAGAGCTTCACACCCAGCGATATGCATTCTCGCATCGGATTTGTCAAGAACCACCCAAGTGTTGAATTTCATTGGGTCGTTACGGCGTCTGGACGGCTAGTGGGAGGCAAAACCTGGCGGAAGTGCTAAGTAGGCGGTCGCTATGAAGAAACAGGGTCTCTATCAGTTGCTCATCGGGGCGCTCGCGGTGGCGCCGTTGGGCTGCGACAAGAAGTCCGAGAGGGCAATTCGAGCGGAGGCCGTAGCCAACTCTCAGGCGTCAGCGGAGCCACCAGCGATTTCGGTGGTGGAAGTGCCCCAGACATCCGGAGCCGCGAGTGCCGAAGCGTCAGTCGTACAGGCGGTCAAGCCACGTCCTGTGGAGAAGTCTCAACCCCCAGCGCGTCAGCGCGCACCCGTACCGAAGTCGGTGAGCCGCCCACTGCTCAATACGAACGGGACAAAAGCCAACGCGGCGAAGGCCGTTCCCGAAAACTCGGCAGTGCCGGGAGAAACGCCGAGCGGTTGCGCGCCCGGCGCCTGCGCGCCTGGTGCGTGTGCCGGCGGCAAGTAGCCGGCATACGTTCGGATCAGGGTGTCGCACACCGCGCCGATTCGACATCACCGTCACTGGTCTCGATTTCAATAAGGTTGAGGAGTACGTTTTGCGAATCAACGTGGAGCCCGCAGTGGACGGTGGCTCGGCGGACGGCGGACAGCTCTCCTACATAATGAAGCAACGTAGCGTCAGGGACGCAGGTGCTGAGCCGCGGCGCACTGCTGAACAACATGCCCCCGCGTGTATCTTCGAATGCCAGTCAAGGCTGCGCCCGGGACTGGTTCCGCGGGCGACAAGCCGGAGCTATGACCAGGTTCTGTCCGACCAGATTCTATTCGTACAGCGCGTCGAGCGCCTCGCCGTACTTCGCCATGACGTTGCGGCGTTTGAGTTTCATGCTCTGGGTGAGCATCTCGTTTTCGGTGGTGAAGTCGTCGGTGATGACGAGGCACTTTTTGGGTCGTTCAAAGCCCTTAAAGTCACCGCCAAAGCTCGCGACTTCGCGTTCGATTAGCTTCTCTACCTCGGGATTTCCGACGATGTCGCCGACGGAAATTCCCTCTTCGGCCGCCCACTCTTTGACTGACGCCGCATCGGCAACAACCAACGCGACGTTGTGAGGCTTGTTCATGCCGTGCAGCATGACGTTGGCGATGAAGGGGGAGAGCTTGAGACTCTCCTCGAGAACCGCCGGGCTAACGTATTTGCCGTTCTCCAGCTTGTACTGCTCCTTGATCCGGCCCGTGATGTAGAGGTAGCCGTCGCTGTCCAGGTAGCCGAGATCGCCAGTTCGGAATGTGCGGTCTTCCATAAGGACCTTCTCATTCTCTTCTGCTCGGTTGTGGTAGCCGAGCATGATGTTCGGGCCCTTCACGAGGATTTCCCCGCTTTTACCGTCATCGTGACCGTCGGTGGCTTTTCTGTCGATCGTGACGGTTACACCTGGAATGGCCTTGCCGACGCTGCCGATCTTGCGGTTGTCGGGGAAGTTGGTGCTGGTGATGGGGCTGGTTTCGGTCAGTCCGTAGCCCTCGTAGACCTTGATGCCGAGCGCATCGATGAACTTGGCGACATCGGTACTGAGGGCGGCGCTGCCGCTGACCACCATGGACAACCGACCACCGAATCGTTCTCGTACCTTGGTGAAGATGATTTTGTCGGCGATGTTGAGGCCTATCTGGGCCAGCAAGCCGATGGGCTCGCCGTTGTTGACCTTGGTGGCGTTCTTGATCCCAGCGTGAAATAGCTTCTGGATCGGCGCCGGCTTGGCCTTCATTTGTTTGTGCACGCCGTCGTAGATGCGATTGAACACTCGAGGCACCGCGTACAACACCGTCGGCTTCACTTCTGAGAGGTTCGCTACGAGATTGGCAACGTCGTCGTTGATGGCGAGGGAACAGCCACTGCTCACAAGTGAATGCAGCTCGCAGGTTTGCCCGAAAGAGTGAGCCCAAGGCAGAAAGGCTAGGGAGCGCTCGCCCTCGAAGGGCAAAATGGTGTGGAGGGCGTTCAGGTTCGAACACACATTGGCATGGCTCAGCATGACGCCCTTGGGCTGCCCGGTCGTCCCTGAGGTGTAGATGAAGCCTGCGACGGACTCGGTTGCCGGCTCAATCGCCGCGGCCGGAGTCGCTTTGCCCTTGGCGCTGACGGTGGCCATGGACTCTTCGTCGGAGGCGTCGCCCTCCATATTGATGACGTGTTCAAGCGTCGAGAGTTCGCTCTGGATTTCCTTGAGCTTCTTGAAGATATCCGTGGTGGCGGCGATCACTACCTTGGCGCCGCTGTCCTGCAAAATGAACTTCCACTCCTTAGGGAGCTGCGCTTCGTACATGGGCACGTAGGACGCGCCCCGGCCGTAGGTCGCGTAGGCGGCGGTAGCCCATTCGACCCGGTTGTTCGAAATGATCGCGACCTTGTCGCCGCTACCGACACCGAGGGCGGCAAGCCCGCCTCGAAATTCGTCGACGAGAGTGTTGAATTCACCGTAGGTGATCCACTCCCAGGTAGCGCCGCGTTTGGTTCCGAACAGCTCTTGGGCGAAATGTTCGCTTACGCTGCGGGTGAGTACTTCGACAAGATTTTTGTATTCGTCGGCCAACTTGGGGTCCCTCCTCAGTGAGGGCGAAATCTAGAAGATCGTGTCGAATAGGGCAATCCGGTGAGCGCCCCTTTTCGTCGGATCGAGCGAGAAAGTGTTTCTTTACGCATCGGTCGACGGGGCTTGCCGGTGCGATGCAGGCAAGTTAGGCCCCTGGCCCGGCCTTTCGCTCCCTAAACCGACGAGCACGCCGATTTCTACGCGCCATGCAGAAGTACTCCGTCGTCACTTTTGGCTGTCAGATGAACAGCCACGATTCCGAGCGAATTTCCGACTTGCTGGAAGATACGGGTTACGAGGCCACGGATGACGTGGAGGAGGCGGATCTCGTTGTCCTCAATACTTGCAGCGTGCGCGAAAAGGCGGTCCAGAAGCTTCGGAGCGAGGTAGGCCGTATGGCTGTGCTGAAGCGGCGCCGGCCGAACATGGTGTTGGCCGTGGCCGGATGCGTCGCGCAGCAAGAGGGCGAGAAATTACTCCGCAGCATGCGATCTGTGGATCTGATTTTCGGTCCCGACAACATCCCTGAGCTGCCGGCGTTGCTTTCTCAGCTCGAGCAGGGCGGCCCGGCGTTGGTGCGAACCGAGTTTGATCTCGAGGAGCCGAGCTTTTTAATGGCACGGCCCCGCGATGGTCGCGGACCGACAGCCTTCGTCACCACCATGAAGGGCTGCGACGAGCGTTGTTCCTATTGCATCGTTCCCACCACCCGGGGTCCGGAGCGTTATCGGGGGTCGTCGGAGGTGCTCGAAGAGATCCGTCGACTGGTGGATTCCGGCGTGAAAGAAGTGACGCTGCTGGGGCAAACGGTCGACAGCTACATTGATCCGGAGAGTCGGTTGGCGCCGGCGCCCCATGCCGGCGAAGAGCGCGCTCGTCACGCTCGTGGAAAACTATCCCGCGAGGACGAAACCGAGTTCCCGGCGTTGCTTTACGCAATCGCCAGTGAGGTCCCCGAACTGAAGCGCCTCCGTTACACCAGTCCTCATCCACGACATCTGACGCCTTCGCTGATCGTTGCCCATCGGGAACTACCGGTTCTGGTGCGGCACGTACATATGCCCGTCCAGTCGGGGAGTGACCGCGTACTGAAACGGATGCTACGGCGCTACAGCATCGCCGAATACCTCGAGCGGACGGGCCAGCTGAAAGAAGCCGTGCCCGGCTTGACCCTATCGACGGATATCATAGTCGGATTTCCCGGCGAAACTCGTGAAGACTTCGAAAAAACCCTCGACGTGATGCGCGCAGCGAGCTTCACCGGCGTCTACGGCTTTAAGTACTCGGAACGCCCCTTCACGCCTGCGCTCAAGATGGACAACGACGTAAGCGAGGAAGAAAAGAGCGAGCGCCTCACGGAACTGTTCGACCTGGCAGACGACATTAGAAACGCCCATCTGGCCAGCTTGGTGGGGACCGATCAACGGCTACTGGTCGAGGGGTTCAGCCGTGGAGGCGGATACACCGGACGAACCGAGCGCAACGAGATTGTGCACTTTGGATGCAGCGATGATCCCGTCGGGCAGCTGGTGGATGTGAAAATCGAGCGGGCCTTCAAGCATTCCTTGGCGGCCGTTCTCCTCGATAACATACGGGCTCGCCCCCTCGGGGGACAGGACCAAGCGACAAGCAAACGTTCGCTAAACGTGGTTAGCTAAGGAGCTTTATGCCCGTCTTACCTTTCGGTGATCACACGCCACAACTCGCCTCTGGCGTGTTTGTTGCCCCCACGGCCACCGTGGTGGGGGACGTCGAGATGAGCGCTCAGTCGAGCATTTGGTACAGCGCAGTCGCTCGCGGCGACGTGGGAAAAATCCGTATCGGCGAGCGTTCGAACATTCAGGACGGCAGCATCCTGCACATGAGCTACGAAGAGACGGATACATGCATCGGCTGTGATGTAACAGTCGGACACGCGGCGACCATTCACGGGGCGCGGATCGAAGACGGAGCGCTCATCGGGATGGGAAGTATCATTCTCGATCACGTGGTGATCGGCGCCCAGTCGTGGGTGGCAGCCGGGGCCCTGGTGCCCACGCGAATGATCGTCCCGCCAGGAGTGCTCGTGCGCGGCACGCCGGCCCGAATCGTGCGTGATTTGACGCCTAAGGAAGCCGCCGAAGGCAAACACCTCGCCACGCGCTACCTGGGTGTAGCTCGAGAGCACGCTGAGAGCATCGCGAACTCGAGTTAGACCGCTGGACACGCAGAATTGCGGCGGGGCTTCAGTCGGATCTCAGCCGCCGCCAACCAAGTGGACGATCTCGATCGTATCGCCAGCAGCCAGTACGGTTGCCGCGTGTTCCGCCCGGGGCACCACAGCACGATTTCGTTCCACCGCGACAGGTCCTTCGGTCAGGTGGAGGGACACCACGAGGTCCTTCACGGTGGAACCATCGGTGATTTGACGCGTTTCTCCATTGACGGTGAGTTCCATGGTCGGACCCTGGGCTGAGTTCGTCAGCGGGTCAAGTCTTCCGACCCGGCGGGAATTCGTGATTGTTGACGGGATCCCGGCAGCGCACACCGCATTTCGCGTGGCGAGCCGCAGCCCGGGCCGCTAAGAGTGCCGTGAGCAATGTTGACGGCAAGTGAAATCATAGCGGCCAAGGTACACGCTGCGCGTTTCATATTGCTGCTGGGCTGCTCCGGCTGTTTCGGAACTGCACTGGGCTGCGACACCGAGTCCCCCGCTGCCGCAGACGACGCTAGGGCGCCTGCTACGCGCGCGTCTGCCCAACCCGGATCACCCAGCAGTTCCCCGGTGGTGACCGCTGCCGCAGGGGAGCCAACGGGGCCGGATATTGCGGCTACGACGATAGCGACGACCATCTACAAGTTGCCGAATACCACCTCCCGGAAGCTAGGCTACATTCGTCTCGGCGGACGAGTCCGCAGAGATGAAATCGCAATTGAAGGGAAAGGCTGCAAAGGCGATTTTTACCGGGTGTACCCCAGCGGCTACGTCTGCACGGAGGGCGCCACCATCGACATGAACGATCCCTTGGTGCGAGCGGCCTCATTACGCCCCGCACTCGACCAGCCCATGCCCTATAGCTATGGCTTCGTTCGGGCGACGGCGCCGCAGTACCTCCGAGTTCCAAGCCGGGCGGAGCAGATCAAGAGTGAGTTCAAGCTGGAGGAACACCTCGAGTGGTACGCCGAGCATCGCCACGAGGTTCAGCGCGCCATCCTCGGCGCCAACGACGTTCCCTTGGACAAGGATGGGCTCGCAGGCCTAGGCCTCAATTTGCCCGACGGTCGCCGCTTGAGCTCGCAGCTCGGCCCCGTTGAACTGCTGGGCGGAGGGAGCCCAAAGGGGAAGATCCCGTTCTGGCTGGCTGAGGGAAAACGGGCCGTGCCCAACGTGTCGTCGTTTAAGGTTCCGGACTACGCAGTTTTCGCTGACCGTGTGCGCCGCAAAACTGGACTCAGTTTCATCGATGCCTTCGTCTCCGAGAGCGATGGGATGAAGCGTGGATTCGCTGTCACCGTCGACATGCGATTGATCCCGATCACCAAGGTGAAGCCCGATACTGGTTCGCCCTATCACGGCGTTCGAATTACGGATTCATTGAAGATGCCGTTCGCGCTTGTGTCGAAGCGCGGTTCCATGACCTACGCGCTGATGCGCGGCCGTGATGTCGCCAAGCCGGTCGCTGCGATCCCGCGTCGGGCAGTGGTTCCCCTGAGCGGCAACGCTCGGATCAAGGATGGTCGCCGTTTTTACCAGAGCCTGAGGGACAAGAAGCTGTGGTTACAAGCGTCGGATATCGGCGTTGTTGCGCCTCCTCAGACGATGCCCAAAGCCGCCGCTGCAGGGGAAAAGTGGATCGATGTGTCCTTGATTCACCAGACGCTGGTCCTCTACCAGGGGACGAAGCCCTGGTACGCAACGTTGGTGTCAACGGGTCAGGACCGTCTCGGGGACCCGAAGAAGTCCAAGGCAACCCCCCAGGGAGAGTTTCGTCTCCGAAGCAAACACATCGCGGCCGCGATGGACTCCGAGGAAAACTCGAGCGTATCGGGCGGAAAAAAGAGCGGCGGACCCCGAAAATATTCAGGTTCCGCGGCAGCCACGGCGGAGCGTCTGCGAGCCGCGGAGAAGTCCGGTAGCCAGCTCAACGAAGACGACCGGCGCCGTTTAGCGAATATCAAAAAGGGCCGGCACCCGGAGTACGGCATCACTATGCGCCGAGGCTCCCAAAATTTCGAATTGCGAGATGTTCCGTGGATTCAGTACTTCGCTGCAGGCTATGCGCTGCATGGCGCCTATTGGCACGATGTATTTGGTACGCCGCGCAGCCACGGGTGCATCAACCTGGCGCCGATTGATGCTCGACTGGTTTTCCAGTGGACGGATCCGCCCGTGCCCACGGGTTGGCACGGCTTGAACGCCACCAAAGAGTTCGTTCAGGGCACACTGGTGTCTGTCCGCGAGTGAACCCGCATTCCCGCATTCCCGTATTCCCGTAGATCTAGTCGCCGAGATCGTCGGCCATTTGGCGTATGGCGAAAGCGGTATTGATCAACCCGACGTGAGAGTACGTTTGGGGAAAGTTTCCCCACTGTTCTCCTGTTTTCGGATCGACGTCTTCACTGAGCAGACCGACGTGATTGGCGTAGCTCACTAGCTTGCGGCAAGCGGCCTCCGCTTCGTCCTTGTGTCCGAGCCGTGCCAGCGCCTCGGCGTACCAGAAGCCGCATGCCGTGAAAGTACTCCTGGAACGGCCAAAGTCGTCTTCGTGCACATAGCGATGCATCAGCGGGTCCCGGATCATCAGTCGTTTCGCGAGGGCGCGCACGTGGGATTCGGCGCGTTCGCTGGTGGGGTCCAGATAGCCGAGGTTGACCATCATAAATAGCGAGGCGTCGGGATCGCCGGTAGCCGTTGAGTCTCCGTAGAAACCCGCGTCTGGCTGCCAGCACTGGGATTCGATGATCTGTCGAGCGGCACGGCTCAGTTGTTGGCCTCGCGCTTGGAGTTTATCGTCACCTATGCGAGCGCCGATTCGGCTCGCTAGTTCGGAGCCGGTCCAGTGCATCAGCAAGGAAAACGTGTGCACGAGCTGATTGCCGCGGTACTCCCAAAGTCCCGCATCGGGTTGATTCATCGTGCTTTCGATGCGAACTAGCAGTCGGCGGACGAGATCCGCGGCTTGCTGATGGCAGGGATCGTCAAATCGGGCGTCGAGAAAGAGGGGGGCGATCGCCGCCATCATTTCTCCGTAAACGTCATGCTGTAGCTGTTTGTACGCAGCGTTTCCCACGCGGACGGGGCCGTTCCCGAGATAACCGTCTAAGTGGTCGAGGCTCTTTTCCGTCAGCTTTGATTCACCCGATATGGCAAACATGGGCTGGATTCGATCCGGTGAGGCATGAGCGATATTTTTGAGAAATCCGACGAAGCCCTCTAGTTCTTCGAATTGTCCCAAGCGCCCCATGGCCCGGAACGTGAAATATGAATCGCGCAGCCAGCAGTAGCGGTAGTCCCAGTTTCGACCGGAACCCTCTTCTTCAGGGATGCTGGTGGTTGCCGCGGCCGTGATGGCGCCGGTGTCCTCGTACTGATGCAATTTGAGCGCGAGTGCCGAACGGATCACTTCTTTCTGGAAACAGCCCGGGATGGTCGTGTGTTTTACCCAGGAGTGCCAGTACTTGCGGGTGGCGACAAAGAACCGCTCGTAGGTTTCAGCCAGCGGAGCTTCTAGGGGCGAGCCCCAGGCGAGGCTTACATAGGTATCCCGTTCCAGAACGAAGGAGCGAGCCTCGGAGATATAGGTGAGGGGAACGTTCGTGGTCAGCCTCAGCGGACCGCCAGGGATGTTCCACTGGATGTGGTTGCTAGCTGTGTAGGACTGGGGCACGACCTCTCCGTAGTCGTACACGGGCTCTACGCGGACGCAGACACGCGGGTCGCCGCTCAACCGGCGAATGCGACGCATCAACATCGTTGGTTTGAATGAGCGATCGTGCTGCAGATAGCGTGGCGCAAAGTCGGTGACTTCGAAGCTGCCACTGGACGACCGAAAGATCGTGCGAAGTATGTTCGTGTTCGGCAGATAGGCCTGTTCGGTGACGTAGTCGTCCCCGTCCGGACCGACATCGGGACTTACGGAACAGTGACCTCCGCGCGTTTCGTCCAGCAGGGAGCCAAACACAAAACTGGAATCAAAACGCGGCCAGCAAAGCCAGCGCACCCGAGCCCGGTCGTCGATTAATGCCTGGTAGGCGCAGTTGCCAATAATTGCGAGCTTCACGTATGCAAATCTAACGCGGTTCGCCGCGGTTAGCACGGTTTAGGCGGAACCCTGCTAGCCGCCGCAGTCGGTGTTTGATGCCGAGCGTCAAGATGTGGGATAACCCTAGCCAGTGTCGTCTCCCAAACTGATTGTTGCGTCCGCTCGGTTGCCGGTGACGATGGCTCGCAAACTCGAACGGTGGGTCGCCACGCCAAGTAACGGCGGGTTGGTCACTGCGCTCAAAAGCGTCGCAGATGAACGGGGATTCCGCTGGCTGGGTTGGCCCGGCACCAATGTCGTCGAGTCCGAGCGTGAAGCCGTCACGGCGGCTTTGAGGGAACACGGCAGCGAACCGGTATTCTTGGGCAAGGCGGAGGCCGAGGGGTTCTATGAGGGGTTCAGTAATCGAGTGCTGTGGCCTCTTCTGCACGGCATGGTGGAACGCTCACACTTTTCGCCGAGTGCGTGGCGCAACTACTGCCGGGTGAACGAAAAGTTCGCGGACGCCATTGTCGCGTCCGCCGACCCCGGTGAGCCCATTTGGATTCACGACTATCAGCTGGCGTTGCTTCCGGAAATGCTACGCAAACGAGGGGTGCGTTCCCCCATCGGTTTCTTTCTGCATATTCCTTTTCCGTCGTTCGAAGTTTACCGAACGTTGGCGGTGCGCGAAGACATCCTTCGGGGTTTGCTCGGCGCTGACGTCATCGGATTTCACGCTTATGAATATGTTAGCCATTTCCGAACGACGTGCCTCAAGGTTCTAGGGATCGAATCGGAGGTAGATGAACTCCGATTCGGCGCGCGCACGGTCAATCTGGGGGTGATCCCAATTGGCATCGATCCGTTGCTTATCGATGAGATGAAGGGGCATGAAGACGCCATTGCCGAGCGGCACGGCATCCAGAACGCCAATCAAGGCAAGAAGGTCATGTTGGGGGTGGACCGCCTAGATTACACCAAGGGGATCCCCGAGAAACTACTCGCCTTCGAAGAGCTACTACGTACCCAACCCAAGTGGCGGGGCAAGGTCGTGCTTATCCAAGTAGCAGCGCCTTCGAGAGAGGCGGTGGCAGATTACCAAAACCTGAAACGACACGTTGAGGAGCTGGTCGGTCGCATCAACGGACAGTACGGCTCTCCCACCCATACGCCGGTTGTATACATTAACAAGAGTGTCTCCCGAACTCGGCTCGTCGGGATGTATCAGGCGGCAGACATTGCCCTAGTGACACCGCTTCGAGATGGCATGAATCTCGTCGCACTCGAATACGTAGCGGCTCGAGGAGAAATGGGCGGCTGCCTCGTGCTGAGCGAATTTGCCGGCTCCGCTCACTTGTTGTCCGGCGCGCGACTGATCAGTCCGTACAACCAGGAAGATCTCTGCGCCGCAATGCTGGAGGGGCTGACTAGTGAACCGGGCATGGATGCGGGTTTCGCTCATATGGTCAGTTTCGTGGGTGAAAACACCGCGAAGCTGTGGGCGCAGAAGTTCTTGAGCCGCCTCGAGAGTCACACCGAAGACGAAGCGGTGCTCGCTGTTCCACTGGACGTCTCTAGCGGCAAAGCACGCGACAGGTTGGAGAGCGCCAGACAACCGCTGGTATTGCTCGACTACGACGGTACCCTACGAAGATACGAGTCTCAACCGATGCAGGCCAAGCCAACCGCCGAGGTGCTCCGAGTGCTTCGAGCCCTCAGCGCCCAAGCCGTCGTGTATGTGGTCTCCGGTCGGCAAGCAGATGTGATGGATAGATGGCTCGGGGATCTCCCGATCGGGATGGTGTGTGAGCATGGTCTCGCCATTCGCGACCGGGACGGCGAATGGACGCAGCGGCTCAATGTTTCGGGCGCCGGGCTCAAGCCGATCGAACCAATACTTGAAGAATTTGTACAGCGCACGCCGGGCAGCTTGCTTGAGAAAAAGTCTGCCTCTATCGCCTGGCACTATCGAGCGTCGGATCCGGAATATGGCACGTTCCAAGCCCACCAATTGTTGGGCGTCTTGGAGGACGCCCTTAATGGAAGCCAATTCAACGTGCTGCGGGGCAGACGAGTCATTGAAGTTCGCCACGTGAATGCCACCAAGGGCGACGCGACAGCCGAGCTCTTGAGGCTGCATTCGGATGCTGATGTTGTATTTGCTGCCGGTGATGACCGGACGGATGAAGAGATGATGGAAGTGGTCGCGCGATCGGGTGGAGAGCGAACCGTCACATGCTGGGTGGGCGGTCAAAATGCGTCGGCGGAATATTGGGTAGAGGAACCGGAACAGTTGCTGGCGGAATTGACCGAGCTTTGTGCCCTCTGGGGCGGTCGAGTGTCGCCGGCCCACGGAAAGAAGCGCTCGTCCGATTAGGGGTAACTGCCCGGCGCTTCCAGAGAAAGCGCGGGGTTGAGGCCAAGCATTAGATTCATGTTCTGAACCGCCTGGCCCGCGCCGCCCTTTACGAGGTTATCGAGAGCGCAAAACAGCGTCACCAGTCGGGCGTCGTTGGGATCCACGCTCCACCCCACCTCTGCGTAGTTCGAGCCGGCCACCGCCACGACTTCCGGTAAACGGTCCGCCGGCACTCGGACAAACCGGGCGTCCGCGTAACAATCGTCGAAGAGGCGGGCTAGTTCATCGTTGGTGATGTCCTCACGCAGTCGCACAAAGGCGGTCATGAAAATCCCGCGTACTAGGGGGGCGGAAACCGGCACAAAGCGCACGTGGACTTCGCTCTGATTTTGCGTCGAAAGCAGTGCCGCGATCTCCGGCGCCTGAGGATGTCGCAGGGGGTTGTAACATTTTAGATTGCCAGCGCGGTAGGGGTGATGGGTGCCGGGTCCCGGCTTGACGCCGCTGCCGCTAGATCCAGTCACCGCTAGTACGTTCACTTCTGCTGGTACTCGTTGGGCGCGGGCGAGGGGGAGCAGGGCGAGCTCCACAGACGTGGCGAAACATCCTGGGGACGCCACATAACGACTCGCGCGGATAGCGTCGGCATTGGCTTCAGGCAAGCCGTACACGAACTTGGGGACCAAGTCGGGGGCAGGATGGGGCTCCCCGTAGTGATGTTCATAGGCCCCCACATCGTGCAGTCGATAGGCCCCGCTCATGTCGATGATTTTCGCTGCGTGTCCCGAAAGGGCACGTACCACCTGGGCGCTCACATCGTGAGGCAGCCCTAGCAAGCAAACGTCCGCGTCGAGATCGGCCAGCTCGGCGGGCAGCGCCTGAAATTTAGCGTGGGTTAACCCTTCGAGGTTCGGATGGGCCGCTGACAGAGGCTCGCCGATCCGATCGCCAGAATAGACGGTCCCCAAAGAGATCTGGGGGTGGATCAATAATAGCCGAATCAGCTCTGCTCCAGCATAACCGGAGCCACCAAACACCGCAGCACGAAGGGTTCCCACCCCCTACAAGCTAGCACCGGGGAGACAATGGGCCCGTCAAGACCGTCAACAAAGTACTGCGCCGCCCGCTGTAGGATTGAAACGCTGGATCTGCAGAGGCGAGAACTAGGATCGATTGAGCGTCTCCAGTACGGCTCGGGCGGCACGCATACCGGCATCGGCGCCGACGTCGATGGACCCCGCATCGCTCTCAATCGTGCTGCCCGCCAAGAAAAGGGCTGACAGAGAGTCCAGTGTGACCCCATGTCGTGGCAGGCCGGACCACTTCCACGCCAGACATGCCGGCCGTTCCACGAGCTGATATTGCGACCATTCGACTTGGTTTTCGAAGCCGTTATAAAAGTGCGCCAGATACTCACGAACGCGTTCCAAACGTTCTCGACCTTCGGCGAAGGGTCGGCGTTCATCCGCTTTTTGCCAGCGGGCGATGAACAAATGCAGCAGATGTTTCCCCTCCGGCGCCGAGCGTTGGGAGACTAAACTGGGAAGATACCAGCCACCTGAATAGAATTTTCCGGGTCCCACCAGGACGCGATTCCACCCATCAAACTCCTCCGGGAGCCCCGTCTCTCGCACGATGGGGATTCCCTTCAATCCGAATTGCAGGGCGACGCCGTCCGCCTGTTCATCCTCGAGTTGCCGCGCCATGGTTTGAGTCTTCTCGGGAACTAGTGCGGACGGCAATAGACGCAGAGATTGCCAGATAGGGAAGGCGACGACAGTGGCGGCCGCGCGGATCTCTGTGACGATATTGTTGTTGCCGAGCACAACCAGGCCCGTGGCGCGGTTGCCATCGAATGTGACTTCGATGGGTTTGTGATCCAGCCATATCAAACCGCCGCGACTTTCGATGGCGTCAGCCCAGGGTTTCATGAGCCCGGCCATGCCTCCCACCTCTGGATGGTCAGCGTAGGCGGGTTGGGTCTTGGGTAGATCGGGGCGGGGGGCGAAAAATTCCATCAAACGACCCAGGGACGCCCGTTCCGGAAACTCGCTGTAGATGACGGTGAGCATGGTCAGCACCGCCCCTCGTAGCTCGGCTTGGGCAACGTTCTCGTCGAGCCACTCCTTCACCAGAATCGGGCCCGCAACTTCTCTCTCTGCCGCCGTGGACTTCGCCCATTTGCCGATCAGTCCGGTCAGTTCTCGGACCAGGTCGGGAGGGCATCCGAATACGTCTGTTGCCATCTTAAGGAAGCCGCCGGCTCCCCAATTACCGATGTTTGAGCGGGCATCGGCGTGTCCCGACGCTCCGGGCAATTGGTGGATGCGCAACATCGGGCCTGCCAAGCGGAGGGGAACCTCGACGTCCGCCTCTTCGCAAGCCAGCTGCCCGTAGCGCCAACCGAATTGGAGATCGGCAATGTCGGATCCCTCTCGATTCGCTCCGTCGATCCAGTACCCGTCGTGGGGTGCAGCAGCAGCCGTGCCTCCGACACGAGGCGCGGCGTCCACAACGATCACGCGTTTGCCTTGTTTGGCGAGAATCGCGCCAGCGACCAATCCACCGAGGTTGGCGCCAGCAATGGCGACGTCGTATTCGTGAGCTTGGGGGCCAAGAGTTTGATTCATGAATTCATATCAATGCAGAGTTGTTGGTAGTGGAGATGCCCTCAGAGATGCCGTCGACACAAGCATTTTCCACGACGCAGTTCGATCTTTCGCTTGATGTCCGAATGCGCACGCACCCGCATTGAAGTTGTCCGGGCACGCTACCCGTGTAGATTTGAATTCTCGCTCGCAGCTTCAGTAACCGTTAAGCTGTGGCTCGAACGGGGGCATCAATGAAGATCCAGAACCTGATTGGCGGCTTTGCCGCGCTTGTATTGTGCTCGTCCTGCGCGGCATCCGGTTCCGCGTCTGCGACCGCGGACGACTACAGTTTTGGGGGCGAAGAGGCCGAAGCCGAAGAGCGCGAGTCGGCTCAGCTTCCCGGATCCGAGCATGATAGTGACGATCCGGGTGCCCCCGGCTCTCACGATGAGCCAGATGGCGCGAAACTCAACGACGGCTCGTCGCCGCCGCAGCCAGCGTTTACGCCGGGAATGAGTGTCGCGGAAGCTACCGAAGCCATTCCCAATAGCGCCGAGTTTTCGGGTCTAGACGTAGAGACTCTGTCGCGCCCCCTGCACGAACCCGAAATATTCGCGCCGTGTAAGCTGAAGCCTCACCATCACTTCACGCTGAAGGTCGCCGTTTGGGATGGCAGAGCGGTCGGCGTGGATGTGAAGAGCACCAACAAGAGCCTAGCCGAGTGTGTGGCGGAGCAGGTGCGTGAGCAGACCTGGCCTCAACGGGTAAAGTCCCTCAATACTGTCGATTACAAGTATTGAGGGACTACAAACACTGAGCCGTCTGACTAGCCGTTGCCCTCAGTAACGCGCCTCAAGAGGATGGCAGCCATCGCGAGAGCTGTTCCCAGTCTAGGTGTTGTTCGCAGGCGTCGGCGACCTTGTCCAAGCTCGCTTGGACAGCCGATTCCAGATCCACGGCGACCGCGTCGTTTAGCCCGGCCCAGGCGAGCACTGCGCTGAGGGCCTCGGATTCGTCCAATAGGCCATGTAGATAGATACAGCGTACAGAACCGTCCGGCGATGCTGCCCCTTCGGGCTCGCACAGCCAGGCCCGGGAGCGGTCGGCCCCCTCCGTGACGCCGCAGTGAATTTCGTAAGCTCGGAGGTTGGCGCCACCTTGCACAAAGCGCCCTTGCACCGTTGCCAATCGTTTTTGCTGAGTCAGCACGGTCTTTGTATCGAGCCAACCTGGCCCCTCGGTACTGCCCGCTGGCCCTTCGATTCCCTTTGGATCCTCGACAGACTTTCCTGGCATCTGATAGCCGCCGCAGAGACCCATCACTTTGCCGCCGTAGCGAAGATGTTTTTCGATATCGGGATCCCAGGCTTATTCCCGCAACATCTCGAGATCCCGGCGGACCGATTTGCTTCCGGGAACAACGATGAGATCCGCCTCCAGCAGCGCATCGCCGGGGCCAGCGTAACGAAGGGCGACGTCGGGATGCATGCGCAGCGCGTCGAAATCCGTGTGGTTGCTGATACGGCACAGTACCGGCACGACTACCCGGAGCGCGCCCACACGCGCTGACAACTGTCAGCTATCGATGGCATCCTCGGCCTCTAGTTGGAGCTCCCTGAGATACGGTTAAACACCGAACACGGGTTTATCGGTGCGTTCTTCCAGCCTGCGCAGCCCCGGTTCGAGCATTGATAGGTCGCCGCGGAATCGATTGATCACGAACCCGATGATTCGGTCCCGTTCCGACGCGCTCAGCAGCTCTAAGGTTCCGACTATTTGAGCAAACACCCCACCGCGGTCGATGTCGGCGATAAGCAACGCCGGGCAATCCACATCTCCTGCAAGTCCCATGTTTGCGATATCGCGGTCGCGTAGGTTGATCTCGGCGGGGCTGCCGGCGCCTTCGACGACGATCCAGTCGTATTGCCGGCGCAGGCGCTCATAGGACTCCAGCACCGCTCCCATGGCGACGCGCTTGTGGTCCGGGCGTTCATTTCCGCTCGTACCTGCCCTTGAACGATAACTTGCGCGCCGCGACGCGACATAGTCCGGCGACCAGGAGAGTCTTTCCTGCATCTGGGCTGGTACCTTGAACCATCAAGGTATGTGGAACTGACGACTGGATGCTCATGTGCCGGGGAGAATAGCCGCGGTGGGCCCGCTTTTCGACATTCACGACGCGTTCCCAGGGCGGGTTAGGGGTTCAGTCCTCGGGGCTCAGCTCGAGGGGGATCCAGAGCGTACGTATTTCGCTCTGTTTGCCCGCGCGGGTGTATCCCGCCAGTCCATACAAGATATTCCACCAATGGCCGTTGGGGGTTTCACCGTAGGAAAAGAGCGGGAAGATATGGACCTGCCAATCGGTACCGTGACGCACCGGGCGTTCCTTGTAGAACACATTCCCCACCAGCTGTGTGGTGCTCTCCTTGTCGGCGAAACGCCAGTAGAGGGGAAAGGCGATGGTCGTACGGGAATCACGACTCGCAAAGTCCCAAAAGAACGGGGCTGCGACGGTGTGAGTGTCGTAGCCGTTTCGACCTACGTAAAAGAGGGGATGAACGGCAGTGGACCAGCCCCGGAGATCGTGGCTGTGCTGAAAGAACGGCGTAACAAACGTTGTTTCGCTGACACCGAAGCGTTTGGAGTTTGCGTAAAGCGGGAAGTAGACCTTGGTGTCCTCCCGTGGACTTTCCCGGCTCATGTAGAAGGGAAAGTAGATTTCTTGCTCGAGCTTGATATCCGGATCTCGGTAATGCCACACCAGCGGCGTGTACATGTCGAGCTGGGTGCGCCCGCGGTAACGCGCGTAACCCCAGGTGACGAAGGTTTTTTCGCCTTTCTCGCCGGTCGCCGATAAGAACAGCGGGTTAACGAAAAGGGACTCCTGCTCGCCCTGATGACCGTAGTGAAAGAAGGGGAGTAGCGTTGTGTGGCGCTCGTTTTCGCCCCAAAGGCTGTAGTAAAAGGGAAACACATGAAGGGCCTCTAGGTCCTCCCAGTGTTTGCGATACACGGGGCCGACGACGGTGAGCGAACTCGCCTCGATGTGGTCGTTCGTGTTGTACCAAAGCAACGGCGGGGCGAGCTTGTAGTCGGAGTGTTCGTCGTGCCCCCAGAAATAGAACGGGGCGATGCCTCGATCTATTTCGTCGGCGGCCTCGTAGTCACAGTTGGCGCCAGTTTCCCAAGAACAAAAGTAGGGCCCAAAAACGGTCGTCCCGCCGTCTTCGTCCCAGTTGTTGTACGTGAGCAACGGGGGAATGATGGTGTAGCCGTTGTTGCCCGGTCGAGTTCCGGTGAAATACAACGGAGCCAACCAGTCGTCGGTCTCCGATACCTCATCGCCGTCCATTTGGCGCCGATTGACGTAGGGGCCGATCACCGTGGTTCGGCTGTCACGGTCCATCAAGTTCCAATAAACGGGGAATAGAATGTCGTCGTGGTGGTCCGCTGAACGTCGGTTGTAATAAATGCCACCGAATAAGCTGGCACGGTCTTCCATTTTTGGGTTGCCGTAACTGGGTTGACGGCGCTCGAACCAGAGCGGGAACAGAGTGCGCAGCTTGAAGTCGCCGCTGCGTTCTGCGTAATACGGCAGGTACCAGTCCCGCTCTGTTCCTGCCGCTATCGAACGTCCCATTTCCGGCTCATCGAGAGCCATGTCGGACCCGATCATTGCCTTGAGTTCATCGTCCATCTCAAGGGGCTTGAGCGGCAGAGTAGGCTCGCCGCCACCCATCAAGGTGTCGCTGGCGCCCGACGCCGCGTGGGTCACGGGCATGTTCGGATCGACCTTGGGTTTCGCCTTTTTCTTTGCGGTCGCGGGCCGGATGCCGCCCATCCCGCTGCCGCCGGAACCACTCATGCCTTGGCCGAAAGTGGTATTTTGCGCGTGGGCTGGGATGCCCCCGAGCATGAGGCTCCCAAGGATCAGGCCGGATAGCGCTAGACGCATCAAGCTTCGTCCTCCGACGTCATCAGTGACTGGAGTCGCGCTACGAGCGCCGACAGTTTCACCTCGACAGTCTCGCTCTTCGCTAGATCCTTGAGCTGGGCCCGTCCTTCTTCGAGTTCGCTCTCTCCGATGACCACGCAGTGGCGGACGCCCAATCCGTTGGCTCGGCGCAGCATGCTCTTTAAGGAGTTGCCCCGACTGTCCACTTCCGTGCGGACGCCAGCGAGTCGAAGTTGTTTGGCGTGCACGAGTGCCGCGCTGATGGCGGCTTCACCGAGCGGCGCGAAGAAACAGGGCGGGGATGGGGTATCGTCGGTTTCGGGCATGGCGAGCAAGATGCGCTCGAGACCCATCGCGAATCCGATCGCCGGGACATCGGCTCCGCCCAGGCGTTTGACCAATCCGTCGTAGCGCCCGCCGCCGACCAAAGTGTTTTGTGCCCCGAGATTGCCGGCATCGCTCTTAATCTCGAAGAGAGTCCGAGTGTAATAATCGAGCCCCCGAACTAGTTTCGGATCCACCTCGTACTGCATCCCTAAAGCGTCGAGGTGACGCTTTAGTTCGTCCCAGTGGGCGAGGTCTTCTTCTTCGAGACAATCTAGGATTCGGGGTGCGTTCTCCACGACCGCCTGATCCTTCTCCGACTTGGAATCGAGAATCCGCAGGGGGTTTTTCTCCATCCGCTCCTGGGAGAGCTCGGTCAATTCGTCTTTGCGGGGGCGCAAATATTCCAACAGGGCCTCGCGATACTTGGCTCGACTGCCGGGCCCCCCGAGGGAGTGGATGCAGACTTTAAGGTCGGGAATTCCTAGCTCGGTGTAGAGCGACACCAGCATGTCGATCATCTCGGCATCGCTTGCAGGCCCAGCGTCCCCGTAGAGCTCGCAACCAGCTTGATAGAACTGACGATAGCGACCTCTTTGCGGGCGCTCGGCGCGATACATCGGGGCGATGTAGTACCAGCGGCTCACCGGTTCTTTTGAGTTCACCTTGTGCTGCACATAGGCGCGGACGGCACTGGCGGTGAGCTCAGGACGCAGAGTGAGCCGGTCTTTGTGATGTTCGAAGGAGTACATCTCCTTCTGGACCACGTCCGTTACCTCACCGATGGACCGTACGAAAAGCTCCGTGGGTTCCACTACGGGTGTACGCAATTCACCGAAACCGTAAGACTCGACGACACGTCGGAATGCGGCTTCCAAACGGTGCCAGCGCCCGACGGCGTCCGGGAGGATGTCATTCATCCCCTTTACGGCGCGAAACTGCATGATTTCTCTTGGGAAAGCGGGACCTCGATGGCCCCGAAACCTCCGGGCTTATCCGCTTTTGCGGGGCTTCGGTCAAGGACTGTGACCCGCACATTGTGACAGAAAAGCGGGCCGCAGGCCGGGGTTGTCAAAGCGTGCTAAGTCGAGTGGGTGAAAGCTGCGGGAATCGACTTCGGAAGCGTGCGGATCGGGCTCGCTGTGGCCGATGACTTGGGATCTCTCGCTCACCCACGGCCGTTCGTCGATGGCCGCGACCGGAAACGTGCTCTGGCGGCACTCGCGGAGTTCGCAAAGTCTGAGAATATTGAGGTCTTTGTGCTGGGTTTGCCTCGGACCTTGTCCGGCCGGGAGAGCCAATCAACCCGAGCCGCCAGACAGTTTGCCCGGCAGATCCAGAAGGCGACAGGTCTTCCCGTGGAGATGGTGGACGAATGGTTGAGCACCAAACAGGCGCTGGATCGGCTACGCGACCAGGGCATCAATGCCAAAGGGGCAAAGTCTCGAGTCGATAGCGCGGCGGCGGCGATCATCCTGCAGTCCTGGTTAGACGGTCGTCGCTGACGGCCACCGAGCGTCCGTAGGGTTCCGTCAGCGACGCCGCTCCAGCAGTGCCGGGACCCAATCGTTTCCGCTCTTGAGCGTCGCGCGATCCTCGGAGACCCGCGTGGCTCGATTGGCTGCGCTCTCGATCTGCCGCGCACGCACCACACCGCGGGTTAGCACCGGGAGGATCTACAACGAGAGTCGCACGAATGCGGGAGGATCTCCGGGGACTCGCGCGGCGCCCTGTGCCCGGCAAGCGCTTCGCTTCGTTCTTGAATAGTAGGGCTTACCGGACCTTGCCGGACGTCGGCGTGACGCGCGTTCATGCGGAGCGCCCGGGGCCGAGGGCCTGTCGGCTTCCAGGCTCACTCCGTGATTGACGCGGCCGGTATTGCCTCATCATCCTGACTTAGATGCCCCTCCTAGGAGGCCTTGTAGATCGTTTCGCGGGCGCGAGTGTGCGCGTCCTGGGCCGGGTTTTGCCGATGTGTCTCGCCCTGGGTGCGTGCACCGGTATCTTGAACATTGACGAAGAACACATCGAGGGCTACCCCGCACTGACCACCACCGACTCCGACACGGGAGTCGAGCCGGATTCATCGGTCCCGGCACCGCGTCGCCCTCCCGATATTCCCGAGGCGGGAGCCGACGGCGGCAGCGAGGTCGACAGCGGTGCCCATCTGGAGTGTCCGGAAGGCATGCCCCTCGTGTCCGGCTTGCGTGGGGCGCCGTCAGATCTTGCACGGTGACGTCGCCGAATTCGAGAGCGGAACGTTGGATGCCTGTTGGTATCGCCCGGTCGCGGACCTGTCGAGGAGCGAAGAATCCATCTCCGTGCCCCTGGCGTTCGCCAGTTGTTACTGCGAACGCCAGGGGCAACACCTGTGCACGGCGCGCTTACGACAATGGACGTCAGCGTGTGAGGCGTACGTCGCTGACCACATGTTGGACGGCCGAGCGGAGTGGGTCGACAAAGCTGACTGTGATGGAGAGACTTGCTCGGACGAGCGTGCACGTAGCGGAGCGGTTTGTACTGCCCCCACGACTCTGGCTGGTTCGCGAGCTACGAATTCCGCTGTTGCAGCGAACCGACGGTGGCGAAGTAGGCTCTGCACCGGATCGGGGCAGGGGGCCGCTAGCGGCAGCCGGCCGAGCATTCGTTATCGGGGGGAGATTGTGCGGGTTACGGACTTTGCGGCCCGGTGGTACAAGGCAAGAGTCGCCTACGCGGCGGCCAATAGCCATGAGCGTCGACACAACTAAGGACCCAGTTCGTCAGCCCAAGCGGCGGAGGCGACGTCGACGGACCTCCGCGAGTGGTCGCGGGGAATCGTCCAGCCGGACGGAGGCCTCCAAGCGCGCCTCGCCAACTAAGAGACGCCCAGCGAAGCGCCCTCGTGATTCCGGAACCGGCCCGCGACGGCACCACAAAAAGACCTCGTGGGGGCTGCGGCTATTCGTGCTCACGATCCTTATCGGGTTGGGCTTCGCGGGGGTTGTCATCCAACGCGCGATGGCGCCGAAGCCCACGGCGTCCGGCCGACAGCCGGCTCGGTTCCTTCGCTTTGTCGTAGATCCTGATTGGGATTCCGAGCAGGTCGCCCAAGAGCTCCAGTCGGCGGGCTTGTTAGACGACCCCCAGGTGTTCCACGCCTTGGTCGCGCTGAGCCCCGATGACCTTCCCTCCGGAGAGCACTGGTTGACCCACGGACTGAGTGTCCTCGACCTGTACCAGCAGCTCGCCCGCGGCAATGGTCGCGACAGCGCACGCGTCACCCTTCCGGAGGGTTGGGACAGCTTTCAGATGGCCGAACGTTTCGAGAAGCTCGGGATTTGCTCGGCTCACAGTTTTCGGGCAGCCGTAAGGGATCCCGACGTGCTGGGTGAGCTAGGCCTCGCTCTCACGAGCGCGGAAGGTCACCTGTTCCCGGAAACCTACGATTTCCATCTCAATAGCCCTGCCCGTACCGTTGTGGTTCGTCTCGGGAAAGAGGCGCGCTGGCGCATGGACGCCCTACTAGGGCAACATCGCAAGCAGTTCGATGAACTGCGACAACGCTTCCGCTGGGGCGCCCAGGAGCTGATCATCCTAGCGTCGGTGATCGAACGAGAAACTGGCCTGGAGCTCGAACGTCCGATTGTCGCGAGTGTTTTCTTGAACCGGCTTTCCGATCCCGACTTTCGCCCCCGGCGGAGCTTGGGATCGGACCCGACCGCGCTCTACGGATGCAAACTCCACGGCAATTCCCTGGAAAGCTGCGATTCCGACACGAAGCGGGTAACCCCCGAAATGCTGCGGGATGCCAAAAACCCGTACAACACCTACAGACATTCAGGCTTGCCGCCGGGACCGGTCGGCAACCCTGGGGAAGCCGCGTTGCTCGCCGTCCTCAACCCGGCAAAATCAGAGTACTTCTTCTTTGTGGCGGATGGCCACGGCGGGCACAAATTTAGCCGAACATTTGCGGAACATGAGGCCGCGATCGGGCCGTCGCCAAAGGACCTCAAGTAGTCGCTTCCCACAGCGCCTGTGCGGCGGTACTAGGCGCTCATATGAGCGATTTCGATACTGCCGTCAGCACCGTTCAGTTTCTCTCCGCGGATGCCGTTGAATCGGCAGGTTGCGGGCATCCCGGGACGCCTATGGCTCTCGCCGGGATCGCCACAGAATTATTTCTGAAGCAGCTCCGCCACAATCCGGACGACCCGAGCTGGCCCAACCGAGACCGCTTCGTGTTGTCCTGTGGGCACGCCTCGATGCTCATCTATTCGATGCTTCATCTCTCGGGTTACGCTCTGAGCCATGACGACATCAAGAACTTCCGTCAGCTCGACTCCAAGACTCCCGGCCACCCTGAGTACGGTCATACCGCCGGAGTCGAAACCACGACTGGGCCTCTCGGACAGGGCGTGGGCAATGCCGTAGGAATGGCCTTGGCATCCAAGTTGATGGGCGAGCGCGTCAATGGCGACAAGACGCTCATCGACTATCGCGTGTTTTGCATCGCCTCAGACGGCGACTTGATGGAGGGCGTGGCGTCCGAGGCCGCTAGTATTGCGGGTCATTTAGGATTGGGGAACTTGATCGTCATCTGGGACGACAACAAGATCACCATCGACGGCACAACAGAGATCAGCTTCGGGGAAGACGTGGCTGCGCGTTTTGAGGCCTACGGTTGGCACATCCAAAAGGTCGATGGGCACAACCCTGATCAGGTGCACGAAGCTCTCGAAGTCGCCAAGACCGAGACCGATAAACCCAGCCTAATCGTCGCCCGGACACACATCGCCATCGGCGCACCCAATTTGCAGGATACGTCGAAGGCCCACGGCGCCGCCTTGGGAGCCGATGAGATTGCCGCCACCAAGAAGGCCGCAGGCTGGCCGCTGGAGCCCGCATTCCACGTGCCGGACGAGGTGTATTCGCTATACAAGAAGCGAAAAGAGGAACTTCAAGGCGACTACAAGGCATGGATGTCCGGTGTAGCGTCGCTGTCCGGAGAGCAGGCAGACGCCTGGATGAAGTTCAACGACCGTTCCGCGCCCGAGGGGCTGCTCGACCAGCTCAGTGCGGTGATTCCCGCCGATACCAAAGGCGCCACCCGCGGCCATTCCAACGCGATCCAGCAGAAGGCGGCCGAACTGGTTCCGCAATTGGTCGGTGGTTCTGCCGACCTCGCTTGTTCCGTGAAGACGACGCTCAAGGGGGCCGGCGACATCGGCAAGGGCGCCTTCGCCGGGCGAAACATGCACTACGGAATCCGCGAACACGGGATGGGTTCCATCAACAACGGGCTGGCGCTTTCAGGCTTTATCCCGTTCTCGTCCACCTTCCTGATCTTTAGCGACTACATGCGGCCGACGATTCGTCTAGCGGCCATGATGAAGCAGCAGGCTCTGTACATCTTCTCCCACGACTCGGTGTTCCTCGGAGAGGATGGCCCCACCCATCAGCCCGTAGAGCAGCTCTGGAGCCTGCGTCTGATTCCGGGACTCGATGTAATTCGTCCTGCCGATGCTGTGGAAACGGCCGCGGCGTGGACGCACGCACTCGAGCGGCAGGACGGACCGACGGCTTTGTCGCTGAGTCGTCACAATTTGCCACCCATCCAGAGGTCCGCGGACTTTTCGCCAGCAGACATCCTGAAAGGCGCCTATGTCGTACAACACGCGGACAACGCAGACTTCGTGCTAATCGGCACCGGCAGCGAACTTCACATCGCGGTGGAGGCAGCCGAACTCGTCAGAGCGAAGGGCAAGTCCGTACGAATTGTGTCGGCCCCCTGCGTGGATGCCTTCCTGCGACTTCCGGCGGCAGAACAGAACGCGATTCTCGGTTCTGGGCGACGAGTGTCCGTGGAAGCCGGCGCGACCCTCGGTTGGCGCCGCATTGTGGGGCTGGACGGGCTGTGTGTCGGAGTCGACGACTTCGGTATGTCCGCGCCTGCCGCGCAGATTGCTGAACGTTTGGGGCTCACGGCAGTCGCCGTCGCCGAGAAAATTCTGGCGTCCTAAAGCCGGTCTCCGAGATCAGACCGGGTCGACGCAGCCGCATTGTTCTCGATGACGGGGCGACGCCGATTGTAGGCCCGCAGCACGCGCGCATGGGGTTTGAAGGGAAGCCCGGAGGCGAAGTTGCGCTCTTCTTGGGCGTTCGAGAAACCTTGCCCGATCGCAACCACACGAACGCCTGCGCGACGCACATGGAGCGCACGTCAGTATCGACCCGAGTCGCGTCGTGAGAATCCGCCCGATTGTCGCTAGCGATGCGTCACAGCTTGGCAAAGTAATGGAACAGTCACGGTTTTGTTGGAATTGAAGTGCGTCATTCGTCGGAGCCAACGGTGGGCGGAGACACATCAATGACGGCGAGAGCGCGTTTGGTTTTGCAAGCGAGAGAGTCTCGATTGGCGATCGTCGTGCGCTCGCGTACGCAACTCGTGTCCGGCAGCCGAACTGAAAAAGCTGCTCACGCGTGCGGCGGTTGGTTCGCTCAATTGCAGGAAGGTTTTGGCGTTAGTGACTTCCTGTGTAAGATATGAACTCAGGCTCGCACGCGCTCATGGATCATCTGCCGATCATCCTCGTTCCACATCCACACGTCCGTGTGGATAAGAAAGTCATGGGCGGTAGTCCGCATGTCGCTGGTTCGCGCGTTCCTGTGCGCCGGCTCTGGCAGTTCTACAGAACCGGCACCGAAGTCGAAGTGTTGATTCGGCGCTTTCCGAAGCTTGGCGCGGTGAAAATATTCGATGCTCTCGCATTCGCCTTCGACAACCAAGAGGTCATGGAAATCGACATGGCGCGGGAAGAACAAATGCTCGCTGTTCAGGGCGAAATCGCCCTCACGGCCGAGCGGCAGATGGCCCTTCCATTCAAGTCCCAGAGTTACGACGAATAATCGCCGGCGAGGTCCCTCGGCGAATCACGTCGCGTGCTTAGGGTAGCCGGCGAGCGAGTTCTTCTTGGAGTTCGCTCGCGTCGGTACTCCCGAGAGCGGCGTCGAGGGTCTCTCTTGTGGGCAAACGCGCTGGGAATCGCTTGCGGGCCACCTGGCAGCGCTCGGCGGCTTCCGCGCATCGCGCCCGAAATGCTTGTTCCGATGACGCCTTGTCGCACAACGCACGATGGGCTCGTTCTTGCCATTCCATGCTGCGGCAGATGAGCAACACATCGCAGCCGGCTTCAATCGACCCGATGGCGCTCTCTTCGACGGACATACGGTCCGCTAGGGCTTTCATCTCCAAATCGTCCGAAAACAGCAATCCTTGGAAGCCGTACTGTTTACGCAGCCGATCTTCAATGATCCTACGGCTCAATGTCGCAGGCAGTTCTTCGGCCAAGGCCTGAAAGACGACGTGAGCGCTCATCAAGGACGGCAACACGTCCGATAGCACCTCAAAGGGGCGCAGCTCGATCTGTTCCAGTCGCTCCACAGAGTGGCCTACATGCGGCAAATCAAGATGGCTGTCGGTCGCGGTGTCCCCGTGGCCTGGAAAGTGTTTGCCGCAGGACATGATGCCGACGGAATGAAGCCCTTCAGCAAAAGCCCGCCCACACTTTGCCACGACAGCAGGATCTTCTGAAAAGCTGCGGTCTCCAATCACTGGATTGTCGGGGTTGCTGTTGGTGTCGAGCACCGGAGCAAAATCCAGGTTGAAGCCAAGAGCCGCGAGTTGTGCGCCCAAGACCTGGGCGCAGCGGCGGATCAAAGCGATATCTCCCAGGGCACCGAGTCGGGACATGGTAGGGAGTCGAATAATGCGCCCCTTCAGCCGAGCGACGCGCCCGCCTTCCTGGTCCACCGACGTGAGGGCGTCGGGGCACGCAGATAAGACCGCGTGATTGATGCTACTCGCCGTTTCGAGATCGGGAATGTTCCGGGAAAATAGGATGATCCCGGCGCGCTCTTTGGCCGCAAGAGCCTTCTGCATGTCCGGATCCAGTACGGTTCCGTCAAAGCCGCCGACGAGCAGCTGTCCGCAAAGTCGTCGAATCGATTCGGTCACGAGAAGCCCTGACTCACTTTCGCAAGTCGAATTCCGCCGCCGTGATCATCTCAGCGACCAGCGCATGCAGTACGTCCTCCTTGGGTCCCTCGGTCATCACGCGGAGTTTCGACTCTGTTCCGCTCCAACGAACCAGCACGCGGCCCCGTTTACCGAGCTTTTTCTCGGCCCGACGCATCGACTGGTTGAGCTTTGGCATGGATGCCAGGGGTCGCCGCTCCTTCAATTTTACGCTGTCGAGGACCTGGGGCAGTCGCGTCATGACGGTTGCCAGCTCGCTGAGGGGCTTTTGCTCCCGCACCATGATGGCCATCACCTGCAAGGCAGCGACGACGCCGTCGCCGGTTGTGGCGTGAGAGGAGAACACGAGATGGCCAGATTGCTCGCCACCCAGGTTATAGCCGTGTTTGCGCATTTTCTCGACGACGTAGCGGTCACCGACTTGGGTGCGAATTAGCTTGCCGCCCGCCGCCTCCAACGCATGCCCCAGCCCCATGTTGCTCATGACCGTGGTGACGAGGGTCTTCTTCTTGAGAGTCTTCTTTTTGAGCATGCGGGTAGCGCACAGGGCCATGACCGCATCGCCGTCAACGATCTCGCCGTGTTCATCCACCACAATCAGGCGATCCGCGTCACCATCTAGGGCGACTCCAAAGTCAGCTTTTCGCCGTCGGACTTCTTTTGCCACATGGGAGGGATGTAGAGCGCCGCAGCCCTTATTGATGTTCTGTCCGTTAGGTTTGCAACCAATCGCGTAAACAGTTGCACCCAGTTCCTCGAACACCTTGGGAGCCACTCGGTAGGCGGCGCCGTGGGCTGCATCCACCACGATATTCAGGTCGTCCAAACGGAGCTCGCGGGGAAACGTGTTCTTGGCGTAGACGATATATCGTCCCGTCGCGTCATCGAGGCGTTCCGCACGGCCGATGCGGGCACCGGTGATCTTACGAGCGCTGAGATCGGGATCTTCCATCAGGCGTTCGATTTCGGCTTCATCCTCGTCGGGCAGCTTGTACCCGTCGGGACCGAACAACTTGATGCCGTTGTCTTCGTAGGCGTTGTGACTCGCGCTGATCACGATGCCGGCGTCCGCCCGCATTGATTGAGTGAGATTCGCCACTGCTGGCGTAGGAATCGGCCCGCTGAGCAGCACCTTGCCGCCCATGGCACAAATGCCGGCGGAAATGGCCGTCTCCAGCATGTAGCCGCTCAACCGAGTGTCTTTTCCGATCACCACTCGCGGGGGGTGGCTAACGCTACGACTCGCGACGAGAGTGATGGCTCGGCCGAGTTTTAGCGCCATCTCCGGCGTCATCGGGTAGACGTTGGCCAATCCGCGGATGCCGTCCGTCCCAAACATGTTTCGCTGAGTACTCATATAGCGTTTGTACCGGAGACTGCCGGGATCGTCGACAAAGCGGCGGCTTGGCAAGCTCCGAGCCCTCGTATCGGTGCGGGGGGGGGGGGGC
>JABSRN010000067.1 GCA_013214025.1 Polyangiaceae bacterium
AGCGGAATTCTGAGCGAATATCCGCGGGCCTTGCCCCTCCCCGCAATCGGCGGCCCATCAGCGGCGTTTTCGATAGCGGAGCCGGTAAATAGGCAAGCCGTCCTCGATGGCCCGCCGTTCCCGAGGACTGCGGGCGCCATAGGGATTCTCTGCGACCCGGGGGCCGTCCGTTTCCCAAGCTTCGAGTCCGGGATCGGCGGACGCCACTTCTTCATAGGCGTCAATGCGATCCTCTACGTCGGATTGCACAAAAAGCTCGCCGCCGGGGACCAACACACGCGTGATTCCGGCGATGACCTCGGGCTGGGCGAGGATCCGCTTGTGGTGCCTCTTCTTCCACCAGGGGTCCGGAAAGTGAATGTACACTCGGTGGATGGATGCTTCCGTAAGTCGTAGCAGGGCGAGGCGCGCATCTTCCGCCATACAGCGCGCCCGAGCGCTAAAGCCCAAGCGTCGCAAGCGGTCGTCCACAATGCTCGACGACTTACGGCGGATTTCGAAGCCCAATATCCGCGATTCTGGAGCCGCCTCGAGCCGTTCCACCGTAAACCAGCCCCTGCCCGGACCGATTTCCAGCTCGATCTCACCGTGCTCTTGCTCAAACAAGTCGCCGGGGGATATCACTTCCCCTTCGGGAAGCTCGGCTGCGTTTTCGTAAGGATTCGCCTTCGGCATCGTGCGGCGCGAACTCTTAGCAGGCGATGACTGGCGTGGAAGCGGAGAAATCGACTTGGCGGCGTTCCGCTGACAATTCACGTCTTTGGCTCGGGCTATTTCTCGCGATCGCCGGGGTCAGCGGCATCATTGTCGTGCAACGCATGCTCGCGGCCTGCGGGGAACTCTCGCTACCCCTCGACGACAGCTACATTCATCTGCAGTACGCCCGCGCCCTCGCCCAGGGCACGCCATTCGTTTACAGCGCCGATGCAGCGCCCAGCCCCGGCGCCACGTCCTTATTATGGCCCTGCCTGCTCGCCCCCGCATTCTGGCTAGGACTGAGCGACAGCCAAGCCTGCATTGTCCCGATTGGATACGGGTTCGTCTTTTTTGGATTGCTAGCGTATGAGACGGGACAGAGCGCTCGCGCGTTGACCGGCAGCCCACTCGGTTGGCTCGCCGGCGTCATGGTTCTCGGCTTTGGCGCAAACTGGTGGTTCGCTGCCAGTGGCATGGCCGTGCTGCCGTTTGCTTGGGTGCTCATGCGCTCTGCACGGCGTGCCGCCGATTGGGTCGACACTCCCCCCGAGGAGGAGTTGCGCCCGGGCGCCAGGCGCGAGCTGCTGGCGCTCGCCTGGCTCGCGCCGCTGACTCGACCCGAAGGCATTCTCGCTACGAGCGTCATCGTTACCGCCTTCGCCCTGCGAGGGCGACGAGCCTACGCGCCGTGGGCGCTGGCTTGCGCGGGCGGACTGATCGGACCGAGCTGCGTCAATTGGCTGTTCACCGGCTCGGCTGTGTCCACGACCGCGCTGGCCAAATGGATGCCGCTGAATCCGTATTATTCGGATTCCATTATATCAATCATCTGGCACTACGTTCAATCGCTCTTTTTGGAGTTACTGAACGGCGAAGCTCATGCCCGGCTGTTTGTGCCATCCGGTTCCGGCCCGATTGCCGTTCTGAGCCTGCTCGCACTGGCGGCGTTGGCTTGGCGTCGCCCGCGATTCCGCACGCTCGCCATGCTGATCATTGCGGGCGGCATGCTGCTGCCCACCAGCTACGAAACCTTTCTAGTCAATCGCCTCCGCTACCTCTGGCCCTTCGCCCCCGCGTGGTTCGTCGGCGCCACCGTGCTCGCCGTGAGTGGCACCCGTCAGCTACGGAATTGGGCCGCTAGGTACTGCAGCCGTGCACCGCGTGCAGAATATGTCTCGGCTCCCGCACTGGTATTGATGATCCTGGCCCTGGCAGCTCTTGTGCCCCAGTCGATATCTGATCTGGCGGCGAGTGCCAGCGCCATCTCTCGACAACAGGTCGCGATGGGTCGTTGGATCGCCGCGAAACTCCCGGCGGATAGTCTGGTGGGCGTAAACGACACGGGCGCCGTGGCGTACTTTGGGCGCCGGCGCACCTTTGACTTGGTGGGCTTGACCACCACCGGCGAGGCGCGTCATTGGACGGCAGGCGCCGGATCACGCTTTGAGCACTATGAACAGCTGACGGCGGCGAAGCTTCCTGACTATCTGGTGATTTACCCGGAGTGGCTGAACGTCCCGGCCCTGCTGGGCCAACCGCTGCACGAGCGCCGCGTTCGCTCGACCATTCTCGGCGGCGAGCGCATGGTCGCCTTCGTTGCGGACTACAGCACTCTGGGAAGCGGGCAGCAGAGCTCCGAACACCCGGGGACAGCTTTCGATGAGATGGACACGGCAGATCTCAAGAGCGAATCGGTTCACGAATTCGAGCTCGGCCCCACTCGAGCCGAATACAATCACGTCGTCGAACACAACGGACGCGTGGACGGTGCACGGGACCATCGAAGCTTTGACCGATTTGTCATCCGGCTACAGCCTGGGGGGAACTTCGTGATGCGATTGGGGAGCGAGGTCCGTCAAACCCTTGATGTGCGCATCGATGGGGAGCCCTGGAGCCGCGTCACTGTCGAGGTCTCTCCTTGGCAAGAACACGAACTCGCCGTTCCCCTAGGAACCAGCACGGGGAACCATCGGATCGAAATTCGTGCCGAGGCGCCGGATGCCTTCTTCGACTCGCTCCACTACTATAGTTTTTGAGCGTATCTCGTTTGAGACGGTAGTTCCTGAGCGCGCAGCTCAGATGGGCGCCAGCCCACCCGTGCTGACGACGAGCCAAACAGAAAAACGGAAAAACGGAACCGAAGCTTAGGCTGTGACAAATGCGCGCCGCCCGCTGCCGAAAGCTCAGAAACCGCACCCCGTGATGCATCGGGACTCTGAAGCTGCTCCTCTAACTCGGGAGGGTGCTATACAAATTACATGAAGTCTCGAGCTCTGGGCGCCACCGGTGTGAGGTTGCCGGAAGTAATGCTCGGCACATGGGGCTTGTCTGGGGATGCCTACGGAGCCGTGACCGAAGCCGAGCAAGATCGAGTGATCGAGCGGGCCTATCGCTTGGGCATCCGCGGCTTTGATGTAGCCGACAGCTACGCCCACGGAGGGATGGAAGAGCGGCTCGGCAAGCGCCTGGCGGACAAGTCCGACAGCTTCATCGTGACCAAGATCGGCACGGACCGTACGGCCTCACCGGTAAAGCGCTTCGACCGCGGTTTCTTGCTCGCCCAGGTGGACGCTTGCCTCGAACGCCAAGAACGAGACGTGCTCGATTGTGTGCTCTTGCACAACCCCTCCGCTGCAGCCTTGCAGCGCGGAGAGGCGACGGACGCCATGAAGGAGCTGGTCGATACCGGCAAGCTCAAGCACTGGGGGGTCAGCGTCGGCTCGGCGGCTATTGGAGAGGCGGCGCTCGATCAGGACGCACCCATATTGATGCTCGCCCACAACGCCTTCATGGACCGCGACTTGGCGATACTGCGCGAACGGGTCATCGAGAAGCGCACCGGCGTGTTGGCGCGTTCGGTGCTCTCCCACGGTTTGCTCTGCGGGCAGTGGCCACCCCATAAGGAATTTCCTGCTACCGATCATCGCTCCGCTCGATGGACTCCGGACGAGTTGCGACGACGAACGGGTCAGCTCGAGGCCCTGCGAGCCTTGATCGGCGACGACGTGCTGACCATGAGGAGCAGTGCCCTGCGCTACGTATTGGCAGACCCACAAATCAGCGCCATGGTGATCGGTCCCCGGGATTGCACCCAGCTCGATCAACTGGTTCGGGAGTCCGGACGAGGCGCGCCTTACCTGGATGAACAACGCCTCAAGCGATTTGCGAACCGCCTGATGGACGTGGGTGTAACTCGGTGAAGGCTCTGAGCGCGCAGCGCCGGACACGGAGCGAAAACGTCGACGGGACCGTGAGACGATGAACGATCCAGTCCTGGACGAGATGGTGCGGATCGCCGAGGCAGCCAGCCCGCTGATACTCGAAGTGTACAAGACGGATTTTTCCGTGGACTACAAGGCTAAGGACGATCCGGTGACCCAGGCGGACCAGCGCGCCAACGAGCAAATCTGCGCCAGCCTGGCCGACGCCTTTCCGGACGCCGGCATCGTGGCCGAAGAAAGCGATCCTGAGGGATTCCGCCGGGCCCAGGCGGCCGAACGCATCTTCTTCGTGGATCCCTTGGATGGGACTCGGGAGTTCGTGGCCAAAAATGGCGAGTTCGTCATCATGATAGGGCTGGTGGAGGGAGATCGCGCCACGCATGGGGTGGTCCTGGCTCCGGCGTCGGGGATCCTGTGGGCCGCTAGCCCATCGACAGCTGCCTGGCGTTCCCGCCCTGGCGAGAACCGCTCCATGATACATGTAGGCAACTGTGGGCGCTTAGAAGACACTATGGTGGTCGCGTCCCGAAGTCACCGAACCGAGGTCCTCGAGCAGGTGCTTGAATTTTTCGGCACCAGCACGGTAATGGCGCTGGGCTCCGCAGGGCTCAAGGGCGCTGCCATCGCGGACGCCAGCGCGGATCTCTATGTGGCTCCGGGCCATGCGGGAAAACGCTGGGATTCGTGCGCCGTCGACGCATTGGTCCACCAAGCGGGAGGGGTCTATACGGACGCTTATGGAACGCTGATGGACTATCGAAGTCGTGACTTAACGAATCGCCGAGGCGTTGCCGCATGCAATAAAACTTTGCACCCGCTGCTGATCAGCCGCCTCGCCGACGCGAGAGCCACCCATCCCGACGCACCCGAGCTCAAGTAGACCAATAAAACCCCGCAGATCCTCTTCGCGCAGCAAGAATCTGCCAATGCCGAGGCCACTCCGATCGGTCCAGCCGCATCGATACATCTCTCCGCCGACGGCTCGGACGCCTGTTTCGGACGATTTCATATGCCACAGACTGGGGGCTCTCATTGACACCACTCCAACCCCTGCCTTACCGTCCCCCTGGGAACGTCGAATTCGCGGAGATTGCGGGACCTTAGGGTCTACCCAACCCGTGACTACGGCATGCCCAGAACACAATCCTCGGGAGGAAATTACATGCGCTCCATAGTAACGGCCGCGTCACTCATCCGCTCTCTCGTGCTCGGCACGATCACGACGACTGCCACCATCGGCATGGTGACTTCTGTTGTCGGCTGCAAAGACGAAAGTCAGCCGGAATACTGGGTCGACAAGCTCGAAGACGACAAATGGCGACCCACTGCCATCAAACGCCTAGCGCAGTTCTTCGAAGACGCCGTCACCAAAGCCGGCAGCGACCACACCAAACCCGAGGTCACCCAGCTGCTCGACCAGGTGGTTGAACCCCTGTCGAAAAGCTACGTCGACCACTACGGGGATCTAAACCAAAAATCCCGCATCGCCCTGATCAAACTGATCGGTTCGATGAAGGACCCACGCTCGGAACCCGCTCTGATCAAGGCCTTCGAAGAGTTCGCCTCGAGCGGGCGTGACGGTGCCGACGACGTTCGTTGGGCGGCTCTGGCAGCCGGCGAGCTCAAGCTAGAAGGCACCGCCCCATCGATGCTAGCCGCCTTCGACAAGATTCGTGCGGGTAGCAAGGAAGGAGCCAAGTCCTACCAAGATCTGAATCAGGCCATGGTGAAGATGCCCAACAAGGCGTGGGTGGAGCCTCTCCTTCAGAAACTCGTGGCGGACATCGAAAAGCCCAACGCGAAAGACACGGACTCCGTTGCCGATTTCAAGAACCAGCTGTTCTGGCAAACCACCGCCGCCCAAATCCTAGGTGAAATCGGTGATGCCTCCGCAGTCGAGCGCTTGTTGAAGGTGATGCTGGATCCGCACAAGGCAGACATTCAGATGACGACCATCGTCGCCCTAGCCAAAATCGGCAAGCCCGCCGTCGACCGCACCGTTAAGCTGCTCAACGACGAAGACAAGGGGCTAGCAGACTTTGCAGCCATCAAGATCAAGAAAGCCACCAAGAAAGCGCCCACGGGCAAGCCGCACATTCAGACGGCGGCATTGGTGTTGGGAACCATCGGAAACTCCGCTGCTGAAATCGCCATGATTACCGCTCTAGGCAAGCAGGAAGACGAGTCGAACAAGGCAGTGATCGCACGCGAACTAGCGAAGCTGCCGCACACGGCCAAGAGCCAAGCCGCCTTCAAAGCGGCCGTCGAGTCCATCTCGGCGGACACGCTGATTCCGCCCCATCGGAACGCTCTCGCGGTGTTATCAGAATCCGCGGGCATGTTCTTCGACAGCAGCATGACGCCGTGGCTGCTGGAAACCGCCGGCAAGGTAAAGGGCGACTCGGAGATGAGGCGCAACGCACAGGTCGCCATGACCGTGACTGCCATGAAGCTGATGGACAAGTCTCAATTAAGCAAGGTGAAGCGCGCCGTGAACCGCTACGGCAGCAAGATGGAGAAAGACTCCTTCAAGCTCGCCGAAGCCATGGTCACCAAGTGCGACAAGAACCTCGCTTGTTATCTCGATGAGTCCGAAAAGAGCGCCAACCAGGAACGCAAGACCCAGTTCGCGGGAATCAAGGCGGCGTATATGGTCGGTACTCTGGGACAAGCGGCCACAGCCGACGAGGTCATCAAGCGCCTCGACGGCATCGAAAACTACGCCGTTCGGTACGTCGCCGGTCAGGCCATCGACCACTTGTTGCCCGCAGGCTCGGGGACGGTCGCAGACGCGTTGGAGAAAATCATCGAACGGAACAAGAAAACCGCTGACAAGAAGCGAATCGGCGCCGATGCACCCATCAAACAGGTGATGTATCGAGTCCGCAGTCGGGCCCGCTAGTCCCGATTGGCACGTACTGAAAAAGGGCTCCTCGCGGGGTCCTTTTTCTATTTTGTGAGTCTGCTGCCCGACGCCGGGCAGCAGCGCCGAGCACGGACGCCAGCCACGGACGCCAGCCACGACGGCCCCCAGCGCCAGAGCTGACCACCATTTCTCTCGATATCCAACGACAGTTGGTTGACCCGTGGCCCGTCTCGCTAGACCCTGAAGTCGTGGCCCGCCTTAGTCTTCAGTATGCCCAAGCGGGGAAATCCACGTTGTTTCACGCAGACCGCGACATCGTGCTGATAGGGCGCGGCGCCCAAGCCGATTTGGTCCTTGAGGAAAACTTCGTAGCGGCTCGCCACGCCCAGTTGGTCATCAGTCAGAGCGAAGTGAACGTGCTCAACCTATCGGGCAGGGCGGCAAGCCGTGTCCTCAGAGGCGACGAGGTCATCGAACTGGGGGAGACGTCCGTCGAGTTGCTCGCTCGCGATCGACTGGAGCTCGGGATGGCTGCGGGCCCTACTGTCGTACTGAACGTTCTGATTGGCGCCGAAGACGAGCCCGCCCATGTGGTCGATCTGCGGTCGCTGGCCGACGTGGTCGGCGCGCATACGAGCCGCCAGGACGCGGCACTCAAGGAGCTACTAACGGTCCAATCCCGCATCGGCGAGGCCGACGATCTGGACGGCGTCTTGTGCCGAGTCGCCGACGCCGCCCTCGATTTGGTTCCGCGTGCCACACACGTGACCTTGGTGCTCCGCGACGAAACCACCAAGACCGACAAACTGGGCAGCTACGTGCCCGTTCTGACTCGGGTTCGGGGAAACGACGGACGAGGCACCACGCCCAGCTCGCCCGTCCAAATTACCCGAAGCGTGTTCCGGAAAGTCGTGGAGGAACGCGCTTTCGTACTCGCCGCAGACACCGAGAACGCGGGATTGGCATCCGAGTCCTTCCTCGGTGCGAGCATCATGAGCACCATCGGCGTGCCCTTGTTCAAGGGCGAAAAGATCGTCGGCGTGATCCAAGTCGACGCGAGGGAAAGCCAAGCACCCTTCGATTCTACGGACGTCGACGCGCTCGGTGTGCTCGCAGCCAACGCATCCTTGGCTGTTGCAAACGCTCGATTGATTTCGCAACTCGAAAGCGCTGAACGGAGACTGACTGCCGAGGTGAACTTCCTGAAGGGAGCCCGCCGCGCGCCGCCCGCTATCATCGGCGAGTCACCGCCGATGATACGCCTCAGCGAACAACTCAAGAAAGTGAGCCCAACCCGGGTCAGCGTTCTCATTGAAGGGGAAACCGGCACTGGCAAAGAACTGGTCGCAGCCGCTCTCCACCACGGCAGCCCACGCGCGAACCGACTCTTTGTCGCGCAAAACTGTGCGGCCCTGCCCGCTAATCTGCTGGAGAGCGAGCTGTTCGGACACATACGAGGTGCCTTCACCGGAGCGCGCGACGACAAGCGTGGGCTGTTTGAGGTGGCCGACGGAGGCAGCTTATTCTTGGACGAGATAGCTGAACTGCCCTTGGAGCTGCAGGGGAAACTGCTGCGGGTGCTGCAAGAAGGCGAAGTCCGTCCTCTGGGAGCCACTGCGTCCAAACAGGTCGACGTCCGGATTATCGCCGCCTGCAATATCGATTTGGAAGCACGAGTTCGCGAGGGAAAGTTTCGTGAGGATCTGTTGTATCGATTGAAGGTATTCCCCCTCGCGGTCCCGCCGCTTCGGGAGCGACAAGAGGACATCCCCCGACTGATTCGACATTTTCTGAAGCACTACGCCATTGAGTTCGGCTTCCCCGAGGCGCGACTGGCCCAGAACACACTAGATTTGCTCACCGACTATCGGTGGCCGGGCAATGTTCGCCAGCTGCAGAACGAAGTGCAGCGCCTACTCATTGAAGCCGAACCCGGCGCGATCGTCGTGCCCGACATGTTGAGTCCCGACATCCAACGCACCAACGGCCTCGTGGAGAAGGCCCGGCGAAAACGTGGCTCTCTCAAACAGATGGTGGAGGAGGTCGAGCGGCACCTGGTCAGCGAGTGCCTGCGCGAACACGACGGCAACAAGACCGCCACGGCAAAGACTCTCGGCATTACTCGGGAGGGTTTGCACAAGAAGTTGAAACTGCTGGGCCTTAGCTGAGCTGTCTGCTCCACGTTCGCAGGTCCTGATTAGAATGGGCTCTTACTTGCCATCATCGAGGGCCGCCCGCAGGGCCGGAACATATCCCTGAACCGAAAGATTCTCGAACACATGGGTGATGCGACGGTCCTTGCCCACCAGAAACATCATTCGTGCTGGCGCTCCGAAGGCTGTGGTGGCGCCAAAGGCCGCCCGCAAATGGGACTCCTCTTCGGACGCCATGAGAAACGGCAGCTTTTGCTCGCTAGCGAACGCCCGGTGGCTCACGTGATCTCCGGGAGCGACTGCCAGGGTCGCTCCGAGCGTTTGATTGAAAAGCAACCAGCCATCGCGCAGCACACTCAGATCAGCGATGCCCGCGGGCGTGGCACCTTCGATAAACACCACCAGTACCGGTTTGTCAGGATAATCCGCCAACCGAAACATCAAGCCATTGTGCGTGACGGCTTCGAAGCCCGTGACCTCGTCGCCCACTACCAGTCTCTTCTTCGGTGCGCCCTCCAGCCAGTCCGGGGGCGCAGCGCTCGCCGCCGCCGACGCTGCGCTGGCGCTGCCTCCGTCGCGTTCGCAGGCAGTCAGCGTCACCGCTGCTACCAGACCCACGGCACCCGCGAGGAGTGCGAGCTTGGTGCCGTCGTGAGGCCGGCCACTCTCTGACGGCTTCTTCATTGAATGCCGTATTCGCGCAGTCGTCGGTAGAACGTCCGTCTAGGAATACCGCTGATCTCTGCTGCCTTAACGCGATTCCAATTGCAGCTCTTGAGGGCTTGAACGATCCGCTCCTTTTCTTCTCTTCGATGCTTGAAGGCGGTCTCTTTTCGAGCCCGCCCTTTGCCCGGCGCACCGCTCAGCGCGACGGTTGAGGCGACAACGGGATCCGCTTCGCTCACCTGGTAACCGTCCGGGATCGTGAAGTCCTCCGGCTCCAATTCTTCGAGATCACTCAGCACCCAGGCGTTGAGCAGCACGTGTTCGAGCTGACGGACGTTTCCGGGCCAGTCGTAGTCCATCAAGCGACGAAGGGACGCTCGGGTCACCGTCTTCTTCTCGCGTTTGTAGCGGGCGGCGAAAATCCCGAGGAAGTGGTCCACCAACGGCGGAATGTCGTCCGTTCGGTCGCGCAAGGCCGGGAGCGGCAGTTCCACTACGTGGATCCGATAGTACAGATCCTCGCGGAAACTGCCATCCCGCACCAGTGACTGCAAATCGCGATGGGTCGCGAAGAGGAAGCGTACATCGACCGGCTGCTCCTCGGCTCCCCCCACGGGGCGCACTGCGTGTTCCTGCAGTACCCGCAGGAGCGCTGCCTGCATCTTGTGGGGCATCTCGCCGATTTCATCGAGCAAAATCACGCCGCCAGCCGCTTCCCGAATCAATCCAGGTCGCGCTCGGTCGGCACCTGTAAATGCACCGCGCACGTGACCGAAGAGTTCGCTCTCCAGTAGGTGCTCGGGGATCGCGCCGCAGTTGATTCCGATGAAGGGTTTGTCGCTACGGCTCGACACCCGGTGTACTGCCCGGGCCGCTACCTCTTTGCCCGTACCGCTCTCCCCTGTGATGAGCACGGGAATATCAGTGTCCTTCACCCGCTCGATGAGGGAATAGCAGCGACGCATCGCCTCACTGGTCCCGACGAGCCCCTGATAACCGAAATGGCCGTACAGCGTGTCCCGTGCGTCCAACAACTTTCGCCGGGTGCGTTTCAACCGAGCGGTGCGGTCCGCCAACAGTTCCTTCAGTTCGTCTTGGGCTTCCAATAGCTGTGAGTTCGCCGCCTCCAGCTGCTCTGCCCGTCCGCGATTCTCGGAAACGAGCCGAGCGGTTTCGAAGGCTAGGCCGACCTGATCCGCAAAAGCACAGAGACTGGGTAGCTCTTGCTCGAAGTGCCGCCCCGGCTTGAGCCGCGTTTCCAAGTAGAGAGCCCCGTTGGCTTCACCGGAACGAAAGAATATCGGAACGCAAGCCACCGATTTGAGCTGCAGCTGATGCACGGAGGCATAACCCTGGATGCGGTCGTCATCCCCAGCGTTAATGCTGAGCAATGGCTCGCAACTCCGAATGACTTTTTCAGCAATGGATTTTGAAAATTCGAGGTGCTCGCTATCACCGACTCGAGTTCGAGACGTGTGCACGGCAAGACCGCCGTCCTTTTCGAGCAGCAGCACGAAGCCGCGCTCAGCGTCCACAAGCTCAACTGCGAAATCGGTGACCCGTTCGGCGAGACGGCCCAAGTCGAATTCTTGAAGTAGCTCGTGGTTGATCTCCAGAAGCTGGGCCAATCGTTTTTCGATCGGAGTTGTCGCGTGGGCGGACAGTTCGCTCGTGCGCCCACTACGCCGTGTAATCAGCGGAGCCGACGTGACAAAATGGGTCGAAGCGTGACCCATCAGCTGGTCTACCTGGAGGCGAAGGGCGCTCCGCCGCGGCTCGTTCCAGAACACTTCCCTCAGGTCCCGGGGCAAACGAGCCGCGATGGCCTCCAACTCCGTCAGAGCTTCTTCACGATCCCGGCGAGCGGTGAGAGGTTGCCCGCTCGCTTCGTTCAGTTGCGCCCGGGCGGCGAGAGTACGCCAAACGAACTCCCGCTGACGGGCGTCGCGCGCCGCCTCCAGAGCCTTGTCCAAATGCTCCGTCGCGCGAACTTCATCGCCGGCGGCCTCCGAAAAATGGGCGCTCGCCAGATAGTACAGCGCTCGGTGGGAACTCCCGTCGCCGAGACCTGCCTCTGCGCTCGCCAGGCGCTCCGTCAAAGTTGCGAGATCCACGATCTTGGTTCGAGCCGCGACCACGATGCCTTCTAGTCGAGCCTCGGCGGCATCCATGCCGAGCCCCAGCTCTTCGTAGGCCGCCGCACATTCTTCGTAGGCCCGCGCCGCCCGGTCGAAAGCGTCTTCGCAGCCCGCGTGCTCCGCTTGTAGACCGATCAGCTGCGCGCGCATCACCGGCGTCAGCTGATCTCGCTGAGCTTCCAAGGTGGAGATACTGGTCTGGGCGCGGGAGAGTCGACCCAGATAGAGATCAGCGTTGGCGAGATTCAACAGAGCTTGGCGCACCGTGGAGAGCCGGCCCGATCGACGTCCCATGTCGACCGCCGCCTCATAGCGCTCCATTGAGCGCGCCAGATCGCCGCTGATTTTGAGCAAACCGGCTGAATTGAGCAATACCGTGGCCAAGGTCCCCGCGTCCGACGCCTTTTCCGCGGCATTCAAGGCTTCTTCGTAGGCCTCGCGAGCCCCCGGGACGTCGTCACCCCGTTGCAGTACCAAGGCGAGGCAGGCCCAAGACAGCGCCACCATGCGGTCGCTGCCAATCCGGCCGGCGTTTGATACAGCCGCCCGCAGAGACTTGAGGGCTTCCTGCTCTTCCCCCATGTAACAAAGCGCCAGCCCCATATAGGCCTTGCCCTCGATGGCTATCGCCCCCTCGCCGTCGCTGATGGGCTCGAGCAGGCTGAGAGCCTTGCTGTAGTCACCGGTGCCCACATGGGAACGACCCAAGTAAACCTGCCAGGCTAACGCGTCTGGAGTTCCCTCTTGAGACTCGGCGGCCGTGCGCACTGCCTCGAGCTGAGCCTGGGCCGACTTGGCTTGGCCTAGCCCCAGATCCAGTCGTGCGCGGGCTATCGCCATCGGCAGTGCATCCACGTCGGTGACGAGATCCAACGCCTCGCTGGCGTCGCGAAATTGGCCATGTTCCAAGAGCTCCAGCCCACGGAGATAAGGATTTTCAGGGAAGTCGGATCTGTTGCGGGTGATGCCCGCCAGCACTCGTTCCAAGTCCGCATCGCCCGCAACAGCTTCGCGTGCGACCAGCGACACCGTGCGACGAAGTTCACCGGGCCGCCCTCGCGAGACGCCGTATATGCGCGCGACCATCTTGTCGGTGAGCGAAGGGACCACCCGGCGCAACAGGGCCTTGGCGGCGTGCTCCCCCAGAGGAGGGATCGAAAAGGGCTGCGCTTCGATACCCAACGGGCTCACGCCAACGATGACCAAGCGGGCACCGGCCTCAACGGCCTGCGATAGAGCGGCTTGGCCCGCCTCGCTCAGACGGTCAGCGTCATCCACCAAGATGACCAGGCCACGGTGTTGGGGATGGTCGTTCAATTCCTCTACTACCGCATCACGATCGATGACTGCGCGATCCAACCAAGCCAACGGGCGGCCTTCGATTCCCAGAGTCCACGCGAGACGACGCAGCAGAGTTGATCGACCGGCCCCCCGCTCGCCCGAGAGCTGCAGGCAGCTGCCGATGGGCAAGGCGTAAACCACCTCGACCAATTGCGTCGACAAGGCATCGATCTCGACGATCGGCCAGAGACCCCCAGGATCCGTGGCGATAAAAGTATCCGAATTACCAAGAGCCAACCTCAGAGCGTTTGAGAACTCATCCGCCGACGGATAACGCTCATTGGGAGACTCGTTGGTCGCTCGCTCTGCCACATCGGCGAGCGCTCGTTGTCGGTCTTCGCTCCAGCGCCGATCCCCCACTTCGAGGATCTCCTGGAGAGTCGCGCCCAAAGCGTATATTTCGGCGCGCACTCCCACCGGCTCCCCTGCGAGTAGCTCGGGGGCGGCGTAGCGAGGTGTCAAGCCTTGCGCCAGGGTGCCGCCATCCCGCCACGGGGACGCCAAGCCGAGATCGACAAGGGTCGCCCGCTGAGGCGATTCCACAATGATGTTGGCTGGCTTGATATCACCGTGCAGCAGACCCGATCGGTGCACAGCCGTGACTTGATCCGCCGCATGCACCAGGGCGTCCAACAGCACATCCGGCAGCTCTCCGTCGTCGATCAGTTCGAGCAGACTCTGACCCTCCACCAGCTCACGGACCATATAGGGGCGCCGACTGCCCGGTAGGCGACCGAAGTGAATCACCCGGGGAACCCCCAAGCCCTCCAAACCCGAGAGCGTAACAGCCTCGCGAACCAAAGCCGCCATCTCGACTTCGCTCGCGTCTTCAGCCAGCACCTTCAGCGCTAGACGATCGCCCGTATGTCGGTCCTGAACGGCCCAGACTTCGCCACCGCCGCCCTCCCCCAGTTGAGAGAGAGCGCGATAACGGCTCGGCAACTCGAGCCGGGACATCGTGGCCTACAACCCGTAGTCGGCGCCGAGTCCGATGAAGAAACCGCTGGTTCCGAAACCGAGATCGAGTCGGGTTACAACATCGCGAGTGGGTTTGTAGCGAAAACCGGTCTGCAAGGCGAGCCACGGAAAGAGGATCGCCTTGCTGCCGCCGTCTGCCCAACTGGGCTCGGTGTAACCGTTGTAGTGATCGCCTTGGTCGTCGCAGTAGCCAGGCTCAGCTACGCCGGGGGCTCCAAAGCCGGGGCCAGAGCACGGGAGAATCTCGTCGCCGTTGCGGTACGCTTCGGTTCGAACCAAGTCGCCAAACACAAATCCCAAACCCACGCCGGTGCCGTAGATGAGCGAGAACTCGGGACTGAATTCATTGCTCCACATGAAATCGTTCTGCAGGTAGAGAATACCAAGCTCGCTATCGATGATTTCCCATGCGTCGTCGGGTTCGGTGCTGGACTTAAAATCCATGCCGTCGATGGAATAGTCGGCCCAGCTGAGGCCCATATTGTATTCGAAGCCGTCCTTGCGAACGATGAACTCAAGACCGTAGTTGGGGATGTTTACCGTCTGCCCGCCCTCGGCGAACATGTTGAGCATGAACTTGGGCACGGTAATCAGACGGAAGCGCGCGCCCACGAACAGGTATGTCTCTCCCGGCAGCTCGGCTGCGCTCTGACCCAAGGCCGCCGCGTCGATTTGCTCCTGCATCTCGGCACTGACGTCGCCCTGCCCCTCTGGCTGCTCCTCCGCTTGCACATCGCTATCGGCGGCGCCTACATCGCCGACCTTCTCTGTGGTGACGTCGCTATCGGCAATGGCCTTTTCCGTCGGCGTGTCGCCACCTTCGGGTTGAGCCACCGCCGTCGCGCTCAAGAGGGGAAGCACGAGGGCCAAGCTGCCCCGACAAACACGACTAATATTTAATGATTTCATAAGTTTCCCCTAGACCCTTCGAGACAACACCACACTGCAGCTCGGAGTGTGCCACAAACGCCTGGCACATCCAAGACGGGACTCTTCGGCGGTCTGGAACTGCCAAATTCCGCATAGTCGCGCTGGCGCCACTCGTACTAAACCAGTGTGCCAAATGGCCCAGATCGGCACAATATACGCCACATTTGCACACAACAGCCGGGCCCCCCACGGACTATCGGCTCTGACACCGGACCCTAACTGGCACAGCTGCCCGCGGATGCTCGAGAAGCGTCAGCCAGCGCGACGTGCGTCGCTTAGTCGCGCCACTTCGCATTCGAGTCTCTTGATGCAGCGACGCAGCTCTCGAACCTCTTCAGCGGTGGAAAGACCGAGCGTCCTTGCCAGCCGGTCCATTTGCTCGGCAGTAAAATCGTTCACGATACCCGTTACCTGCACCACGCTCATGAGCATTCGGAGCAGCTGCTCATTCTGCATCAGCTTCGCGACCCGCGGCTCCGCGATCAGTTCGAGGCCCATGCGCTTCATGTCTTGGCGGAGGTGATCAGTGATGCTCATCAGCGTACCCTTGGGCTCGACGGGTCAGCCCCGCCTCTAAGCTCCCCAAATGTACGCTGGGCCAACGCCCTGTGCAAGGCCGGGGAGCCGACGGAGGCGCTAGACGCGCCCCGGTGTCGCTACTTGGGCGAGCCCCTGCCGCGTCGGCGGACACTCCGCGCGCTGATCGTGACATCGCCGCCAGCCTGCTAACGGCGATGCTGATCTCTGCAGCGACCGTGCGGGACCCTGTGGCAGTTATTCGGCGGCGTCACCGCGCGCGAAGATGGATGCCACATAGTTCAATACATCCGTGGCACTGACTTCGTTGTAGCCGAAGTAGCGCATTAAGCGACTCTTGATGATGTCGATCTTCTCTTGGGTCTCTTTGTCCACCACAGCGCTAACCAAGGTTTTCAGCTTGATGCTGTCCTTCTGGTCCTCGAACAATTTCAGTTCCAACGCGCGTCGCAATCGGTCATTCGTCTGCCAGTCGAACTGCTTGCCTTCAATGGCTTTGGCGCCAATGAAGTTCATGATCTCGCGGCGGAAGTCCTCTTTGCGGTTGTCCGCAATATCGATTTTTTCTTCGATGCTGCGCATCATGCGCTCGTCGGGCTCCTCCGCCTGGCCCGTGTAGCGATTCTTGACCTTCTCCTTGAGAGTGTAGGCCTTGATGTTGTCGATGTAATTCGACGCCAGTTTCGCGATGGCTTCCTCATCAGCACTGATGGCACGCTGGACCTCGTTCTTGACGATCTCTTCGTACTCACGCTTGACGACGCCGATAAGCTCGCCGTACTGCCGGCGCTCTTCGTCGTTCGTGATCAGTGAATGATTGGTGAGGCCCTTCTCCAGCTCATTGAGGACCATGAAAGGGTTGATCGTGCCGTCTGCGATATCGCTCACCAAAGCATTCGAGATCTTGTCCTGGACGTAACGGGGACTGATCCCGGCCATGCCCTCTCGGCTGCTCTCCTTGCGTAGCTCCTTGACGGTGTCCTGGGTGTAGCCGGGAAGCACCTTGCCGTCGTAGAGCTTCATTTTCTGAATGAGCTGGAGATTGTGTTTCTTAGGCTCTTCCAAACGCGTGAGCACCGCCCACATGGCCGCGACCTCAAGAGTGTGAGGAGCGATGTGACGCCCCTTGACCTTGGCTTGGCTGAACTCTTTTTCGTAGATCTTGATCTCGTCACTTAGGCGAGTGATGTACGGAATGTCGATCTTGATCGTCCTGTCCCGCAGCGCCTCCATGAACTCGTTGTTCAAGAGCCGGCGATACTCCGCCTCATTGGTGTGGCCGATGATCACCTCGTCGATGTCCGTCTGAGCGAACTTTTTCGGCTTGACACGATGCTCCTGGGAAGCTCCCAGCAGATCGTAGAGGAAGGCAACATCCAGCTTCAGCATCTCCACGAACTCGATCATGCCCCGGTTGGCGATGTTGAATTCGCCGTCGAAGTTGAAGGCACGCGGATCAGAGTCCGAACCGTATTCGGCGATCTTGCGATAGTTGATGTCACCGGTCAGTTCCGTGCTGTCCTGGTTCTTCTCGTCCTTGGGCTGGAATGTGCCAATGCCCACGCGATCTTTTTCGCTGAGAATGAAGCGAAAAACTCGGATGTGTTTGGTGACGACCTTGGCCCAGTCGCCTTCGTATTTTTCCATCAAGCCTTGGAAGATGAACCGACTGGCGGGATCCAAATCGCCGTCGACGACCACTGGGAAGAGCTCGTTGGAAAGCCCGAGCTCTTCGATGGCCTTGCTGCGCCAATCTTGCGGAATGAGACGCAGGGGCTCTTCTCGCATGGGGGAGATGAAATCTTCGCCGTCGCTGCTCGCCAGCCCGGTGCCTGTCAGATTCACCCACTTGAAGGTGTAGAGAGCTCCGTCCGGTTTGGTGGAATAGGCCTCCAAGCCCTTCTTCAGCGCCCGGGCGATGGTCGACTTGCTGGAGCCCACTGGGCCATGCAGCAGAATCACCCGTTTTTCAGGGCCGTAACCCTCGGCGGCTGCCTTGAGCACGTTGATGAGACGCATGAGCGGAATGTCCAACCCGAACACCGCATCCTTGCCTGAGTCTTCGGGGTCCTGGAAGAAGCGGTAGCGAACCAGCTTTTTCTTGTTGTCGATGTACTCATCGTGGCCTGCGGCGATGATCATATCGAAACACCGCTGGAAGGCGTTGCGAGTTACCTTTGGGGTCTTTCGGACAATTTCCAGGTAATCCTCAAAACCCCCTTCCCACGCGAGGTCTCGATACAGGTCGTAGTCCTGCATCGCTGCCACGGTTTTGATCATGCTGCCTTCTGATTCGCCCATAACCCCAAGTCTCCCCGGCTCCTGCAGCCTCCTCGGACACAGAAAAGCTCTCTTTATGATTAGCACAATCGACAGCTCAGCTCTGCCCGGCCGTGAGCCGCAATGTGTAGGGGTCTTCACCACCCACAACGATTCCAGACTGCGAGGAAAAACCGGACAACGCGCAATACGCTAGTCACCGCTCCAAGTGAGTTCCGACAATCAGCTCAGTCTGTCAGGAGATTTGGTAAAACCGTCCAAGCAGCCGACGACAAAGAGAAGCGCGCGCGAGTTTTCAGCTCCCCGATCCGAGCGACAAACAATGGCGGCCGCTGAGCCGTTTACCGATCGCCGTCGGTCAACTTTCCGTCAAGGCGAGCGAGGAAGCATGTCCAGCGGCATGCTCGGCGCGCCTTCATGAATCGCGCCGTTGCCTACCCAATAAACTACCCGTGGGTCAGCCACGCCATCGGTCAAAACGTCCAGTCGCAACACTTCGGATTGGGGGAGCTGCAGGTACAGCCCGTCCTTATCCTCAGCAGTGACAGCTACCCAGCGAATCGCTCCGTCATCCATTCGTTGAGCGTAGTCGTGGGGCTCCAACTGATCGCCGCTGAAGCTCGTGATGGTCGCCTCCGATGTGGTGCTCGCGATGACGTCGAACACGCAGAGGTAACCGCTGATCAAGGAGTCACAGGTGGTAAAAATGTGCCAACCGCGCGCTGCTGAGTATTCGACAAAGACGCCTACCCCCACGCCGGACTCCGCGACTAGGCGCTCGTCGACATCCACGTCCACCGACTCAACGATGCCTCCGCCGTCAGCGGGCCCAGGCTCGTCGAAATCGTAAACGGGAGCGGAGGCACACGCACACATCAGCAAACTGAGGCTGGCAATGGCAGATCGAGCGGGAATGGTCATGGGCTGTGTGCCTGCATGCCTAGCACGGCCCCGTCCCGGCTGCGCTAACGCCGGCTGCGCTAACGCCGGCGTGGAGCCGCTCGCCTACGATGCCGAGGGTCAACGGCCGGGCGTGCCCTTGAGCGGGGGTCGTCATAGGGTCGCGAATATCGGCGCCGCGGCGCCCCGGTTGCCGGAGTCGCCCGAGCTGCCCCAGCGCGTACTGGAGATGCACGTCGCCGGGACCGGGAGCGCACCACTTCAGCCGGAGAAGCCCGCACCGCCCCCAAGCTGGGCCCCCCATGGGCGAGCCTGTACCGGCTGGGGCGAAGGTAACGCCGCGACGAGCGCACGTAGGAAGCGCGTCTCGCGCTATCGGCCACCAGATGACTGTGCAGATGGGGGCTAAACAGCGAGGCGCTGGGACAGAACACGTAATAGGCCGGAGCCCGATAGTGCAAGCTGACCGCCACCCCTCGCCGCCAGATGTACAACGGCGGGGTCGCGGCCCAACCCAGGAACGCACCACGCCCGGACGGGACCCGAAAGTTCACCCACGCTGGAGAATATCGCCGACCGGCGATCCATGCCCAGCCAACCCGTGGCACCCACACCCAACGGCCGTGATGAAACACAACCCAGCCGAACGCCAAATCGCTCTCCCAGACCCAGTCATCGTTGGTGTTCAACGCCCAGTGACCCTGGGTCACGTAGGGGGAAAAATTCTCCCCCACCACGTTGCCGTGGGGGATCCAAACGGTACCGTACTGGGGATCCTCGCGCCAGTAGCCGTACTCTTTGAGGTGGGGAGAGAAGTACTCGATGGTGCCCGACTCGGTCTCAGACACCGGAGGCGAGTTGGATGGCGGCACCAGAGTGGAGGGCGCCGGCGGCATGGGTCCCGCTTGATCCGGCGGCAACGGGCCTGTCGCTCCTGGAGGCAACGGGCCTGTCGGCGCGCTCTTGGGGCGAAGACGGATACGCGTCACGCCATTCTCTTTGGTCACGATGGAGGCCGCGGGCTGGGGGGCTTTGCTGCCCGGCTTCGCTGTGCCGGCCGGTTCCGGTGGCTTGGCCCCGGGCTCGTCGGCCCGGACCACCGAAGCCATAAAAACCAGCATCACCACCCCCAGAACGCCGCGCCACACCATGCTGCCAGTGTGAAGCGCCGGGACGGACACGGCAAGGCTCATGGGGCGCCACCGCGAAGCTGGCGCTGAAAGCGCCACTCCTTGACGCAGCGGGGCGACACGTTCATCAACATAGGCAGAATCATGTTGTCCTTCGACGAAGCTCGCGAGAAAATCATGCACGGCATCGCGTGCCTCGATACCGAAAAAGTGCCGTTGAGCGAGGCTAGCGGGCGTGTACTGGGCGCCCAGCTCACAGCCCAATCGCCGCTGCCGCCAAGGAATTACAGCGCCATGGACGGCTACGCGCTGCGCCTAGCGGACTTGTCCGGTGAAGGCCCCTGGAGCCTGCCGGTCATCGGTGAAAGCCGCACAGGACACCCCACACCCACGCTTTCGCCAGCGAGCGTTGTTCGAATTTTTACCGGTGCCACCTTGCCGGCAGGCGCTGACACGGTCGAAATGCAGGAAAACGTCACCCGCCGTGGCGACAACGCCAGCTTCGAACAGCGACCCAAGCTGGGACGACACATTCGGCGGGCAGGAGAAGACTTAGCGACCGGCTCCGTGGCCCTAGAGGCCGGAACCCGGATCGGGCCGTTTGCACTCAGTTTGCTCGGCGCCCTCGATCTCGGGGAGCTGGAGGTACGCCGACTGCCACGAGTGCACATCCTGGCGACCGGGGATGAACTCCGCGATCCCGGTTCCCCGGCCACGCCCGGCAGCATCCCCGAGTCCAACGGGCTCACCATCGCCGCCCTCGCGAAGCAAGCCGGCGCTGAGGTGACACGTTGGCCCCGCAGCGGTGACGACAGGGATGCCACGACCGAAGCTGTCAAAAGCGCTCTCAAAGACTGTGACTTACTGGTCACCATCGGCGGCGTTTCCGTTGGCGATCACGATCACGTTCGCCCTGCCTTGGAGGCCGCGGGAGTCAATCTTGAGTTCTGGAAGGTAGCTATCAAACCCGGCAAGCCGTTGGTCTTGGGAAATAGTGGGGCCACCCGAGTCCTGGGACTGCCGGGAAATCCCGTCTCCGCCATGATCACATTCGCGCTCTTCGGCTTGCCGTTGCTGCGAGCGCTCCAAGGCTGCTCAAGAATCTCCCCAAGCCTGCTCCGAGGCACGCTGACCTGTAGCATGACTCAAAAGCCAGGTCGACACGGCTTCTATGCGGCCCGACTCGACGGAGACCAACTCACGCCGCTGAGCAACCAATCTTCAGGCTCGACCGTTAATTTGGCGTGGGCCGATGTGCTGATCCAATTGCCAGCTGAAGCCGACGGCGCCAATGCCGGCGACGCGGTAGACTATTTACGCATCGCCGAGCTCTAAGGTGCGACCGAACGCGGCCCTATGACTGATCCCGAGCCTTCCGCAGACGTCGTCGTCGGACTCTTCATCGGCGGGGCGTCGCGACGCATGGGAGGACAAGCCAAGGGCATGTTGCCGGCCCCCGGCGGCAGCGAAACCGTCAGCGCCCGGCTCATCCGCATCGTGCAAGACACGCTGCCACGCGCCAGTATCGTGTTGGTCGGCAAACATTCCAATTACGATTCACTACAACTGCCGAGCCTGACAGACCGACCGCCAGGTATCGGTCCTTTGGGGGGACTGCTCGCGCTCCTGCACCATACGCTCGACCAGGCGACGGAACCAGGCAGCCCCGCCGTTGCCCTCGCCCTAGCCTGCGACATGCCCTATGTCTCCCATGAACTACTGCATCGATTGAACGACGAATCCCCCGATGCTGCCGCCCTCGCCCCCTGTGTAGACGGCCGCTACCAACCCTTCTTCGCACGATACAAAGCTTCCCTCGCCCTCCGTGCCGCAGAGAGCTGCCAAGCCAAGCAGTTACATTCCCTGCAGCATGTATTGCGCTCTCTCGACACCGAGGCGCTGAGCCTCGACGAGTCTGAAACGCTGCAGCTGCGCGATTGGGATCGTCCAGAAGACGTACAAGGCCCCAGCTAACTCGAACTCGCTCTGGATCATTCGTGATCGTGTGCGACGCAGCGGGCGTCTTTCCAGTCAACCCAGTAGGGACCGTCGGGGCCATGTTCACGCTTCCAGATCGGCACATCCGCTTTGATGCGATCGATCAAGGCTCGGGCGCCGGTGAAGGCTTCTCCGCGATGGGGAGCGCTCGCCGAACAGATCACCGCGATGTCGCCCACCTTCAGCGCGCCCACCCGATGCAGTACCGCCAACCGAACGTCGGGGATCTCCGACTGAATGCCGCTCATAATCTTGAGCATTTGTTTCTTCGCCATGGATTCGTAGGCTTGGTACTCCAGCAGCGTAACCGTTTGACCGTCGCTGTGATCCCGGACTGTGCCCACGAATAAGGTAATGCCGCCCGCCTCGGGACGAGAAACCGCCGCCAAACATTCGTCTGCGGTGATAGCGGAGTCGCGTACATCGGCGAGCTGAGTCACTGGTCGAAGTCTCCGGAGCGACCACCAGTCTTGCTCACCAATCGTGTCATGCCGATAGTCATGCTTCGGTCGAAGGACTTAAGCATATCGTAGATGGTGAGCGCCGCCGTGCTTGCCGCCACCATGGCTTCCATCTCGACACCGGTCCGGTCGTAACACTCGACGTCAGCTGTGATCTTTACGGCCCGGGTGACGGGCTCCAACTTCAGCTCGATGTCGATGCGTGTGAGCGAGATGGGGTGACAGAGCGGTACGATTTCCGACGTCTTTTTGGCGGCCATGATGCCAGCCAGTCTCGCCGTACCCATGACATCACCCTTGGGGGCGTCCGCGCGCTGCAGCCGGCCGAAGGCGTCCACGTTCATGGTGACGCGACTCTCTGCAACCGCACGGCGCAGGGTCACTTCTTTTGCTGATACAGCCACCATGCGAACGCCACCCGCAGGAGACAGATGCGTCGACAAAGCAGAATGCCCGATGAGTTCCTGATAAGCGGCGTCCAGACGTCCGGCATTTCCCTTTCTGGATATCTTCGCGAGGACATAGCGATCGAGAGCCCGGAGAGAGACCCAAACAGCGCCGCCGATGGGACGATCATCGCCGAAAACTTTCACCACACTCAGTGGCGGGTTGGCGGCGGGCGGATCTTCGATAGGATCGATTTTCACCGCCTCCGGTGTGGCCCCTTTGATGGACTCGATCACCGGTTGCACGTCCACAAGAGCCGCCGAACCCACCTCGGCAATGCGTCGGCGATGCTCCAGGCTGAGGCTTTTCCAACCGTCTAGACTCAACTTGCGACCCGCGCGATCCAGAGCCCGACGCGCCGCCATCGGCAAAATTTCAAGCCGTTCGTCGACTTCGTCTAGACCGTATAAAATCACGGGGAGAATCCTATCACCCCATTGTTAGTCATGTCCGCTTAGATACAGCCGGGCAATCCCAGCGGATTGATGCTAAGGGAAGCTGCAAGTAGCGCGTACGCCGACCCAAAGGGCTGCGGCATCGCGATTGAGTCATGCGACACCATCTACCTGTTCAGTCTGCCTCCCCCCGGGATACCCGTGGGCGGATTCTACGAGATTTGCGTATTTCCGTGACCGACCGCTGCAATTTTCGCTGCACTTATTGCATGCCTCGAGCGGTCTACAACAGCTCCTTCCGCTTCTTGCCGCGCGCGGAAATCCTCAGCTTTGAAGAGATCGAACGGCTCGCCAAAATCTTCGTGTCCATGGGCGTGCGCAAGATCCGCATCACGGGCGGCGAACCGCTATTGCGACGAGATCTGCCCAAGCTGATCGCGCGCTTGAGCCGGCTCGACGTAGATCTCGCACTGACTACCAACGGAACCCAACTCGCGGAGATGTCCAAGGATCTGGTCGCCGCCGGACTCAAGCGCGTGACCGTGAGTTTGGACAGTCTCGATCAAGATCAGTTTCAGAAGGTCACCGACTCGACAGCAACCGTGGAGAGCGTGCTCGACGGAATTGAAGCCGCCCACCTTGCCGGACTGCGCCCCGTCAAAATTAACGCCGTCATCCGACAGGGCAGCAATGACGATAGCGTGCTGGCCCTCGCCGAACACTTTCGCGGCACTCCGCATATCCTGCGCTTCATCGAGTTCATGGATGTTGGCGCCACCAACGACTGGCGCGCGCCCGAGGTACTCTCTGCCCGCACGATGATCGATCAAATCCACAAAGCGTATCCCATCGAGCCAGTCGAAGCTGAGTATCCCGAAGAGGTCGCCAAGCGCTGGCGCTACTCTGACGGTCAAGGGGAGCTGGGGTTCATCACATCCATCAGTCAACCATTTTGCGGCGACTGCAGTCGTGCTCGCCTTTCCGCGGAGGGCAAGCTGTACACTTGCCTATTTGCCAGCGAGGGCAAGAGCCTGCTGGAACCGCTCCGCGGCGGTGCCACGGACGACGACTTACTCCGGCTTCTCGGCGGGATCTGGTCTCGCCGTGACGACCACTATTCGGAAATCCGTTCGCAGCAGAGCCAGCGCACCGAACGCGTTGAGATGAGTCACATCGGCGGCTGAGCCCGTCCCGCGACCACCAGCACGAGAGCGACAGCACCGGCTCCGGTAGGCCTGCGCCTAGCGCGATTCTACGGGCGGGTATAAACCCAGACGATCGGCACACCATTGTGATGGCCGACGTGACCGGGGGCGACGACGCCGTAGTCCGTCCATATCTGGTAGTCGACCTGCAGCATGTGCGGCTCATGGTGATAGACTGCGATGTTCGATCCTGCGACGCCCAGTTGGCGGTGCATCCCCTTTCGAAGACGCCCGTCTTTCACCATCATGTCCCAGCTCTGCAACGCCGTATCGTGGACGAAGGCGCGAGCGCGAGGTGGCGCCTTGTCGTTGATGAAGTCCTGTACCGAACCGGTGGCATATCCCCAGAAGGTCCGATTCAGACCCAGAGTAGCAGCACCGGGCGCGCCGCCGACTAACGGCGTGTAGCAACTCAGACCCCAGGGGTGCGAATTCTGCGTCATCGCGAGCGGTCCCACCAGACAGCTCAGGGTCATCGCCGGCGCGGCGATGCGCCCGAGCCAGGGAGCCGAAGACAAGCTGCGGATCTCGCGAAGCACCCAGTCAAATCCGAGGCCTCCCAAGAGACACACGAAGGGATAGGCGGTGATCCAATGCTTGGTCCCGCCGAAGATAGGTGAATTCGATGATATCCACGGCGCGTAACTAACGAGGACGCACAATAGCCAAAACGAACGCGCCGATTTGTGGCGTCTAGCATCCGAGCCCAGGGCTCGTCGCGAGCGAAAGCGCGCAAACACACCGGCGCCGACATCGAAGTACGCCTCTTTGAGGGCCCGATAGCTCCCCAGCAAGAAGAGACCTAGCGTAATCGCGGGCACGGTTCCCGCAGTCATCAGCCAGGCATAGAGGCGAGGCATAGGAGGACGAAAGAAGGTCTCCCCGAGGAATTCCATATTGTAAAATACGTGTCCGGTGTGGAATGCGACGTACTCGGCCAAGCGGTTGCCGGTGTCGAACCAGATCCACGGCCACGTCAGGTAGAATACCACCGGCCCGATAATGGCCATGGTGAACAGGGCCAGCGGAACGCGCGCGTGACCTACCTTCAGGTTACGACCCACTCGCGGGCCGCGCATCACCAACCAGTGCACAATCAGCACACCGGGAAACAACCAAGAGTTGTGCTTGGTATTGAGAAAGAAGCCATACAAGACGCCGGCTAGCAACGCCCAGGGAAGGCCGCCGCCGACCGTACTGCGCCAATACACATAGCTCGTCAGCAGCCACATACTCAGCACCGGCATGTCGAAGCAGTCCAGATGCGAGTGGTAGAAGACCCGGGGGATCAGCGCAAAGGAGGCGGCGGCAAACAGCCCCGCCGTTCGACTGATAGCCCTGCTCCCCCACAAATAGGTAATGGACACCGAAGCCGCGCTCATCACCATCGCTGGAAAGCGAAAGGCCGTGCCCTCCTCGCTGAACCAATGCCACTTCAGGTAGAGATACTTATACGACAGCGCGAACAGGGTCTTGATGAACGCCGGGTGTTCGTGATTGTTGCCCCAGTAGCGGTCCACGGAGGAGCGCAGCATGGCGCGATCGAAATCCGTGAAGAGCAAATCGATCCAGCGGGCGTAGCTCTTCCCCGCGCCAAAGTAGAAACCCTCATCGCGAGCGTAACCCAGGTCGGCTACCGTGAGCAGCAGTGCCGCCATATACCCACCCGCCAAGGCCAGAGCGATGCTCCAATCCATGGCGCGATGAGCGAGCAGACGCTGAGCGAAGCTAAGCTGCACGGGACCGGAAGGCTCGCGGGCGCCGACCGGACCGCTATCCCCTTCTGCCGTCATCGCGTGTCCGCCTGAAAGCAAAAATGCCGTGAGCGCGGGCGGGCTGAGCTGATCACGAACTCGACCTCCGCTGTTTGCCCCGCCCACCTTGCCGTGGGAAATTCGAAACCCTTCCAACCATCGTAGTTGTCGTGGACGGTCTCACCAATGAGCGTGCCGTCCACACTGACAGAGAGCTTCACTTTGCCGCCCTTGCCATCTCGTGCCTTGAGCTCGCTCAATCCCGTGTAACCTCGGATCTGAGCGGCCATGGCTACACGCCCGAAGTTCACCTTGAGAGGCGCGCGACCGGGATGAGCCCAAATACAGCGACGTGGACGAAATCTCGCTGAATCAATGACGGTCTCACCGATAAATACGTGATCGGGTCCGGAACACTGGAAGCGCTTCTTGGGAAAGGTAGCGTGACCTGCCAGGGCTCCGTTGCTCACCCGGGCATTACGTCGGTAGGCGCAGTTCTTGTTGCCAAGATGAACCTGCAAATCGTCCGGCGTCAGATGATCAACAAATCGATACTGGGGTTTTGCCGGAGCCGGGTTCTCCAATACGCGGAGGCGGAATTTTCCGAACGTTTCCGTGCTGATGACTTTCCAACCTTCGAGCTCGTTCGCCGACTGGTTGAGGATGCTGATCTCAATCGCACGCGGGTAGGCGCTCTCGTCTGCCCGCGCCACGTCTCGGAGCGGCATCCAACGCTCCCCCAAGCCGTATCGCGCGTTGGGCTCAGCCCACTCCGGGGTCATCAGGACAAGATCGCCTGACTTGGCGAGCTTGGCTACTCGGGGGCCGAGCTCTCGATATGCCTCGGGGGCAGGCGCTCGGCCCGCGAAAAAGAAGTGCGCCGTCAGCTCCAGGACTCCGAAGAGAGGAACCAGCAACCATAGAAGTTTCGCGGTTGGCACGGCGAGCGGACCTTGCCACAAAGCAGGGTCCCCAGGAGCCACAAAGCTCGATAGTCTGGGCCCACCCATGGGCAAACCCGACGTTTTCCTGCCTTCCCGATGGATTCGGCAATGTGCAGCCTGGCTGCGGGACCATCCAACGGACTCCGCTGCCATCGTGGCAGCGCTAACGCTGTCGCTACTAGTCATCGTGGGACCGTTTTTCGCCACCGATCGCCCCCCGCTAGTGGACCTTCCCACCCACGCCGCACAGATTTCCATATTCCGACACTATTTCGACCCGGCGTTTCACTTCCGCGAGCAGTTCACGCTGCACCCTCTGCAGGTCCCGTACCTTTCGATGTTCGCGGTGGGATCGATCGCCGCCCTCGTCTTCCCCATCACGGGAGCGGCAAAAATATCCGTCTTGAGCATGCTCTGCTTGCTGCCGGTGGGTCTCGCAGTATTTTTTCTCGGCATGAAGAAGAGTCCCTACTGGGGACTGCTCGGTCTCGGACTGATTTGGACCGAAGTGCTGTCGTGGGGCTTCGCGAGTTATCTCGGCGCTCTGGGACTGTCCGCGATGGCCATCGGGATCGCGTTGATGGTTCTCGATTCGCCGTCGCGGAAGAAACAGATCGCCCTGGCTTTGGTGCTGCTCGTGATATTTTTTACTCACATTTACCGCTTGCCGTTCACCCTCCTCTGCATCGGGCTCACCGCCGGCGTTCTCTATCCCGCCTGTGGTCGCCTGCGCCCCGTGCTGCTGCCAATGTTACCGGCACTGCTGGCCTTGAGCTGTTGGTTAGGGGTACGAACCGTAGACACGGCCCTGAGCTTGGGCGAACTGAGGCTAGAAATCGGGCGCCTCCCGACGCTGGGCCGCCATGTGTTCGGAAGCTATTTGCACGCCGCCGGCGCTCGAGAAACTCAACTTGGCGGGTGGCTGCTCACCGCTGCGGCCGGCTTGGGACTGCTGGCTACCGCCCTGTTCTTCGTGCAGGGTCGCCACCGAACTGAGACGCGCCGCAAGCGCTACTGGGGCGCCGGCGTCACAGCACTGCCCGCCCTGATAGCGGTCGCCTATCTCTTCACCTTCCTGGTGCTCCCGCTAAACATCGGACAGTGGTATTTCGTCTATCCGCGGGAGGCAGTCAGCGTTGTCTTTTTCGCGCTGGGAATGATGCCCGATCTGCCTCGCGCCTGGTCGTGGAGAGTCCCCATGTTCGCGGTGGTGGCTGCCACTACCCTCCCCATGTCCTCCTTCGTGTTCGATCGGTGGTCGGAGTTTCAGTCAGAATCAGAGCAACTCGACCAAGCCATCTCCCGAATGCGGCCGGCTCCGAAGCTTAGTTATCTGATCTTCGAGCCCCAGGGCGACACGAGTCAGGCGCACCCGCCGGTTCTGCACTTTCCCGCTTGGGTTCAAGCGGAGCTGGGAGGCGCCCAGTCGTTTAGCGTGCTCCAATTTGGACACAGCCCGATCCGCTACCGGAAGGATTCAACCTGGACCCCACCACTGGCGCCGGCGCGTTGGGAGTGGACACCCCAGCAGTTCGACATAGGCGAACACGGCACATGGTTCGACACCTTCCTCGTCCGCATGCACTCGAACGTCGATCCCTCGTCATTGTTTCATGCTGACCCGAGTATCAGACTAAGCGGCCACTTCGGACGTTGGTGGTTGTTCTCCCGAGACCGCACAAACAATTAGGCCGTCCGTCCGTAATTTTCGGTATTGGCGAAGCGCAATTTCAATCTTGAACGAAGAGCGCTCAAGACGCCCCTAAGCGCACGAACCGTTGCGCCAAAATTTTGGCACGGGCTGTGCTCTACAAGTGTGGCAAGGCACGAACTTCTGGCCCTCCAGCCAGGGTTCCTGCCGAGATTTTCGCACAGCGGCCCATCAGAGTCCCCCCCTCCGGGCCGCTGTGTTTTTTTTCGCACAGCCATTCGACGAATCCCCCCCTCCGCTGAATGGCTGTGTTTTTTTCTCTCACGGCGACCCGGCCCCCCCCTTTGGGTCGCCGTGAACCTCTTCTCACAGTCGCTGAACCTTCCCCCCCCTCGGTGAAGCGACTGTGTTTTTTTATCACGGCGGCCTGAATACCCCCCCCATGAGGGTCGCTGTGACCTTTTCCCGAAGCCATCTGGACCCCCAGATGGCTTTGTCTTTTTTGTCCCTCCCGCATCGAGAAACTATGAAAACCACCCTACCAAAGCGGCGACTTGGCCTCGGGTTTCAGCATGCCAGTGCAGTCTCCGTTGGCCGTTTCAGCTCTGAAGCAAGCTCCCGGCGAAGGACCGACCGCCTTGTCCTCGGGCAGCCTCATTCGTTAGGATCAGCCCGATCGGCCACGATGAATGAGCAATGACCCGCAGATGGACGACGTCCAGAGACCGAAAGCCAACCGCCAGCGGAATTGCCTGATCGTCACTCCCACCTACAACGAGCGGGAGAACCTACAGCTGTTCCTCCAGGGGGTGTTCGCTGCTGCGCCCGACGTTCGGGTGATGATCGTCGACGATGCCTCACCCGATGGCACAGGTGAGCTCGCAGACCAGATCGCCCGAGAGGACAAACGAGTGTCGGTACTGCACCGCCCGAAGAAACTCGGGCTGGGCACGGCCTACATCGAGGCCTTCCAGCGAGGCCTACTCGACGGCTTCGATTACTTCATCGAAATGGATACCGATCTGTCCCACGACCCCGGCTATCTGCCTGACTTTTTCCGCGCCTTCGAGAGCGGAGCCGACGTCGTTGCCGGTAGCCGGAACATCCCCGGTGGCAGCGTCGAAGGGTGGGGACCTGCCCGCCATCTATTGAGTCGCGGGGGCTCGATTTATTCACGGTGGATCCTAGGCGTAGACGTGGCGGATCTCACCACCGGCTACAAGGGCTTCACCCGCAGCGCCCTCGAGCGGATCGATCTCTTTCAAGTCCGCAGTAACGGATACTCATTCCAAATTGAAATGACCTTCCGCGCTCTGCAAGCCGGCCTTCGGGTCCTCGAAGTCCCTATAGTCTTCGTCGATCGCCGGGCGGGGCAGAGCAAAATGAATCGCCGCATCTTCGCAGAGGCGATCGGCGTGGTCTGGAAACTGCGCTACGCCGCCGCGCGGGGCCAGCTGTAGCTTTCCATTTCTGGGTCTGGTCCGTCTTCAGCACGAAGTCCTCCGGACGCGGCGTGACGCCGACCAAGCTCCGGAGAGGCGCACGCTCAACGTGGGATACGTCGCACGTAGACTTCGAAGTCCTCGATCTCACTGTCCAGCCGATACTCCCGCATCAACATCGTGTTGAGCTCAGGGAAAGTCGCCAGAGCCTGACGGGAATCCAGCTTGTCGCCCGTGACGTATTGAAAACGGTCTCCACGCTGGACGATGATCGACTCCGGTAGTTCGCGCCGCAGATCCGTCATCAGCTCCCGACGAGCCCGTTGGCGAGCCTCTTCCCAGACGACTCTCTGAGGGACGTCGTAAATGTATCGCGAGACCGGCAAGCGATCACTCAGCCAGTAAATCAGTGGCTCGAAACCCCAAACGAATATCGCGTCGGTCGCCGCTGTGATCTCGCGCACACGGGCGGCCACCTGCCTGTCTGCGCTCAAGCGGTAGTCGGCGACGTAATACAGCTTCTTGTCCAAGCCTTCTCTTGTATCAATGTCACCGAGCTGAAGAGTGAACAGCATGCGATAGCCACATCGAGCCCAGAAGCCGTGAGGCACGTCCCGAACCCCGTTTTGCATCACGCTCAACGCGCCCCAGAGAGCAACAAAAGCCAGCGACCCTGTGAGACGGCGACGGAGCAGCGCGATGCTCGGACACCAGATGGCGTGTAGTTTGTCCAGGCCGACGCCAGCAACAAAAGCCAACAAAATCAGTGTCGCGCCATAGTGGTATTGAAAGAACTTCGCCTGCAGTGCGATGCCAGCGACATGCATGAACACCACACCCAGAAACAGGTTCACGCCTTCTCGCTCAGCGCTATGCCGTTGGGGCAACGCGAAGGCCAAGACACAGCCTAGGGGCAACCACCACGAAAAGTGGGCCAGGGCCTCTTTGAAGCCGTAATAAAACATCCAAATCGGCGAGCCGTGCCAACCCAGTCGCGTGTAGCCCGGTGTGAACTCGAACAGCGTCCAGGCAAGATCGGGCCACGCGCCGCGAGCCACGAACCAGGCGGTACACAAGAGTATCGGCAGCAAGCTCGCGACTCCGATGATCACAATCGGCAGCAAGGACTGGAGCCCGGATGCCCCAGCCACACGCCGGCGCCCCGCGATGTGCGCGGCACACACGACAGCACCACCGCCTAGCGGCGGTTTCAACAAGAAGGCCAAACCAAAGAGCGCACCGATGGCGATCCACGACAAGTAGTTGGAGCGCAACGACGCCTGATCGATAGCTCGCTCAAGACCGGGAGGGATGGAAGACCGGCGCTGTTCCGATCCGGCGTCTTCGATGCCCAAGCTCGAGCGTTCAGTGACGCCCTCCGCGGCAGGCTTTCGCTCGCGGGCCACCAGATACAGTGCAACCAAAGTGAGGGGGCCACCGAAACTCTCGGGTTGCCCGCTGTGCCAAAATTCGAACTTGGCGTGCAGCAACGCCCCCAGTGCGCCGGCGATCATGCCCGCCTGAACACGCCCCGTGTAGATGGTTGAGATGCCTCTGAGCGCGAACACCCCAGCCAGCAAGAAGCCAACTTCGAAGATCCGTATGCTCGACATAGCTTTGCCGAACAGGGCTTGTGCCGCCGCGAACAAAACGAAAATGCCGGGGGTTTTGAAATCCCAGGCGTCCCGATACGGCATGTCTCCGGCGAGCATGCGGTCCGCGACCAGCGCGTAGATCGACTGATCCCGGCCGTAGGAGAAGAGCAGGATCTGCCAGCAAGAGAAGACGACCACTGCCCAGGTCAGCACCGACAGCAATCGCGTGGGCTCCAACAGGCGCCACAAGGCCTGAACCCATGGCGAGGCCTCCGCCGCCAGGCTCGACGACGAGAGCGGTGGACGATTCGCAGAAAGAGGCGGACGCGAGGCCGGAGTGCCCATGAACGCACGCTATCATGCGGGGCTGCGACTAGCCCTACCGAGCACAGCGCACCTCAGCCGGGCGAAGCTCCTTGACCCGCATGACAAACCCCTGATATTCCGCCAGATATCGCGCCCCTAGCTCAGCTGGATAGAGCATCGGACTTCGAATCCGAGGGTCGAAGGTTCGAATCCTTCGGGGCGCACTAAGCCGCACACACGACGAACAGGCATACGCCGGGAGCTAGCACGGTGCCGGGGCTAACCGAGGCTCCAGGCCACGTTGCGCCCAACGAACACGACCACTCGCACTAGTTCAAGGCGGCCATGATATCGTCGTTCATCGAGGGCCACGCAGTGTGCACGGCCTCATCGTGGACGGACCAGCCACGAAACTTCGTGTAACTGGCCGTTATCAAATACACGTGACCGTGGGCACTTGGCTCTAGGTACTGTCGCGCCATGGGGGTCTTACGCTTGGGCAGCCGTATGCCGTTCCGAGGATTCCCAGAGATGCAGTGCAAAGCGCGTCCCGTCCTTGTCGTAAGTGATCTGTAGTGCATCGGAAGCGGGCGTCTTGCGATTGCTCAGGATAACCCGCGGGGTGGAATCCATCTGCGCTGTCCAATCGCCGTTGGGCAGGATGGCCGCGATTTGATCGAAGAACCGGTGCTGGCTCGGTAGCGTTCCCGGCAATACTTCGAAGGCGACCAGATTGGACTTCAGACTTTGCTTTGCGTGTCCGCTTTCCGGCGCGGAGAAGTCCACACCGCCCACACACTGCACGGTGAATTTCTGGGGCGTGGTCAACGCGAAGTGCTCGAAGAGATCGAGCTCGAGTACTACCGCGGTACGGCCGGGCGCTACGGTCAAGGGATGCGCGCCAGACTGACGGCTCGAATCCCGCATGTACGGCACAGTCCGTCCGGCGGAGTTGCGTAGACGAATCACAGCGGAGATGTCCTCCAACCCGCTGGCGTCCAGCTCCAACGGCGCGGTGCCCAGGTTGCGCACTTCCACGCGAATCACCATGAGCTGACCCACCGAGAATGCGTCGCCCACGGGCGCAATGCGCATCTGAGCGCCGCCAACGGTTTCACCCCAGTGCGGGTCCGGTACTGGCACAGGCTTCGATGGCTGACTCGAAGTGGCAGGAGCTGCCGGCGTCTTGACGTTAGGGCTGTAGGTATGGGGCCCGCACGCGAGCGATGCGATGCCCAGGATGAAACAGAGAGGCGAGTACTTCATATTGGGACAGCCGACGGAATTCGCCGGTCCCCCAATGTACGTGGGCCTTCGTTACAATCTCCCCTGGAGGGCTCAGGCGCGAACGATCGCGCGACACGATTGCCGTGGCCGCGATATCTCTCCGCTCCAACACAAGCCAAAATCGCGACGCCTATTGTCCCCACGCACAATATACGTCGCGGAACACTGATTTAGTGGCTAAAACGTCGCTTGCTCGGGGTGTTTCCAAAGTCTCCCACGCCACCAGAGGGCGCTACACTGAGAGCGGTGGCAACGGGGCGGAAGCAACTCAGGACAACCAGCCATGTTTGGATCCGGACCGCGCTGCGGGGCGCGCTGTGTAGACTCTGGCTGACAGCAATCGCCGGCGTCAGTCAATCCTGCACGCCAGATCCCACCGCCGACGAACAGGTGGACTGGTTATCTGGCAGGCTCGACAGCGGAATCGTCACACGATTGCCCGGTGATGGCAGCTCCAATCCGATCCCGGGCGCGGAAATCTGCAACGACCGCACGGACAACGACGGCGACGGACGAACGGACTGCGACGATTCCGAATGCTGGTACGATCCTGCATGCACGGGACCCGAAATATGTGACGACTACGTGGACAACAATGGAGACGGCCTCACTGACTGCGCCGATCCCAGCTGTTGCCGGGAGCGAGGTCCCCTCTGCATCGACTACATGGACAACGACGATGACCGCCTCGTCGACTGCCATGACCCAGACTGTGTACTGGCCGACAATTGCCGCGAGACCGGGGCCGGGTGCGACGACGGACTGGACAATGACGGCGATGGGCTAACCGACTGCGACGACCCAGAATGTTGCCATGAAGGCGGCGACGCCTGCGCAGACACCATCGACAATGACGGTGACGGCCTGGTCGACTGCGACGACCCAGACTGTAGCTCAGCCCCCCGTTGCGTCGAGACAGGCCCGGAGTGTCGAGATGGCTTCGACAATGACCTCGACGGACTGATCGACTGTGACGACTCGGACTGTAAATGGCTGTGCACGGAGAGTCTCGACTGCGACGATGGCGTCGACAACGACTCGGATCGCCTCACCGATTGCGACGCTGACCCCAACTGTTTTGAGTACTCTTGCGACAACCAGACCGACGACGACAACGACCAACTCACAGACTGCGATGACCCTGACTGCAGCGGCGTCGCCCCGTGTCCTTGAGCGCGTGTGCTGGAGCGCGGTGTGCGCGAGCGCGTGTGCTGGAACGGCGCGGCCAGTCCCTAGCAGAGCGGAGCGATTTCCGTCGGGCAGCCGAAGACCACGGCAATCTGCCCTGAGTTGTCGGACTGAATCGATTCGCAGGTGGAGGGACAGGCCATCAAAGCCGTCGGCGCATCGGCAGAATCATAGAACCAACCGCCGCCAGCCTCTTCACAGCGAGAATCATCCGGTACATTGAATAGTCGGATGACCTCGCCGGAATCGTCCGTGAACTCGACGTTGACTTCGCTCACTTCAAAGTCACCGTCTTCGGAACCCGAGGGGATGCCCCACTGACACGGCACAGCGACCCCGGTATCGATGACTCCGCGCGCGAGCTCATCAAATATTTCTGACCAATCCAACAACGGCACACCGAGATCTGCCGTCACACCGCCGCTATTGATAGCCAGGTTGAAGTACACATCTCCGGCGCCCGAGCAGTTGTAGCCGTACATGCCACCCACGCGCTCCGGAAGGCAGAAAATTCCGGCGAGACGCCACTCATCCACATAGTACGTATCCGCCCAAGCGCGGAAGGATTGCGCCGGCAAGCCTGATTCGTCATCGGATACCACAACGAAGAACTTGTCGGCATTCGGCCGAAGAATTGAACGCCAATCGTATCGGGTCGCGATGAAGGCATCGAGAGAATTTCGGCTACTCACCGGGTATTCCACACAAGTGATCTCTTGACAGACTTCAGGAAAATACGTCTGCACGTCTTCAGTGACGAGGGCGATGCGCACGTCGATACCGGCGCGAATGATGGACGAGAAAAACTCACGCATTCGGCTGCGCACAGCTTCGATTTCTTCGTTCATGCTACCGGAATCATCGAGCGTCCAAATCACGTCAGCGGTGCCCTCGAAGCGAGGCTCGCCCGCACTAGCAAAGCTCGCGCACTCCCCAGGTTGCGACGTCAGGCTAGCGTCATTCGAGAACATTCGACCGCCGCCGGCAGCGGTCCTAGAGCCGTCGGAGCCCGAGTCAGCTCGGGGTTCCGTCGCCATCGTCCAAACCGGTGTCTTCGGAGCAGGATCCGAGGTAACATGCCACCACTACAGCGAAGGATGCGACAGAGGAACGCCGAACCATCGATCGCCAGCTTACTCCGAGCCGCCGTCGCTGGCCACTCCAGCGACTCCCAACCTCCATGCCCGGGGAGAAACCCGAGCGCGTGGGCTCCGAGAATCCAGTAGCTTACGGCACCTATCTAGGGTCTGGCAGGACGCTGTCGGTCGCCAGGGTCTTGGCGAAAAGGCTTTCGGTCATGCGGATCCACGGATGCACCCGCTGCTCGCTCGGGGACGCCGACGCCGTGCTGCGTTGCGCAGCTCGACCGTTGGAATACTCGTAGTCGATCCGGGTACCCATGATGTGGTCGAACCAGGGCTGGGTTACACACCAGTTCGCATCTTGGTTGCGGCCCATGTGATGATCGTAGTGGTGCTTCATATGCTTCCGACACCAGTCCGCATCGGCGTGTGACTTTTGGTGTTTGTACAAATAATTGAGTGAGGAGTACCAAACAGTCGCCGTGAACCACGGCGCCACGGAGAACAGCGGTACATGCAAGGCCATCAACCCCAGAATACTGAGCGTCTCTTTCTTCGGACCATTCCACGTGAAGAAGGGCTCGTCGTACTGGCCGTCGCAAAAATCGTTCTGTCGCGAGTTCTTGTGATGCTCACCCCAATGAAAATTCCAGATGCTCGACTTCTTTTTGCCGACGCCATGCAAAATATTCTTGTGGATCCACCATTCGGCGGCGTTGGAGTAGAGCAATCCGAGGGGAATGCCTATCATCAGAACCTCCCAATCATTCTTGGTGTGAGAGCGCCCAGTCGCTACCCATTAAGTCTGCACCCCGCGATCGAGTCTCGCCAGCCGCTCGCCCCGCCCGCGCCCGGCCGAAAGCCGTAGAATCGCGAGGGCGTCGCGACTTATCTAACTCCTACGGAGGTTCTGCTGTCACCGCTCGGAACGCACCACACCAGATTACGGTGAGTTCTAGGCCTCCAAGGACAATTCCATGACGCTCGGCTGCGGGTACGAGGCGGCCCCACATGACCGATTTAGTTCGGCTGCGAAGTTGTAGAAATCGTCACAGCGGCGGTGGCGGCACCGGCGATGGGTGACTGCCCCCACACCGGCGCGCACCGGCAGAGCCGCTGCTTACAGTCGCCGCTCGCCGCTTTCGATTTCCGCGAACACTGCCGGACTCAGCGGAACGTAGGTTTTCGCCTTGGGATCGCAGACGAAGAGCGGGTCGCTCACCTTGGCAGGATCGAAGCCGCTCTTCTGAAGATCGACCTTCTTGAGCTTGAGCGTGCCTGTTTGATCGATTTCTTGGCTCAACCGAACGAACAGCGGGCGAGCGTAACTCGGCAGGTCGGCAGCGGCTTTTTCGTAGAAAGCGGCTGCGTCAAAGTCTTCGCCCTCGCCCAATACGACGGCGGTCATGCCAGCGCGGCCATCCGCACCGGGCACTTTGACGCCGTAAACATTCGCGGTCACAACACCCGGCGCACCGTTGAGCACTTCTTCCACCTCTTGGGTGGCAACGTTCTCGCCCTTCCATCGGAAGGTGTCTCCCAGGCGATCAACGAAGTAAAAATAACCGCCGGCGTCGCGGCTCAGCATGTCTCCGGTACGAAACCAAACATCGCCCTTGGCAAAGCCATCTCGTACCAGTTTCTTCTCGGAAGCCTTCTTGTCGACGTAGCCGTCAAACTGAATCGGTCCCTTACCGACACGGCTCAAACACTCGCCGGGCTCACCGAAGTCACATTCAATCAATCGCCCCGAGCTATCGCGTACGAGCTCCGCTTCTTCCACGTCGTATTTTGCGACTCGTATGTTGTTGAACTGGAAGGGATTCGGCTTACCGATACTCCCTACTTTGCCAGACCGATTGATCAGGCTGACGTTGCCTTCCGTGGCCCCGTACATTTCAAAAACTTTGTCGATACCAAAACGAGAAGTGAACAGCTCCCACACATCGGGTCGCATACCTGCGCCGGCACACTTCCTGAGAAGGTGACTCTTGTCCATCGGCCCGGGCGGCTGCGCCAAGATGTAACGACAGAGCTCGCCAACATAGACAAACATCGTCGCATCGTGACGTCGAACATCGCTCAGGAATTCCGACGCGCTGAACTTGCGCCGTGTGGCAAAGGCGCCACCAGCACGCATGGCAACCGCGTAGCCCGCGAACTTGCTAAAGCCGTGGTACATCGGCATCGCACCGTAGATGGTGTCCGTCTCGCCGATGTCGAAGATGCCACCGAGGGCGATGCCTCCCATCGTGAACTTCATGTGCCGCACCAGAGCCGGCTTTGGAAAGCCTGTTGTGCCCGATGTGTAAATGTAGAGAAACAAGTCGGAGCCCGTCAGTGCCAGAACTGGCGGCTCTTTCTCGTCGGCCGACGCGATGGCACTATCCAGACTTTGAACGCCCGTGGGCAGATCCGCTCCAGCGCAGAAAATGGGGAACTCAGGTTGAGCGCCTAGGACCTGCTCAACGGTACTCGGCTCACAGATAGCCACTTTCGCGCCTGAGGTGCCCAACACATGTTTCATGCTCGAACCGGTGAGAAAATTGTTTACCAGCGCGCCGATGGCGCCCAGTTTCGCGCAGGCCATCTCCGCCATGAAGAATGCAGGGCAGTTGCTCATCACGATAGCCACTACGTCCCCGCGACCCACGCCCTCGCGGCTGAGCATATCGCAGTAGCGATTCACCCCGAGATTGAAGGCACCGTAGCTGAGCTCCTCTTCCTCGAATTTTAGGAAGGTACGATTGGGGTGAGCCTCCGCCTTTTCGACGATGAGTCGACCACAGGTGTCCTCGCCATCTGCCCCCGCGCGCTTCAGAGCGGAGGACATTTTGATGAACACAGGAAGTTCGCGAATATCACTGAGAGCCCAACTTAGTCGTTTCATCGAGTTGCCTTTTCGTGGTCTGCGCCGATTTGTCTAGCTAGCGCCGCCAGGCCCGATGGTTCGGGCTCCGTGAGGCCGCTCTTGTCCCATAGATCCACGGCGCCCGGGGAAAATTTGCGTGCCCCGACGCTCTTGACGCGCACGGTCAACGACGACGCATTCAATCGACCGAATTCTAACTGGCCTGAGCGAAACTGTTTTCGCAACCGGACAATTATCTTCCGATCTGCAAAGCTCGCGTCCCACAGGAGTCAGCACGCCATGGCCAAACTAGAGAACTACCAAGATCGCGTCGTCATCGTAACGGGAGCATCCAGTGGCATTGGACGTGAACTCGCCCGACAGCTGGCAGCCCGCGGTGCCACCGTCGCTTTGGTGGCACGCCGCACCGACCGATTGGACGAAGAAGTCTCCGCGATTCGTAGCGCCGGCGGCAAGGCGTCGGCACATCCTTGCGATGTGTCCGACCGAACCGCAGTGAACCGCGTCTGTCAGGCCGTATTGAAGCTCTACGGTCGCATCGATGTGCTCGTGAACAACGCGGGATACGGCCGGCACGTGTTGTTCAAGGACCACGAGGTCGAGGACATCGAACGTATGATGCAGACAAACTACATGGGGGTCGTCTACTGGATGAAGGCCGTGCTGCAACCAATGCGCGACCGAGGGGAAGGCTTCATCCTGAATTTTTCGAGCTTCGCAGGCGTCGTCTCGCAACCCGATGAATCCGCCTATTGCGCCACAAAATTTGCCATCGCCGGTCTCAGCGAATCCGTCTCTTACGAGCTTCGGCCCTTGAACATCCAGGTAAGTACGGCTTACCCCGTATTGGTCAAAACGGAGCTGTTCACTAACGAAGTCATGGCGCGCATGCCAAAGGAATCCCTCAATGGGTTTATGGATGTCGGTGACTTCGTAAAACAAACCCTGCACGAGTTCGAAAAGGGACAAATCAACATCCTGATCCCAAAGAGGTACGCGTGGGTCCAGAAGCTGAAGGCGCTGTTCCCTACAATGATGGGCAACAAGATCAGTGCCGTGAAGTTAGAGGGCTTACCCGACGTCACTAGCTAAAGCCGCTAGGGCGGGCGACGGGCATACCAGCCGTCGCCATCCAGCGCGTCGACCACCGCGACGGCGCGCCGTTAAGGAATGACGCTCCCGATCGCGTAGTCGTGCACGATGCAAATTCACCAGATCGGAGGTGTGGGAATCGTCGGCATGAGCCGCTCGCTATATCCCGGGTGCCGCAGCCCCCGCCTGCGCGACTGAAGCTTGGACAGCCTGACCCATTTTCGAACGGACGAGCTCGGCGTTCTTCGACTTCAAAATCCAAGTCTAAATAACTACGCTACAGGTCGTTTCGCCCTAGGAGGCCGGGCGCCTGATGGCGCGGGTTAGTGGTAGTGAACCAAGCCAGAGCAGTCCCCCAAGATAATGGTCCGCTAATCATCGGAGTCGATGAAGCGGGTCTGCGCGCAGAGTGGAAGAACATATTCATCAGTTGTCCGCACGGCGACAACACGGCGACAACACGGCGACAACGGAGCTGATTGATTTCGTCGTCCGCGTGCCCGCACCTGTCGGCGTGCTGATCTCTTGGTGGAGCCTCAGACGCTCGTGCCCGACGCCGAGTGCCGCTCAGCGATTCAGCGCTTCCTGAAAACTCCAACCGCCAATGTGGGAGCGTGCGTAGTGCTGGTGCACGCCAAGGGCTTTCTCGGAAGCGCCCGGCTGAGCGTTGGCTCGACAATCCTAGACGCGGTCGATGCGCGAACATCAGTCCTTCAATCGCCGCTGTCGGCAGCCAAGCGCCTGATTGAAACAGTGGCTCCCGAACATACGACGGCTGTAGAGCTGACGGGAATCATCGGCGAGTTGTGCGAGACCGATTTTGCGCCAAGAGGCTCACCAGCGAGCCAAAACTTCGATTCCTACGGCCCACGCCACTAATCTGAGGACCCAGCGCCGAGAGCCGGGAGTTCTGCGAAACTGAGCTTGGCTATGGCGAAGCGATTTGCCCACTACGAACGGGAAGCACGTAGCCTAATTCGCAGGATCATTTGGCTCTCCCATCATGTTAGAGTCCCCGCTGTGAAGTCAGCGCCTCCCAAGACCATCGTTGCCGATGAGGCTGCCACTCGTGCAGAGTGGAGCAATATCTTCTTCATCCAACCCATCGGCCAATGTTCCGTCCGGCACGTCAACGAGGTCGAAGGAGAAATCGCGCTATTTGCCCGACGCTGCGGCCGCCGCGTCAACGTCGTGATTGTTATCGACCCCGGGGCACCCATTCCGGACACCGCGCCCCGGATGGCGATTCAGGCGCTCATGCGCAATCGCGAGTTGGATATCGCTTCGACGGTGTTGCTTGTGCGCGCCGAGGGCTTTGTCGGAAGCGCGTTGTTGAGCGTCGGCGCCGCCATTTTTGGCGGCCTCGGCCTGAAAACTTTGGTTACCCGCAACAGCTCGCAGGCGGCCTCCCGGATCATGGACAGCCCGGTTCCCCCCGACGCACAGGAACCGGAACTCAAGTGCGTTATCGACGAGCTCGGCCAGGACCGCGCCAGCTCCCAGATGACAGCCAGTTTCCGCGCAGCCGTCGAATCGCCCGCTTCGCGACGGGCAGCCGGACCGGGTCGCGCGTGGACTGACGCTCGGAGCCAATCCGTCAGAACGGGCCGCCGCGCCGCTAACCGGCTCATGGGCCGGTAGCCAGGCGCTCTCCCCGCGGCGCTGAACCGACGGGCGCGTTCTCAATTGGCATATCGGCCCGCGATCCAGCTGCCTGACGACTTGCCCTGAACCCCGAAAAACGGAGACCTGCACGCAGTCCCAGTACTGCCGGGAGGTCCCCGCAAAGTCCCGGTTTTTCTTGCCTTGAGCCCCCTGGGCCCTATAAATCTGACGCCCCGTCAGGTGTACCTCCTTGAGGACGGCACGGCGCCCATACAGTCGAAGCTCGCGGGACCGCGGGACCGCGACGGAACGCTTTGAGGCCGGCGGGAAATGTGGTGAGTAAGCCGCGCCCAATCTGCGGCAACAGCAAGGAACCCGGAAGATCCCATGAGCGAAGAGAAACTAGATACGTCGGATGTAGATCGCTGGCTCGGAGTGCCATTGGGTGGCGGACACCTGATTGAGCCCATCGCCAAGAACGACATCCGTCGTTGGACCCAGGGCATGCAGAACCCGAACCCGCTCTACTTCGACCGTGACTACGCGGCCGAGAGTCGCTTCGGCGAGATCGTCGCGCCCCAGTCCTTTGGTGTTTGCACCAGCGACACCCATGGAGCTGGCCCGGCGATCCAGGGACTCATCGAGGGATCCCACATGCTCTTCGGCGGTGACGAGTGGTGGTTCTACGGACCCATCATCCGCCCCGGCGACAAGATCCGCCTCGAACGCATGCTCTACGACTACAAGGTGCGCGACACCTCCTTCGCCGGCGAGACCATGTTCGCCCGCGGAGACACGACCTACATCAACCAGCGCGGTGAGGTCGTGTGCAAGCAGCGCTCCACCTCGATCCGCTACGTCGTCGAGTGGGCCTCCAAGCGCGCCAAGTTCGAGGAAGGCAGCGAATTTGAGCCCGAGTGGACCGACGACCAGATCGAAGAGATCGAGTCCACGCGCATGAAGTACTTCAAGGACTTCCAGGCGCTAGGTCACAAGAAGCGCTTGAACGTCAAAGTCGGCGACAAACTTCTCAGCCGCCCCATCGGTCCCCATACCGTGGCGACCTTCACCACCGAGTGGCGCTCCTTCATGAACGCTGTTTGGGGTGCCTTCGAGCAGGATGGCAAGGCCAACTCCGTACTTGAAAGCGGCTGGCTCAAAGAGATGAGCAAGGATCTAGACGCCGCCAAGATCGACCCGGCAGAAAAGGACGGCCTCTACAAGGGCCCGTCCCGCGGTCATACCCAGGCCCGCTACGCCAAGCTCATCGGCATGCCCCGAGGCTACGGCTACGGCGCGAGCATGTGCTCTTGGCTGCTCGACTACGTGGGCAACTGGGCCGGCGAGCACGGCTACATCGTGCACACGAAATTCCCCTACATGGCCCCCGCCCTCACCGGCGACGTGACCTTCCTCGACGGCGAAGTCATCGAAGTGACTCCAGGCGACGACGAAATCATCGCTAAGGTTCGCGTCATCATGACCAACCAAGACAAGAAGAAGATGGCCGACGGCGTCGCCACCGTTCGATTGCCGAAAGAGTAAGGGGACAACAGCATGGCAGAGGCAACCGAGATCGATAATGAGCGACTCACTATGGGTCGTTTTCTCACCGAGATTGCGGATGAGTTTGGCGAGAGCTGCGCCATTCGCTTTAACAGAGAGGACATCAGTTACATCGAACTCCAGAGCCGTAGCCGTGCTTTAGCCAAGGCACTGGTAGCCGCGGGCGTCGTCAAAGGCGCCCGCGTTGCCGTGCAAATGGCGAATCGCCCCGAATGGGCGGTCGCCTCCTTTGCGACGGGATTGATCGGGGCCGTATTGGTTCCGATCAACACCTTCGCCACCAGCGAAGAGCGCGACTACATCCTGCGCCACAGCGATGCTTCCTTGCTCATCGTGCAGCCTCAGCTGCTCAAGCACCGCTACCTCGAATCCCTGTTGACGGACCACCCGAGCATTTGCGAGGTCCCCGCGGGTCAACTCTACCTCAACGCGCTACCCCAACTGCGGCGTGTGGTGTGTCTAGAAGCCGGACAAGGCACAGTCGCCGACTACGACAGCTTCATCGAAGCCGGCGCCACGGTACCGGACGCGATCATCGACGAGATGTCCTCCGAGATGCATCCGATGGATGATTGTTGCATCATCTATACGAGCGGCACGACGTCGAATCCTAAGGGAGTTCTGCACGCCCACCGCGCGCCTGTTCTCCAGGGCCACCGCTTCGCTGAACTCGTATTGTTCACGACCGAAGACCGGCTCTACACCAGCTACCCCTTCTTCTGGACTGCCGGCATGGCGATGAGCCTGATGGCGCCGTTGGCGAAGGGCACCAAGCTGATTCTGCAAGAGGTCTTCAATCCTGAAGAGGCCCTGCTCGCCATCGAGCAAGAGAAGGTCACGTGTATTCACGCCTGGCCCCACCAGCACAAAGCCCTGGGCGAGCACCCGAGCTGCAAGGAACGGGATCTGACTTCCCTCGTGAAGCTCGACGCCTTCAGCGCACTGAAGCCCTACGCCGGAATCAAAGACGACAACTACGGGGTGCACGGCTCCGCCTACGGACTGACCGAGACCTTCACCATCGCGAGCATGACGAAGGCAGACGCCGACGCCAGCATCCGCGAGAAGACCACGGGCCTGCCGCTCTACGGCAACATCTTCCGAATTGTCGATCCCGATAGCGGCGAGCGGCTACCCCAAGGCAAAGAAGGCGAGATCACCCTCAAGGGCCTCAGCTTCATGCGCGGCTACTACAAACGTCTGCCGGAAGACTACTTGGACGACGACGGCTTCTTCCACACCCAGGACGGCGGCTTCATCGATGATGATGGCTACCTGCACTGGACGGGGCGCATCTCCAGCATGATCAAGACCGGTGGCGCCAACGTGTCGCCGCTTGAGATCGAGAACGCCGCTGGCAAAATGCCCGAGCTACGCGTGGGCCTGCCTGTGGGTATCAGCCACCCCATCATGGGTCAGGTGATCGTACTCTGCGCGCTGAAGACCGCCGGCGCCGACACCGATGAGGCCCGTGTTCGCGCCTTCCTCAAGCAGCATCTCGCCGCCTACAAGCTTCCCAAGTGTGTTCTCTTTTTCAAAGAGGACGAGCTCAGCTTTACCGGCAGCGCGAAAATTCAGGTCGGCCCCCTGCGGGAAGCCGCCATCGCTCGGCTCAAGAGCGAAAACATCACCATCGACGACCACAACTACGGAAGCGCCTGAGCGCGTTCCTCCCCCCACGTTATCGCCGGCAATCCCGGCCCCTGGAGACCCTCCATGAATCCCGAAGCTATCCGAGATAAAGCCGCCATCGTAGGAGTGGGTTGTTGCAAGTTCGGTGAGAACTGGGACAAGGGCCCCGAAGACATGATCGTCGAAGCGACCTTTGAAGCCTACAAAGACGCCGGCATCGACGAGCCCCAGAAGCAAATCGACGCCGTGTTTTGCGGCAGTGTGTACCCGTCTCGCGGAACGGCCGAGGTCGCCGAGTCTTTGAAGTTGTTCGACCGCCCGATCAGCATGGCGCAGAACTATTGCGCCACCGGCACGGACGCTCTGCGTTTGGGCGCTATGAGCATCGCCGCTGGCATGTACGACACCGTGTTGGTGGTCGGATACGACAAGCCGAAGGACCGCGGCGTCTCCGGACCCACCGTCAACATGACCACCGTGCGCGGTCTCCCCCAGACACCCGCCGGCTGGTTCGCCCTGTGTGCAGCGAAGTACTTCGACACCTACGGCCTCACTCGAGAGCATCTCGCCAAGATCGCCGTGAAGAACCATCACAACGGCACGCTCGCTCCCAAGAGCATGTTGAAAAAGGAAATCACCGTAGACGACGTGATCAACGCCCGCATGATCTCCTGGCCCTTCGGTCTGTACGACTGCGCCGCTCAGTCTGATGGAGCCGCCGCCGTCGTCCTCAGCAAGACGTCCTTGGCGAAAAACTTTCGGGATGACTACATATTGGTCAAAGGCGTCGAAATCAGCCTCTCCCCCAATCCCCAGACGGATCCCAACTTCGATTTCCTCGCTTGGAAACCCACCATTCAGTGCGCCAAGATGGTGTACGCCCAGGCCGGCATCAGTGACCCTATGAAGGAGATCAGCCTCAGCCAGGTGCATGACTGCTTCACCCTGACCGAACTGCTGACCTACGAAGATCTCGGTCTGATCCCCAAAGGCTCCGGCAAAGAGCACGTGGAGAGCGGCACCTTCGAGCTGACCGGCGAACACCCGGTCAACACGGACGGCGGTCTCAAGACCTTTGGTCACCCCACCGGCGCTACCGGCGTGCGCATGATTTACGAGAACGTGCTGCAGCTCCGCGGAGAGGCCGGCGCACGCCAAGTAAAGGACGCCACGGTCGCTCTTTCGCACAACATTGGTGGTGCTCCCCAAGCTTGCGGCATCGCGATCATCGCGACTCCCTAGACTGCGCCCTTAGAATACGGCCCGGGCTCACCATGCCCGACGTCTCAGACGACGCCCCGACCCGAACCCGAAGCAAATAGCGAACCACAGGAACCAAAATGACCGAGACCACCACCGTCGACCGCACCCGCTTGGGCATCAACGATCGTTATCCGTTCCCGGCCTACCCCAACGGGTGGTTCCGTGTTGCCTACTCCAAGGATCTCGCCAAAGGGGATGTGAAGGCGCTCAAGTACTTCGGAACAGATCTCGTCGTCTTCCGTGACGAAGAGGGAACAGCACACGTCACGGACGCCTTCTGCGGACACTTGGGGGCTCACCTCGGTCACGGCGGCAAGGTCGAAGGCTGCGCCATCCGCTGCCCCTTCCACGCGTGGAAATGGGACGGCAAGACCGGCTCGCTGCTGGACGTGCCCTACGCCAAACGTTTGCCGCGCGCCGACATCAAGGCGTGGCCCACCGTCGAACTCAACGGCATCGTCATGGTGTGGCATCACGCCGAAGATAAAGCGCCGACCTTTGAGATCCCCCTGGTCCCGGAGACCGAGAAGGACGCCGGCTACACGGAGCCCAGTGAGCACTACTGGAAGATCCGTAGCCGTTGGTTGGATATGAACGAGAACGCGGTGGACAACGTACATTTCAAGTACATCCACGGCACGCCGGTCATCCCCGAAAGTTTCCCCGAAGTCCGTGACCACATCCTCGAGGTGAAGAACATCACCAAAATGACGACGCCGCGCGGCCCTATCGAAGCCGTACTGGTAACCATTGACCACGGTCCCGGCTTTCAGATCGTGCGCATCGACGGCGCAATCAAGACCGTCATGATCAACACGGCAACGCCCATCGACGAGCACTACTCGGACGTCAGCTTCACCTACGCCGTCGAAGACAAGGGCGGCAACGTGGGAGCTGCGCGCATCAAGGACCTGCTCAGCCAGTTCGAGAACGACCTGCCCGTATGGGAGAACAAAGCGTACTTCAAGAAGCCTCGCCTCTGCGACGGCGACGGCAAGTTCGGCCTCTACCGCAAGTGGATGAAGCAGTTCTTCAGCTGTGAGTGGTAACAGGGTGAGCGATACCAAAGCTATCGACTGCTGGGTCAACGTCAACCTCGGGGAGCTGGGCACACCCGACTACTTGGTGGACGTCGCCGCCAAGCTGTTCAAGCGGGGCCAAGATCTCTTCCGCGACATGTCCATCGAGGAAACCCTCGATGGCATGGACAAAGCCGGCATCGAGAAGACCATCCTCACCGTTCAAGCCGAGGAGCCTAGCGCCCACGTCCTGAGCTTCATCAAAGCTCACCCGGACCGTTTCTTTCTCGGGGCGGAAATCGATCCCCGCCGCGGAATGAAAGCGATCCGCGCACTGGAGTCGGTCACGAAGGAACATGGCGCGCTGTTGGCACGCATTACTCCGTTCTATTCGGGCATCGCTCCCAGCGACGCGATTTACTACCCCGTGTATTCGAAATGCATCGAGCTCGATCTGCCGATCACGATCAACACGGGCATTCCCGGGCCGCCAGCGCCGGCGCGATGTCAGGATCCCCTCGAGCTGGATCCCGTGTGTTTGCACTTCCCCGAGCTCAAGCTCGTGATGTGCCACGGCGCCGATCCCTGGTGGGACGTCGCGATGCGCCTGATGCTCAAGTACGAGAACCTCTACTTGATGACCTCCGCCTACCTGCCCAAGTACCTCCCCCCCGAGTTGATTCAGTGGATGAACACCCGCGGCAAGACCAAGGTCATTTACGCGTCCGACCACCCGTCGATTCCCATGAACCGCGGCCTCGAAGAAGCCAAGAAGCTGGAGTTCCGCCCCGGCGTCTTGGACCGCTACATTCGTGAGAATGCCCAGGACCTGTTCTTCTCGAAGAAATAATCGATATCCGGCACACCGATGAGTGACGCAGAAACACCGCCTGGGACCGCTACGGTTCCCGCCGAGGTCGACCAAAGTGGTCGGGAGCTCGGGCCGCGCGCATTACAAACCCGCACGCGCCTGATGGAAGCAACCCGTGCCCTGCTCACAGAGCGCTCGGTGCGCGACATCTCCGTGGTCGAAATTGCCCGGCGCGCGGAGACGTCTCCCGCAACCTTTTATCAGTACTTCAAAGACGTCGGCGAAGTCACCCTTCGGCTGGCGGACGACGCAGCGAAGGAAATCCCGAAAGTCATCGAACTGATTGACGGTGACTGGGAGGGCGAGGCGGGCCTGCAGACCGCCATCGCGATCACCACTGCCTTTACCGAGTACTGGGAGGAACACCGAGCGGTGCTGCTCGTACGTAACCTGGCCGCTGACGAAGGCGACCAACGCTTCATGGATGTTCGCGGCAAAGTCGTGAGCCCCATCATCGCGCGCTTCACTGAAAAAATTACGGCTTCGCAACAAGCCGGAAGAGTCCCCGCCGACGTGCACCCCCAGGCGGCCGCCGTGGCGATGACCACCATCCTGGAACGACTCGCGGCGTACCAACGCGAGCTCGAAGCCTTCGGTGTTACGCGCAAAGACATCATCGCGTCCACGGCGCGGATCTTGTTTCAAACCGTCACCGGTAAGTGAGCCGCCCCTCAGTTCGTCGCGACGTCACTTATCCGGCCAATGCCGCGGCGCCCAATTAGGGCGCGCGATTCGTTCAGTCGTCGTGCACGCACGAGATGTCTCAAGCGCCCAGACCGACGGCAACGCCGGGCAGATTCCGCCGGCCGCACTGGTCGTCACAGCCCAGCTCTGTCAAAGATGCCGGCTATGGAATTCGACCCCTTCTCGGACGTGTTTTTCAACGACCCCTACCCGACGTACCGCGCGCTGCGGGATGAGTCGCCCGTCTATCACAACCGTGAGCAGAGCTTTTACGCGCTCTCTCGTTACGAAGACGTGCTCATGGCGACGCTAAAGCCGCTGCTGTTTAGCTCCGCCGAAGGAGTCGAGGTGCAAGGCCGGGACAAGTCCGAACTCGGTGTGCTGCCGATGATCATCTCGATGGACCCGCCGAAACAGATCCGGCAGCGCAAGCTAGTGTCCATGGCGTTTACGCCCAAGACCATCGCCGTGCTCGAGGACCGCATCCGCGAGTGCGTCGGCGAGTTTTTGGACCCGTTGCTTGAGCGCGGCGAGGGCGACTTCGTCAAGGAGTTCACCAGCTGCGTTCCCGCGGACGTCATCAGCCTGTTGCTTGGTGTGCCCAAGAGCGAGCGGCAACGCTTACGCGAGCTAGTGGAAACCGAGCTTACCCTGGAGCCCGGCACCACGACGGTGGGAGCCAAAGGCAAGGGAGCCGCGATGAGCCGCGTGCAGTACTTCATTGAGCTAGTCATGACGCGACGAGCCTCTCCCGAAATGGACATGATCAGCGCTCTCATCGCAGCCGAGATCAAGAACGACGACGGCGAGATGGATCAACTCTCGGATATCGAGATCGTTGGTTTTTGTATGCTCCTGCAAGCCGCCGGTGCCGAGACCGCGACAAAGCTAATGAGCAATACTCTTCTCTTGTTGCAACGTAATCCCGAAAGCCTAAGACGAGTACGCGCCGATCACTCCCTTCTCCCCGGAGCCATTGAAGAGGCACTGCGGTTCTGGCCCCCCGCGCAAATCCTCGGCCGTCAGGCGACCGAAGAGATCACGATGCATGGGGTCACGATTCCGAAGGACGCCCGAGTCATGTTGCTCGCCGGCTCCGCCTCCCGCGACGAACGCCAGTTCGACAAGCCAGACGATTACGATATCGATCGCGAGATCAACATCCAGCTTGCCTTCGGACACGGCGTGCACAAGTGCATCGGTGCGGCGTTGGCGCGTTTGGAGACACGAGTCGCGCTCGAAGAAGTTCTTGGGCGCGCTGAATCCTACGAGATGGACGAGAGCCGCACCGAGCGCGTGAAGATGATCAACGTCGCGGGTTACTCGTCCATCCCGATCCGCTTCAGCTGATTCGACGTCGCCGGCGCGTTGGCCGCAGCGGGTCGCTGACGGCCTCTCGGTCACCGCTGAGTGAATCGGCGGGTGGCCGGAATCGGCAAAGCCGTCCCAAACAGCCAAATCGGCGAGCATCGAACCGTGGGCCGAAAAGGTGCAAATACCTGAACTCATTGGCAGGATCGGGCCTACGGGCGACAAAATCGCCCTAGATGCCCACCATCCGGCTTGCTCTAACGGAAAGCCGCGACTACAAATCTGACACACCGTCAGATTTGGCGACCGCGGATGTTCCCGGCCACCCAGCGCGGCTTTTTTGAGCGACCTCCCGAATTGAGAGACCGTTCAAAACAGAACTCCGAATCCAACATTTCCGGCTAACCGAGCCAAACAATCAAGGAGCCCCCATGAAACTTGAAGACATGATCCTAGTCAGCGTGGACGACCACATCGTGGAGCCGCCGACGCTCTTCGACAAGCACTTGCCCGCTGCGTACAAAGACAAGGCTCCGAAAGTCATCAAGAAGAATGGCGCCGACATGTGGGAGTGGGGCAACGTTCCGATCCCGAACCTGGCGCTGAACGCCGTGGTGGGTCGCCCCAAGCACGAGTACGGCATGGAGCCCACCAGCTACGAGCAGCTTCGTAAGGGCACCTGGGACATCGATGCCCGCATCGACGACATGAACGCGAACGGTCAGCTCGCCTCCTTGTGTTTCCCCTCCTTCCCCGGCCTCAACGGCTCGTTGTTCTGCAAGCAAGAGGACAAGAAGCTCGCCCACGTCATCCTCCAGGCCTACAACGACTGGCACGTCGATGAGTGGTGTGGCTCCAAGCCCGGCCGCTTCATCCCCAACGGCCTGGTTCCCCTTTGGGATCCGCAGCTCATGGCTGACGAAGTCCGCCGTCTCGCCAAGAAGGGCTGCCACGCCGTCAGCTTCAGCGAGAACCCCGAGAAGATGCAGCTCGGTCTGCCCAGCCTCCACAGCAAGAAGTGGGATCCATTCTGGCAGGCCTGCTCGGACGAAGGCACCATCGTCAACGTTCACATCGGCAGCGGCGAAGGCATGGCTGTTACCTCGATGGAAGCTCCCGTCGACGTCATGATCACCATTCAGCCCATGGCCATCGCCAGCGCCGCCAGCGACATCCTCTGGTCCAGCGTCTTGCGCCGGTTCCCCAAGCTCAAGTTTGCTCTCTCCGAGGGTGGCATCGGCTGGATTCCGTACTTCCTAGAGCGGGTCGACTACGTCTACGAGGGCCATCACCAGTGGACCCACCAGGACTTCGGCGACAAGAAGCCGAGCGACGTGTTCAAAGAGCAAATCGCCACCTGCTTCATCGACGACCGCGCCGGCGTTGCCATGCGCAAGCTGGTCGGTGTCGACAACATCAACTGGGAGTGCGACTACCCGCACTCAGATACTTCTTGGCCCAAAGCGCCCGAGGCCCTCTGGGAGCACTTCGAGGACGGCGTCTCCGATGAGGACATCAACAAGATGACTCACCTCAACGCCATGAAGCTCTACAGCTTCGACCCATTCAAGCACATCAAGCGTGAGGACTGCACTGTCGGTGCCCTTCGCGCCCAGGCCAAGGATGTCGACTTGAGCATCAAGGGTAGCCAAGGCGGCAAGGCTCCGATCACGGACGGCAGCGCCCGCCCCGTGACCATCATGGACGTCGCCGTTCAGTTGATGGAAGCCCAGAAGCCGGTCGACAAGAGCGTCTCCAAGTAGTCGCCACCGAACGGCGCGCAACACTGCGCGAATCGAGACAGCGGGCCTTCGGGCTCGCTGTTTCCGTTTTGTGCTGCAGCCCAGCCCGGCGCTCAGATGGCTACGCGGCGCCAACCTCAGTTGCCGCGTTCGAACATTTCGGTGACGTAGCGTTCCAAGACATTCAGCGCGCTATCGCTCAAGTCCTCGAACTCTACGCCACAGATCCCGCCCTCGGTCGCCGCCTTGTGTCGAATCACCGCCGGCAATTCGACGGCCCCTCCACCGGTGGTTTTCCAGTGAATGGGCATGACGTCGCCCACATTGCGCGTCATCAGCGCATCATCCACGATCAGCGCGAGCCCGCCGAGGCTCACGTCCATGACCTGGAGCGACTGGGAGATCATGCCGTCCCCACAGGTCAGCACGAGCGGCATATCCGCCGTCGGGCATACCCGAACGTGTTTCCGCCTCTCCGCTCCCATGTCCCTCAAGTCTACGTGATGCTGGGTACAATCGGAACATTCCTGCCAATTACGGGGATTTAGTGATGTCCCGCAGGCCCCCCGATGGCCGGCCGCGCTAGAAAGCGGCCAGGTAACGCGGCGGCTGGCCGATGCCATCGTCGACTCGGTGCGGACCCCAGTGCTCCAGCCAGCCGTTATCCCCCGCCACGAGGCGCTGTACCGAACCCGCAGCATCCGGCGACCTGGCGTCCGCGACGAAACAGACATCGCAGCCCAACGTGCACACGAAACCACCGAGGGAGAAGGCGGCACCAGAGAGCAGCTCTCGGGATTCGCGGCTAGCCAGATCCAATTCGAACACTCGATCTGATCGCCCGCCCTGCTCCCCGAAGCTCGAATAGATCACACGCTCATCGTTACGAAAGACCGCGCTGAAACCTAGCGGACCGTCGGCTAACTCGGAGGCCAAGAAGCGTTGTTCTTCCCCCAGCACACCATCGCTGACATCGATCAGCACGAGACCACTCTGTTCGCGGGCACTGTCCTCACCACCGATTTCCAGCCCGCTACAACTCACCAGCAGTCGGGCCCCCTCGGGAGACAGCGCCACTCCAGCACATCCCTTCAAACCGTCGAGGGGCCGTGCCTCCTGCACACGGTCGGTCGCAGTATGCACTCGGGCGATCCAGCTAAAGCCCCCGAGCAGAGGGTTGGCGTAACGCGAACCGAGAACCACATACAACTGGGAACCCGCCAGCGTCATACCGTCCACCCGCGGCAACGCTTCTGGATCCTCGGCGACCACATTCAACAAATCGATGGATCCGAGTATCGCGGGCACGGAAGGGTCGATGATCAATACGTCGTCTCCCGCATCAAAACTCTGCTCACGTGCCGAAGCGTTGTGCCCCCAACGCGACACATAGGCGCGCGTCTCAGTCAGCGAGACATAGTCGTGGGGGTTCGCACCAAAACCCGTAGCCACCGACAACTGAGCTCGCACCTCAGCGGTGCTCAAGTTGACAAAACTAATGACCGCGTTCGTCCGATCAATGAGCACCGCCTCTTCGCCTTCCTGGATCATGGACGGCATCAGCACGTCACCGGACAAGGGCGCGGCAAGTCCAACGTTGCTCGTGGCGGACGATATCAACGATGGCGTCAGCAGCTGCCCGTCCCAGCCCATGAGCGAAATATTCACCGATCGGTAGTCGTCCCCCGTGCTCGAGATGATCACCCCCCGGCCACAAGCTGTGCCGTCAAAATTCCCGAGGCCGCGCGCTTCCGTGCCCACCGGCTCCACATTGCAGGCCCCAGCCAACAGCGTGAACAAGAGTGCCGACGTTAGTCTCGCCCGCCGACAGGCTCGATTTTCGTGTCCGCTCATCATCGCCACCAATATTCTCCGCTCGCGTACACACCTCGACGGGCAAGCGGAAAGCCTACCGTATCTTGCTGAGTACTATCCAACACGTTGCGCCACGCGAACCGCACAGCCCACTGCTCCGATTTGCCCACAGCTTCAATGTCCACGTTGTGGTTCGGTGCCATCACGATCAATCCCGCCCGGTCGGCGAAGCGGGAACTACGGTAGTGATATCGAGCGCCCAGACTCAGTTCCTCAAACAGTCCCATTTGTGCGGGCTCGGTGGAGAACACCTCCAACCACTGGCTCAGCAGCATCCGCGATCGAAAAGGCATAACGTCATTCACCAGGCCGTCCGTGGTCAGATCCCTCGGATCCAGTAAGGTCAGCGCCGTATCGCTACGAAAATTGCGTAGGAGTGTCGCGCCGAGCGCGAGCTCCGTCCCCAGCACTCTCGCCTCTCGGAGATTGTACGGAGCCATGGATCCGAAGCTATTCTGACGATAGTTAATGGCGTCCTGGGACTGTCGCGCGAAACCGAAGAGCTCAGCGCTCAATTCTAGATCGTCGAAGCGACTATTTCCCAAGCGGACTCCTATATCGCCCTGCCAACTGCTCTCGGGGCGGAGCTCGGCGGTGCCCGTGACAGCGGGAGAGATACCGAACATCTCAGCTAGGGTCGGTACCCGCACCCCACGACCCAGATTCGCCAGTAGCGACCAAGGTCCGGCGATATGCCAACGTGCGCCCACGCGACCAACTGGCTCCAGTACTCCGCACGTGGCATTGGAGCTGGGACCGCGAGTCGTATGGCACTCGGCCGCCGCCACCGCGTGAAGACTCAACGGCGAGCCGGTCCCCCAGCGCCAATCGCCCGCCAGACGCGATTGCGCCCTGCGAGAATCGATGGCGCTCTCATCGCGGGTCACTAGCAACGACTCGGACGATTGCAGCCATGCCAAGCCAACGAGCCAATCGTCGTTCGGCGCCAACTGCAAACGCGCGTTGCCAGAAAATCGCCGGCCGCCGTTGTGAGTTCGTGCACTGGTCACCGACAGCTCGCGCGCCGGGTCGAAGGTCGTCGTAGCTGCCACCAGAGCGGATGTATTGACAGCAAACGAACAACTCTCACCGTCAGCCGAGCAGGGGGAGCGCAATGACACAGCAGCCAGCAATCTTCGAATTTGCGTCCGCGCGCGCTGGGCCGGGATCAACAACAGTCCTGGGCTGCCCTGTTCACGGTCCAAGGCATGCAACACGCTGGTGACCCGTGTCCGACCGAAGCGATGTCTCGAGATGCTCCACAACTCGTTACTGGCGTAGTCGGCGTTGTCCCGCGCACGGTCGCTGTCGTCAGAACTATCGAACAGCGTTCCATTGTTGTTCTCGTAGCGATAATCGTTGACCGCTGCATCGTGGCGCAGGGCCAATAGGGCACCGTGGTTCCGGTCGCCCACAGAACCCAGCGTCCAGCCCCCTTGGGTGCCAAAACTACCCAGCTCGGCGCCCCCCGCCAGCTCAGCGCGGGTGGGTAATCGAGGAGTCATGAAGATCGCTCCGCCCATGCCAAAACGGTCCGTGTTAACCGGAGCGTGCCCGCGAAACACCGTGATGCTGTCGAGCAACCAGAGGGGCACGGTCGACAGATCGGCGGTTCCCGTCACATCGTCATTCAAGCGCACCCCCGCGAGATACACGGGGGTCTGCGCGCTGGTCGACCCGCGGATCGCCGCGGTCGACAGCTCATTACGCCCGCCCGATCGCGCCACCTGAACGCCCGGGACGCGGGTGAGGATCTCGGCGGAAGTCGTACCCGCACCCTGCAGCTGGGAGCGCGGGATCACTGTGGAAGCGAGAGTGGGATCACCGCTGGACGGGCGAGAGCCCCTCGCGGCTTGCACCACCACCTCCTCCTCTTCTTCTGGCGGGTCTGGCGGCGTCTGGGCGCGCACCGATCCCACCATCAGCAGCAGACTGAGGCTAAAACCGTGGCGTGCCCGGCGACGAGCAGACCCCACGCCCACAGAGCCTAGTTGCAAGCCGGGTGCACGATCGCCACCGCATCGAGATCGAACACCCCGTCCAGATCGCTATCGAGATCCAGTCGATCGGTGATGCGTACGTAGCGCACGTAAGGCAAACCCAGATCCGCAAGATCAAAAGCATCGCCGCCCGCTAGCTCGGGATCGGTAGCGTCGATATCGTTCTCTTCGGCGTGAGCGAGAACGGGGCGCCAGCCAGCGCAGTCGCCGTACTCCGGCTCGCTCGCGGTGCACGAGAACTCGTAGAAGGTCTCGCCATCTTGGCTCACGCTCACGGTGGCGAGCTCGGCGAATACGGTGTCGCTACCCTGGGGAACGAAAGCGTTCTCAAACACGATAAAATCGGGCCCATCGCCGTCGACGATGGCGTTGCCACCGAAGGCCAAGGTCACCTCCCCGCCATTGCCGAGGGCGACTACGTCGAAGGAACCGGAGGCGGCTCCCGCGCCTCGCGGCGGGCCGAAAATGTTGTCGGGGAATTCGTCTTGGCCGTAATCCTGGCCAGTACCGAACTCGTGCTCGATAACTTCGCTGGCGAATACCGATAGCGGTACTTCGCAGGCGTCCAGACTGTCGAGTCCAAGAACGGCTACCGCCTCGGCGGCGCCGTCCGCGCTGCTCACGCCGGCGTCGTTGCCGACGATGTTGTCGGTAGTTTCATCCGTACCGCAGGCCGAAAGGCCGACGACGGTACAGATACATAAGAAAATTAGAGAATGCTGGGTCACTGGGATCTCCTCGAGCGAGCTCGCGCTCTCGAGAGAAAGTTCCTCGAACGATATTGTTCGAGCGTTGCAACCCGGGTCATCCGACTCCCCTCGTGCTCCCTAGAACATTGATAGTTCTGTAGAACCCGAAGGTTACGGCGGCGGCTCCGCGCCGGACTCTCACCGGCTTCCCACTAGTGCCAAAGCACCACCCCGTGCTCACGGGGACATCACAACGCCGGGACTCAATCACAAGCGCCCCCTGCTTGGCAAGCTGCTCGGATTGACACCTCAGTGAAAGGGGCGTTAAGAATTCAGCTAATTACATAGTTATTTCAACGTCACGGGTGCCCGCGCTGGGCATAACAGGGAAGTTCGGTGAAATGCCGACGCGGTTCCCGCCACTGTAAGGGGTCAACACCCCGAGCCAGGATACCTACCCGAGACAAACCAACAGCATTGCGTGGACACAGAGCTGTTGGTCGAGAGCTCTCGCTCTACCCGACGTCCTCACGACCTTGGGTTTTTTCGTTTGTTCAGTTCAGAAAGCTAGCTCATGCGTACTTCATCTATCCTTTTATCCGCCCTCGCTATCAGTGCTCTCTCCCTCGTCGCCTGCGAGGACGACAAGAAAACGACCGGCCGCACCGATTCCGGCTCCAACAACGGCACGACAGATTCCGGCAGCGGCGACTCGACCGCCAGCGACTCCAACTCCAGCGTCACGACTACCCCCTGTACCATCACCGCCCGCGCCGGCGCCGATGCATCCCAGATGCCCCCGGGCAGGATGACCGATGAATGGGGCACCAGTTGGACGATTACCGGCGATACCATCACCACCGGATCCGAGGACTGGGGATACACGATCTACATCGTAGATGTTATCGACGCGACCACCTTGACGGTCATCGCTCAAACCGCCTGCGACTCAACCTACAACCCGGGCGACTGGGCTGTATTCGAATTCGAGATGGAGGGCGGGGACTTGTACACTTGCCAGAGCACGTACAACGCCAAGAGTGCCGAGGAAGCGGCGACCGCCGAACGCGCCAACAAGGCCGACCTGCTGGTAGCAGGCTGCAACGGCTCGCCTTGGACTAATATGGGCCCGCCGAACTCGGCTGAGGCCGGAGCCGGAACTGACAGCGGCAGCGCGGTCGACAGCGGTAACACCGATAGCGGCAACCCGGTCGATAGCGGCGACGCCGGCTGAGCCACTTCGCTCAACACGCCAAGGCCCCGGGGTGTAGCGCCTCGGGGTTTTCGCGTTTGGAGTCGAGGTCACTCGCCGAAGGAAACGCGGCCGGCTACCATTGTCATGCGAATATCGCCAGAGTCGAGAGTGTCGCGAACCTTCGCCCACGGCTTCGTCATCAAGCAGAGATCGGCGGCTACCCCGACTTGAACGCGTCGTGGGATGCCGCCGGGGCACGCCGGTGGCGTCGTAAATAGCGCCAGCGCCTGCTCTGGCGACAGTGCTTCCTTAGCACCGATGCATTGGCCCTTCGCTGTTTTTCGGTCCACCGCGGCCTGCATGCACACCCAGGGATCCGCATCTCCGAATGGGGCATCGGTGCCGCCGCCGAGATGCACTCCCGCCTCCAACCAGCCTTGGCAGCGATACAACCACGGTTGATCCGCCGGGCTCACGTCCTCCAGGTATTGATCGCCGCGCTGACGAATGAACTGCGGCTGGGTCACGATAGTGAGCGGAGACGCCGCCACGAGCTTCAGCGCATCCGGAGGCGCCACGGCTGCGTGTTCCAGGCGATCACCGCGTATCACACCGGCGGCTGCAAACGCCGCTGTGGCGAACACCAGCTCCGTGCGGGTCACGCAATGAATCGCCACCTGCCGGCGATCCTTGTGCACCGTGCGTATGGTCGCCGTGAGTTCATCGAGACTCGGCAGGCGGTCTTCGTCCAATAGCAATTTCACGGCGCCCAGCACGACAAATGGCGGAACCGGGATCCTCGATCCCAGCTCCGCTACCCCCATGGCCACCAGTCGTTGCGGCAAAGCCCCGCTCGCCATCTCGGAACTGAAGAGCTGGAGCTCCCGCAAGGCGTTGTGCGGCGTGGTATCGGTCACGCCCGTGACGCCGTAGCTCGACAGCTGTCTCCCCACATCGCTAAGACTCACTTCGACTTTGGGCCACCCCAGTTGACTGCGCAGCCAATCGTCGCTACGAAATATTCTGCCGCTGACTCGACCGTTGATTCGCTCAAGCCCCGGTAGATCACCCTGCCCATCCAGCGCCAGGACTTCGAGGGCCAAGCTATTGAGCATCCATAGGGCTCCGCTCCGGTGCTGCAATCGCAGTGGGGCGTGGGAACAAATCGCGTCGAGACGATCGCGATCGAGCGGACCGGCAACCGACTCATGATACTGCACGCCGCGAATCCAGCCGCTCGCCCCCGGAGTCGCCATTCCGAGAGCGTTGGCCAGGTCCGCTTCATCGGCGAGCCGCTCAGGTCCACACGCCACCGAATTCCTAGCCGCAGCCAGGGCCATCAAGTGGATGTGATGGTCGTGCAAGCCCACAATCAACGCGCCACCGTCTGCCTCGAGCACTGTCTCATTCGGCGCAGCACTCAGGGACGTATCCAGCTCGGTAATCACGCCATTGGCGATGCGCAGATCTTGACGTTCGCGCGCCACTTCCGCGTTTCGAATCAACATGCCGCGCAACCTTCGCAACTCATGACGCGGCAATCCCGAACTCGCGTAACACCGCTGCGGTGTCGGCGCCCAAGGCGGCAGCCGTTGGCATGCCCTCGCGGCTTTTCGGCTCACTCACCGAATAACCAGTGCCATCCACGACGACGCAGTCACTGGTAGGATCTGACTCGAGCTCAATGGTGAGAACGCGCGCCGGCTCCAGAGAGGCCGCGTAACCCGCCACACCAGCCAGGGATAAATCCACCAGCACGCCGCCGCCAGCGCGCCACGATGCCAGCGCAGCCACTGCGGCATGAAGCCCCGTTAGTGGATCGGCGATAGCATCGCCGCAAAACCGCGAGCCTTCAGCGGACTCCGTGTACAGCCCGGCGCTCACAGCGGCGTCATCTCCAAATGCCACCCACTCGCCCTCGGGCATGGCCCTGCCGTAACCCGTAATGCTAATCCAACTGAGCCCCTTTGTGTCCCGCACCAAGTCTTCAGCCACGATCCCCAACTGACGCAAAGCGCGGGGACGGGAACTTTCAATCACGATGTCGGCTTGTTTGATTAGGTCGGTGAGCGTCGCCACGCCGTGTTCCGTCCCAAGATCGACGGCACAACTGCGTTTGCCCCCGTTCAGAAGACGAAAAAATCCAGCGTCGCCTAGCCGCGCGCCATCGGGGCGGGATTCACTTTCCACTTTGATCACTCGGGCGCCATGACTGAGAAGCAATTGCGCCGCCAAAGGGCCGGCCCAAAGAGCGCTCAAGTCGAGTACGACCGGTCTCGCCAACGCGATAGAGTCGCCCGAGACCCTATCCGCAGCGGATCGCCAACGCTCGATTTGACACCACTCGGTCACAGTCTCGCGAGACTTTGCCTGGGACACCGCCATGCCCATCAGGCGGGCTCGTGAAACCAACGCGTCGCAACTCTGATGTCGAAGTTGCGACGCTAGGGAGGCCCACGCCGAATCATCCTTTTCATCTGCCTTGGAGAGTTCAGCGGCAGCCAACGTGCTGTCCTTAGCTTCCAACCAAGCGGGCACTAGCTCCCAGTCAGAATGCCGCGGCAGATTCACGGCGAGTTCGCCGTCGCTCAGCTTCATCAGCCGGGCGGACCCCGACACCGAAACTCGCCCGCGCCTGGAGTATCGATAGTGAGCAGCGCGCTCGCCGAGCAACGCGGGACCGTCTAAGTCGGCCGGCGCTCCAGCCAAAGCGCTCAGCGCCCATGCCGCCCCAGACATGGCGCTCGCCACGGGAGCGGGGGGCAAGTCAGGCAGTTCCGCTTGCCCGCTCAGCGCCATCGCGCCGGATGAAGCCCAGAGCGATGTGTCGCTATCTCCGGGATCTAGCTCTACATTTGTCCAGTCAACGGTCGCCCCCAACTGGGACAGCACACGATCGGCGTGCAGCTGTGCCGGCGCGGTGCGCGGCAGGCATCGGCCCTCCCCCGCGCAATAGCGAAGGGCTGACAATATCTCGCCGTCAGCGCTCATTTGCCTGGCCTGAGCATGTACGAAACATAGCCCCATCGGGGCCTCGAATCACGCTCCACTGACAGCGGTCCCAGAAGGGCTCAGATTGTCCGATAGCTGTGTGACTGCCGCACCCCATCGGGTATAAGGCCGACCTCATTCGCAGTCCCCTCTGCACACAAGGAAGAACAGAAATGGCTCAGCTGAAAGCAGGAACCAGGCTCAAGAGTTCGGTCTGCGCGACCGAGGTGATGGTGATCGCCGCCCCCGACAACGAAGTGGCCGTGACCTGCGGCGGAGCCGCCATGGTGGGCATGAAGGACGACCCGATCAGCGGCGCGACCCTCGAAGCGGGCGGCGAGCCCCCGAAAATGGGCAAGCGCTACGTGAACGAAGAGGGCTCCCTAGAATTGCTCTGCACCAAACCCGGCGAAGGCTCGCTTGCGGTCGGTGGTACGGCCATGGCCATCAAGGGCGCCAAGCCCCTCCCCGCTTCCGACTGAGGACTGAACCATGAACGTGATGATGCTGCTGGAGATGGCGGCCACGACCTTCGAGGACCGAGTCGCTATCAAAAACGGCAAGGAAACGCTGACCTACGGCGAGCTCTTTGCCGCCGCGGGAGCTGCCGCCGAAAAGATCAAGGCGAGCGACGCTCGACGATTGGCAGTGCTCGACGTGAGCACCCTGGCCATTCCCATCGGGCTTTTCGCAGCGGGCTGTGCCGGCGTGCCCTTTGTACCGCTTAACTACCGACTCACCAAAGAGGAAGTCGAAAAGCTCATCGCGCGGATCACTCCTGCGTACCTCATCACCGATGCGGCCCGTACGGACGAGCTAGCCAAACTCGACGGCACCCAGGTCATAGCGACCGGAGATTTCGTGAAAGCCGCCCGGGAGGGCAAGGCGGAGACCTCCTGGCCGATGGACCCCGAGGACGTCGCCGTATTGCTCTTCACCAGCGGTACCACTGGAGCGCCCAAGGCCGCCGTGCTGCGCCAAAAACACCTCGTCAGCTACATCCTCGGCTCGGTCGAGTTCGCTGGCGCCGGCGAAGACGACTCCACCCTAGTGTGTGTGCCGCCCTATCACGTGGCGGGCATGGCCGCGATTCTCAGCTCGGTCTACGCTGGGCGGCGCATCATCCAGCTGGCGAATTTCAAGGCCGACGAATGGATCCGTCTGGTCCGCGAAGAAAAGGTCACCAACGCATTCGTGGTCCCCACCATGCTCACGCGAGTCATCGAAGCCCTCGAAGGTGAAGACTCCGCCAACATGCCGTCTCTCCGCGCCATCTCCTACGGCGGCGGCAAGATGCCCCTCAGCGTGATCACCAAGGCCATGAAACTCTTTCCGGAGACGGACTTTACGAATGCCTACGGACTGACAGAAACCAGCAGCACCATCGCCGTGCTGGGCCCCGACGACCATCGGGAAGCCGCCTCCAGTGATGACCCGAAAATTCAGCGACGCCTCGTCAGCGTCGGAAGACCGCTTCCGACCCTGGAGCTCGAAATCCGAGACGACGAGGGCAAAGTTCTCGGCGCTGGGCAACGCGGTGAAATTTACGTGCGCGGCGAGCAAGTCTCCGGCGAGTACGAAGGCAAGGGCAGCCTGCTCGACAAGGAGGGCTGGTTCCCCACCCGCGATGCCGGATCCATCGATGAGGGCGGCTATCTCTTCATCGAGGGTCGCGCCGACGATGTGATCGTCCGTGGTGGCGAAAACATGTCCCCGGGCGAGATCGAAGACGTGATGCTCGAACACGAAGCTGTCGCCGATGCCGCAGTGGTCGGCATCCCCGACGAACAGTGGGGCGAAGCCGTCGCCGCCGCTGTCGTGCTCAAAGAAGGGCAATCCGTCAGCGTCGAAGCCCTGCAAGCTTTCGTGAAGGAACATCTCCGGTCCTCGCGTGTGCCCCAAGTCATCAAGTTCAACAAGGAACTGCCCTACAACGAGACGGGCAAGCTGCTCCGTCGCGTCGTCAAAGCCGAGCTCTCCGGCAAGGCCTGATCGCTGGTGGCGTCCGTTGCCCGCTTCCTTTCACTGGGTGAAGGAATCCGGCTATTGGAATCGCCAGACGCCCGCGAAGAGTTCAGTACTCTTGGCGGCACGGCCCTCTTGGTCCTGGAGGACGACGGCTCCGTACAAGAGCCAGCGTCCCGGAAGGTCAGCGAGGCACTGCGCCAGTTGCCATGTCCGACACTGCTATGCCCGACAGAATCGCATGCAGTGTTGGAGGCGAATCGGCGCGAGTACTTTCCCCACATCGACGTAGTGCTCGACGACCGCAAGGCCCTGCCCAACATCGTCGACAACGCCGGAGCCGCCCCGCTCGCCGCTCTCACCACCGTTCAGCTACTTCGCCACAGTAGGGCTCGCAGCATTCCCGAAGGGCTCTTCGCTGAGAGTCTCGCCTACGGCATATTGCAAGCAGGACCGGAGTTCGCCAGCTGGCGAAAACGAACACCGCTAATGAACAAGGCGATTGTGAGCGACGGCCCTCCAGTACTCGTCAGCCGTGAGCAGAGCGTGCTCCGACTGGTCTTCAATCGTCCCGAGATCCGCAACGCGTTTTCCTATGCGGCCCGGGACGCCCTCGTCGAAGCACTGCAGCTCCCGCTGTTGGACGACAGCATCGAACGCATCGAGTTCAGCGCCGTCGGCAGTTCCTTCTGTAGCGGCGGGCACCTCGACGAATTCGGCAGCTTGAGCGATGCGGTCAGTGCGCATGCGACGCGCACCACCCGCAGTGCGGGAGCCGAGCTGAATCGCTCCCGCGAACGCGCCTTTGCCCGCGTACACGGCGCGTGCATCGGCGCGGGCGTGGAACTGCCGAGCTTTTGCGGGCATGTGACCGCTGCGAGGGAAACGTTCTTTCAGCTGCCGGAAATCGCCATGGGTCTGTGCCCAGGTGCCGGTGGCACCGCGAGCATCCCCGCGCGGATCGGTCGGGAACGCACCACCTATATGGCGCTCAGCGCCGAGCGCATCGATACCGAGCGGGCTCTCGCGTGGGGCCTGATCGACAAACTAGAAGACTGACAGTCTTCCGTTCAGAGGTCGCTCAATAGCTCGTCGGCGCGGTGAGTGAACTCGTGGCTGGTATTCGGCGTGCGGATTGCCTTTTGCGCGATACCTTCGGTGAAAGTGTGGCAGCTGCCGCCGATCATAGGCAGGTAAGCACTTGCGTCGCGCACCTCATCGAGGTCCATCATGCGACCACTGGAGATGATGCAGGCGCGCCGCAGAGCGATGGCGCCTACGGCGGCTTCAGCGCCCATCACGCTCTCTACCCAAGCGGGGAAGGTCGAGCGGAGGGTCTGGCCTGCGTAGAGCTCGGGCCCGACGAAATTTAGCCCATCGACTTCCCACTCCAACTTGAGCTCTCCGTTTTGCCGAAGTGTGGTCAGACCGCGACTCTTGGCGCGATCCGGAACGGCAATATCGTAAACTAAGTCCGCTGTACCCAGTGCGGTATGCGCAATTGCCAGGCAGCTCAGGTCGAACAAGTGTGTGCACTGGGACCGGCGATCGGCGCCGCCGAGTTTCAAGGTGTCAGTGACTCGCGGCGTTAACGGCATGCCAACCAGTTGATCCAACTTCGGGATGGCATCGGGACAGGCGGACCACGGCGCGCGAATGGTTTCGGCACTGACACCGGTCACGCTGTTGCCGTCGTGACGCAGCTCCAGATGAAAACGATGAAAGTCGTCTTCCAAATCGATCACGACGAGAGCCGACTGGAATGCGAAACGAATACGCCGACGAAAAATTCCTTCGCTGTAAGGGAGCTGGGTCCGAGGCATAGCTGAGTTCCGTTATATAGGCCGAAGTCGCCGGTTGGCCATGGGGGGCGCTAGTTCAGGGGTAATGCGTAACCCATCAGAACTACAAGGAAAACAGAAATGTGACGATGTGTCAGATTTGTCTGACACAGCCGGGGACTCACTGCTACGGTCTGCCCCCTATGGCCGACAACCCCTTCCGAGTCCCGCCGAGAATTACAAAACAGAACAGCCATTTTTGGACGGGAGGGGCTGAGGGCAAACTCAACTTCCTTCGCTGCCAAGACTGTCAGCACTGGATCCACCCCGCCCAACCGGTTTGCCCGGAATGCTGGGGCAAGAACCTCAAGCCCGAGGCGACCTCAGGCCTAGGCGAGGTCTACAGCTTCACACTCAATACCCAGCAGTGGGTGCCGGCCCCGGACCATCCCTACGCCATCGTGCTCATTGAGTTTCCCGAGCAGAAGGGTCTGCGGCTTACGAGCAACATGATCAACTGCAAGGCCGAGGACGTGAAGATCGGCATGAAAGTGAAAGTCGCCTTCGAGGAACACGGAAGCGATCCGAAGAAATTTTACGTACCCGTGTTTGAGCCGGTGGAGAACTAGATCATGAGCAACAACGAACGAGCTGCCGTCATCACGGGCACTGGCATGAGCCAGGTGGGTCGCCGCTTGATGCGCGATCCCCTCGAGCTAACTCTCGATGCTTGCATCGCCGCCGTCGAAGACGCCGGCCTCAGGAAAGAAGACATCGACGGTCTCGCCACTTACCCGGGTGCGGGCGTGGGCGGGGCTGGTTTTACCGGAGCCGGGGTGGTCGAAGTTCAAGACGCCCTGCGTCTCAACCTGAATTGGTTCAGCGGCGGCCCCGAGGCGTCCGGACAGCTAGGCTCAGTGATTGACGCTTGTGCTGCAGTCGCAGCCGGCTACGCCAACCACGTATTGTGCTTCCGCTCTGTGTGGGAAGCCACCGCGGCGGCTAAGGGCAAAGGCGGCATGGGAGGGGCTGGAGGCGGCGGCGCTGGTTCGCCCAAGGCATCCGGCTTCCTTGAGTGGACGCTGCCATTCCGTGCCTACTCACCCGCCAACTGGATGGCGATGATGGCGCAACGTCACTTTCACGAGTACGGCACAACCCGCGAGCAGCTGGCGATGATTGCGATCAACGCCCGCAAGAACGCCGCGAAGACTCCCTACGCGGTCTACAAGGATCCGATGAGTCTGGACGACTACATGAACGTCCGCATGATCTCGTCTCCCTTCAGTCTGTATGATTGTGACGTCCCCTGCGACGGAGGGACCGCCATCATCGTCTCCCGCAAAGAAATTGCCAAGGACATGAAGAAGAAGCCCATCCAGGTAGAAGCCATCGGTTCGGCCATACACGGACGGCCCTCCTGGGATCAGTTCGACGACATGACAACGATGGCGCTCCGCGATGCCGCCGCCATGTTGTGGAAGCGCACGGACTACAAACCTAAAGACGTCGAGGTCGCCGAGCTCTACGACGGCTTCAGCTTCCTCACTCTCGCTTGGCTCGAAGCTCTCGGCTTCTGCGGCAAAGGCGAAAGCGGTCCCTACGTCGAAGGCGGCGCCCGAATCGCTCCCGACGGAGAGCTTCCGCTGAACACCAACGGCGGACAACTGTCAGGTGGACGCCTACATGGGTACGGCTTTTTGCACGAAGCGTGCGTTCAGTTGTGGGGCGAGGGCGGCGAGCGTCAGGTGAAAAAGAAGCACGGCGATCCCAAAGTAGCACTGGCCGCAGCCGGTGGTGGACCCCTCGGCGGCTGCATGCTGCTGAGCTCCGAATAGCCTCCCGTTATTGAACGGCCAGGTCACACCAAACCTGGCAAACTTGCGGAAGTGCCCATAAACAGCACGAAATCGTGCCATTTCGGCGGCTTGGCGGATCACTTCCGTCCAGATTGTCCGACGCGGCGAAAGTGGCCGCTGAGACATATCGTGCCTGGTTGTCCCGGTGTGTTTCAGTGTGTGCCTGGCAATCGTAATTGCCCAGCAATAACAGCCGCCTTGGACACACTGCGTCGTAACAGTCGTGCAGTTGCGAGGGCGCCAGGCGTATGCCAGAACCCCGGCTCGCTCGCAGTGTGTCTGCATTCCCCGCAGACCCCTCTCAACAGAACATTTGGAGAAACAGTCGCATGGGCTACCGCATCGGTATCGACGTCGGAGGCACGTTCACAGACTTCTCATTGGTGTGTCCCGATGGCCGAGTCCTCGTCACCAAGAGTCCCACCACCCCGATGGATGAGGCCACGGGTGTGCTAGCCGGGATAGAAGAACTGGCAAAACAGGAGTCGAAAGATCTCGACACTCTGCTCAAGGAAATGGACGTGCTCGTGCACTCCACCACCACAGCAGACAACACCCTGATCACAATGAGAGGCACCTCAGTCGGCCTCATCACGACGGACGGCCACCGGGACGACATTGAGTTCCGCCGTGGCTTCCGCGAGAACATTTGGGATCCGGCAGCCCCGCGGCCAACCGAGATCACCAAGCGGCGCTTCCGCATCTCCGTCAAGGGTCGCTTTGATCACCAAGGCAACGAATTGGTGCCTTTGGATGAAGAGAAAGTCCGCTTCGCGGTCAAACGCTTCAAAGATCACGACATCAAGGCCATTGCCATCTGCACCTTGTTCAGCTTCAAGAACAACAAGCACGAGCTGCGCATCTCCGAAATCGTCAAGGAGATGTACCCCGAAGCCCGGATTTTCCTCTCCCACGAGGTCATGCCCGCAGCCCCCGAGTTCGAGCGAACCTCCACCACGATGGTCGCCTCTTACATCGGTCCCCGCGTCGTCGACTACTTGCACCGCCTGGTTAAAGGCATGCAAGCACGCGGCTTCACGAAGAATGTGCTCGTCACGCAGTCCAACGGCGGCATCACCAGCATCGAGGCGGCTTCCCAGAAGCCCATCGTCACTCTCGCTTCCGGCCCGGTCGGCGGCGTAAACGCTTCGGTGGCCATCTGCCGCGACCTCGGCGTGAAGAACTTCATCAGCTGCGACATGGGCGGCACTTCCTACGACGTGTCCCTGGTCTACCAGGGTCGTCCGGAAGTAAAATCCACCTGGAACTGGGTCGCGCGCTACTGCATCTCCCTTCCCATGGTGGACGTGCTCTCCATCGGTGCAGGCGGCGGTTCTATCGCCAACGTGCAATCCGGCGGCCTGAACGTCGGCCCCGACTCCGCCGGCTCCAAGCCCGGCCCCATCTGCTACGGCAAGGGCGGCGAGCGAGTCACGGTCACCGATGCCAACCTCCTGCTCGGCTACCTCAATCCCGAGGCCCTCTGCGGCGGCCAGATGAAGATCGACGCCAGCAACGTAGAAAAGGCCATCAAGGAACAAATCGCAGATCCTTTGGGGCTCAGCGTGATCGAGGCTGCAGCCGGCATCCACCGGCTCACCTTGTCGAACATGAACAACGCCATCCGCCGCGTATCCTGTGAAAAAGGACACGACCCGCGCTACTTCGACCTGGTCGCCTTCGGTGGCAACGGAGGCATGCACGCGACCGGTCAAGCTCTGGAAATGGGCATTGAGCGCGTCATCGTGCCGAGGCTCTCGCCGGTGTTCTGCGCCTACGGCGCCCTCTGCGCGGACTTCGTGGTCGACGGAATCCAGGCCATGATCTCCGACACCCGCAAGCTGGATCACAAGGCCTTCGCTGCTGCCTTCGCCAAATTGACGAACTCGGCGAATGACGAACTTGGCGGCATGGGCGTTGGCATCAAGGACATCGCACACGAGTACACCGTCGCCTGCCGCTACAACGGCCAGACCGCGGAAATCAGCGTGCCCATCACGCTCAATAAGGATGGCGGAATCTCCGACGACGATCTCAAGGTCATCGAGACCGAGTTCCACAAGCGTCACAAGGAGCTGCACACCTTCAATACACCGGACGAGCCGGTCATCATCGCGGAACTCCGATTGCGTTCCACCGGTGCGACCCCAACCCCGGAACTGAAGTTGGCCGCCAAGGGAGTGTCCGACATCAAGGACGCACTCAAGACCACCCGCCAAGCTTACTTTGGCGGAAAGATGATCGAAGCCAACGTCTACGACGGCCCCAAACTCGGTCCGGACACTGTGCTTGCAGGCCCGGCCATCATCGAAGAGACCTTCACCACGGTCATTCTCCATCCTGGCCAGCAAACGAAGTTGGACAAGTACGGCAACCACGTCATCACGAAAGTAGAGGCTTAGGTCATGGGCACTGTTGATCCGATTACCGTCGAAGTCCTTCGGGGCGCGATGGAAACCGTCGCCTTCGAGATGGCGACCCACGTCAGTCTCGCCGCCGTCACGCCGATTCTGAACCAGTCCAACGAACGGAACGCGAGCATCATCGACTCGAAGGGACGCCTCGCGGCGCTCTCTGTCGGTATTCCGCAGTTCATGCTGGCCTCTCGTGGGCCGGTACGCTTCGCCCTCGAATTCTACGACGAGTCCGAGTTCCGCGAAGGCGATATCTTCGTCGGCAACGACCCCTATCACGGCGGCGGGCACCTTCCGGACTGGAACGTTTTCGCTCCGGTCATCGTGGACGGCAAGCTACTGCTGATCGCGAGCATCCAGTGTCACCACGGCGATACCGGCGGGCAGACCCCCGGCGGTTACTGTGTCGACGCCATCGACGTCTGGGCCGAAGGCCTGCGGGTCCCGACCATGAAGATCATGGAAGAGGGCAAAGAACGCAAAGACGTCATGTACATGCTGCAGGCCAACAACCGCCTGCCGGCTCACACCGCCGACGTACGGGCCCAGATGGGCGCCGCCATGCTCGGAGCCAAACGCCTCAAGGCCCTGGCCGAAGAGTACGGCTCCGAAACCATCCAAGCGGCTGTCGACTACTCCATCGATCTCACAACCCGCAAGGTCAAAGAATCGATCAAAGAGTGGCCGGACGGTGTCTACGAGGGGCAAGCCTTCGTTCACCAGGACACTGTCGGAAACCGCGACATCAAGGTTCATTGTGTAGCCACCATCAAGGGCGACGATCTCAGTTTCGACTTTTCGGGATCCGACCGTCGTCAGAACCTGTCGACCAACGGCACCATTGGCAACACCGAGGGCATGATCCTCAGCCAGTTCTGCACGATGATCGAGCCGAGCATCCCCAAGAACGAAGGCCTCTTCCAATCTTTCGAGATGATCATCCCCAAGGGCACGTGCATCAACCCTGAGGACAACCGGCCGGTGTCTGCCGGTACCCACCATCCCGGTGTCGAAGTGTCCGAGGCCATCTGTTTGGCTCTCTCTCAGGCCATCCCCGAACGCGCCCAGGCCCAGACCTACAAGGTCGCCATCCCGGTCGTCATCTACGGCTCTCACCCCGAGACCCAAGAGTTCTTCGTCGACCACTCCGTGGACACGACCTCGAACTGCGCATCGGCCTCCGCCAAGGCGGACGGTTGGGGCAGCACCCCGACGGCCTTCGGTAACTTGGTTCTCGCCACCAGCGAAATCAATGAAAGCCTACTCCCCCATCGTCAGCTCGGTCGCGAGATGATGATCGATACGGGCGGCGCGGGTCGATACCGCGGACAGCCGGGCTCACGTTACATCAAAGAGGTCACCGCCATGTGCCAGGTCTACACCTGGGTACTCGGTGAAAAGGCCTGCGCTCCCGGCCTCGCCGGCGGCTGCGACGGCTCCACGAACCGACTGTTCCTCCGTGTCGGCAGCGATGCCGAATACGAAGTCAAGCATACGGCCTTCTACGTCGCGCACCAGCCCGGCGAGAAGATCATGGTGGAGTTCGCTTCTGGCGCCGGCTGGGGCGACGCCTACGATCGCCCCCCCGAAGAGGTAGTCGAAGATGTGCTCGACGAGCTCGTCAGCGTCGAAGGTGCCAAGAAGGACTACGGCGTCGTCGTCACCGGTGATCTCGAAGCCCTCAAGATGTCCTACGATAAGGAAGGCACCATCAAACTCCGCGAGCAGATGCGCAAAGAGCGAGCTGAGCGTGGACCGGAAGATGCCCCCTTCGACTGGAACGCCACCAGCGTCGCCGACTACTTCGCCCGGGTCCTCCCCGAGAAGCTCGGTCCCGACGCCACGATGGCCGGAGATTTCCGCGGCATTTTTGCCTACGACATCTCGGGTGAGCAATCAGCTCAGTTCACCATCACCATCGGTGAGGGCGAGTGGAGCATCTCGGATGGCGTTTCCGACAAGGCCGTGTTCTCCATCTCCATGGCAGACACGGACTTTCTGAAGCTCATGAACTCGGAAATCACCGGACAGGATGCCTTTATGGAGGGCAAGCTGAAGTTCGACGGTGACGTTTCCCAGGCGATGAAACTGCAGTCCCTGTTCTTCTAGGACCGCAGGGGCTCGCCCCCCAACGCGCAAAGAGCCGCCCCCAAACGGGCGGCTCTTTTGCTTTTGTAGACAGCCAACGGCAAATCCACCGTCTCCGCCCGAGTCCTGGGCGACTCTTGGGCAAATTCGGCCACTGCGGGCAAGACACAGGTCGCTATCAGCGCGGACGATGCCGCTACCGCCTGGCTACTTTGTCACCTGTTGCTACTCTCCGGCAATCTCATGGCGCCCTCCCCACCCCCCCAGGCAAAAAAGGCGGCACGCGCCACTATGGCCTTCGCTGATTGGGCATCTCGCGCCCTGCTGGGGATCGCTGGCTTCCATTCCCGGGCGGTCTCTTCCAGCGGGGGTTCTCTGCAAGTCATCGAAGGGCAAGGCAAGGGGCCCATTCCCACCGTGCTGCTCCTGCACGGCCTTGGCGGAGCTGCCACCGACTGGATGCCGCTGATGGCCCAGCTTCGCCCGGTGGCTCGCCGAATCATCGCCGTCGACTTGCCGGGTCACGGACTCAATCCCGATTTGCCCGCCGGCAAGTTTTTGGAAGCCGAGGCAGATCTCTACGAGGTGCTGAACGAGCTCGTGGGGGACGACCCAGCTCTCGTCTACGGCAACTCACTAGGGGGCATCGTCGCATTCCGTTACGCTTTGGCGCATTCGGATAAAGTCGGCGCCCTCATGCTATCTTCGCCTGGCGGAGCTCGCACGACTGAAGCGGATCTCCGACAAGTGCTCGCCTGCTTCGATTTTCGCAACCGGTCCGATCTGTTCAACTTCGTCCGACGCGTGTTTCCCAGCGCACGATTCAGCGTGCCCCTCGTCGCCATGGCCATGTCCGTGCGACTTTCTCGGCCCTTCGTGCGCGAATTCATCCAGACTACGAGCAATCGGGATACCCTCAGTGCCGAGCAAGTCGGACAACTGAGCATGCCCGTGCTGCTCAGCTGGGGCACCGCCGAACGCGTGTTTCCGCCTTCATACCTAGCATTTTTTCGTGAGCACCTGCCCGACCACGCCATCGTTGAAGAGCCCGAGGGCTACGGTCACTCCCCGTTCCTGACCCAGTCTTCCAAGATCGCTCGACGCATGAAACGCTTCTGGGTCGACTCAGGCCGACCCCTCGCCTCCGCCTAAGCGTAACGACGACCTAGCAGCGCGCACTGAGTTGTGCACCAAGGCGTTCGCGACGGGGTTTCGCGCCAAAGCGCGGGCAGTCCCGCGAGCCGTCTCAGTCCATCGAAGGAATGTCGAAAGTGTATTCCACCCGCGCACCGTCCGGCGCTGTGATGTCCTTCACGTCGATGTTCGTGGCACCATGTGCTTCGAGGCACAGGGGCCAAAACGCGCGCCCCCCTTCGTTGCTAGCGTTCACTTGGAAGCGCCAAGAGCCGGGGAATCGCTGCCACAACTTGAGCATGGCCGCCCGCCCCACACCGTTCCGACGATGCTTAGGAAAAACATAAAACTCGGCCATCTCAATGACAGCTTCATCTAAGACTTCTCGAACCAAGGCGAGCCCCACGCGCTCGGATCCCATGGTGAGGAAAAACGGATGGCGGCCGCGCTCTTGCCAAAAGAGTGCGAGCTCTTCGTAATCCTGAGAGCTAGTGGGACCTGCCTGGGTTTCCCGAAACTTCATCGCCTCGGCGAGATGTTCGTCGATCAAGGGATCGAGTTCGGGGCGTTCGGCAAGGCGTACGCGGCGGAGTTTGACGGGTGGTGCTGTAGTCACGGCGGCCTCTAAATGGCGACTCCCCCTCAGGAGATGTAGAGCGAATAGCACGTAAACAGGGCATGACGCACGACCCTTGGTCGCCCCGGCAACATCCCGGGAGACCGATCCGGTGCAAATCCTGTGGTTTTTTGCAGGTGTTTGACCCCAAAGCGGACCCCCGGCCGTGTCCCACCCCACGTGTTATCGCAGCCCTGCGCAGGCACATACATATGTCAAAATCGGCTACTTCTGCGAAATCCCAACGGATCGCGAGCCTCAAGCTGGCCTTTATCCCCACGGGAGCCCTCAAATCCGCAGACAGGGAGCGTTCCGGAGCATTACCACGCGAATTTCATCCCGGGCTCCCTCGTTAATTTTTCTGGGCGCCGCTTCGGAATTTTGCTCGTCACCAGAACGCACGGTACCGCCCCGGAGCGACACACTGATGCGCCGGATCGCAAGCGCTGATCGACGCGACCGTGGCGGTCGCCGGTCCCCGCGGTTGCCGGTCCGCAAGGCCAACGTTAGCTTGCTCTCGTGACGGAACGCACGCGAGAGCCCACGCCGGAGGCCCGATCCACGCATTCCGGGTCGGGCTCCCAGGACCGGCCGCGATCTGCAGCGGAGGGCTCCCAAGCCGTGGCTACCCAAGCACCGCGATCCGCATTGTTGAGAGATGCGCGCTCGGCCATTCGCATCGGTGCGCCTCCCGCCCACCGCGGCGACGTGTACTCGTTTTTCATCGACGGAAGCTGGAAGCGCATGCTGCTTGTGTTCGGTGCTTGTTACCTGCTGGTCAACGCGGCCTTCGCAGTGATGTACGCGATGCAGCCCCATTCGATTGCGGGCGCGCAAGGGCTTGCCGACGCCTTCTTCTTTAGCGTTCAAACCTTTGCCACCATCGGCTACGGCGGCATGACGCCGGCCACTCCGTATGCGCACGTGCTCGTCACCATCGAGGCAGCCGTCGGCCTGCTGAGCGTCGCCATGGCTACCGGACTTATCTTTGCCAAAGCCAGCCGCCCTCGCAGCCCCGTGCTGTTCAGCGAGCCCATGGTGCTAACTCGGCATCACGGAAAAACCACTCTCATGTTCCGCGCCGGCAATACACGAGGGGGCGAAATTGTCGACGCGCAAATGCGCGTGACTGTACTCAAGGACGACGTATCCCCCGAGGGACACGTGATGCGTCGCCTGCACGATGTTAAATTGATGCGCGAGCGCTCGCCGTTGTTTCTCTTGTCGTGGTTGTTGCTTCACGAGATCGATGACAAAAGCCCCTTCGCCGACGTCGATTGGGACTCCCCAGGTGACAGCTTCATCACGGTCATCGTTACCTTGATTGGGCACGACGGCACCTACGGACAAACCACCTACGCGCGGCACAACTATGTGCCGGATGACGTGCACGTAGGCGCTCGATTTGTCGACGTCACCAATCAGACCGACACAGGTCGCTTCATCGTCGACTACACCCGTTTTCACGACACCGCGCCCGACGACAGCTTCCCGACCTCCTAACGCCGGAAACCTGGCCACTGACTACTGGCCTCTGCTGGGGATCAGGCGGCGGGAGCTTCGAGGCCGCGCGCCGCGCGACATTCCCGACTCGGCCCGTCTATCAGACTGCGTACAACCACGCCGGCTGCCGCTAGTCCAAAGGCCCCCGTAACGAAGGCAGCCGTGCCGTCAATGCGCGATCGTTTGTCGCAGTCGTGCATGCCGTTGCTGCCGCCGACACAAACACAACGAAAGCCCACCCCTTCGTCGTAGCCCGGCGGGACCGGAACGATGGGCTCCTCCAAACTGAAGACCGCATGCACGCCGACGGCCTGGTCACGGGAGATCTCGAGCCCGTGATTCTGTCGCAGCATTTTCCGCACGGCCTTAGCGAAGGGATCTTTCTGGGTCGCGCCCAGATCTTCGACGCGGATCATCGTGGGATCCAAACGCGCGGCGGCGCCCATGGATGAGACGATGGGGATCGAACGCGTCACGCAGGTCGCAATAAGATGCGCCTTCGCCGTAATATTGTCGATGGCGTCGATGACGAAATCTACCTGACCACTCAACAACTCGTCGCTGGTCTCCGCGTTGTAGAACACCGGCACGGCTTCGATCTCGCTGGTGGGGTGCACCAATCGCAATCGTTCAGCCATGACCTCCACCTTGCGTTTGCCGACGGTTCCTTTCATGGCGTGCAGCTGACGATTCGTATTGGTAACGCACACCTTGTCAAAATCGATCAACGACAACTTGCCGACTCCACTGCGAGACAGTGCCTCGGCGGCAAACGTCCCGACACCGCCAACACCCACAACCAATACACGTGCGCCCATCAGTCGGTGCAATCCGGGCTCGGTGAATAGGCGTGCCGCCCGATCAAATCGGCGATGGGTTTTGTAGGTCGATTCCGGGACGGGATCGAACTCGGGGCTCGGAGCGGTACTCAGGCTTGCGGAATCTGAGATGATGGGAAAATCCATAACCACCGCTTAGCAGAGCCCGAATTGGCGTCAAACGCTGTACAGCCGGCGAGCGTTCGCTGTGGTGACATCGTCGATGATTTGCAGGGTCTCGCCCCGAAGCTCGGCCAGTTTTTGCGCGACTTGGGGCAGTGTCAGGGGTGTGTTGTGTCCCGGCGGCACACCTTCGGGCGACATATCGGGGGCGTCCGTCTCTAGAAGTAAACGGTCCGAGGACATTTCAAGGACCGCTGCCAAGGCCCGGCGCGCCCCGGATCGGGTGATCAGTCCGCCCACCCCGAAGCTGAGACCGAGGGCTTCGTAATCTCCAACCAACTCAGCGGAGCCGGAGTAAGCGTGCAGAACTCCGCCTTGAGGGAACGGCCCAAAGCGCCGGAGGATCTTGAGGGCAGCACCGTGGGCGCCAACAATGTGCAGCACGACTGGCAGTTGCAGATCACAGCTGAGTGCCAACTGCGACTCGAAGGCGAGCACTTGACGTTCCATGCCGTGACCCGCTCGTTTCGCGTGACCGGAGTCCAAACCACACTCGCCAATGGCGACCGCATCGCCCCGCTGCTCAGCCGCGTCTCGGAGAGCGGAGAGCAATTGGTCCCCGAGCTCGTCCACGTACCAGGGGTGAATACCGGCACCGAAACACAGCTCAGGATGCTGTGCATTCAGCCCCCGGAGGCCCGCTTGACGCTCGCGGCTCACTCCAGGAACGAACCAGCCCGTGATCCCCAGGGACGCCCCCTCGTCCAGCCAGCGTGGCAGCTCCGCCACCAGGGTGGGATCATCGAGGTGACAGTGGCTGTCGAACATCAGCGAGTGCCGCCTGCGCAATGCCTGACGGCTGCCACGACTCTCTCGACCTCCCCGTCGCTCAGTCCCGCATGCACGGGAATCGAAAGTACCGAACGGCACAGCGCCTCGGTCACCGGCAGGCGCAGTGGCGTCCGACTGCGCCCTTCCAGCGCCGGTTGCTCATGCAAGCCGCGGGGGTAGTGAACCGCGGAGAGAATCTTTCGTTCTGCCAATCCGGCGGAAAAGCGCTCGCGATCGAGAACCTCGGGATCCAAACGCAGAGTGTATTGATGGTAGCTATGGGTCCCAGTCACAGGGTCCGACGGCAATCGAACGCCCGGCAAGTCGCCGAGCTCCGAAGCATAGTGCGCGGCGATCTCGCGTCGCCGCTTGGCTCTCCGCTGTACCTTCGGTAACTGACAGCGACCGATGGCCGCCTCCACTTCACTCATCCGATAGTTGAAGCCTAGTTCTTCGTGATAGTGGGGGCCCGTGCGCCCGTGGGAACGCAAGCGGCGATACTGCGCGGCACAGCTCCCCTCGGTGGTCGTGATCATGCCACCTTCTCCGACGAAGAGGTTCTTGCTGGGATAAAACGAATGGGTGACAGCATCCACTCTGGCATCCAAGGCGCGACCCTCGGTATCCAGACTCCCCAGCGCCTGAGCGCAATCCCCCACCACCGCGCCGGAGAACTGCCGTTGGAACTCCGCGAGGGCGGGAGCGTCGATGGGGTGACCGAACAGCGGCACCACACATGCCGCACGCGTCCGGCTCGTCACCTGCGATAGGGCTCGCTCCAAATCGAGATTGTAGTCGTCGGCGTTCACGTCACACAAAACGGGCACCCCCCCCGCCATGACCACTGCCGAGGCCGTCGCAATAAACGTGAACGCCGGCACCAACACCTCGTCCCCCGGGGAGAGCAGTGCGTGAAACGCGATGTGCAGGGCCGCCGTCCCGGAACTACAGGCCACCGCATGGGGTACTCCGACAAACTCTGCAAAGGCGTTCTCGAAGGCCGAGACCTCCGCACCTTGCCGGAGTTGGCCACTGCGCAGCGCGGCCAAGGCCGCCTCGATTTCGTCTTCGGTCAGCTCGGTGTTGCCCATGGGCACGGTGGGTAGCGGCTCAGTCATGGTCGGGCAGCTCTTCACCGGGCGGCACCGCTCCCACATCTACCGCCGGCACTCCCCGAACGAGGCGACCCGCAGCAACCGATCTTGTGACGACCGCGCCGGCGGCCACGAAACACTCGTCTCCCAAAGAGATGCCGTCGAGTAGTACCGCTCGTGCGCCGACCCGCACGCCGTAACCGAGGGTCGCCCCCTGCCAAGCATCGCCCGCCTGCGACAGCCCCCGCATGTGCGAACCAGCCCGGCGATCGTTGGTCAAGGAGGCGCCGGGTCCGAGAAAACACCGATCGCCGATAGTGCAGCCCGGGGGAACGTAGACAGCCGTTTGCAGGCGGCAGTGCCGACCGATGCTGAGATCCCCATCCAGTACCGTATGGGTTCCGATCAGCGTGCCTTCGCCGACAACACTACCGCTCCGAATCACCACATGATGACCAGTCTGGACGGACGACCGAAGCACGGCTTCGGAGTACACGATGGTGCCAGCTCGCAAATAGCAACCGTCGCCCACAATCGCCCCGGCGCGTACGACGACAAAATCTTCCACCAGCACGCCGGTTCCCAGCTGCGCCCCCGCTTCGATGGTCGCCGTATCGGCGATCATGACACGGCCCGCGTCGGTGCAAGAGGCAATGAATGGCTCACTGCCAATCCACCTCTAGCTGGCGCAGCACGCCCCGTTCTTCGCCGGAACTGTCGGCGTAGTAGAGCGTGGCGTCGCCGAACACCGGGGGGATGGCATCGCGGAGCCTTGGGGAGAGCGGCGCCAGTGGGCGGATATCGCTGACCTCCGCCCCACCCCAGCGTAGAGCCTCAAGTCCCCGACTGCTGCCCCGTTGAACGTTGAGCGCGACCTGACACTCCTTCTCCGTACAGCGGGTCGCGATGGCGCTCAGGGTTCCAGAGTCCACCGCCAAGCGGTCGGGCGCGCCCACCGCAGCGCCGCGGGAGTCCAGCTTGGCCAACAGCACAGCTCCCCCACCGAGGCTCCCCATCTGATCCACGACCCAGCTCAGGACGGCCCCGGAGCCTCGCGCCGCAAGGCGACAGGAATGAGCATGGCCTTGACCGGGAGCCACCACGCGCTCTTCGTCGATGGCGCTGAGATCGCTGGCGTTCAAGGCACTCAGCACCACATCTTGCACGCCTTGGGCGTGACTCCGTGCTTCCGTGCGCGCGAGCAGCACGACCTCCCCCCGGGCCAGTAGGCTGAGCCCGCTGACAGAGCCGACCGTGCGGGCGAGGCGCCGCTCAGGACTGATGCGTTTTAGTTGAGCGTCTAGCTTGACCACATAGACTTCCGGGTGACCGTGCCGGGTGTCGATCCATGCCACCGCCCAGCCGTCCTTCAGCGCTACCGCGCCCACCGCGCTGATCTCGCCCTTCTTGGTGTAGGTCAGCACCTTCTGTTTGCGCCGCTTGCCATCCGCATCGAGCAGAGTGACGAACACCTGAGGCTTCTTTCGATCCATAGCGGACCAGGCCAGCAATGCCTGCTGCCCCGACGACGCCAGGGAGATGCCACCTAAAGAGCGCGCGCGGTAAGAGATAATGTGCGACCCGATCTCCTTATCTCGATTACGGACCGTCACTCGCAGCTCCGCGCGAATCGGTGCGTAGCGGCCGTCAGGCGCCGGCGTCTTGCGTCGCACGTAGGGGGTGCTGGGATCGAAGTAGGTCAGCGTGGCAATCAAACGGCGCTCACCCACCGTGGCAACAGCGATATCGCTCAGAGGAGCGCTCTCGAGAAGCGCGCGGTTCGATCGTATAGCGGGGCGGGGCGCAGGGGTGACCGCTTGCACCGGCGCGATCCAGCGCTGAAGGGTCGCGCGCAGTCCCAGCAGAAACACAGGTGCTGGGACTGCTCGCACGGCGCCGATGGCCGAACACGCGGCGCCAGAGCAAATCAAGCCCCAGCCCATATCCGCAAAGCCGAGGGCCGGGTTTTCCGTGGCGCCTGGGGGCGGGGGTACCTGAAGGGGCTGCGCGTAGTTGGGCACCAGATCGCTCGAAAGACCGACCAACATCGGGTGACGCTCCTCCGAACACGGAGCATCTGCCAGACAAGCACGACTCAACACCAGGGCGTGAAATCCGTCCTCACTCGCGACAAACTCCGGCAAGGTCTCGTCCCGAGGATCCACGTGAAGCACAGCACGACCGGCAGCAAGACCCGCCCCAGTTTTGAATCGACCGATCCTCAGCTTGCGTGTGCGCAAATCAGGATCCCCTAGATTTTCCCACACCAGATAGGCATGGGCGCCTCGGGGCGATGCGAACAGCCCGATCAGCGCCTGCTCACCGATGGGGTCCACCACGGGAGTCGCTGGGGCCAATCGCTGACCCTCCCCAGATAGCCGAACCATCATCAGCCGGGATTCCAGTGGGGCTGGCTCAGACCACACCACAAGAATGCCCTCGTCTACCCACGCCAGATCGAAGTCCGCGCCGAGATCGGCGCCTCGGCTCACCTCTACCGTAGGACCGACTGCGTCGGCGAAGTCATCGAGAGACTGCAGTTCGATGACCCGGCCAGGCGAACCCGAGTCCTCGCGCACCACACCGAGCACCGCGCTATTTTCTGTATGTACGAGCTGCCAAGCCAGCGCAGAAGTCGCCAGTTGACGAACAGCTGAGCTCGGCACACCGCGCTCATCGAGAGCTACCACCGATACTCGAGCCCTAGTTCCGCTCCGACTGGCCCAAAATACCAAACTGCCGCGGCCAGTCGGAACCGAGTCAATCCAGAGCACAGGCCCGGGGGTGGTGCTCAACGGCACCGGCGCTGACAGAGCGCCCCCGCCCGGCGTCAGCCGAAGAGATTCGACCCGAGTTCCCGTCCGATCCGCCCAAGTACTGAGAAGCAGAAAGCCGGGATCAGCCGAAGAATCCCCGACGCTGGGAGTCACCAACACCAGCCCGATCTCTTCTGGCGCGTCGACCAACCGGCGGAACGCACCCATCGGTTTTCCGTCCTCCGCTATCGGGACGGAAAACCACGCACGCTGCTCCCCTTCGTGGCTGGCCCAAACCGCCACGCGAGCGGTGCCGGATTGACCGAGATAGGGACCGTAGGTGCCGTCAGGCACCGTGGCAAAAGGCACCTGCGGCTTTATCGATGGAGCGGCGGCGGAAGTTGGCGCTGTCGCCGTAGGGGCTCGGGCGGGCGGGGGCGGGAGCTCAGGGGCTCGGGAGCCCCAGCAGCCCGACAATAGAGCTAGCCCAATCGGGAAATACCATGTGCGCATTAGGGGAGCCGGAACCTGCCAGCGACGCTCCACCAGATCAAGGCGAAGCTTCCCCCCCGAACACTGGGATGCCGAGTAGTCTGGGGCCGTGACTCTGCGTCTCCGTCTCCTGCTGGGCGCCCTCGCACTCACCTTGGTCACTATTGCCGCCCTCGGCTTCGGTGTCCGGGAAGCCTGGAGAAAGTCGGAAACCGAACGCTTCGATACGCAATTTTCGTCCACCGCACGGGTTTTGGCAGAAACCCTCGCCAGCGAGGCCGGGCATATCGAGGCCGTACTGGGATCCCTCTGTGATCATGACGAGTTGGTGGATTCAGCCCTGGTGGATCTCCGCGCCGGCGGACTATCCCACGAGCGACGCCTCACCCTGCAGCTGCGTTTGCCCGAACGAATGAAGGCCTTGCGCCTGGACGAGCTGATTCTGTTCCAAAAAGGGGGCGAAATATTGGGGGCTGGCAGCGGGCCTGCCACCGCCGGGGTGACGCGCGCGGAGTTAGCCGCCCGGCTCAAGGGCTCCCGCTCCGCACAGCTGAACGGCAACAGAGAGCCCGCACGGCTCGAGGCAAGTTGCGTCAAAAGTGACGGTCCGGCGCGACTGGGTCTCTACGGCGCTTGGAATGTGGACGTCCTGTTTAGCCGGATGGCAGCCGGCAGTGGACTGCGCTTGTCCTTGGCAGCCCCGCCAAAACGGCACCTCTCCCAGATGATGGAGACCCTGGGCGCCACCGTGTACGCCTCCCGATCCCGAACGCCGCTGGCTTCGACACTGTCTCAACTCGATCTCTCCATTTTGGCGATCGCCGCCGTTGCCTTGTTGATCGCCCTGGTGCTAGCCGCGATTCTTTCCCAGCGCCTAGCCCGCCCTATCGTCGAGCTCTCACGCCAGGCCGAGCGAATTGTCGACGGGGATCCGCAACCCGTGCAGGTCAGCGGACCTCGCGAACTCAAGCAGTTCGCTGAATCTTTCAACCACGCGATCCTCGATCTGACGGAACTTCGCAAGCGCTTGGCTGTCACCGAACGCATAGCGGCCCGCCGCGAAATCGCCCGCCAAGTCGCCCACGAGATCAAGAATCCGCTCAGTCCAATCCGGGCCGCGGTGGAAACCCTGCGTCGATTGCGGGCTCGCGGGGACGACGCCTTCGACGACTACTTTGAGGAAGCGTCGGCGACGGTATTGTCGGAAGTCGCTCGCATCACTCGCACCGTTCAGGAATTTACCGAATTCGCGCGGCTACCGGCCCCCCAGATGACAGAGATCGATATGGTTTCGGTGGCTCGACAGGTCACCAGCCTTCACGACGGCGACGATGCCAGCGTGACACTCCTCGGAGCCAAAGCGCTCATGCTGCGCGCCGACCGCGATCAAATGGTGCAACTGCTGACAAATCTGGTCCAAAACGGCCTCGACGCGGCGCGCGCTCACTCATCCTCACCGGCCGTCACCGTTTCCGTGGATGAGGCCGATCATCAACGGGTGAGCCTAATGGTCCGGGACAATGGTCCCGGCGTGCCAGATTCCTTGAAGGACCGCGTCTTCGAACCCTATGTCAGCGGCAAATCGCACGGCACGGGCCTGGGGCTCGCCATCGTGCAGCGCATCGTGTTTGAGCACGGCGGCAACGTGGTCCTAGAGTCCCCCGACGCGGACAGCGCACAACCCGGCCTGAGCGGCGCCGCGTTCCGGATCCTCCTACCCATAAGCGGGCCGACTTTGCTGCCGACGGCACCAGAGGAAGATCCAACGTCGACTGTTGAGTAGAACTGTACTTTCGAGCAGTTGCCGTCCTAACCCGAGCTGCCAGACCCGCGAAAACCCTCTATTGCATACTTAGCGAAGCACCTGAGCCACGCCGGGCAGCCCGCTACGCGGCGGGCTCCATCGAGCCGGGCCACGCGCCGACGGCTTCATCCTGGTGGTTATCGAGGGCGCTGCATCCCACTGAACCCCTTATGTCAGTGCCAGCAAATGCCACTCTCAAAACTTACGGCCTTGTCGCTGTGTAGTATGATCAGTACTCGTTTTGAAGCTACGCCAACTTGCCGGCTAGCCGTAAGTAGAGGCTGTAGACTTTTGACCGCATCCCCCTATGTCTTCCCCTATGTCGCTGACCTTCGATACCCCCGAACACCTCGCGTGATCGCAGAGCTTTCTCGATGAACAAACAACAGCGCCAACTTCTGGGCTACGCGCCCCTCCTCGTACCGGTCGCCACCTTCTTCATCGACTCGTCATTAGTGGGACCGGCCCTACTCACCGCCATTCTCTCCATCGTAGTGATCATCGCTCTGAGCGGTAGCGGAGATTCCCTTCCGGAGGGTCTCGAAGACGATGTGCTGGCGGCAGGAAACGGACGGCGACCTTCCGCCCCGGAAGATGCCTCCCCCGCCGTCGCCGCACTGTACCGGCAACTCGGCGAAGCTGCGGACCGCGTGCGCGTTGCCGGTGACCGAGCCACCCAAGCGGAGGCCCAGGTAGTCGAAGCCGAAGAACGAAACGCTCAAGCCGAGGAGCGCAGCGCCAGCGTACAGGCACGCCTGACCGAGAACGAAGCCCAGCTCAAGAGACTGCAAGCCGAACTCCGCGAGGCCGAGGCCCAAGGCAGCTCAGAAGCCGATTTGGAACAGCTCACGGCGGAATTGATGAACGCCGAAGGCCTGGTCACCGAGACCGTGTCGCTGCAAGAAAATATCGCCGCCACCGTGGACACTCAGGTCGTCGACCTACGCGGCGCCCTCAACGAAATCGCTCAGCACGTCGAGGTACTGGCCGCCAGCGCGGAGGAAAGTAGTTCGAGCATTCTCCAGATGACCGCTACCAGCGAAGAGATGGCCGACAACATCGGCGACCTCGGTGCCAGCGTGAGAGAGTCCGTCGCCTCCATCGAAGAGATGACCTTCTCCATCAAAGAGGTCGCCAAGAACGTCGACGCCCTCAGCCTCACCGCTGAGGAAACCAGTTCCAGCATGAACGAGATGGACGTTTCCATCGATCAGGTTCAGTCAAACGCCAACGAGACCGCCCGGCTCTCCGAAGAAGTGGCCCGTGATGCCGAGACGGGTGCCGAAGCCATTCTCAAGACCATCGGCGAAATTTACCGCATTAAAGAGAGTAGCCAGGAGGCCGTCGCGGTGATCGCGAACCTCGGTTCTCGCATTGATACGATTGGGCAAATTCTGAACGTGATCGACGAAGTCGCCGAGCAAACCAACCTGCTCGCGCTCAATGCGGCCATCATCGCCGCCCAGGCCGGCGAACACGGCAAGGGCTTCGCGGTCGTCGCCGACGAAATCAAGGATCTCGCCGAACGGGCCGGTTCCAGTACCAAAGAGATTGCGGATCTGATCAAGACCATTCAGTCCGAGAGCCGTAACGCCATCCAAGCGGTGGAGCGAGGCGCCCAAAACGTCGACCGCGGTGTGCAGGTCTCCAACGAGGCGGAGCGCGCTCTGAAGAAGATTCTCGAGAGCTCCCAAAAGAGCACGAGCATGGTTCGCGCCATCGCCCGGGCCACCATCGAGCAGTCCAAGGGCAGCAAGCAGGTCACCGACGCCATTGGCCGCATCGCCGAGACGGTGCAGCAAATTGCCGCCGCGACCGCCGAACAGGCGCGCGGCTCCGAGTTGATCATGAACAGCTCAGAGAAGATGCGCACCATCTCTCAACAGGTCGAGCGCTCCAGCCAGGAGCAATCCCGCGGAGCCCGCCAGATCACCAAAGCCATCGAGGACATTAGCAACCTCGTGCATCAGCTGAACCAGGCTCGCAACCGTCAAAACCGGGATCAGGCCAGCCAGGAGCAGCTCGATACCCAGATAGCTCAGCTTACCCTCAAGCAGCGCGAAGCACTGTCCCTGTTGGGCCGACTCCAGGGCTCGCTACATAACTGAGCCCGCGCCCTACAGCTGAGTCGCGCGCTGCGTCTGTAGCCGGGGCACCCGCTAGCCTAACTCAGAAGATCTGAACGTCCCCTCGCACGCCGGGCATGCGCGATGGGCTTTGTTTAGCCAGGTGAGTGATGGCCTCCGTGAGACCGTCGAGGGTTAGATGATGCATGGGCATCACCTGTTTCATCACCTGGCAGGTTCCGCTGCTCCAATAGCGCGGCGGATCCGGATTCAACCAAACATGGCGCTCAAAATGGTCCGCCAGTTGGGAAAAACATTCCAGGCCATTGGGGGCTTTTCGGCGCTCTTCGCGAGTACCAAATCCCCAGGGCCCAGCGCTCAATAGCTCTCCAGGAGCCATCGCCGCATCGCCCACCACGATCAGTTTCCAACGTCCGTTGAGCTGAGCCATCAGATCGTTCAGGCTCAGTTCTTCCCGGAGGGAGTCCGCCGTGAATACACGGCCGTAAACCGCGTTGTGAAAATAATAAGTGCGCAGCTCCCGGAAGTTGCTCGCGCGTCTCGCCGCGCTGAAGAGCTGCGAACAAGTGCGAGCGAAGGGGTCCATGGATCCCCCGACGTCCATGAGCAGCAGGACTCGGACGTTGCTCTTCTTGGGCGGCCGAGTCACGATTTCTAGCTCGCCGAAATTTCTCGCGGTTTCATCGATGGTGGCCTCGATGTCCAACTCTTCGTCGTGACCATCTCGGGTGTACATACGCAGGCGGCGTAGCGCGACTTCGATCTGACGGATGTCGAGCACGACGTCAGAGCGAAAGCCCTTGTACTTGCGTGCATCCGCCATACCGAAGGCACTGTTGCCTTTGCGGCTCCCCTTCGAACCACTTCGGATGCTGATTCCGTTGGGGTTAACGCCGTTAGTACCAAAAGGAGAAACGCCTCCCGTACCTATCCATTTGCTGCCCCCCTCGTGGCGCTTCTTTTGTTCCTGGAGACGCTCCTCGAACATCTTCATGAGCTCCTCGGTATCGAGGTTCTTCATGGCTTCCCGTTGCTCGTCCGTCAGTTCCTCAAGGACTTTCGGATCCTTGAGCCACTCTTCGAGCTCCTTCAGCAAGTCCCGGGACGCCATCTCGATACCTCGAAAATGAGCCAAGAACGCTTCGTCGAATTGATCCAGCTCGCTCTCGCGATGCACCATCAGCGAGCGTGCCAGATAATAAAAACCGTCCATACTGCTCTCGTGAACACCCAGCGACATGGCGTCGGCGAGCTGCACCAACTCTTGGGTGCCCACGTTGAGCCGCCGTCGCCGAAGCTCGTACAGAAATGGGGTCAGCAGATCACTCATCGCTAGTTCCTTGGCCGCACTCCGGACTGCCCGGGGTATGGACTTGAACGTCGTAGTCGCCGACCACAACGTCGCTCGGAACTAACACAAATCCGTCGTAGCGACCGCGAGCATCGGTGACCAAAGCACCCAAGGGCCGAGCCTGCAGACCGTACCCATTCAGAACGACGTCTATCCGCACGGAGGCACAGGGCCCTGAGCTCCCACTAACCACCCCAGAAACCCGTATGCGGGCGCCTCTGGTGGTTTTGCCGGCTTCCAGGACGACACTCACGTCCGATGCGGGAAGCCCGCTAGAGCCCGGTTGGATCCCAGGTGTGAGCGTGGCGCCGCCGGCCCCGCCGGCAGATCCGGAATGGGGCCGCGGCAATGCCGCCCCCGCGCCGCTTCTAGCTGCCCGATTTCCTCGCGCGCTACGTTCGGCGTCCGCCATATTTTGCCCAGTGAAACTCCCTGCTGGCCAGCGATACGAGTCCTGCGGCGGCTGATGCACAGAGAGATTTCCGGGCGACTCCGAATTCAGCCGAGCGGCTGCGCCACCAAGATCCACCCGATGCCAACGGTAACCATCCGAGACCTCCACCCAGGCGTGAGCTTCGTTGTGAACGAAGCGAGCGGGAATGCCCACCGCAAGAGCTGTCACCGTAAACGCAAATGCTCGATGCCGACAGACGCCGATCTGCGATCGAGCGATCGTCTCGTATAGCTCAATGCCCGAGGTCGTCGGACGATCGGGGCTCTCCGAAAAATCTCGAAAGTATTCGATCAGTCGCCTCACAGCAGTCTTGGGGCGAAGATTTTGGCTAACTCCCATGCCGCTCGCGATACGCGCGCCTGCGGCTTGCACGTCCGGAGGCAAGCCCGCCAGCTCGCGGGACAGTCGACGCCAGCTTACATTGCCGTAGGGAGACGAGAACACCGAGCGATCTACCGCCAGGTGCATCACCAGCCGCACACGTTGAGTTTTCTCGCTTCGAACGAACCAGTTCTCTGCGCTATCGCGATGAAATACCACCGCCACGGGCGGGGTCAGCCGAACACTCAGGATACGAGCCCCCGGTGCCACGCTCGGGATTTTCACGTCACGCTCGGCGACGAGATCGACCGTCATGTCGCCATAGAATTGGTCGTCGCGGACCGTGGGCACGCCACCAATGGGCAAACCCACTCGCTGCGGACTGTGAACAATGAGCTGCATGTCCGGCGCCACGGCGTCGAACACCCCGCTTCGCTTGAAAGGAACGATGGCCGGTGTGAAGGGCTCCGAGTAGCGAACGGAGTCCGGGCCCACCGTATTGCTGTCCAAGCGATAGCCGGTGCCGCCGGACTGAACCCCGCCGTATGTGGTTCGGGCATTGACAGCGCCTTCTTCCGGCACGGAGACCGGACCCGTAGTCGTTTGAATAGCCGCTGGTAGTTCGCCGTCGGGGGTCGTGGCTCCGAAGGAGAGATCCTCTGCAGGATCCAGCGGCAAGGCTTCGTGAAGCACTGGCGCCGCAGACACGGGCAACCACGCCAGCACCAAGGCCATAACCAACGCCGCTAGGCTCCCGCGGGCGCTGGGACGAACATATGACCGTGATTTTGGCGCTCGGCGCTCTTGAGGCTCCACTCCTGGAGCATAGCGGACCGTTGACCCGGCTGTGAGCCTCAGTCGCGCAGAGGTAGTGCCATCCCGAATATTCCGGGCTAGGCTGCCTGCGATGACGAGCTTGCAGAACGAGATCGAAGCACTTCCGGACAACTTCCGCGCCCGGCTCGCCCGCTATCATTTCGACCAAGACCGATTGCTCAGTCTCACAGCGGGTCTGGCAGAGGGGGACGCGAGCAACCGGGTCACGGAAGACGTCACCGTTCCCGCCAGCGGCGACGTCACTGCCCTCCCTGAGCCCGGCAGTTCCGAGGAGCAAGAACTGAGCGCCCTCGGTCGGCAGGCAATGAGTCAAGGCCAAGTCGGTCTGGTGGTCATGGCCGGGGGCATGGCCACACGCATGGGCGGCGTGGTGAAGGCGCTGGTCGAAGTCACCGATTCGATCCGCTTCCTCGATATCCGGCTCCAAGAGGCGAAGCTGTGTGGCGCCAACTACGGAAAAGCCCTGCCCCTGTTCATCATGACGAGTGCGGCCACCGACGATGGCATCCGCGAGGCTCTGCGAGAAAGTGAGGCGCCCGACACTGTGCAGTGCTTCAGCCAAGAGCTGTCCTTGCGAGTGACGCCTACCGGCAGTCTATTTTGCAACGCGGACGGCACACCGAGCGAACACGCGCCGGGCCACGGCGACCTCCCCGACGCCCTGCGACGCTCTGGGCTACTGGACAGTTTCATCCGAGACGGCGGAAAATATCTGCTGATGACCAATCTCGACAACCTCGGAGCCACTATCGATGAGGTCGTGGTCGGCTTTCACATCCGACACGGGCAGGCGCTAAGCTGCGAGGTGGTCGACAAGCTTTCGTCGGACCGCGGCGGCATCCCCGTGCGCCGCGGCGGTCGCGCCGAAGTGCTCGAGGAATTTCGCCTGCCTGAGGGCTTCGACGCCAATAGTGTGCCCGTCTTCAACACCAACACCTTCCTCGTCAATGCCACCGCGTTGCAAGATCTCAACGTTTCTTGGTCCTTCTTTCAGGTGACCAAAACCGTGGACGATCGATCGGCTGTGCAATTCGAGCGCCTGGTCGGCGAGCTCACCAGTTTTCTCGACACCCGCTTCTTGCTTGTGCCCCGCACGGGCAAGAGATCTCGCTTCTTGCCCGTAAAGAGCTTCGAAGAGCTCCAATCCACGCGCCACCACATCCTGGACCTATGCCGGTCCCGAGGGCTCCTCCCATGATCGGACCATCTAGCCCCGCGCTCCGCGCGATCACGCTCACCGCCGCCCTGGGGTGCTCAGCATCGAGCCTACTGCCGGCCACTGCGATCGCCCAATCGCGCCCCACTCGATTGCCTGCCCTGGGCCGCAGCGTAGCCGGTACGGACGACACACGAGCCCTCGTACTCAACCCGGCGAACCTGGGGTTCTTGCCCGCCAGCGAGTTGAGCTACCAAGGAATATTTCTGGAAGATTCCCTCGCCGTGCCCTGGCAGGGCCACGCCTTCTCCCTTGGTGTAAATCTTCCCTTTTCCCTCAGCACCGCCGCGAGGCTCGATCTCATCAACCCCCCGGAAACCGCGCGAGGCACCGGGCTCACCGACTACCAGTGGTTCACCTGGGGAGTGAGCCTTCGTGCCAGTGAGTCCATGGCCATTGGCGCAACCCTACAACGCTCCTACTCGGAGACCCCGGCGCTGCACGATATCAGCTCGTATTCTATCGGGCTCTCAACGCGACCCAGCGACTACCTCAGCTTCTCCGTCGCGGCTCAACACCTCGGCGCAGATCTCGACCAAGCGAATACTCACCTGGCCGCGAGCTACGACACCGCCATTGGCATCCGTCCGCTCGGCACCCGGACGGTGGAACTGGGACTGGAAGCCCGCTACTTGAAAGATCAAGAGAGCTGGAGGCCCCGGGCCACACTGGGCGTCGACATCGGCCCCGTGGGTCGGGTGTACGGCGATTTCACGATTCCCGACAGCGACCGGTTCCTGCTGGGAGACAGCAACGACCCCAAGACTTGGCAGGCCTCACTCGCTCTCGCCTTGGACACCAATGACATGTTGGGATCCAGTGAACTCTACGGCGGCAGTCTCACAGGCAACGGGCTCGGCGCCGACAACAGCTACAACTGGCAGTTCGGTTTCGCTGTACGCGGCTGGCGCGAGCCGGTAGGCGGCGAGCCTCGCCACTACGCTGTACGTATACGGCTGGAGAGCACCCCCGGAGCCCGCGGGCATGTCGCCCTATTGCGTCAACTTTGGAGCCTGAGGGACGAACCCAGCGTGGAAGCTGTCATACTGGATCTACGCGCCGCCCCTGCCGGCAGCCTGGCCCGAGTGCAAGAGCTCCGGGACGCTCTGTTCGAGCTCCGGCGTCATGGCAAACGCACACTCTGCCATTTGGAAAACGCTAGTGGTTCTGCCCTGTATCTCTGCGCCGCCGCCAACACCATCCTCGCGCATCCCGCCGGCAATATCCGTTTCGCCGGGCTGCGCAGTCGACACCTTTATTTCAAGGGGCTGTTGGACAAGCTCGGAGTGCACGCCGACTTCATTCACATCGGAGCCCACAAGAGCGCGCCGGAACGCTTCACCCGTCGCTCCCCGACGGATACCGCCCGAGCCGATAGCATCGACCTGTTGCAGCAAGTCGAGCGACACGTCATCGACGGACTGAGCGTGGCACGAAACATCAAGCCGGCCGAGCTTAGACGCCGAATTGCCACCGGTCCCTTCCTCGCCAAAGAAGCCGTCGCTGCCAACCTGATCGACGACACGGCCTTCGACGATGAAGTCGACGACAAACTAGAGGAGCTGCTGGGCCACGAAACTCATGTGTTCGAGGACAAACGGGTCAAGCGCTCGGCGACACGTTCGGGCAGGCAACGGAAAATCGCTCTCGTCTACATCGACGGGGACATCGTGGATGGCCGCAGTCGCAGCATCCCGTTTTTGGGCGTCAAGACGGTCGGCTCCTACACCATTGCGGAAACTCTCAAACAAGTCCGGGAAGATTCGAGCGTGGGCGCTGTGGTGTTGCGCATTGAGTCCCCTGGTGGTTCCTCGATGGCCTCCGACGTCATGTGGCGTGAGATCCAGCTCACCCAAAAGAAGAAACCCGTAATCGTCAGCATGGGCGCCTACGCCGCAAGCGGCGGTTATTACGTCGCGGCTCCCGCCACTCGCATCTTCGCCAACCCGCTGACCATAACCGGCAGCATCGGCATTTTCTTCGGCAAGGCGGACATCTCTGGCTTGCTCAGCAAGGTCGGCGTGGACGTCACTGTGTACAAGACCGGTCCGCGTGCGGATGCCGAATCCATGTTCCGCCCCTTCACCCCCGAAGAGCGAGTCGCTCTCGAAGGCAAACTACGCAAGGTCTACGACTTGTTTCTAGAGCGCGTCGCCACCGGCCGAGATATGCTGAGCGAAGACGTCGACAAGGTCGCCCAGGGCAGGGTCTGGACGGGCGAACAAGCACACGCTCGCGGCCTGGTGGACGAGCTGGGCGGCCTGCGGCAAGCCCTAGCTCATGCGCGAATGCTCGGCGAACTGCGAGATGATTGCCCCATCGTTGAGTTGCCCGAGCCCAAGTCGTCCTTGTTGGGCAAACTGCTGGGCATTGAGGGACTGACGGCGCCTAGCGCCGCTCTGCCCACCGGGATCGCGCAAATTGCCAAGGCCCTCGCCCCCTTCATGATCCACAAGAGCCACCAAGCCCTAGCCAGGCTCCCCTACGCTCCCATCGAAGACTGAAGTCCCTATTGACCGTTCTGCTGCATGCCAATGATCTCTCGGTGTCCGGGCCTACCAGCTCGGTAGAGAATCTTTCGCTGACTTCGAATGGCTCCCAAGTGGGGTGCTTCGGTCAGTGGGACGCCGTATTTTCGTTGTTCGCGGGACAAGGCAGCGCCAGCCACGGCCAGCTCACGGTTCTGGGCGTGCCCGCGGAACAGGCTGTCCGTCGCGGCGTGCTCGGCATCGCCGATAGCGAGACGCCGCTGCCCCAAAGACTACGGGTCGTCGACTATCTTGAGCTCAAAGCCCAATTGCTGGGTAGGAGCCGACGAGACGCGCGTCAGGGAACACGCAACAGTTTGCGCTTGCTACGCCTAGAAAAATTGAGCGCTCGACGCTGCTGCAGCCTCAACGCCGTTGAGCAGCGCGCCATCAAGTTGGCTGGAGCCATCGTTACCCAGCCCCCCGTGCTGGCGACTTCGCAACTGCTTTCCGATTTGCCACAGAGTGCGCGCTCGTGGCTGATGGGAGTGTTCGAGCTCGGCGCCACGGAGCGCAAGATCATTCACTGGGCGCGCGCCAGCACTCCGTCCGGACCCGACCCTTGGCTCAGTCGTTCCAGCGAAGTGTTGTGGCTTCGGAACGGCGAGTTGATTTTTCGCGGAGCCGGGCCCGAGCTCTACGGTCCCACCACTCGCTACCTACTCAACGTCAAACACGGGGGCACAGCTCTCGCGCGCAGCCTCGAGGCCCAAGGCTGCCAACTGCACACCACGGCACCAATCGCCCCAGACGCTGGGAACGAGCTCGCTCCGTCCCAGACTTCCGCAACGGCTTCGACAAGTGGCGAAGCTACCGAGAACTCCGAGAACTCGGGGAACTCCAATGAAAGTGGGCGCTGGCTCGTGCAACTACCCGCCGGCAGTAGCACCCGCCTTGTGTTAGATGCAGCAGAGCTTAGCGGCGCCTTGGTGCTGGAGATGATTCCGCTTACTCTGTATGAAGCCCCTCGACCCAAACCCTAGGGCCTTCGGCCCCTCCGCCGCATCCCCCCAGCCCACTGCATCCCCCGAACTGCTTCCGCAGCCCTTCTTCCCTTCGAACACGCCATGCATTCTTCCCGCGCCGCACTGAGCCGTTCGAAGCGAATCGTCGTCAAGCTGGGATCACGAGTACTGGATCGCAACCCCGAACTGATCGCCAACATCGCGAGCGAAATCGCTGCGCTGAACTCCGACAAACGCTCCTTTCTGATTGTGTCGAGCGGAGCCGTATCCCTGGGCTGCCGACAATTGGGCTACCGCAAGCGACCCAAGGAGATGGCACGGCTGCAGGCGGCCGCGGCTGCAGGTCAAAGTCAGCTCATGCGTCGCTACGCGGATGCCTTCGGCGACCACGGGATGACCGCCGCCCAGGTATTGCTCACCCACGCGGATCTGAGTCACCGCGAGCGACTCAACAACGCACGGCAAGCGCTTAGCGCGCTTCTCGATGCTGGCGCCGTGCCGATCATCAACGAGAACGACACCGTCAGCACCGACGAGATCCGCTTTGGTGACAATGATCAGTTGGCCAGCATGGTGACTCCGTTGATAGGGGCGGATCTCCTGCTCTTGCTGACCGACGTTGACGGAGTGCTCGATCCCGCTGGCCGCCGCATTCTGTTGATGAAATCCGGCAGCCAGATCGGTGGGGCGCCTGAGGAAGCCAGCGCGTCAGGGCAAGGCGGCATCGCATCCAAGGTGGACGCCGCGAAAAAAGCTCAGCTAGCCGGCGCCGCCGTGGTCATCGGTCCCGCCGAAAAACGCGGAATCATCTCCGACATACTCGCAGGAAAATCCGTCGGCAGTCTGTTCCCCGCCGGGGTCGCCGCCTTGCGAGCGAGAAAACACTGGATTGCTTACACCCTGCGCCCGCTCGGCACTCTGCTGCTCGATTCCGGCGCCGTCGGTGCGCTCAAGACCGGCACCCGCAGCCTGCTGCCCATCGGCGTACTGGGGGTTTCGGGTGATTTTCACGCGGGAGACGCGGTCCGCCTGCTGTCGCGGGATGGCGAAGAAATCGGCCGAGGGCTCTCGAAAATGGGAGCTCTCGAAGTGTCGCGACGCGCAGGCAAAAGCAGCGACGAACTAGCTGAGCTGTTCGGGCTGGACGCCAAACAATCGGTGTTGGTACATAAAGACGACCTAGTGCTCTTACTCTAGATCGTCTTTATTCCGCTGTTCGAGTCTCGCCTTCGGCGAGTCCAGTACACGAGCCGAACTCAGCGCTACACATTTTGCCCCCCTCGGGTGAGGGGCAAAACGCTTCGCTACTTCCGGAGCCTGTGGCTCTACTGGAGCTAGTTTCTGAGGTCCTCGCTCCTGCGGAGCTGCGGCGTCCTCGCCTTCGGCTGCGGTTCTTTCGACCGGGGCCCCAACCCCGGTCGAGCAGGTATCGAAACTGACGCTCATCAACGGA
>JABSRN010000068.1 GCA_013214025.1 Polyangiaceae bacterium
CGTTCTTCGAAACGATCGGCCACCGCGGTGTCACGAGCGAGAGCGACTCTGGAGGAGATTGTTGCCGCTGGTGGGCCGGCATCTTGCCGGTGACGACGCGCTATCGCAAAGTAGCGACCGAAATAGCCACGATCGTATCCGGCTCTTCCCGCGAATAGCTCTTCAGCAAAATCTCGCCATCCACGTCATACGCATCGTGCACGATAGTGTCCGCGGGCCAAATCGGGTTCCGAAACTGACTTTGCAGGCTCGCGATCTTATTCGCTTCGCCCCCGCAGGATTTGATGGCGACCGCGCGGCAGACATAACCGTAGCTAGCGAGTCCGTGCAGGATCGGTCCGCGCTCGAAACCCACCTCTTTGGCGAACTTCGGATCGGCGTGTAGCGGGTTGTGGTCGCCGCTGAGGCGGTACAACAGCGCTTGTTCGGGAGAGATGAACTCCTCGAAACTCCAAGTGGGGTCGGTGTCTTTGGGGATCTTTACGATCTTACGTTTGGGGGGACGCGGGCCGCCGAAACCGCCGCCGTCACGGAAGATCACCGACCACTCGGTCTCGAATATTTTCTTGCCGTCCAGGCTGCTCTCCGTGGTGAACACCACCTGGGCGAACTTTTTCATGTCGTAGACGCCCGTCAGGGTGCCCACTGTCGACAATGTTCCGCTCGGCGGTAGCTCTTCGAATTGCCGAACCACCTGTCCGCCGTGCACCATCATCGCGGCGTTGCCTCCGCACAATCCAATCAATGGTTCAAGCAGAGCGTAGGCCGGTACCACTCCAAAGCTCGGGTACACTTTCGGTCCGTGTGCCTCGTAAAGGTAAGGTAGCTCGTCGCGTTTCGCGCCGATGCCGAGGGCGTATAAACCCAAGGTTTTCCAGTCGTAGGCTAGCTCGTAGCAATCGGTGGTGGAACCCACCTTGGACACATCAAGACTCATCGATTTCCTCTCGGGACAGGGGGTTTCTACGCCCGCGGCCTAGCTGCCGTCAATCGTGCTAACACCCCCCTCGCATGGGGACGGTACCGGCAGAGCTTTGGTCGGGTTTCGGGCCCGAAGCAGCAGAGCTTCACGCCTGGGGCATTGCCTTCGCGCGGCTGCTGCCGACCATGTTCCTGCTGCCTGCCTTTGGTTTGGGGCTGATGCCAACGAGTGTTCGGTGGGCGATCGGTGGGGCGCTAGCCCTCGCCCTTTGCCCGGCAATACTAGCCAGTGGCGGCACATCGGAGGTCGAGTGGGGAGCCGCCGCCGTCGCCCGAGCGATGTTGTCCGGCATGCCGGTGGCCGTCAGCGCAGCCGTACCACTTTGGGTGGCAATTACGGCCGGAGGCATGGCCCACGATCTACTCGGCCAGGGCCACGCAGGCGCGGAGCCGGCCCCATGCCATATTCCATTGGGGTTTCTGTTTCTGCTCGTCGGAAGTTTTGTGTTCCTCCAGAGCGGCGCGCTGATGCCGGTGCTCGCGAGGCTGGCGGCCGTGGACGACTCTTGGTCGCTGATCGGCATTGCCGAAAAAATCACCGCCGGCATCTCCCTGGCCGTCGCAGTGGCGGCCCCCATCGCTGTCGCCGCGGTCGTGGTGGATCTCACTCTTGCGCTCATGCAGCGCCAGTTGCCCAATCTCAGCGTCTCGATGGTGTTGGCACCCGTGCGCGCCGTGGTGTTACTCGGGGCTGTAGCGCTCTCCCTGGACGGAATGTTGTGGGTGTTGTCGGCTGAGTTCGGCTGAGTTTGCGCGGTGTCAAGACTGCGCGCGGCGTCGAGACCGAGCGCCGCATCGAGACCGAGCGCGGGGCGCCAGTTGCGAGGGCTGGAAGCCGTTAATGAAAAACAACCCCTAGGCTCAACCCTAGATCGACCATGTTGACATTGCTCTGCAGGGACGCTTCGTCGCCAAAGGGAGTGCGCGCAGGATCTTCGGGAAGGAACCAGCGACCGGTGCGGATCGTGCCGCCGGCGTATAACTCGTCGCCGAGAAAGAATTGAAGGCCCGCGGACAAACCCGCCGTAAATCCTTCGGTGATCAAGGTGGCTCCGCTGGGTCCGACGAGGGTCTGGGATTGATCGCCTTGGCTAGTCTCGAAGGTATCGCCGATGATAACAATGCCGGAGGTCAGTCCGACCCAGCCTTCGAAGTTGTCGGTAATGAGCGGGTAGTGGCGCACGGTGGTCTCGACCGTCATGTAACGCCGGAAGTGTTCACGAGCCAGATCCGGCGACTGTTGGATCGGGGAGTCCGCGGTCCGGGTCAGCGCGAGGGACAGGCCGGCGCCAACAGAAAACGTGGGGCTGACGCGGAACAGGGGCCAGGCGTTGGCTTGGAAGCTGGTATCTCCGGTGGTGCACGCTTCGTCGGGGCTGACACAGACCGCCGCGCCGGGCAGGGTCAGCATGCCGATGCCGAATTCTGCGACGGCGTGGGGCCGAAAGGTTGCGTGGGGCATCACTGTGGGAGCAAGACCCAGATCGATAGACTCACCAGATGGCGCTGCCAGCGTAGCCCGGGGCGGCGGTTTTTCTCGCGGGTCGGCGTGGGCCGACAGGGCCAGCGCAGAGTTCACGAGACACACTAGGCCACTCGCTCCACCCACCAGATACCTCAATGCCGTCACCCTGCGAGGATAGCGCGAATGTTCCAGACGCCCAAGCTGTAGAGCTGTGGCGTGGTAGGGGCGGCGGCTGTAGGGGGTGGTGGCTGTAGGGGGCGGGACGTTCAGCGCGGTCCCATCAAGGTTGCCCCCAAACCGAGGTGAGTTTCGAGACTTCCTGCCGAGACCGCTGCATGGGCTAGCCGTCGACCGAAGGCGCGTGCGTCCGTTTCGCGGTCCGCCGGAGACTTGCTCAAGTTGGCTTGGACCAGGTCACTGATAGCGACGGGCACACTGGGAGCTCTCTCGGCGAGTGGGCGGGGGGGGTGCAGACGGTGTTGGATGAGCACGCCGATGGCGTTTCCCCCTTCGAAGGGAGGCTGTCCAGACAGACAACGGTAGAGCAGGCAAGCGATCGAGTACACGTCGCCGGGGGCCTCGACCGTTTCGCCCCGACTGCCTTCCGGAGACATATACAGCGCGCTGCCAAACAAGCTACCGGCTAGGGTCGCGAGTTGATCGTCGTGACCAACGGCTGCCACGCCAAAATCCAGCACCTTGACGAAGCTTTCGTCCGCGCCTTGTCGCACGAGCATCACGTTTTCAGGTTTGATGTCCCGGTGCACGACGCCCTGGCCGTGAGCTTCCCCCATGGCGTCGCAGATCTGCAGCACGATGTGCAGAGCCGTCGCGATATCGAGCTTCCCGCCTGCCTGCTCCAGTATCTGCCCCAAGTGCTGGCCGTCGAGGAATTCCATTACCAGATAGGCTTCACCCGAGCTGCCCGCAGGCGGGTCCGCGCTGTCATCGGGCTCCGCGCGGGTCGGCAAACACCCGTGGCTGAGCAGGCTGACGAGGTTCGGGTGAGCGAGATAGGCTGAGGCCCTGCCTTCGCGCGCAAAACGAGCCTGTATCAGTTCGTCGTTCACGTGCTGTGCGTGGAGGATCTTGACCGCCACGAACCGCTCCAGAGAGGCTTGGTGCGCGCGGTACACACTGGCCATCGCGCCCTCGCCCACCTTCTCTTCGATACGGAATTGTCCGTCAAGAACGAGCCCGATTCTGGGATCTGTACCGCTCACCTCGGACAGCGGGCTGCCGTCGACGGGGCAAAATGTGGATTCTTTTCCGAAGCGCCCCTGACACTGGGGGCAGATTTGCGGACCAAGAACCATCGTCGTGCACGAGCCTACCATGTTGGCCGCCCCGCTCAGGCAGCACCCCGGGCGGTCTCACCCTAGAAACTGCGGCAATTTTGAGTTGGGCCAGCAGGCCCGGACGCTCCCCGTGTTTGTGTCCGAAGCCGCCCGAAGTCGCTTCTCAGGGGCGCCGCTGTCCGGTAGTTTCCCCCATGAGTTTCGGTCCCTCCGACCCTTGTTGAAGCTCCATTCCCCGTGTTTCCTCGGCCTTTGTTCTCCCCGGCACCGCCCCTACGGGCCAACTCACGCCCGGGCAATGACGACCGGGGTACGAGCACCGGACCTGGCTCACGATCCGCGGCTGGTTTCGAGTTTGCCCTGGGGCCCAAGCAGAGCTCGGCAGCCGTCCGGGCCGGCGTAGTCACGGGCTATGCCTATAGCGGGGCGCCATGAGTAAGAAGGACCCGAAAGCGAGGAAGCTCAAGGCCGTGGGCAGCGACTCCGAGCCGCCGGACTCCGACGATATCCCGCGGGATCCCAACGCCTATCGCGTAGAAATTCCCAGCTTCGAAGGCCCGCTGGATCTGCTCCTGCATCTGATTCAGAAACACGAGCTGGATATTCTCGATATCCCTATCGGCTTCATCACGAAAAAGTACGTCGAGTACATCACGTTGATGCAGGGCCTCAGCATCGATCTCGCGAGCGAGTATCTGGTGATGGCCGCGACCCTCGCGCTGATCAAGTCGCGCAGCTTGCTCCCGCCGAGTCCCATGGAGGACGAAGACGAAGACGAGTACGAGGCGGATCCGCGCGCGGAACTGGTTCGTCGTTTGCTCGAGTACCAAAAGTACAAGCTGGCGAGCGAGCAGTTGGGCGCGCGCGGCGTTACGGGGCGTGACGTGTTTGTCCGCGGTCAGTCCGTAGATGCCACAACGGGTCCGGCCGACCTGGCACAGTTGAGCATCTTCAAGCTGCTGGACGCTTTTCAACGAGTACTGACCCACTCCGATCAGACCCAAGACCACAAGATCGGGGTCGAGCAAATCTCGATCAGCGAGCGCATCAACCAGCTGAGCGATGTGCTGCACTCCAAGCGACGCGTTCGTTTCGACGAGTTGTTCGGCACCATGCGGACTCGGGGCCAGCTCATCGTCACCTTCCTCGCGCTGCTCGAAATGACGCGGCTGCGACTGACTAGGGTCACCCAAGACGGCAGTTACGCACCGATTTTCATCGAGCTGTCCGTACAAGACGGCGAGTCCCAGGCCGCGGAGCCAGGGGAAACGATCGAGCCAGGGGCAGCGACTGCGACAGGGGAAACCACTGAGCCAGGGGAAACCACTGCGTCAGGGGAAACCACTGAGCCAGGGGAAACCACTGAGCCAGGGGCAGCGACTGCGTCAGGGGAAACCACTGAGCCAGGGCCCGACAGGATATCGACACCCGATGATGCCGGGGAAACTACATCGGGCGGAACTGCGGTCACGACGGCACCAGATCTTGGCAACGAAGCCGAAACGCTTCCGGCCGACCTGGCAGCGGCTGCTGAGAAGGCACGGACGGAGGGTACGGCGAACGCCGGGGACACAGAAGCGGTTTCGGTCGGAGCGAATGCGGGCGGATCCGAGGGAGCCGTGGACGCAGTGAGCGTCAGCGACGGCGAAAGCACTTCGGACGGGAAAGCGGGGCCCGAGGGCGCGAAGGAAGCTGAGAACGTCGGTGGCACCGAAACTACCTCGGAGGCAGCGACCGAGAGTAACGCCGATGGCACCCAGACCGAAGATAACAGTGCGAGCAATGCCCCCGAGACGCCGACTTCCGGTGCGGGCAGCGGCGATTAATCAGAGATACGAGCGCAACATAGTTCATGGCCAGAAAAAAAGCGAAAAAGAAGTCCAACCGGTCGAAGCGGTCCGGCGCCGCCACTGCCGCCGAGGTAACCGCCGAAGGTGAGTCAGCCGAAGCCGTTAACGAGACCGAGGCCGAAGCGGCTGACGAAACTGAAGCGGCTGACGAAACCGAAACGCCAGAAGAGCCTGAGCTGACTGAGGAAACCGAAGCCTCGGGTGACGGCGAAGAACCGGACGTTCAATCCGACGAAGGCGCGTCTGACGAAGCGGAAGCCGAGAGTGCCGAGAGCGCCGACGGCGCTGAAGGAGAAGCCAGCGCTGAGGACGAAGCTACCGTCGACGGCGAAGCCAGCGCTGAGGACGAAGCAGCCGAGCTGCTGGTCTCAGGCAAACACATGAAGGCGTCGTTCGAAGCGCTGCTATTTTCCTCGGACCGTCCTCTCACCGTGCGAGAGCTCGCCCGTTACGTGAAGACGGACAAGGCACGAGCCGCCGAGCTCCTAGCCGAGCTTCAGGAAGAGTACTCTCTCCGGGGTATCACCGTTCACGAGGTGGCCGGCGGTTACTGTTTCCGCAGCAGCAGCACGTACATGTCCGTGGTGCAAAAGATGCTGTCGCTGCGCCCGGTACGGCTCACCCGCGCCCAGCTGGAGACGCTGGCGATCATCGCTTATCGCCAGCCGCTGACGCGCCCGGAGGTGGATGACGTGCGTGGAGTTGATACCGGCCCCGTCATCAAGGGTTTGCTCGAGCGAGATCTGGTCAAGATCTTGGGCAAGAAGGATGAGCCGGGTCGGCCCATGCTGTACGGAACCACCCAAGCATTCTTGGAGCTGTTCAACCTGGAGAGTTTGCAAGGCCTGCCGACCCTCAAGGAGTTCACGGAGCTGAGCGACGAGTCCAAGGATCGCTTTGCCAAACAGACTGGCGAAGATGCGCCGGACGGCGAAATCGCGCCGGAGCCGGAGCCCGAGTCGGAACCACCCCCTACGTCCGAAGACTCGGATGACGCTGACGGCGACGATTCTGACGGCGACGATTCTGACGGCGATGACGATTCTGACGATGACGATGACGACGACGACGACTGACGAGCCGCTAGCTCAGCGAGCCGCTAACGGAGCTGACGGACAGCATCTGGTCGCAGTGGCGCTTAGTGGGAAATCGCTCTCCCGCTAGCCATTTCAGCACGACGCGGTGTTCGATACTCAGATGGCAGGCCAGCTGGTAGCTGGACCACCCCTGTCGCTCCAGAAACGCCAAAATATCGGGGCCGAACACGTTTTCGACGATAACACGCAACTCCCGCGCTCGGCAGCCGATCAGACTGCATGGTAAAATTGCGGCGGGCGTTCGTTGTTCACTGGGGACTGATGGGGGTTTGCGGGTGCGCGGCGCCACTCCCAGATATTTATCGGGAGGACGCCGTGCCTCCGGCGGAGCTGAAATTTCAGCCTGCGCTGGTGGACGGCGTCGCCGAAGCCGTGTTTCGCGTCGAGGTCGCCGATGCGGGGGAGGCTGGGGTCGTTCCGCTGCGTCTATTTGCGGGGGACCTCTCTTCCTACGATTTACGCGGGATCGCGAAGGACGAAGTATCCCGGAGTCTCGCGGAGCGAGAGCTGAAGCTACGGAGCTGGCCGGGCTCTGGCGGCGGGTCGATCTTGGCGCCCGAGGCTGCATTGCCGGAGGGCATCTATACGCTGGCGTCGTCGGAGGGCGCTGTGCTTCGAGAATTCCGCGTTGAGTCGGAGCGCCCCGTGTTCACGCGGGTGTGGCCGGGCAGCCAGGCCTCTTCGTCATCGACGATGGTGTTCTGTCACAATACGGCCCAGCCCGCTGCCGCCCAGCTAGAGGCGGCCGGCGAAACCGACGTGCAGAACGGTTCCGAGCCGGTGCAACTTTGGTTGGGTTTACCTGGGCTCGAAAGCACGGAAGCTGGTTTCGAGAGAGTCGCGGTTTCGAGCCAGTTCGCCAGTTTTCAGTGCCTCAGTTTGCAAGCGGGCAATGGTCGGCAGCTCCCGTTCGGATTCGTTCCCCCGGTGTCCGCTTTCGGCGTGTTGCTCGATCCGGCGCCGCTCGGGCATGAGGATGCGGTGCCGCCAGTGCCGACCGAGCTCTCGGCAGAATGTGTGGCGGAGGAATTTCCGATCGGTCCGGGCTGTATCGAAGTTCAGGACGACAGACTGATCGTTCGCCCACCTGCTGGGGAGTCTCTCTGGTCGGTCGTGGGTAGCGACCATCATTGGGTTCGAGTCTCGGACGGGCCCGCGCGATTCGTTCTCCGCGGGCTGGCTCCGAATACCCGACAGGGCCTCCGGTTCACGATCCTCCATCCCGGCGGTACGGATTCCGTCGACGTACAAGTCTCGACGCCAGAAGCCTCCGCCCACGTGGTCATCAACGAAGTCATGCCGAACCCCGTGGGAATGGAACCCGAGCAGGAGTGGGTGGAGCTATACAATGACGGAACTATTCCGGTTTGTCTCAGGGGATGGGTTTTTGAGGATGTGGGCGGAAGTGCGTTGCTGCCCGACCTTCGTCTACCGCCTGGGGCATTTGCGCTGCTGGTGGGGCCGGGATACCTACCAGATGGGGACTACGACGCGGTCGCCGTCGAAGGGACGCCCGTGCTTGTATTAGAGAAGCTAGCCAACCAGGGGTTGTCGAATTCGGGTGAATTGGTCAGGTTGCGCGACTCGCTAGGCAGGATCGTTTCGAGGCTGGCTTACGGCGATGTACTCAGTGAGGATTGTCCAGATTCTGCAGGCACAGCGGAAAATGGGGTAAGCGTGGCGCGACTGCACCCTTGGTCGCTAGACGAAAGTCAGGTAAGGTGTGAGCCTCATGCCGGAGCCAAGAGTTCACCCGGGGGTCATAACACCAGTTTCTGAGCACGCGGCGTGTGAGCCAGCCCTAGATTTGGCGATTCGCGACGCGCCCGCCCAACCCCGCGACCTCCCTCAAGCGGTTAGATATCGTTGATGCCCAGTAAGGCAGCAAAGAATGCGACCAAAGGCGCAGGCGAGACTTCCAAGTTGAGGGCGCTGCGGGCAGCGGCTCGTAATACGGACCGGGCGGCACCGATGACCGCCCGGCAGGTGGCGGAGTTGTGTGGAGTCGGACTCAAAACGGTCCACAACTGGGCGACTGAGGGCTTGATCAATCATTTCAGAACGCCAGGGCGTCACCTGCGATTTCGCGCGGGCGAGGTCGTCGATTTTTTGAAGTCCTGCGGATATGACGGATTGGAAGGCTCTGTGCCCGTCGGGCGAGTTCTCGTGGTGGCTGGTGGGGAATCAGCGAGCGGCCTCAAGCGGGCGCTGCGCGGAGCCTCGGCGAGCTTCGTTGAGGAGCCACGTCTCGGACTCATTCAGGCGGGTCGTGACGAACCGGACGTGATCGTGGTGGATTCGAAATCGTTGAAGAAGGTCGAAGCGAGTGCGTATTTGTCGGCCTTGGCCGAAGGCGTGCCGACGGCCACCGTCGTCTGGATGGGACGGGCGAGTAGTTGTGTCAGCCCCGAGCGAATGCTGATCGCTCGGGATCCTCAGGCTGTTCGGGAGGCCTTGCGCAGCTTATAGGCGGCAACAAGTACGGGATGGCTGCCGGCAATCCGGAGGCAAGCTGTTCGCAGGCAATGTAGTCGGAGCCGAGCTAGCCGGAGCTGAGCTAGCCGGCGATGGTCATGGAGGAGACGCGAAACGTGGGCGCCGCCGTGGACGTTTTGAGTTCGAGATCATCGGCGACGGCATCGATGTTGAGCAGCATGTCGTTCAGGTTGCCGGAGATGGTCAGTTCGCTTACCGGGTAGGCCAATTTTCCATTTTCGATCCAGAAACCGGCGGCGCCTCGGGAAAAATCTCCCGTGATGGCGTTGAACCCGAAGCCCATCATCTCGGTCACGTAGAGGCCGTTCTTGGTCGAACTGAGTAGCTCTTCTCGGCTCTGCTCGCCGGCCATCAGCAGAAAATTCGAAGTGGAGGCCGAGACGGAGCCACCTCCGCGCGCGGCGCTCGCCGTGGACTCGCGACCCAGCTTGCGAGCGCTGTAGCTGTCGAGCAAATAGGTGCTCAGTTTTCCGGCTTCGACTACGGGGTTGATCCGAGATCGGAGGCCTTCGCCATCGAAGGCGCGAGAGCCCGGCGCGCGAGTTATCAACGGGTTGTCCGTGATATTGACGAGGGGGCTGGCGACAGCGGTCCCCTCGCGATCCAGCAGGTAGGTGGAGCGTCGCCATATTGCGCCTCCTGTAATGCAGCCGCCGAAGGTGCCGAGAATGGAGCGCGCCGTATCCGGATCGAAAACGACGGGGGCTTCCTGGGTTTCGACTTTGCGCGCGCCCAGCATGCGCAGGGTGCGGCGGGCCGCCTCTTGGCCAACAGCGGTGACGTCTTCCAATTCGCAGAGGTGTCGTCGGGCTGTCCAGTAATGACCTCGGCGCTTCTTGCCGTCGGTGTCTTCTACTAACGGAGTCACCACCAGCGACGCGTAGGAGCCGCGGGTGCTTCCTGAAAATCCCCCGGAGAGCACGATGGCGGATTCTCCGCTGACCCGCGTAAAATTGCTGCCCTCGCTCAGAGTGATGCGCGGGTCATAGTCTAGCGCCGCTTGCTCGGCGTCCCGGGCACGCTGGAGGGCGGAGTCGGCGTCAATTTCTGCCATGGCCTCGTCGTGAAGATCGAGATCCGGATGGGGTGGCTCGCAGAGCAAGTCGGGCTCAGCGGGGCCGGCAAACTCGTCCGCTTCCGTGAGATCGACCAAGGAGGTGGCGTCCTCGACCAGTCGCTGAAGACCCGATTCAGTGAGGTCGCTGGTGGAGCTTGTGGCGACGCGTTTTTGCTTCATCACGCGTAGCGCGATGCCACGGTGCCCGGCTTCTTGGACGAGTTCGGTCTCGCCCAGCCGGACTTTGACGCTCAGCTCCCAGCCCGAACTGGCGCGGGCTTCCGCCAAATCCATGCCCTGACTCATCGCGAGTTTGACCATATGGTCCGCTAGTTCATGCAAGTCAGTACTCATCGTTATGCGGGTCCTCTTGTGATCATCCGAATGGCAAACGTCTCAGTCGTCCTGCAGCGCGATTTGGATTCGCCGGATGCAATGCACACTCCAGGCGAATCCGAGTACGAAGATCGTACCCATAATGAGGATAGCGTAACCCAACGACGACCCCGGGACCGCCGCCTTGCCGAAATCGCCATGGAACTGCGCGTAGCTGGCGTTCGTGCCCAGGCGGGGCAGCGTGGTGACAACGGCTATCAGGCCGATCGCTGCGGGCGCCGCGGCGATGCGCACCACCGTCTGAACGCGTCGGCGCCTGGACCCCGAGCGTGCCGCCAAAAAACCTAGGGGCACGACTGCGGTGTTGAGCATGGCGAGCGCGATCACGGCGCTGCTCGGAAGCTGACTTGAGTCGATGGCGTAAGCGAACGCCCAGTCCGGTGAAAAGCCGAGGAAGTAACCGGCGATGGGGCCGTGCACGAGCGCCCCGAATAGGCACGCCACCAGGAGCGATCGACTCAGCGGGGTGTGGGACTTGCGGCTCAGCTCTTCGCTCCCCAACCAGGCGAATACGATGCCCGCCAAGAATCCGAGCAGGGGGGCTGACAGCGCTGGCACGCTGCCATCACAGCACGTCGGTTGCCCCGGGAAAAGCCCCAGGGAGGCCCCGATTCGCTGCTTTTCTCGTGTCAACGCCGGGGATTCAGCCTACTTGGGAGGGCGCGACAGCCCCGCTATGGGAGTCGACGGCCGGCAGAACCCGCACTACAAGCCCAGGATGAACAAATCCACGCTGCTCACATTGCTCGAACAGGTTCGAGACGGGGGAGTAGAAGTGGGCGCGGCGGTGCTCGCTCTCGAGCAATTGCCGTTTTCCGAGCTGGAAGATGCCGTGGTGGATCACCATCGGGCGCTCCGGCAGCATGTGCCTGAAGTTATCTTCGCTCCTGGCAAGACCGTTGAGCAAATCGTTTCTGTGGCTCGGGCGATCCTCGACCATGGCCAGAACCTCCTCATCACTCGGCTAGACGAGAAAAAGGCGGCAGGAGTATGTCAGAGCATTCCCGAGCTCAACTATGAGTCAGTCGCCCGCGTGGGCGTTTACGCTCCCCATCCGGTGGTGCCGCTGACCGACGATTGTGTCGCGGTGGTCACCGCTGGAACCAGCGACATCCCGGTGGCGGAGGAAGTGATGGCGACCCTCAAGGCGAGCGGCGTGCCGACGATACGAATCGTGGACGTCGGGGTGGCCGGGATTCATCGCTTGTTTGCGAAGCTCGAGCCGATCTCAAAAGCTAAAGTCGTCATTGTCGTCGCTGGCATGGAGGGCGCGCTCGCCAGTGTCTTGGGCGGCATCATCAGCGGCCCACTCATCGCCGTTCCTACTTCGGTGGGCTACGGCGTGAGCCGCGATGGATATGCCGCGCTCATTGGCATGCTGTCCTCTTGCGCTGCAGGAGTCACGGTGGTGAATATCGACAATGGCTTTGGCGCCGCTATGGCCGCCGTCCGAATCCTCGCAGGCAGCAAATCCTAATGGGACACGGTCACGGTCACGGTCACGCATCGTCTGATGTGGATCCTGAAGCTCATCGGAAACCACTGGAAGCGGGCTGCGGGGTCGGTCAAATCCTATTCTTGGACGCTCAAAGCGGTATTGCCGGAGATATGACCATCGCTGCCTTGGTGGATCTCGGTGTGCCATTTTCGGTAGTCGAAGAAGCCGTCGGAGCCTTGGGCATCGGTGGCTACCGGCTAGAGCTTCGCTCTCAGTCGATCGGATCCCTGGGGGCGAGCAAGTTCGACGTGGTCTTGGATGGCCAGGCCGAGACCCGTCACTACACACAGATCGATGAACTGATTGCCGGTGCGGCGTTGGAGACGCCAGTTGCGGACGCGGCGAGGAAGATATTTCTCCGTCTCGGAGAGGCGGAAGCTTCCGCCCACCGCATCGACATCGAACAGGTACATTTTCATGAGGTCGGTGCGGTTGACGCGATCGTGGACATTGTCGGCGCGGCCGCCTGTCTGAACCATTTGGGAGCGGAGCTCTGGACTAGCCCGATGCCGATAGGGCACGGCTCGGTCAAGTGCCAACACGGCCAACTGCCGCTGCCCGCCCCCGCCACTCTCGCCTGTCTACGCGGCGTACCCACGGTCGAAGCTGGTATCGAAGCGGAGCTGGTGACGCCAACGGGAGCCGCCATCGTGGGTGCGATGGCTTCCGGTTTTGCTCGATGGCCCGATGGCTTGGTCGCTAGCCATATTGGCTGGGGTCGCGGCACGCGAGAGTTCCCCGATAGGCTCAACGCGCTGCGGGCAGTACTCGGCTCTCGGCAGACCCGCGTCAAAACATCTGATTATGTCTTGGTTGAGTGCAACGTGGATGACATGACCGGCGAGTTGGCGGCGTTTTCGATCGAGCAACTGATGGCCGGAGCAGCGGTTGATGCCTGGGCCACGCCCATCACGATGAAGAAGGGGCGACCTGCCCTGACGTTATCGGCACTGTGTCGGGCGAGCGATTCCGACGGGGTGGCGCGGGTGATGCTGAGGGAGACCAGTACCATTGGGGTGCGGGTGATCGATGCCGGGCGTTACGAGCGGCCGCGGAAAATAATCTCGGTGGACACCGAATACGGCACGGTCCCCGTAAAGGTGAGCGGCGGCGATTACGGCCCACCTCAAATCAAGGCTGAGTTTGATGTGTGTGCCCAGCTAGCGCAAAACTCCGGTGTTCCGGTGCGGCTCATCGTCGAAGCAGCAGCTGCTGCGGCGCGGGCGAAACTCGATAAATCCTCCGATTGACGATCGCACCAGCAGGCGGTGCTGGGTCAGTCAGGTCGGTCGAGGGTGAAACCAGCGCCTTCCCATCCCAGAACTCCGCCTTCAAGAAACGAAAACGGCATCCCGCGCGTTCCCAGTTCGGCGCTGAGGGCTTGGGTCTTGTCTCCGGATCGACAGTAGAGAACCGGGGCGGCGGGGAGAGTGATCAACTCCTGAACTCGCTCCGCCACGTCCTCGAGGGGGACGCTGATAGCGCCCGGTAGATGAGCGCGGGCGTGCACGTCATCTCCGCGGGTATCCACCATGCAGACGTGGCCCTGTTTCAGGAGTTTGGCGATCTCTTCCGGCTTGAGAGCGCCGGCGGCCCGGGGGAGCACGGGTTCCAACATCGCCATCAGTTCTGCTTTGCGAAGCGCACCCGTCTTGCCACCAGATGGCTGTCCCTGGTGAAATACCACAAATGTAGGAACGGACTTTACGCCCATTTGTTGGGCGATTTCTGGAGACCGATCGATGTCGACCTTGAGCACTTTCGCCTTGCCCTGAACTTCCAGTTGCACAGCTTCGAGTTCGGGAGCCACTGTTTTGCAGGGACCACACCATTCGGCTGTAAATTGGAGCAGGACCGGTAATTCGCTCTGGAGGACTTCGGCCTGAAAGGTTTGCAGCGTAACTTCCTGAATCGGCATGGGCTGGGCTTAGTCCTGCTACGGGGAGCGAACAAGCTTGCTCGCGGATCTGCCTTTCAGTGTGCCAAAGGTACCGGATTCAGCCGCCTATCGCTGACTCTGGCCAGTGCCCAGAACGCTACGCTACAGCTGAGGGCGGTTCCGGCGCCCACCAGGGCGAGCGTGGGGTCTGATGACTGGAGCATGGCTCCCCAGCTCGGCAGGCGGCCGGAGGAAAGTCCCAAAAAGTGCCAGGCGGCGTCCAATCCGACGACCGCGGCGGGAGTGAAGGCCAACGGACGTAGGGCGGTCGGCAATACATGAGGCAATATGTGCCGCCGGAAGATCCGACGTCGCGACAGTCCCATGGCGCGCGCGGACGTGATGAAATCTGTTTCGCTCAGCAGTCGAGCCTGGGTTCGAATGATGTTCGCAATTTCTAGGGACTTCATGGCGCCGATGAACACGGCGATGCTCGAGAGCGGTGGTTGTCCCCAACCGCTCTCGAGCACGGCGACCACCACCACCGCTGGCAATGCGGCGAAGAGTTCCAACGATCGCGACAATAGGGGATCTGCCAGCTTGGCGCCGACACTCGCGAAGGCTCCGGTGACCACGCCGCCGCTGACGGCGATACTGAGTGCGACCACCACGACCACGAGGCCGTTTTGTGTCGCGGCCGCCCAATAGTCGAAGGCAGTGTACTCGGTCCCTGGCCACAGATTTTGGAGGCTCCCCGGCGGAACGCCGGCGGCCGAAGCTGTGCTCGCGAGCAGCCCAATGACCCCTAGGGCACCGAGGGCGGTCAGTTGAGTGGCGGTCATGACGCGTTTCCCGTGAGCCCAGCTATGCTGCGTGAGCGATAGGGGTTGGATGCGCGGATCGCGAGATCGCAGACAATCTGCAGAAAGCTAATCCCTGTGGCGGAGGCCAGGGTCACGAGCATGAGCCAGGACGTTTCGCGATTGGCGATGGCGCTCACAGTTCGGTGACCGATGCCGTCGAGTCCAAAGGCGTGCTCGGCGACCATCAACGCGGTGATTAAGAACGGCAGGCGGGGAGCGACACTGGTGAGCACGGCGTGATTGGAACGACGAAATGCGCTCCAAGCGATACTGAGAGGCGTCGCGCCCAAGCTGCGATCGAAACGAACCCAAGGTTCGGTCAATGCAGCGCGACTGGCGGCATACTGGATGCGGGATACCAAGGCAGCGATCCCCAGGCTGAGGCTGAGGCAACAGAGGGCGCTGGCGCGCGATTCCTCGTTGTCCACGATACTGACGAGCACGACAGCCGGCAGCCCGGCGATGACAGCGCAGACGAGACCGACGACGAAGTTCAACCAATGGCCACAATAGGCGGACCAGGCTCCCAAGGACATTCCGATGAGGGTACCGAGGGCGAGGGCGAGGGCTGCGACCGAGAGGGAAATAGGCAATCGGATGGAGAACTCCTTCCACGCCTGTTGCCCGTCGTCCAAGGTGCCGAAATCCCCGCGTACGGCGTGACTGATCCAAGTCCCGAACTGCGTCTGGAGCAACATCGCCGCGATCCGACGGGGGCCGCGGTAGGCCACGTACGCCGCTCCGACTTGATTCCACCAATCATTCCAACGGGACGCGATGATGCGGGCTTCGGCGAGACTGGCACCCTCGGGAATTTCCCAAGTTTTTTCGGTGATGTGCGCCGCGAGGGAGGCGAACTCGCGAGATTGCCCGATATCTGCGGATGCTTGTACGCGTTGAATTTCCCGAATGATGTCCGGAAGGGCGTAGGTATCTAGCTGAACCAATTCTAGACGCCGTAGTGCGGAGCTCTTTCGAGCCATGCGTCGAACCGCTCGCTCGACCACCGGGCGTCGGAAGTCGATGGAGTGATCTTGCCAATAGCGGTTCCAGAACGAAACTGCAGATTCCGCGTTGAGCAGCACTTGGGGATCTCCCGCTTGCATTCGTCGCGCGACGGGCGCGAGGGCGAGGGCGACTCGTGCCCTGCCGGTGGGGGCGAGGCTATCGAGAGTGGGAATAACATAGGGCAGGGAGGCGCCGCCAAGGCGCGCCAATTCCTTTGCCGCAGCGCGACTGGCCTCTGGCGAGCCCGCTGCCACGGTTTGCACGACGCGTTGGACGTGGGCTTGCACGTTTCCGGGGCGAGGGTTGAAAAACTTGGGTAGCTCAGGGCCCAACCCGTCGCCATGGTGGACGGGAGCTACGCTAGTCAGCGCGGCGAAGGCCGTTACGGCAACGACAAAGAGCGTTGGCAGCAGCCAAAGCGCGCGGCGCAGCAGGTGTCCCACGACACCACACCCGCTACCGAAGCAGGACGAATCCGGTGACGGCTACTAGCATCAGCGCGCCGAACACCAGAAAGCCCACAACTGCAGGAGGAACGCTGTTGGTTGGGAGAATGACGGGCTCGTTGGAGAGTCGGTCGTTGACGCCGTCCGCGTCGTCATCGGGACCGGCGTTCATCCCCATGCCGGCGTGACCGACACTAGCGGGGCTACCGTCAGCCGATGCCGGCGGTGGCTCCCCGGGCACGGCGGGTGGCGGGACGGTGCCGCCCGCCCGAACAGCATCGGGGACCGCGCATTTTCGGTACAGTAGCGGGTCGTCGGTGTCGGTGACGGCACCGGCGCCGCTGACAATTTTTACGATGATGACGGTGACGTTGTCGTGGCCGCCGGCCTCGTTGGCCGCGGTGATCATCGCCTGACAGCATTCGGCGGGATCCGAATGCTCCAAGATGAAGGCCTTGAGCTCCACGTCGCGTAGCATCCCGGACAAGCCGTCCGAGCACAGCATCAAGGTGTCGCCGTCGCGCACGTCCGCGTAGGTCAAGTCGACCTGCACTGAGTCCGCGGTGCCGAGGGCCTGCAGAATGATGTTGTTGTGTTCGAAAGTCTCGGCTTCTTCTTCGGTGAGTTGTCCGGCTTCGATCAGCTGGTTCACCAAGGACTGGTCTCGGGTGACTTGCACGAACTGATCGCCACGCATGAGATAGGCGCGACTGTCGCCGACCTGGCCGAAGTAGATTCGGTTGTCGAGCATGGCGCCGATTGTGGACGTGGTGCCCATCCCGCGGTGGGTTCGATCGGTTCGCGCGTCCTCGTATATCCGCGCGCCGGCCTCTTCGATGGCGCCGACCACTAGTCGGGCGAGCGCCTCGCGATCCGTGGGGGATTCGCCGGTGGTCAGCCGTTCGTAGACGATGTCGACGGCCATCTGACTGGCGACTTCGCCTGCAGCGGCTCCGCCCATACCGTCGCAAACGCCGAACAGCGTCCCGCGGGGTCCGACGGTTTGGGTCTGCGAGGATTCCACAATACCGCGTTGACCTTGTGACAGATCGGCGATGATGAGGTTGTCCTCGTTGTGTTCACGGATCTGACCGACGTCGGTGAGTCCAAAGAGAGACAGTTCGAGCTGTCCAGTGCTTGCGTTGGGATCGCCCATTAGTTGTCGCTCACATCTAGTCGGAACAAATGCTGTCCGATGCGTATGTGATCTCCTGTATCCAGCTGTACTTCCTCGCGTAGGGCGAGATAAGTGCCGTTGGATGAATCTAAATCACGGAGGGTAAACACGTTGTCTGTGGGGTTACGGGTGAGCTCCGCGTGGCGGCGGCTCATGAATGGATCGTTGGTGAACACGATGTCTCCCGACTCCCTGCCTAACACCGTCTGATTGCCTGAAAGATAAAACACGTCACGAGAGACCCCTTCGACTGTCCGCTGGGACAGGCGAGCATAGCGCGGAGCCGGCGGGGATCCGAATAGTTGGGTGTCTTGTTCGACCGCAGGGCCGAGGCTTTGCTCTCCGATTGACACCGCTTCGAATCTTAACACCTCCAACCCGACCAGCAGCAAGTCACCGGGGGCGATCTTCGCAGGCTGTTTGATTCGGAGGAACAATCCATTTATCGAACCGAGGTCGGCGATATGGAAGCAACCGTCTCTCCACTGGAGGCGGGCGTGCCGTGGAGACACGTAGGGATCATTGGGTAGACGTATCGCCCCCTCGCTGCGTCCGATGTCGATTTGCTCTCCAAGCAGGGGATATTCGTGCCCCGGCGTGCCGTCTTGGCTGATCACGGTCAGCTTTCCGTGGGAGAACGCCGGCATCGGCCGAGGGGCCTGCGGGGACTGGGCGGTCGGCTCGGCTCCAGACACTTGCACTGCTGACGCCATCGGGAACTCAACTCCACAAAACTGACAAAATCGGGTCCCCAGCGGATTGACCCCACGACAGCCGGTGCAAAGTCGTTGATTGCTGGCCACGTCTAGTTCCGGGGCGGCGGCGATGGCGGGCCCAGCGAGCGCTTGTATATCTGCGGGGCTGGCCTGCTCGGCCGGGGCCAACGGCGCCGCGGGAGGCGGCGGAGGCTGCGCGGTGTCCGCGGAAACTAATTTTGCGCCGCATCCCAAACAAAATCGGTTGGTCGGTACGTTGGACGTGTTGCAAGTCAGACAGGTGATCGGCGGCTCCGCGGCGCCCGCTGAAACCATCGCCTCTGCCGGGAGCGCTTGAGGCACGGCGGGCTGAGGCACAACAACTGGCGGCGCAGGCGCTTGAGGTGCAGCGGGCACAGGCGCAGGCGCTTGAGGCACAGCGGCCAAAGCTGCAGGCGCTTGAGGCAGAGCGGCTACGGGCGGCGCTTCGATTGCTGCAGGTTTGGCCATTGGCACGCCGGCATAAAGGGCAGCGGGGATTGCTGGGGCAGCGAGAGCTCCTGGGGCGAGGTCGCCAGGGAGTGGGTCAGCGTCTGGCGTCAGGCCTGACAGATCGGGGATGCCAGAGGCCGCACTCGCTACCTGCGGGCTGAAGTCGAAGTTGGGCGCTGGAGGGCGCGATACGGGAGACGCTAGAGGCGCGGCTTCAGCAGCGGACAGTCGGTTGCCACACTCTCGACAAAACCGAACGTGTTCCGGGTTGTCATGTCCACAGCGAGTACACCGCACCTGCCAAGGTGAACCAACACAGCCGCGAGCGTCAAGCAGCATTCGCAGCTTTTTACGCTGAGGGGCGCGTCTCCAGTTAGGCTGGATCGCCTGCATCCGTATGTGGTCTGGAGATGTGCCGTGGACCTGCATGCGCCAGCTGATCAGCCTTCAAGCCGGTCAGAGTCTCGCCAGCGGGCTTCTGAGTTCCAACCTGAATTCCAATCCGATCATGTGAGACAGGCCGAAGCCAAAAAAGGCGTCCGAACGTCTGACCCCAGCCCCGTCCGTCCAACCCCGGAAAGCGATGGGGCGGTAGCTGATGCCGGCCCCAACGATGGAGGTCCGGCTCATCTCGAAATCGATGCCGGCCCCAATAGCGGCTATGGGTCCAACGGTATCGACCGCCCACTCGTTGCCGTAGGCGGCGACACCGACGGCTCCTGCGGCGAAGGGCTGCAATCGATAGGCCCGGCTCGCGTAGTAGCGTGTCTCGGCGCGCAGTTGCTGCAACGTGCCTAGACGCAAGAGGTTGGAGCTTCCCTGCCGGGACGATTCGTAGGCACCGCCGACGTACCAATCTCCTCGGGTTCGATAGCCGAGGCGAACGGTCAGCCCCAAACCTGAGCCGATGATGCAGGGGGCGGTGCTGCCCGAAGGACAAGCGTCGCCGGGATCGGCCATGGACTCGATGCCGATGCCGACGCCATAGTTGAGATGGTGGGCACGAATTGGCGGGGGGCGGGGAGCTTCCGGTTCAGCCCGCTGTTCCGCGCTGGCACTCCAGGCAGCTGTAAACACCAAGGAAAACGCTAGGCCGGGCAGCCAATGACAGTTCTGAGCCCGCCGAGGGATCAGCGCGCTTGACTCTTGGGGGAGCCTACGTCTAAACGCGGAACGAAGTCTTTGAATACACACAGCAGTATGGATATCTACCTTGAGAGACGTGCCCTTCGGCTGATTCGAGCTTCCGCGCAGGAAGCTGTCGAGCAGGGTGACACAGAAACCCTACGCGAGGATATCCTTGAGTCCTTCACGGAGGACCAAGTCGAGGAAATCGAGCGATTAATCGACTCTGCGGATTTTTTTGAGTTCCTCAGCGAGGTGCTGGACGAATGGAGCGGGGATGACGTCGAAGAGCTCATTGAGCTACTGATGACTCAGCTCGCGGATCTCGGCGTGGATATCAAGACGACGTCGAAGGATGACGCCGACGAGGAAGAGGAAGAGGAAGAGGAAGAGGATGAGGCGCTGGACGACAACAGCGATGAAGATCTCGTCCCTTTAGGCGACGCCGACGATATTTAGGCCCCAGCGCTTCGGTTGCCGTCAGTGCTACGCGACACCAAGTATCCAGCCGCCGTGGCTAGCGGCGACCTACTCAGATGCCGGCCGGATCGTGCGTGCAATGTAGGGGCGGCAAGCCACAGCTTCGTCCGCTTCCGGCAATCGCACCGACGGGCATAGGAGCTGTGCGCACGCGGAATAGCGCGACTCCGGGAATCCCTTGATGAGTGTGGCCAGGGGGGCACACGTGGCCCCTTCGTTTTTTGTGCTTCGCCCGATCAGCGCCTCCTGCCAAAGAGCATCGTCGCGGAGTCGGCTCGTCTTGTGTTCTTGCCACACCGCGTGAAACTCACGACGGGCGTTCTCTGGTTCGTTGAGCACGTCTCGGTAAAGCTCAGCGAGCTGGTAGCGAGCCTCCGCGTAGCCGCGTTCGTAGCTACCGTTGAACTTGGAGCGTTCCCGGCGGGACAGCATCTCGAGCAATCGCTTTTCGGCTTTTCGGGGCTCGTCGAGTTTGACGTCGAGCCGAGCGCCGCGGACCATCGCTTCGTTCCAGTAGACTCCCGTTGGGTATGGATAATGCTCCGCGACGTAGGCGTAGCGATCTCGAGCAACGGCCAGCTTCTTTTCCTGATCCCAATAGCGCGCGGAGCGGTAGTGGAGGTCTTCTGCCAGGGGGCTATTGGGCTGAGCCTTCAAGGCGCCGTCGCGGAATTCTTGGCACGCTGCCTCCCCGCCGTCTCGTCGGATCATTTGCATGAGACGGCGCAAGGTTGAGCGCGCAATGGGTGAATCCGGGTGCTGGTGAAGGATTTTTTCCAGTCGGCTTCTCGCCTTAGCCTCGCTGACATGGGACAGCTCGACCAGGGCCAAGTCGTAGCTGACTCGCGCGTGGATCGGGCTATCCCGGGACTTCTGTTCAAGACTGACCAGTGCCAAGTAGGCATTTTGGATACGGGAGGCCCGTTGCCAGCTTTGGGCTTCCCGGTGCCTGGCCTGTTCCCGACGTTTTCGATTGGGGGCTTGCTTCGCCGCTTTGGCCCAGGCGCGCGCCGCGGCCTCGTATCGACCGTGGGAGTAGGCGCGTTTCGCAGACGCTTGGGAACGAACATAGGGCTCCCCCAGACTGGGGGCGCACGATAGACAGAGCGCGGACAGGAGCAACCAACGGAACAGCATTACGCGATTAGCAGACAGCCTACCGCATATCTTGGCATCGGAGCGCACGGAGTCGCATCGGAGCGCGGTGGCCGTGTGCAGTCGTGTCAGTGCGTAGGTAGGGCCGTGTGAAGCCGCGTCAGCGTGTAGGCAGGGCGGTGTGAAGCCGCGTCAGCGTGTAGGCAGGGCGGTGTGGCGCTGCGTCAGCGTGAGCGCGCGCAGGCTCCAAAATTCCCGGCGCGGACTGGCGCTCTCTCGGGTCCTGCGACTTCACTACTCGTTGGCTTTCTGTCGCTTGTCCTCATCCCGGGCCTGCAGCCCAGCGACGAAAATTTCGTAGGCCACTAACTGATTGGCTTGAGCCAGATTGATCGACGGCTGGTCCGCGGCCATGGGGATCCTGACCATATGACTGGCGAGGGCGCGTTCTTCCAGAGACAACCCGCTCTTTTCGTTGCCGAATACAAATGCGCTGCGCTGACCTTTTCGAGAAGCGTCGAGCGCGATCTGGGCAGCCGCCCGCGGCTGAATCACGCCGCTCACCCCCCGTCGGGACGTGGTAGCGAACACCACGTCGATCCCCTGTAGAGCCGTTTCGAGATCCGGCACGACGGTGGCGTCGCTCAGGACGTCCCACGCTTTGACGGCCATCTTATGGGCCATCTCGTGTTCGGGCACCGCCAGGCGTCCGGGTTTCACCAGACACAAGTCGGTGATCCCCATCGTTTTGATGGCGCGGGCCGTGGCTCCGACATTTTCCGGATAATGGGGGCGTGCCAGCACGAAGCGGCAGCTTTGGCAGACGTCCAGCTCAAGCATCCGGGGACCCTAGTACTCGGGCGGCCCGGGCGGCAAATCGGGATCCCGGCGCGCGGATCCTGGTAAAGCGGCCTATTTCGGAACACCCGAGTCGCCGCTGGCGGCGGGAGCTGTCCGCGATGAGCTGGCGTCGCCAGCGGAAGCTGTTCGGGTTCCGGCATCTGCGGGCCCAGCCAGTGCTGCCGGGAGCCGCCGTTGGCTCTTCTTTTGGGGTCGCTTCTCAAGCCAAGCGATCGGCGCGGTCTCGACGGCCACCGTGGGCTGTACGGAGCGGGACACTTGAAGTGTCGCCGTTTCGGGTGGTGGCGCCTTAAGGCCCTCGGTTAGTTGGAAGGCTACCACTGCCGCGATGGCGCCCAGGGCCGCCGCTCCTGCCGCGATCCGGCCCGACTTGGTCGCCGGTGGCTCAATGGACGCGCGGTGCTCTTGATCGGGGAGCGTCGGCATGGTGGAGCGGGGGGCGAGCTCGATGGCCTCGGCGAGGGCATCGCCGAAATCCTCGCAGCTATCGAAACGAGCGGTCGGATTTTTCGACAGCGCGCGAGCCAGTACGGTGTCGACGTGAAGGTCGACGCCGCATACTTCGGCCAAAGCGGGCGGCTCTTCTTGCGCAATCTTGGTAGCCACCGCGACCGCGTCTTCGCCGGGAAAGGCTCGATGCCCGACCAGCGCCTCGTACAAGGTGGCGGCGAGCGAAAACTGATCGCTGAGGGGGGAAAACAGCCCGTCCTGAATGCTCTCCGGCGCACTGTAGGCAGGTGTTCCTAGGAGTAATCCTGCCTGGGTCAGTGTGGAGTTGGGGAGGCGGGCAATTCCGAAATCCGCGATCTTGCTGCCCACCTTAGACAGCATGATGTTGTCCGGTTTGATATCGCGATGAATCACGCCGGCTGCATGGGCGGTGGTCAGCGCGCGTCCCAGTTCTTTCGCGAGAGTGGCGCATCTCAAAGCGCCCATGTTTCCCTGGGACAGTTTCGATTTGAGCGTGAGCCCAGGCACATACTCGAACACGAGAAAGAGCCCAACGCTGTCGTCTTCTCCCATGTCGTGCAAGGCGACGATATTTGGATGGGAGATGCGAGCCGAGGCTCTCGCTTCTTGACGTATGCGCTGAACGAGGGAGTCGCGTTGCTCCGACGGTATCGATAGATTGGCGCGAAGGTGTTTTAGCGCGACCTCACGTTCGAGTACCGGATCGTGGGCGAGCAGAACTCGCCCCATGGCGCCTTCGCCGAGAAGTCTGATGACGTCGTAGCGCCCGATAGTCGAGGGAGGCTTTTGGGACGTCATCGCATAGCGGGCGCCCGGCTTTGGGCACTGAGGCGCTAATCTAACGTATAATCATGGCTGACCTGCCGAAGAAGCGCGCTGGCAGACGTTCAGCAAAGGCGCTCGCCCGACAGCTCAATAGTCGTCGTCGTTGTCGGTTTCGCTCTCGCTCTCGAAACCGTCGTCGTCGTCATCGCCTTCTGAACGGTCATCGTCCTTCTTCTTGGACGCTTTCTTCTTCTTGGACGCTTTCTTTCGCCGCTTCTCAGCCGGCTGGCCGTAGTCGCGACGCAGCTTGTTCATCAGCTCCGTCTTCATCATATCTTCCCGATACTCGGGCATGTCCGGCAACTTGACGATCAGTTGGACGCCAGCCTTTGTTTCGACGATCTCGATCGCTCCACTCCGCTTTCGTTTGTCCGTTTCGTAGCGAAACAACAGGTAGGCGGCGTCCTTATCGCGTTCCACGACTTCGTAGCCCAGGTCGATTCTGAGGTAGCGCAGTGCCCCATTGTACGTCTGCTGGAGGCTATATTCAGAGTCGACAACTGAGCGGGCGCCACAGATTGTCGGGAGGCCGACACCAACCATCAGAACAAGAAGAAGGACAGAAAGCTTAGTTTGCTCGGCCACAATACTTCGTTAAGCGCTAACCCAGCGATCGGGCAAGTTTTCTGCCCTCTGGGCCGTCCCGGCTCGGGCTAGAGACTTGTGATTTCGGAGCTTTCCGGCGCGCCAGAGGCGTCCGAGGGCCCAGAGGGGCCAGGGGGTGGCGTTGTTTCTCCACCCAAGCCGCGAGACAGAGCGCTTCGGACTCCCTCCCGCTGCACCACCAAACACACGACCCCGGCGCCGAGTGTAATCACCAACTGAGTGAGATACATCACGAAGACGACGACGGCGCCTCGGCCCAATACGATGTCAGTTGGGAAAAACACGGCCAGCCCGGCGTACACCGACAGCTGGAATGCGCCGAAGTAGCCCGGCGCTTGGGGGACAAGAATGCCAAGCGCTAAGACGCAGGTTATCACGCAAGCCTGGCCGAAGCTGGCGTCCTCAAGGCCTGTGCCGCGCATCAGGACCCAGTTGGCGCCGGCGTTGAGTAACCAATAGCTGACGGTGATCGAGACAAAGGGCAGCGAGTAGCGGAGCCGGGGCAGAAATCTCAAGCCCTCGATGACACGTTCGACTTTGTTGGATAGCCATTCGGCGAACTTGAGCGAGAAGGGCCCGATGACGGCGCGGGTCAATTTTCGGGCGGCGTCGCGTGCGAAATAAAACATCGCCATGGCGCCGAACGCTGTACCGAAGACTAGGAGTGCGAACTGGGCAGCCCGGGGCACGAGCGCGGCGGAAACGTTGAGCTTGCCAATGGTTTCTGGAAGCGGATCGAGAGTGGGGGTGAGCAACAGTGCAAAAAACAGCACGAGGCTCAACACCAGGCCGTCAATGATGCGTTCGGCTGCGATGGTTCCTATGGCATGCCAACCACTGAGTTTGCCTTGGCGGCGTATGAGGACAGGGCGAACGACTTCCCCGGTGCGCAAAGGCAGAAAAATGATGGCGGCAAAACCGATGAAAGACGCTGACACAATTTCCCGAAGTGGCGGCGCGTGTAGGGGCTTCAACAAGAAGTACCAACGAGTCGCCCGCAGACCGTGAACACTCAGCCAAAGACCGAAGTAGAGCGGAACGACCCAGGGCCTCAGCTGGGCGAAGTCATCAGACGTGGGGACCAGCGGCATTGCGCCGGCCTTGAGCACATAGACAAAACCGATGCCTAGCAGCAGCGATAGGATGACCTTCAGGCGGTGTCGAAGTAGCCAGCTCATGATCGGGCAGTGCCGTCCAGGATTCTCTCGGGCCCGTCGCGGAACAGCGACTCGATCTCATCTCTGCCGTACTTTGATTCGATCAGAGTCATCGCTTCAAGGACTTGAGCGACGTCACTGGGGCGGTGAGCATCGCTGCAGGCAGCGAAGTACTGCTCCCGCTCGAGCAATTCAAGTGAAGCTTGCTGGGCCTTCTTGCCGTATTTTCCGATCAGGGCGGCGGTATCCAGCAAACACACGGCGCCGACATCGATCAGGCGTTCGACTATTTCGAGATCGTTCCAAATCGCACGGTAGCGTTCGGGGTGAGCCAGCACGGGTACCATCCCGGCCTGTCGTATTTTCGCGAGGCCCCGATCGATACTGTAGGGAAAATCGATTTGGTAGAATTCGAGCAGTACCGCCTTATTGCCGGGGTAAGGCACGGCCTCTCCTCGCAGAATTCGTTCGAACACCACGTCGTCGAAATAATGCTCCGAACTCAGCCCCACTTCGGGGAGGCCTGACTGGCCCTCCAGTGATGGCAACATGCGCTCGTAGGCAGCCAAGAGATCTTCCCGCCGATTGTCCCAGAGCCCCGGCCGCATGTGGGGGGTAGCTATCACTCGATCGAAGCCGATCTCCTTCAGCTTCTGGAGCATCTCGATGCCCTCTTCGGGGGAGCGAGCCCCGTCATCGATTCCGGCGACGAAGTGGCAGTGCAGATCGATGAGCCCGCTCATGAGGCATTCTTGTAGACCTCATCCCTCGGGGTCGCTAGTGCGCGATTCACTTCTCTTGAAGGGAATCGCGACCATGGAAAAGATGCGTCAGATCCGATCCTCGGCCTAAATAATCGAGTTATTCGCTCTCACCCAAGGTGCGCGAATGACTCAAGAGCCCTTCCGTGTATCTGAATCCCGCACTAGTCCAGACTGGCGCTGCTCTCTCTCCCTGGGAGAATCAGCTCGCGTGGTATCGTCGGGCGAAAGCTGGCCCATTTTTGACACAAGGGGCGCTCAGCGCCTTATCCCATGGGTTATGTTGGTTGCCGTGACGGAGAGAGCCGTCCGCCCTTCATGCCATGCCCATCATTCCTGATCTGATTGAGTCCAAGCGCGTGATCGCCTGCCTGGGCTCGGGCGGCGTGGGCAAGACGACTATTTCGGCGGCGGTGGCTATCGCGGCAGCCGCCCGCGGCAAGCGAGTCTTGGTCTTGACTATCGATCCGGCGAAACGTCTCGCTGATAGTTTGGGGGTGAGCCTAGGCAGCGGCGAGCCCCAGGTGATCGAAACCGAGAGACTCCTGGACGCGGGTTTGACCGATCCGGGAGAACTCAGCGTCATGATGCTGGACGCGAAGCGTACTTTCGACGCACTGGTCGTTCGACATGCGAGCTCGCCTGCCGTCAGCGAACGGATCCTGGGTAACGTTTTTTACCAACACATGTCAGAACATCTAGGGGGCACTCAAGACTATATGGCGATGGAGACCCTGCTCGGGTTTCTAGAGGAAGACCGCTATGAGCTGATCGTTCTCGACACGCCGCCGACCCGTAACGCACTGGATTTCTTGACAGCACCGGAGCGACTGACCGACGCCATCGACGGACCGGCGATGCGCTGGTTTGTGAAATCCTTCGACGGTTCGAAAACACTCAGCTTTGATTTATTGGCGAAGGGCGCGGCTTTGGTTCTCCGCGGCATGGGTCGAATCACCGGCAGCGGTTTTCTGGATCAAATGGCGGCGCTCATCGTTGACTTGAACGACCTGTTTGGTGGTTTTTCGGAGCGAGCGGGTCGGGTTTCGGCCCGCTTTCGCGGTGACGAGTTTGCCTATGTACTCGTGAGTGCGCCCAAGTCTGGAGCGATTTCCGAGGCACTGTATCTGCGGGAACACCTCCAGCAGCAGTCAATGAGCTGCGATGCCTTCGTCATGAACCGCGTTCGAGTGGGTGCCGGAACCACTACATCCCTCGCCGAGGTCGAGCAGCAATTGAGTGAATCCAACGTGGCGCTCGAGGGTGGTGAAGAAGCGGTGCTTCAGGCGATTCGCGAAAATATCGCTCTCGCGGAAGCGGAAGCCGTTCAAGTGAGCGCGTTCCGCGAACGCATTGGCAGCGAAGCTCCGATGGTGGCGGTCCCAGCGGGTGGCGAGGACGTTCACGACCTTTCCGCGCTGGTAGAAGTCGCTTCGGCCTTTTCCTGAAGTGCGCCAATCCTGAAGCGGTGGAGCGGGCCAGCGGTATCGATCGGCTCAGCGCTCTTGCCTGAGGAGCACTGATTACTCGCGTCGACGTCGAGGTTTGTACTTGACGGCGACCGGGATCGAATCAAATTCGAAGGCTTTCCGAATCTGATTCTGAACGTATCGCTTGTAGCTCGTCTTGATGTTTTTATCGTGGCTCGCCTGTACGACGAATAGTGGCGGCGCCGTTTCTGCCTGGGTGATGTAGTACAGGCGCGGCGCCTTGCCTCCCTCGGTGGGGGGCGGGTGTGTGGCCAGGATCTCCTCAAAGAAGCGGTTGAGCTGAGCCGTGGGCACGCGCTTTCGAAACTGGACTGCGGCGCTGTCTACCTTCGCCATCATGTTCTTGACGCCACGACCGGTCTTTGCGCTGATCTCGAAAATACTGGCCCAGGTCGCAAAATGCAGGGCGGTCTTGGCTTCAAAGATGACCTTTTTCTTCTCGGTCGCCGTCAAGAGATCCATCTTGTTCATGCCAACGATGATGGCCCGTTTGCGGTCCGCCGCGAGTCCCAGAAGTCGAGCGTCCTGTTCCGCTATGCCGAGGGTGGCGTCCACCATGAGCACGACGACCTCGGCGCGCTCCATGATGCGGAGAGCGCGGATTACGCTGGCGCCTTCTACGTCTTCGTGAATTCGCGATTTTCGACGGATGCCCGCCGTATCGATCACGAGATAGTTGGAGCCACCGTAGCGTAGTTTGACGTCGATAGGATCTCGCGTGGTACCGGGACGGTGATCCACCAGCGAGCGCTCGTCGCCGGAGAGACGATTGAGTAGGGAGGATTTGCCGGCATTCGGACGGCCGATCAGCGCAACCCGGGTACGGTCCGGCTCTTCTTCCTCGCTGGAGTCGAGGTCCAGTTTGGGCAGGGAGCGAGTGAGCGCCGTCTGAAATTTCGCCATGCCGCGGCCGTGCAGCGCGGAAATACCGAAGAGCGGGTCGATACCCAAGCGGTAGAGCTCATTCGCCTCCAGTTGCAGGTCGGGGCGGTCCACCTTGTTGGCGACGTACACGACGGGTTTGGAAGAACTTCGCAACAACTTGATGGCTTCACGATCCGCTTCCGTGGGCGGAGCCGTCCCGTCTAGGACGCAGAGAATGGAGTCGGCCTCTTCAATCGCGGCGCGGACGTGTCGGGCGATGCCCTTGCCCATAGGGTCGTCGGTTTCGGGATCGAAGCCGCCGGTGTCGATCATGGTCATGTCCCTGCCGTTGACGAAGGCATCCGCGTAGTGACGATCGCGGGTGACACCTGGCGCGTCATGCACAATAGCCGTACGCCGCCCTACTAGGCGGTTGAACAAGGTGCTCTTGCCGACATTAGGTCGGCCCACAATTGCGACTACAGGTTTCATTCGCTCTCATCAGAGGCGGGGGCGCCAATGCTCTCGTCGGCGGTGCTTGGGTCGCCTTTGTCCTCGTCACCGGTGCCAGCAGTGCTGTCGAAGTCGGCGTTGCGGCGGGGCCTACGAATCGGCGTCTTCCCGCTCGGCTTCTCGTAGCCAAGCTCGCTCAGCTGCCGCGGCATGTCTTTCCAACGCTCGGAGACGCGTATGAACAACTTGAGGTGAACCTTTCGCCCCAGTAGCTCTTCCAACCGCTCGCGAGCGCTGGTGCCGATGGCGACCAGGCTGGTGCCGCCTTTGCCAATCAGAATGGCGCGCTGCCCGGGTTTTTCCACGTGGATGGTGGCGTGAATGCGGTCAATTTGCGGGCTCTCGTCGTACTGGTCCACGGTCACAGCAACGGCGTGGGGTACCTCTCGGCGGGTTCGCCGAAGGATTTGCTCTCGGACGTATTCGCAGACGAAAAATGTTGTGGGTCGGTCCGTAAGCACCGACTGATCGTAAGGGGGCTTCCCCTCCGGCAGCCGTTCGCGAATCTCGTTCAGCACGCCGCTTACGCCATCGTCCTTCAGGACGCTGGCGGGGACTGTTGCGACGAATTCATGAGCCTCGTTGAGGGCTTGAATGTATGGCAGCAACTTCGTCTTGTTCTTGAGTGTGTCCACCTTGTTGATCACCAAGATGGTCGGCACTGAAGAGTCCAGTCTCTCCAGTAGGTCGCGGTCGGCGCTCTGAATGATGCTGGCGTCCGGGAGCAGGTGTTTGGACTTGCCCTTTTTCGTGAGGCCGGAGACATCCGTCATGAACACCAGCAGATCCGTCGAACGCGCCGCATCGACAGCCGTAGCGTTCATCCGGCGGCCGAGCTCGGTTCGCGGTCGATGCAGTCCCGGAGTGTCGATGAAAGCGATTTGATCATCGTTGATATGGGCGATTCCGAGAAGCGTGTCCCGCGTCGTTTGGGGCAGCGGGCTTACGATCGCCAAGTCTTCGCCGAGAGCGGCGTTCAAGAACGTCGACTTGCCGACGTTGGTACGCCCTACGATGGCGACGGTTCCTGACCTCATCGGCGGGACCATGTACGAGGAACGCCGTCAAAGCACGCCATTTCGGCGGATTTCCTCCGCGTCCCAGGACGGAATGTTCCTGCTGCCATAGCGGACAATCCGGGCTAGGGTCCGCGCCGAACCGCCCCAAGGGACCTCGATGAGTACCGAAGATACGACGACGGACGCGCAGGATGACACTGATGTCGGGGAGAACGACTCCGCACCGTCCCAGCCTGAGACATTCCCAAGCCCTTCTTTAGGGGGAGCCGTTGAGCCTCTTGCAGCTAGATCCGCTGAGACTGAACGCGCCGCCAATACCGGCGATGTCGCCACCGAATCAGTGGCCGAACCGACCGCGAGCGTTCCAGAAATGAACGAGTCGGGCTCAGTGACAGAATCCCAAAGCGATCCGGCGTCCACGGGCGTCGATCTAGACGATTCCGAGCCCGGAGAAGTCGTGCCGGATCCGGCTGCGATGGGCCGTCGTTGGGGCTTGGCACTGACCTCGATTGTTGTGGCCCTAGCTAGCTTCGTCGGCCCGATTCGCTACAGCGGCCTGTGGGATCCCCACGAGCTTCAGGTGGCGGAGTTCGGACGTCGAATCGCCCACACTCTGATGGGCGGAGTCGATCTGGCGTTGGTGGGCAGCAATAACCTCGTTCCGAGCCTGGCGGAGCTGGGGCGCGGGGAACTGCCGTTTACCTCGGTCGCCGTCGGTTTTCGTCTGTTTGGTCTCTCGGAGTGGGCCGGGCGATTGCCGTTGGCTATCTGGGCTCTCGCGGGAGCGTTGGCAGCCTACTATTTGTTGTCGCGCCTCGCGGATCGCGTGGCAGGCGCTTTTGCGGTGCTGGTTCTCGCGACCACCCCGCTCTATTTTCTCCAAGCACGAACGATGCTTGGCGATGTTGTGACCATGGCGTCCCTGTCCATTGCAGTCACGGGTTTGGGTATCTCGATTTTTAACCGCGATGCCGAGCGTCGGTCCACTGTCTCCGCCCTGGCTTGGTTCCTGCTCGGCTGTCTCGGATTGGTCGGGGGCTTTTCCTGCCGCGGTGCGCTCATCGGCGTGGCCGTCCCCGCCCTAGGGGTTGGTTTGGCCTGGGCCAGCACTCTGGGTCATCACTTTCGCACTCGAGATCTGGTCCGTGACGGGCTGGCCGCAGTGACCTTGCTGTGCGGGGTAGTCGCTGTGGTGTTGGGCGCTCGCGCCGTGCTGAGTGGCACGCCGGACGAATACTCGATGTTGGTCGGAGCGACCATTGACCTGAAACCCAAGCTCACCCACGACTCGATGCTGCATCGAATGGGTCACGGTCTGTACCCTTGGAGCGCGGTGTTGCCCTTCGTAATTGGACTCTCGTTGAAAGCTCCTGTGGGCGTTGAGGGGGGAGCCTACGAACGCGAGCAAAACCTGAGGGTGGTGTTGCTGCTGGTGGCGGGCCTGGCGGTGGGGCTGCAATCGCTGATAGCGCCCTACGTTGGCGAGTTGCCGTTTTGCGGCGTGGTGGCTCTGGCCTGTCTGGCCGGCGTGGTTTTCCGAGACTTCGAACGCGGTTCGCCGGCAGTGCCCGCTGTGGCGATGGGAGTGTTCGCGCTTGGAATCCTTTTCTACACAGACTTTAAGAACTTTCCTGCGAAGGCTTTCAGCGGATTCGGCGTTCCTGACGGCAGCGTCCCCGAAAGCTTCAAAGAGCAGGGCACCAAGATTATCAAGTACGGGACGGTGTTGTTTGCCGGCTTGTTTGGTCTCTGCACGATGGAACGCAGCGGTCGCCGATGGGCGGCTGAACACGCTAGCGACGGCTCGTGGTTGTCCAGGACCCGGCGCGCGTTGTCCTCAACCGATTTTTGGCGGGCCATGGGTTTTCGCAAGGACGGCTACTTGCAGTGGCCGGTTGCGGTGAGGCGTTTGTATGACGGCAATCTGTTCTTCGCCGTCAACTCATTGTTGCTCGGTCTCGTCGCTCTGCCTGTGGTGGTTCGCGGCTTCGGCAAGTGGCATCACATCAAGCAGTTCTCTAACCTGAGTTCGCAGCAACTCACCGCGGCGAATTGGGCCTGGGCGGGTTTCGTCGTGCTGCTGCTCGGGCCATTGCTTGTGCTGACGCTGCGAAATGTGGTGCGGACGTTTTTTCAGGTTGTTCCGTTGAGCCGGAGCGAAATAGCGGCAGGTTCTGTCGCTGCCTTCGGATTGACCTTCAGTCTCGGATACTACCCCGCGCTCGCGTCGCAAATATCTCCTCGGGAGGTCTACGACTCATTCCAAAGTATGCGCGGGGAGGGCGAGGAGCTGGCGATGATCGGCGGGACGCCGGGCAGCGCGCGGTATTACGCCGGCGGAGAAGTGACGCTGTTCTCTGGTACTGGCGAGGCCTATGCATGGCTCAATGAATCGGACGCGCGCCGCTGGCTTGTGGTGCGCGAGGGCGAGCTGGCGAAACTAAACTCACTTTATCGACGGCAATCCAAGCCTGCACGGAATGTGCCAGTCTTGAACGCACGATCGAGTGAGATTCTGCTGGTTTCGAACCAGCTGACCCCGGGAGTAAAGAATCAGAATCCCTTTGAGGACTGGGTTCACAGCGAGCCGACGCACGTTGCTCATCCCTTGGACGTGAACTTGGGGAATAAGCTCGATGTGCAGGGGTGGTCCGTGCGCGGACTAGACGGGGTAGCAGTTGACTCAGTCGTCCCGGGTCGTGAGTACGACTTCGTCATTCATTACAAGGTAGTGGCGCGCATCAACGGCACTTGGAAGACGTTCATACACATCGATGGATTCCAGCGCCGATTCAACGGGGACCACGATACTCTGGGCGGTAAGTATCCGTTCAACTTGTGGCGCAAGGGCGACTACATCTCCGACGTTTATCGTTTCAAGTTGGAGCCGAACTTTAGTGCTGGTCAGTACACGGTGTTATTTGGCTTGTTTTCTGGCAGCAAGCGTCTTGAAGTGAAACGCGGCAAGCACGGCGAGAACCGAATCAATGGGGGCAAGCTCACCGTCGAGTAGTTGCAATGCGTGCAGCGCTTTGGCATGGCCAAGCGCCATGCCAAAGCGCTGCACAACGACTCATGACACACGGCAGCGTGCCATTACGCCAGACCCTATCAGTCACCATGCCAATGTGGCGGAACAGTGGCGCGTGACAGCGCTGTCACGCCGAAGTGCGGGGGCGGTGGCGTGACAGCGGGCGGATTCGGGGCTAAGCCGAAGCTTGTGGGAAACGGAGCAGCAGGGGATTCGCAAGCGCCCGAAAGCGGAACGACGCGCTTAGGTGGCGAGCCCGTGGACGTCGCTTGGTCAGTGGATTGTGCAGCGGAGGCGACCTTCTTGTATTCCGCCGCTCACGAAGATTCCGAGCTCGGAATCTTCGTAGTCACCCGCGAGCCGCTGGATGTCGGAACGCGGGTGACGCTTCGTTTTGAGCCCGGTGGATCGGAAGCGTCCTATTGTGCGTCGGGCGTGGTTCAGTGGATCAACGCGATGCGCGCGTTATCCGAGAATCGAAATCCCGGTATGGGCGTACTGTTCTTGGGCCTCGAGCCACAGGACCGTCGTCGACTCAAGGCGACCATTCGGACCTTTGCGTACGTTCGCAATTTCGTGAACTAGCTCGCTGCCGGGTTCGTGAACTAGCTATCGATAACTAGGGCGTAGGCGCAGCTGCGTCGGACGAGACGGATGGCTCGTCCGACGCAGCTTCCTCGCCGTTGGGGGAGGCACTAGGCGCAGCTTGTGTACCAATGGGGGCCTGACCGAGCTTGCGAAGTGCAGTTTCGGCTCTCGCGCTGTAGTTCGGGACGACCAGTAGCGCTTGGTAGTTTTCGGTAGCGGCTGCGGTGGCGCCCTGTTCTCGAAGACAACTAGCGGCTCGCCAGGTCGCGTCGTGTCCAACTGCGGAGCCAGCTCGTGCCGAGCTGATCTTGCGGTAGCGAGGGGTGGCGCCCCGACATCCGGCCGTGTTGTGCACGGATCGCGCCGCGTACAACTCGGCTGTCGCGGCCTGGCTGCCCCCCTGGGCCGCCGCTTCATCGAATAGCTGCACGGCTTCTCGAAATCGATTTTTCGTGAACGCGGCCATCGCATCGGCGAAGACGGACCCGTCGGGCGCGCTGTTTTTTTCGCCCCTTGCCGCCGCGCTAGTACCCGAAGCTGCAGGCTCTGATTCGCGAAATGCGCTCGCAAAGCCGGCAGTCGGCGGCTCGGCTGCAGTCGTCACCATGCCGGGTTCGGGGAGCCGGATGATAGTGACGGCTTCTCCTTCCATTTCAGGCACGCCCCGCTCGGTGACTTGCACGCTTCCGTACTGTCCCGGTTCGGGCCGGATAAGAAAGAGGGCCGAACCGATCATCAGCAACAGGATTGCCGACATCGCGGCTTGGGGGCGCATCGCATAGCCTGCGAGCACCGATACTGCGCGACCGAGTCGGTTTTTCAGTGGCTGCGCTTTTTGCTCGACTACCGCGGCTTCTAGCAGGCGCTGTTCGAAACCTTTCGGGATTGGCTCCAACGCCATCATGCCAATCGCGGTGGTCGCGCGCAGCTCACGCTCCAGGTTTCCGCAGCGAGCGCACTGAGCGCAGTGGCGTTGGGCTGCGGAGTCCGTCAGTTCGTCGAGCTCCTCGTAGATGAGGCTCAGCAATACTTTGTCGAAGCGTTCACAATCCATGAGCGGAATACCGAGATCCGTTTAACTCAGGCCGGGGATAAGGTCCCCTGAAGAATTGACCTGAGCTGCCGAAAGTTGCGCCCCCAAGCGTCAGCGAAGCGCGCGCGAGAACTCTTCGTGGCCCGATAGTGCGTCCTGCACGCGACGAAGGGCGGTTCGCATGCGCGCGGTCACATCGATTTCAGGAGTTTCTGTCAGCGCCGCGATATCGACGAAGGGCAGATTCGCCACCTCACGAAGCAAATACACCTCTCGCTGATCGCGAGGCAGTTCCGAGACGACGTCGAGAACCGATGCCCGGACGGGATCGCCTTCAGAGGGCGGGACCCCTTCGGTGTCGTCAGACAGCGAAGTATTCGACGAGCGCTCAGAATATTCTTCGCAAACTGCGCGCACGATTGAGAAAAGCCACTTCACGAAGCGTTCATCGTGGCGGTATTGCGTGGCCGTTCGCACGATTCTTACGAATACGTCCTGCGCTAATTCATCCGCTGCCGTGCGGTTGCGGACGGTCAGCAGGATGAAGTTGTACACTCGGCCCTGATGTAGGCGGACTAGCTGTTCAAAAGCCTCGCGGTTTCCACGCTGATACCGAAGCATGAGCGTTTCGTCGGATGCGTCTTGTTGGGTGGATTTCAAAAACTCCCTTTTCTCTCAGACGGTGCCCGGCCACTATTCTGACTAATTTCACGCAAAGTTCATATCTCCGTCTCGGGTCCGAGTCGGGGAAAGTGCCGGCAGGCTGGGCCGAGATACGGCCGGCTGGCTTGACGAAAGGTGTGGCGCACGTTCGCGGGGGGTGCAGCCCCCTAGCGGTCTCCGAGCAGTTGCAGTGCCGCGAAATCCCGCCCATAACTCAGTTTGGAAGGCTTCGGACTGAACCGATCTACGTACCGGTCGTCTAGAGCAGAAGAGGGCTTTAATCATGAGATTCGCTTGGGCGATATGCGCCGTGTTTTTGTCTGTTGTGCTGGCTGTTCCAACTACTGTTTTGGCACAGCCAACAGATAACGCAGGAGGGGCTGCCGCAGCCCCGGAACGGGACGAGGGTTCCAGTCCGGCACAACCAGCGGAGTCCGCCGAAGGCGCTCCGGCAGGGGATGCGGAATCGACTGGGGGCGACGCAGCCCCTGCCGCGAAGGCGCAGCCCAAAGCACTGGCCGTCGATGGCTCTACCTACGCGGTTCGAATGCGCGATTTGGAAGCTCGGGTTGACGAGCTAAAAGAAAAAATCCGGCGCAGCCATTCTCGACTGAGCCTGCTCAGCGACACCATTCTGTCTGGCGGTGTCGGCGGCTCGGCTGCAGATATCACTTTCCGAAACGAGATGAGCAGGGCCTTCCGACTGACCCGGGCCTTGTTCGTATTGGACGGGGCAGTGCAGTACAACAAGCGAGACGAGTCCGGTGGCTTGTCCGAGCAAGCAGAGATCCCGATCTTTAGCGGCTCGATTCCTCCGGGGGACCACACCCTGCAGGTCTTGGTTCAGCTGCGGGGCCACGGCTACGGCGTTTTCTCGTATCTGCGGGGCTACCGCTTCGAGGTAAAGAGCACGCACTCCTTCACAGTGACCGAAGGCAAGACGATAAAACTAGAAGCCATCGCCTGGGAAAAGGGCGGCGTGACGACTCCGCTCGAGCAGCGTCCTGATGTTCGATACACAGAGAAGATTTCGTCGGGAGCCACGGGAGGCCCCGCGCCCAAATCCGGGGGGAAGTCGTCGAAGGGCGCCTCCGGAAGCTTGTCGATCGGTTCGGGAGGCAAATAGTGAGAAGCCTTGGCGTCCTTAGGGGCGCACTCGTTCTCCTCAGCGGACTGGCGCTAACGTCTGAAGCTGCCGCGATCGGAGCGTCGGCGGCGCGCCAATCGGCAACGACGACTGTGGTGGAAGCCGAGGTGTCCGCCCAGAAATTGCGGCGGCGTCTCTCGGCGAAAGGCAGGAAACCGCTGGGTGCGGAGAAACGCGTCGTGGCTGGAGAGCTGCTGCTCCGCACGAAGGACTACGACCGTTCCATCAACGAGCTCAGCCAGGTGGTCGAGCTCTTCCGCCAAGGCAAGGCATCAGCTGGCGTCCATTCCGACGCCCTCTACTACTTGGCCGAAGCCTATTTTCGCAGCCCTGGTGGGGGACAACTTTTGTCGGCTCGGCGTCAGTACGCAGAGATCGCAAAACGGGGTAACCAATCGCCGTACTCCAAATATGCCGGACGCGCCCTGGGGCGCCTGGTCGACGTTGCGTTGCGGACGGGCGATCTCCGTGGTTTGGAGTTCGTCTTCGAGCAGATTCGAAAGATCACCCAGCCGGATCCCTCGGGTTCCATCGCTTATGCCCTCGGCAAAGCGCACTTCGCCAATAGAGACTTTGGCGCGGCGCGCAGCGGGCTGGCTGGTGTATCGCCTGGTACCGCCTTTCATCATCAGTCGGCCTACTTGCTGGGCGTTATCCTGCTCAAAGAGGCGGTCGCCGGAGGGGGCGCGAGCGACGCCAGCATGCAGCCAACCGCGTCCAGCCCGTCGAACGCCGTCAAGTTCAACGCTGCCATCGCGCAGTTTGGCTTGCTGACAAAATTGCCCAGCGACACCGATGAGCATCGCCAGGTGATCGATTTGGCGTGGATGGCCATCGGTCGTCTGCAGTACGAGACTAATCAGTACCTAGAAGCGGCACGGGCCTACAGCCACATCGATCGTAAGTCGGAACAATTCGGCGAAATGCTCTACGAGCTGGCGTGGGTGTACGTTCGATTGGGCGACTACCAACGCGCCCAGCGTGCTTTAGAAGTAGTGAGTATCTCGTCGCCCGGGAGCATGCATATCGCGGACGGTTCGCTACTGCGAGCGGATCTGATGCTCCGTTCCGGCCAATTCGACAAATCCCTCAAGCTTTATCAGAGCGTGCGGAATCAGTTTGATCCGCTGCGCGCCGAAGTTGACGACTTCATGAAGAGCACGACCGATCCGGCCGTGTACTACGACCGTCTTGTCGAGGACCCGCTTGAGGCCGGTGTCGATAACAAACTACCCGAGCTGGCACTTCGCTGGGTGCGAGAGGAATCCGAAGACGATCGAGTTTTCGCTGTGGTCGACGATGTCAATCGGTCTCGTGCACTGATCAAAGAGGCTCGCACTCTGGGTGGCAAACTCGGCGCGGTATTGTCTTCCGCCACACGCGCCAAAGCCTTCCCGGAGCTGAAGAACCAACTGGAAGCGACCCTCGGCGCGCTGAACTCCGTCAGCCTAGCGCGACGGACTCTCGCGCTAGGACTCGAGGATTCCAACGACAGTGCGCTGTCGGGGGAAATCGCTTCCGTGCGCGCCGAACGGCGTTCTCTGATGAAACGTCTGGGCTGGGTCCCGGTGACTGCCGGTGACTTTGCACGTCGCGAGGGCGCCGGACGCAAACAATGGCGAACCTTATCCCAGGGCCTGCAGAGGCTGAACCTCGAGGCCGACAGACTGGCGGCGATCATCAATGGGCTGCGCCGAGTGCTGAGGGACGCGGACCAGTACGGCGTCGTTCAGGACTCCGCCAATAGGGAACGATTCATGGAAGGGCTCCGCGCCAACGAGCAGGACCTTCTTAGTTATCGTCGCGCCATCAAGGAGTATTCGGAGCAGATCGCACTGGGCAGAGTGCAAGTCGGTCTGGGTGACCCACGATTTGTCCAAGACGCTCAGATTCGCGACCGTTTCCGGAAAGTGTTCGAACGGGAACTGAAACTCGCAGCATCCGGAGCCGCGGGCGAAGACGCTGCGGCCTATGCCCGACAAATTGGCCCTCTGCTTTCCCAAGCTCGCAGCGTAGAGAAGACTCTCCACTCTGTGAAATCGGGGATCGATTCCCAGGTTGCGGACGGTAGCCAGAACCTGGCTGAGGTCGTCCGTCAAGAAATGACGAACATTGATGAATACGCCGGGCGCTTGGACGCCCTGGACAACCACGCGCGATTGCTCGTCGGCGAAGTAGCCATGAAAAACTTTAGCCTAGTCCGCGACAAGCTGAAAAATATCGTGCTCCGCGCAGACGTTGGCATCGTGCAGGAGGCATGGGAATTGCGCGAAGAGCAGCGGACCCGCTTGCGAAATTTGCAGCGGGAAAGAGCCCGTGAAGAGCAAAGTCTCAACGATGAACTCCGGGAAGTGTTGGACGACTCCGAGGAGCAGGAATGACTTCCCGCGATCGTGCTTGGAGGGGCGCTTTTCGCCCACGTCGTGCGGGGCGATCTGCCTGCCTATTATTGGGAGCGCTGTTCTGCGGCGGTAGAATGAGCGTCAGCACTGACGCTCATTCCCAACCGAGTGGTGGCACTCAGCCCTCTGCGACCCAGCCCGCGGCGAGTCCCCCGGCCGCAGCGCCCCGGTCATGGGCAGCTGCTACCCCGGCACCCGCGCGCCCTCGGATCGGATCCAAGAAGCTGCCCCCACCGACTGCGGAGCAGCTCAAGGGGCTGGAGCTCATGCAGGCCGAGCTGAAGGCCTATGAGGCCGGAGCCAATGATTATCGCGGTACGTTGACGATGATCGTCCGGCATCACTACGAGGAACGAAGGCGCCGTGTCCTGGCGGCGCTCGACGCGGAGATTGGCATCGAGAGAAAGCGACTCGATGAGGCGCGGGATGAGGCGATCCGTCGTTTGGAGGTGTTTGTCGCGATCTACAGCGGAGACAACGCGCACCCGTTGGCGACACCGGATGCTATGTACCGGCTGGCCGCTCTCTACGAAGAGCGGACTCGTGCGGACTATGACGCCGAGTTGAGCGATGGCCTGAAGAAACCCATCTCCCTGTATCGAGAGATCATAGAACTGTATCCGAACTACGAGGAGATTTCCGGGGTATATTACTACCTCGGGCATGCGTACACCGATTCAGGACGCTTCGACGAAGGTCAGCATGCGTGGAAGTCTCTGGTCTGTTCCAATCGCTATCAGGTCAAGGCGGATCCAAAGGATCCGGAGAAAATCTCCGTCCCCCCGATGGAGCAGGACCACGACTTTAAGTTTTGGGACAATTGGTACAACCAAAACCCTGTGCCGATGGACGAAATCATTCCGCTCGAGCAGCGCGCGACTACCGCGAGCTACGCGGAGCGAAGCGAGGAACGTCGCTACCGCAGTCCCTACGCGGATCCCTGTGAGCGACTTCCCCAGAAGCTAGCGCTAGGCGAGGAGCCTCGCTATGTCGCTGAAGTTTGGTGGCAGATCGGTAACTACCACTTCGACCAAATGGATCAGAAGGGGGGGCCCTACAATCTAAACCGAGCGATGAGCGCCTACGAGCGCTCCATGGCGTTCAAGAAGCCGCCGCTTTACGGCGTCGCCATGTACAAGCGTTCGTGGACCTATTTCAAACAGCAGCGGTACCGGACGGCGGTTCAATGGTTCGTGAATCTCCTGCACTACGCGGACGAACAAGAGGAACTCACCGGTGATCCGGGGGCAGATTTTAGGCAAGAAGCCTACACCTACATCGCGGGTTCTCTGACCTACGTCGACTTCGATGGCCCCCCCGCGGAGGATCCTTACATTCCGCGTAACGACGTGCTGGACGTCGAGAGCGATCCCGTGGTCGCCGAGGACAAGATGCGCATCGCTCTTGAGCGAGTGCAGGATCCGGCGCTCGTCCCCCAGGACAAGCCTTGGACGGTTGAGATCTACAAGGCCCTCGCGCAGGAATTCATCGAGATCACGCATCACCGCAACGCCATCGCCACCTTGGAGATCACTCTGGAGCGTTTCCCGCTCGACCGGGATGCGCCCAAGATGCGAAACAAGATCAGCGAGCTGTACGATCAGCTGGCACGTCTGGCCCCCGAAGGCTCCGACGTGAAGCAGGAATACTCCGCTAAAGCCCTCGTGGCCCGAACCAAGCTGGCTGAATACGTCGGCAGCACCGCGTGGACGGAAGCTAACAAGGACGATCCGGAAGCGCTGCGCGAAGCGGAGGAACTAGTCCGCGAAGGCCTGCAGCGCGCTGCTGCCGACCACACCAACTACGCTCGCGGCTACTACACGCAGGCCCAACAGGTCAGCGACGAAGAGGGCCTGCGCATCCTCATCGAAAAATCGATCTCCGAGTATCGGCTGGCGGAGACGGGCTGGGCTGGCTATCTCCAACAAGACACCAACGCTCTCGACGCTTACGAGACGCGCTTCTGGCTGGCCGATGCCCGATACTGGATCGTCGTTTTGCAACTGGCTGTCGGACGAACGCCTACCCCCAAGGAAGTGACAGCCGCCAACGAGGCAGCCATTGATGTTCGCGAGTCCCACGAAGATGATAAGTATCTTCAGCCGTCGGCGTACTACCTGGTGACCATGGCGGACCAATTGGTTCAGCGTCAGCACCAAGTATTCGATGAGACTGACGGCGCGAGCGGTTTTCAGAAACGCGAAGAACTGGTGTTTGCGGGTGAAGGCGACGCTCGACGAGTCGTGAAGGCGGAAATTCCCCGAATCATCGTCGATGCCATTGCGGCTCGCCGAGACTACAACGCGCGAATTTCCTACGAAGCCGACCCGCAAAAAAATGGCTTGATGTACACCTTCCAGAACGCCGACTATTTCTTCATCTACGGCCATTTTGATGAGGCCAAGGCGATTTACGAGCCTCTCATGACAGAGCATTGCGGCAAGGATGAGTGGGGTTACAAAGCCTGGGAAAAGCTCATCAGTATGAGCAACTTCAGCAACGACGCCAAGCGCAGCCGTGAGCTGGCCGAAGGAAAGAGTTGCGCCTTCGACGAAGAGACCCAGGCAGCGGAGGACGCGATCCGCAAGCCGGTGAAGCAGGGCGTTGCCTATCTGGATGCTCGGGAAATGTACAACGCTGCCGAGGGCATGCCCGATGGCCCCGCTCGCGACAAGAAATGGCGGGAGGCGGCCGCGGCTTATAGGGTCGCGCTGGACGCCGCACCGGAACGAGACGAAGCGCCGGAAGCCGCCATGAACGGTGCCTACGCCTACAAGCAGGTGGGGGACTACGACCAGGCGATCGCCATGTACACCCTTTTCATCGATCGCTATGGCAATAGCAAGAATCTAAACGCACTCAGGGACGGCGACCCCTCGGCGACTCCGCCCATGGAAGCGGAGCCAAAGAAGTTCGAGGCCCGCGTAAGGTTCTTGAAGATGGCCTTCGATGCTTTGGCCAGCGCCTACGTGTTGTTCTTCAACTATCCCAAGGCGGCCGACACCTTCGGAACCATCAGCAAGAACGAAAACTTCACCAGCGAAGATCGAATCTCCGCGGCTCGGCAGGCGGTGGGCCTCTATGCGAGCTTGGGTGACTCGCGATCAACGCAGAAGGCGCGGGACCGTTTTTTCGCGCTCGGCGCCTCTGCCGAAGAACGAGCGGAAGTCGATTTTACGATTGCTTCTGCGACGCTCAAGCAATGGGACGAACACAGCCCGAACTCTGGCGCCAATGCTACCGCGAGGGGTCGTGCGGATCGCGTAATGCGCGACTATCACGACAGCAACAAGAACAAGGATGCCGCCGCGAAGTTCGTTGTCGAAGCTGCGTTCTGGGTGGCCAAGCTCAAGCATGGCGGCAAGAAGCCGCAAGAAGACACATGGTGGAAGAAGACCATCGCCGCATACGATCGCTATGCGGCGGTCGCGCCGAAGGCCGAAAACGGCAACAGCGTGGCAGTGGGATCCAAACAAGCGTCCATGGCCGCCGAGGGCGATTATCGCTTGCTAGACAAGAAGATATCGAAGGCCTTCGATTACGACAATGGCCACCATCGATTCAAGGGTACGCCGGTCGAAGTCATCAACGACTACCGAAATGTCGCGGGCGAGGCGGCGGACTGGAACAAGGAGCTGCAGCACATCATCGACAAGTACTCGTCTCCGGAATGGGCGACCGCGTCGGTCGCACGACAGGGCACGCTCTACGATTCATTGCGCTCGGGCCTGTACAACACGCGGCCTCCGCAGCTGGTCATGTTCGACAAAAAGACGGAAAGGCTCCTCGAAAAAGCTGAAAATAGCGATAACGAAGCACTTCAGGAGCAGGCGGACGCAATCCGGATGCGGGTGGAAGGAGCCTGGCGTGACGCCCGCGATCAGGAGATCAACTCTGCCGATGAGATCATGGTGGTCCGCTACAGCACGGCGGTCACCCTGGCTCGTCGATACAATGTATCGAACCCGGCAGTGGTACGCGCCATCCAGCGACTGGCGTTTTTTACGGATATCATCGGTGAGGCGAAGTTGAAGCAGTACACCAGCAATGTGCTGGACCTCAATTACACGGACGGATTGTTCCTTCGGATCCGGCCGGGTCTGGTGACGGCGCCGGAGCCGAGCGGCATGCCAGCGCCTCTACCGGCGGCAGAGTAAGGACGCGCCGACAATGCGAACAATTGTGAACATGCCATACGCCAGGTCAACCGAAGCGCTCGGGGGATCCGCGGAGCGGTGTGCCGGCGTAGACGGATTTTGGCCGCTGTCTATTTCGCGACTACGGCGCTCGCGACTTGCGTTAGTGAGTGTTTGGATCCTGTGCTCCGCTTGCGGCGGTGGTGCTCAGGTGGGCGCCGAGTCTCCGACAGGCGGGCCTGGCGCCGGTCCCGGGCCGGCTGGCTCGGGAGCGCTCCTCACCAATTCCGCGGGTCAACAAGTCGCCGTCCAGGAGCTGCCAGGCGCGGCTGCCGGGCGCCCGCAGATGAATGCCGCTGCTGCTTCCGCTCACGCGGCGGGGCTTCATGCCTTTCAGTCCGGCGATCTCAAGGGTGCCGAAGCGCAGTTTAGCCGTGCCATAGCAGCCGATTCGAATGCCTACGCGTCGCACTACTCTTTGGGAGTCGTCAAGGAGCGCACCGCAACTGCCAGTCAGGCGCTTGCCAGTTATCAATCGTCGTTGAAAATAGTCGGTGACTACTACCCGGCGTTGGCGGGCTTCGCGTCCCTGATGGCGCGCACAGATCAGTCGGACTCCGCCGAGAGCTTCTTACTCAGCAAGAAAGCCAAGTATCCGAAATCGGCGTCGGTATTGGCGGCATTAGCCGAGATTAAGTCTGTGCAAGGCGATAGCAGCGCGGCCCAGCAGCTCGCCCAAGAGGCCCTCAAGTACGTTCCAGATTTTCGACCCGCGATGGTTATCCTCGCGCGGGATCACTACCGAAACCGCCGACTGGATTTGGCTCTGTACACCTTGAAGGCCATCTTGGATGGCTACGGTCCGGAGAACCCGGCACGCGACAAATCGAACGCGTCCGCCATGTTGCTGCGCGGCTTGATTTACAAGGAGCAAGGCTTCCGCAAACCGGCCATGGACGAACTCAAACGCGCCCTCGCACTGCGCCCGGATTTGGTAGAGGCCAGACTCAATCTGTCTACCTTCATGCTGGAGGCGGGCAACGCTTCCGAGGCGGTTCCCTTGCTCGAAGGAGCGCTGAAGTACGATAACTCCAACGTGCTCGTTCATCTCAATTTGGGGGACGGCTACCGCCTGTTGGGCAAGATAGCGGATGCTCGACGACAGCTGGAATGGGTCTCAGCCAAAGACCAAAACGTCGCTCAGGCTCACTACAACTTGGGCTTGCTGTACATGTTTTCTAAGGTTGAGGGCATGGACGAAAAGCAATCGCTCACCGCCGCCGTGGAAGCGTTCGAGAGGTTCAAAGGTTTGAGTCATCGTGTGGGCCCGGGTGCGGGAGACGACGTTGACGCCCTGATCAAGAAAGCCAAACAAAAACTTTCCATCATCGAGGCCTTATCGGCTGACGGTGGGGATGACGGATTCGATTGAGAGCGCCTATGACTGTGAAACCTATTGTTGGAAGCGTCGGTCTATTGGTCGCGCTATTGATCGCCCTGGCACCGACGGACGCTCTCGCCCAAAAGGGGCGAGTCGTTACCATCAGTGAAGTCACCATCGTGGGGCGCATTCAGAAGCCCATTGCCGCTGTGGACGTGAGCCGTATTCAGCCCAAGTTGACCCTCGCGGAACTCAAGGAACCGTTTCTAGACCGCATCGAACGAGCGATCTACCGAGGCCCTTTTTGAGGCTTCACCTCCTCAGCATTTCCATTTTGAGCACGATGTCCGTGTTGAGCACGATGGCCATGTTGAGTGCTGATTCAAAATCGAGTTGCCGGCGCTGAGCCATGAGCTGGCTTGCGGCTATCTGCGCGGCGTTGCTTACCGCGGCTGGTGTGGCTGTGTCGCGCGCGCGGCTGCTATCCGTTCGCGCTATTTGTCTGCCTGGGGTCGGTGCGTCGTTGGAGGCGCTAGGAACGGTCAACGATGTGACGCTGGCAGCGGCGGCAGCGTCAGCCCAGGATCCTCGGACTGCGGAATTTCTGGGCGAACTTGGCGTGGAAAGTTCGTTTCCTCACCGCGAGGCGATGGTCAACGAGGCGCTCCGAGATTTGGACGGGCGACTTCGCCAGGGCGGCACGGTGCCGAAGGCTGCTGCTCGCGCTTCTGTATGTGCGGGGAGTGCGGCAAGCCTGCTCGGCTTGTCGAACTATCTCGCCGTGCCGGATAGCCCGACGTGGCCCATTGGGGCAGCGCTCGGAGTGGGCCTGGTCGGGGGCCTTCTGTGCACCCTGCTAGGAGGACGAGCGGAGGAACTAGCCGTCGAGGAGCGCCGCCGAATCCATCGCCTGCGCCAAAAACTCAATCGCTGGATTGACGCCGGAGACCCCGGATAGGCGGCCGATCCTGGGCATCTCGTGTGCGTTTGCGGGATTTTTCGGAAAGTTGCCTGTGGGGGGCCAAGTTTTTCCCGGGCCGCCCGTCCTAGCTCATATGGCGAATATCGATGTTCGAGCTTGTCCACAACTGGCTGCCGCTCGCACGGTCGCCACCGACCGGCGAGCGCTCTCGGCAGCCAGGGTTGGCTTCGCCGTCGTGCGTCCCACAATTCGGTTCGTGATGTCTGTCCGGCCGCCGGACAGACAAGGCAAAAATTGCCACGACTTCGCATGGACCAAAGCCATCCCTCGGGCTAACCTGGGTCACATTCTCGGGGGATACGACGAGTATCCAACGTTCGGGTATGGGTCCTCGGGAGTGCCGTGACCTGGAGCTTCAGATGACGCAACAACCTCCCCAGCAAGCAGGACCCGGCGGACGCCCTGGTCAGATGACCGCCGTCATGCGGGCGGTCGCCCAGACCGGTCCGAAGGTTCTTCGTATTGGCCTCGTTCGCGAAGGACGCGTCATCGAGGAACGAATCATCAAGCAGCGGACTCACGTTACCGTGGGCCCCAGCGAGAAAAACATATTTGTTATCGGTGTGACCGGAATGCCGGCATCGTTGAAGCTCTTCGAGCTGGTCGACAACGGCTATTGCCTGAACTTCCTCGACAACATGACGGGGCGTGTGGCTTTGCCGACCGGTGTCTCGGATCTGGCTATGCTGAAGGGGCAAACCAAGCGCGCTCAGCACGGCTCCTACCAGTTGCGTCTCACTGAAGATTCCCGCGGCAAGGTGATCATCGGCGATACAACCTTTCTCTTTCAGTTCGTGGCACCGCCGCCGATTCAACCGAAGCCGCAGTTGCCGGTGTCGGTTACCCAGGGGGCGACCGTGATCGACTGGGGCACCACCATGGTGGCGGCTTTTTCGTTCTTGGTCCATTTTACGGGACTCGGTCTGATCTATTCGGACTGGATGGATCCCGTCGTAGATTACGATTTGAACGTGGCGGCATTGGTCGAGTCGATCAAGGCATTGCCCGCTCCACCCCCCGTCGAAGAAAAAAAGCCAGACGAGGCTGAGGATAAGAAGGAAGCCGAGGCACTCAAGCCCAAGCCGAAACCCAAGGCAGCCAAGCCGGAAAAGGCCGCGCCTGCGGGCAAGACCCACATCACGAAAGCGGCTGCAGCGGCGTTGAGCAACGAGCTAGAGAGCCTCGAGATGGCGACTCTGGGCGCGCTGGGTGGTGCCGGTCCGGCAACGGCGGGCGTGTTGAGCAGCTCCGAGGTCCCGACCAGCTCCCTCGATCAGGCGGCTGCTAGTAGCGCTGGCGTGTCGGCTGCAGGTGGTCTCAAGGTCGGCGGTGGCGGTGCGATTCGCCCAGGTCAGGCCGGCACCGGCTTGGCGAACATCGGCAAGACCGGTAAGACCGGACCCAGTGGTAGCGGCAAGGCCACAAAGGTACAGGGGCCCAAAGGCCGCGCCACGGTTGGCGGTGCAAACGTGGCGGGTGGCTCCGTTAGCAACGCGAGTCGAGTGGTCGCCCGAATGCGCGCGGGTTTCCGAGCTTGCTACAACCGAGCTCTGGCGAATAACCCGGATGTTTCGGGTCGAATCAACCTGCGCATCAAGGTGGGACCGAGCGGAAACATCACCGGAGTTAGCGCCAGCAAAAGCGGCAACATTCCGGCGTCTGTGGTGGCGTGCGTGAAGTCACGTGCGCGTAGCGGGACATTCTCCCCGCCCGAAGGTGGCGCCGCGGTAGTCGCGGTCCCAGTGACCTTCGTGAAGCAGTAGTCGGCGCTGCTCAAACCCTGTTATTCGTAGCGGCTCGTATGTAAGAGCCGCGTGGTGCGTGCGCGCACATGGGCGTTGGGTCGGCTCGAAGTCGTGCGCTGATGGTGAATGCGCCGGATTAGCTCTCCAGGGAGATCCACCGGAAAAAACGCCATTCGAGGGTTGATGCAACAATTTTGGCGAATCAGGATCGACTCCAGTCCCAGACGTTGCGGTTGGCCGACCTGGGGAATTTGCTATTTGTTAGGGAATTTCGCAAAATATTCGCTATCGGGGTCGCAGAAGCTGAATATTCGGTGCCGTCGGGGCATCGGACTGTTTACACATGTTCGCTTGCTCAGTGATGCGATTTGTCGCATCGCCCGTATCGGCAAGCTGAGGGGCGAATGAGGACAACGAAAGCGTTGATACTTTCAAGCCTTAGGCTGATTGACACTAAAATATCGCGTTCATATACTTTCACGGAGTTGAGGAGAGCTGGCACATGAACATTGATGGGAAGACCTGGTTGTTGACTGCCGCAGCGTTCTCTTTCGGGGCGACAGGCGTCGCTTCGGCGCAATCAGGCTTGGACGAGCCCAATACGGTCGCACCAAGTGGAAGCCCCGAGCTGATGGCTCAGCAGGAGGTCTCGCTAAGTGGTGGGGACATGAAGGCCAAAGGGGCTACGATGGGGGCGACGATGGACGCCTCTAGAAAGACTCTCAAGACTCAGCTGAGAGACGCCCGGAGCGGAAGCGACGTCGTGAAGACCCTCTGCCTCGAAGACAAATTAAACCAAGTTGATACAGCGATATCGTCCGCCACGGTGCACCGGGATTCGCTAGAGCGCTTGTTCAAGGCTCCAGACAGCCCAGCAGGCATGTCCCACGAGTTGCTGATGTTGGGGGTGCTCAAGGAGCGCGTTGCTATGGTGATGGCCGAGGCCAACCAGTGTCTCGGCAACGAAACTGGCTTCATCGGCGAAGCCGAAGTTATTGTCGAGATTGACGAAAATATCGCCAAAATCGAGCCCACGGTTACGGGCGGCTCCAATGGCGTGGTCCCGTACACGGGCTCCGTTGATAGCGTGCCGGTGCCCACTCCTCCTCGGGTCGTCAGCGACGTCGAGTAGCTCCTCCGCCCGTTCCGAAATACTCTAGCTTAGTCGTCTTTTCATTGCGTTTTCCTTCTCATATCTTCCCGCTCCGTTCACGCATGACGAGTCGCACTCTCATCATTACGGCACTATTCCTCTCGCTCAATGGGTTGAGCGCGGCGGCGGTTGCTCAGACCAGCGCCCAACCCTGGTTATCGGATCGGCGAATTGGCGAGGGTGGGGGCATCCGAACGGGCAATCTCGAATTTCACCCGGGCGTCGCGGGGGAGGTCGGTTACGACTCAAACTATTTTCAAAACTCGGGTCAGGAGGACGCGACCCACAACGAGCCCATCGTTCCGACTCTGCGCTTTCGGCTTACGCCGTCGCTCAGTCTGTCCACGCTTAACCAACAGCGAAATACCGACGCCGGGGGCGATGCTCGACCGAAGGCCACATTTCGCCTCTCGGCCGCAGCCACGTACAACGAACTGTGGGCTGCCGACGAGGAGTATGCAGACAACATTTCCGATCAGCGAAACCTAGGTGGCAATATCGGAAGCGTCTTGGCGCTCTTCCCGGAGGACCCTTGGGGGGCTGACCTATTAGCCAATTTTGGCCGGGTCGTTCAGCCAGGAAACGACCCGGGTATCTCCGCGGGCTTCAACCGCAACACCGTGGACGCTGGCGCCGGCGTCAACTGGAAACCGGGTGGCGGGCTCTTCGATTGGCGCCTGGGCTACGGAATGACCTATCAGTTCTTCGACGATTCCGATTTCTCGTCGCAGAACAGCACCACACATAACGTGAGCACTCGCGGGCGCTGGCGCTTCTTCCCTCGGACGGCGTTGATTTACTTGGGCCAAGCGGAGTTCATCAACTACTCAGACAGTACGTCCCGACAAAATGGCTCGAGTCCGATCAGCGCGAGCCTCGGCCTCAATGGCCTGGCGGCCGACCACTTCGGTTTGCTCGTCATGGCCGGTTGGAAGTCGACGTTCTACGAGAACTCACCAGGCGTTCCCGTGAACAACTACGATAGTTTCATCGGACAAGCGGAAATGTCGTGGTTCTTGATGCCGCAACCGAAGCTGGAACCCAAGGGGGCGTCGGTCGGCTTGTCCTCGATCACCACCGGCTACTTGCGTGACATCAGGAACAGCCTGCTCGGCGACTACTACCAGCGAGACCGAATTTACGGGAACTTCTCCTACTTCGCGGGCGGTGTGTTTCTGATGACGTTTAGCACCGGATACAGTCTGATTTCCCATCCCGAGACGCGGTTCAGCGCAACTGAGCTGCAGTTCGCTGCCTTCTCCGAGAATCGCGTCGATGCGACGGCCTTCGGGGAGTACCGATCGACCGATACCTTCGCTCTCAACGCGACTTTGCGCTACAACGGCTCGCTCAACAGCACGGATATCGTGGCTATCCCCGGACGGTCTGATCAAGACAACGTTCAGTTCTCTCGCTTCGAGGCCTATCTCGGGGCGCGCTGGTTTTATTAGAGACCTCCTCCTCCTAGGGACCCCTCGTGGGGTTCCGCAACCGACGGACATCCCCACGTGTCACATAGCTTGCCGAGTCGGCAGCCCCGCTGCCGGCGTTATCGAGCAGTCATGCTGCTCTGTTGTTTTTCATGGCTCGCCGCCGGGGTGGCGGCATGCGGCCCTAAGGTGGACAACTCCCTGGTCAAGCTGCCGGAGCCGGTGGAGAGCACGACCGTCGGCGCCGGCGATAGTTTCTCGCTGACCGTTGTGGGGGAGGAGGATTTGCCCACCGAATATCAGGTGGGCTCGGACGGAACCGTGGACCTACCCTATGTGCAAAATATCAAGGTGGCTGGTTTGGAGCCCCAAGAGATTAGTCGCCGCGTTCGTGAAGCGCTGATTCAAGGTGACTTTCTTCGCGACCCGAGCGTAGTGGTTCGAGTGAAAGAGTACCGAAGCAAGCGCGTGAGCTTACTGGGTCAGGTTCAAAAGGCGGGAAGCTTTCCGCTGACCCCTGGATTGACCTTGGTGCAGGCGATCTCCCTCGCCGGCGGATTGAACGCCATTGCCCATCGAGATCGAATCAACCTCAGCCGGAAGACCGCGGACGGGACCAAGACAGTGACGGTCTCTTTGGATGCCATCACCGATGGCCGGTCACCTGATTTACTGCTGCAAGCGGGAGACCGCATCTACGTACACGAACGCGTATTCTGACGGGCGTTGCCCTCAGTCGAACAGATTGCTGCGGAAACTGGCACCGAGCATCCCGCGCCAACGCGGAGAGCCCCAGGCGTTGCCTTGATATTCGCGGGTCCGGCCGAAACTATCCACGGAACGTTCGCGAGCGAATGGCAGTCCCGCGCCGCCACCCAGTCGAAGTGTGAGTCCGCGTGGAGAGGCCAGGTCGTAACGAACGGACATTAACCCTTCGAGCACGGGGTGGGAGCTGGTGATCACAGCTTCGCGATAGCTCCGGGTGATCGCGCCGAAGCTTGGGATGACGAAACTCTCAGCAGCTGTGTGCAATCCGCGCCATAGGTGGATGCTGAGCCCCGCCCCGGCGACCAGCTGGGTGGATAACTCCGTGTTCAAAACGCGGATGGAGTCGCGGATTCGAACGGTGATTTCGGCCGCAGTGGTTAGTCGAGAGAGAGTGTGCTCGATAGTCAAGCTCGGGGCCACCACGACGCTCGGCTCTGAAACATAGCTACGATCGCCTCCCAGGGGTGGCACCAGTGCGACGCGCAGCTTGAGCGCGAGCTTGTTATCCCCACGCTTTCCGAGCTGGTTCAATACGTTGTAGCCCAGGGTGAGGCGAGGGCTCTTGACGGCGTAGCTGCTTAGCTTTCCGGGGGCAGAGCTATTGGATGCGGCGGAGGTATTCAGTGCGGTGGCCCCGGCTCCCTCTTGGTGAACGATGAACGCTGATTGCAGTCCAAGATCCCAGTCGCGAGACAGCCCGACGCTGTAGCCCAGCCACAGTGTCTTCGCTGACGAAACAATGGGGAGCTCTCTGCCATCCGGATCCGGCGACGGTGCGACGACGACGAGGGGGCGATTCGCCGTATCAAGGATTGCGTGACTCCGGATGTGTCCGCGACCCACCGGTTGAGCCGAACTCAGACTAAACCAAGGGCCCATATCGGACGGAACCCACATTTGGTTCCAGTCGATACAGCTGGGAATCGCCGCCTCCCGTTCGCAGGCATGGGCGGGGGTCGTCAGGCTGCCCACCGCCCCTAGCCCCGCGAACAGCCGGACGAGCCAGGCGGGGGATCGTCGATGGCGCACTCCCGGTCCCCTGCTCCGGAGTTCTTGCAGGAGCGTGTTATGGCATTGTGGTGACACTCGCTCGCCAGCGTAGCAGACCGGATCCCGTCATCATGCCTACAGAATGCCTCTTCCCAATATCGCACGCACAACCGCTGTTGCTGGGCTCTGGCTCTCCGCGACGGCGAGATATTCTTGTGGAGTTGCGAATCCCGACCGTGGTTCACGCGGCTGATGTGGACGAGGAGTCACGGAGCGGAGAGAGCCCGATTGGCTACATCGAAAGAATCGTCGAGGCGAAGCTGGGCGCCGTATCCAGGCTTCGCCAACAGCTGCCGGAGTTGCAGTCGAGTTCTTGGATTCTAGTGGCCGACACGATTGTGGTGGTCGACGAAGAAGTTTTGGGCAAACCAACGGACGAGCGCGATGCGCTTCGGCTTCTGCAGCTCATCGCAGGGCGAACCCATGTGGTTTTCACGCGCTATGCTCTGGCGGGGATCGGCGGCGCACCCGGGGTGGAGCTCGCGCGTACGGTTCGCGCCGACGTGACGCTGAAACCGTGCAGTGAGCAGGAGCTGGCTCGCTACGCTGCGACGGGCGAGGGATTGGACAAGGCGGGAGCGTATGCGGTTCAGGGTATTGGCTCATTTTTGGTGGAGAATATTGCGGGCGCCTACACCACCGTGGTGGGTCTACCCGCCTGCGAGCTGGTCAAAGATCTGCAGAAGCTCGGCGCGGTGACTGACTTTCCCTATCCCACGGCCTAGCTAGGGGCCCCGGCCAGCTCGCCGGAACCTGATCCGGGGCAGAGTTATCGAAGTCGGTCGGGCCGGTAGTCCGAGTTTTATACGGTTTTTGACACGCGGGTGACCGGCACGTCATAATCCCTTCCTGAGGAGAAGCCCTGAATGGCCCTGATCGAGATAGACGAAGCAGCACGGCGCCTAGCCCGAGCAATTGCGAGTGACCTTTCCTTGTACAACGAGGAAAAAATCGTTCGGGGGATCGAGAACGACACACTTTTCGACGAGATCACTGATGAGATCGAGGAAGGGCGAGCCCTTTACAAAAGTCGTGTGGCGCCGCCGTTGTACGAGCGCAACTTCTACGACCGCGCTTTGGTAGATATTCTGGTGCGCGCCAAGGCGCACATCAAGAGCCCCCTCTGGTAGCCGCTCCTCCGGCGCGAGTCGGTCGAACAACCGAGTGTGGGATGGTTCATCGGCGCCGATGAACAAGTCGTTGAAGAAACAGCTGCGGGTCACGGCCGAGCAGCGCAAGCAGCGCATCGACAAGGTGCTCGCTGCGAGCGTCGATGCCTCACGTACCGACGTTCAGCGCTGGCTCGAGCAAGGTCGCGTCACCTTGGACGGCCAAGTGGCACGGCGGAGGGACACGGTCGCACCGGGGCAGCTCATCGAGTACGAAGCCGCTCCTTCGCCGCTGAGTTCGGCGGAGCCCGATTCAAGCGTCGAATTTGACGTGCTGTTCGAGGACGATTCGCTCGTAGTCGTGATGAAACCGGCGGGTCTCGTGGTGCACCCCGCACGCGGGCATGCAACCGGTACACTGGTCAACGGCCTGTTGGCGCGCTCGGGTTTTGGTCGGCCACCGGCAGATCCTGACGATGAAGAAGGCTACCTACGCCCCGGCATCGTGCATCGCCTAGACAAGGACACGAGCGGACTGATGGTGGTCGCAAAAACCGCGATTGCCAGAGAGTCGCTCAAGAGGCAGTTTGGTGAGCGAACTGTGGTCCGCCGCTATCGTGCCCTTACTGTGGGGGTTCCTCGAAGCGCGCGTTTGGAGAGCCTTCATGGGCGCTCGCGGACCTCCCGCCTGCGCTTCACCACCGCCGTGTCTGACGGCCGTCATGCCATCACAAACATCAAGTTGATCGAGCGCTTGGCCGCAGGCTCCGCTGCGTTGGTGGAGTGCCGTCTGGAGACCGGGCGCACGCATCAAATTCGCGTGCACTTATTGGAACTGGCGGAGACTCCGATTCTGGCGGACGCCCTCTACGGTTCGAGCACGGCGAGCGAGCCGGTGACCGCGGTGGCGGCCGAGCTGGGCCGCCAGGCGCTGCATGCGGGGGTGCTCGGATTTGAACACCCAGAAAGCAGTGAAGCGCTGCTGTTTGAGAGCCCCTTACCGGAAGACATGGCGGCGGCGCTCAAGGCGCTCAGAGCGTTGTCCTAGCTTCAAGCGACGAGAGGGCTGTGGAAGAGCGTGTCAGCTCGCGTTGGCCGGGGGAAGAGCGCCGTCGAGGGGCTCCTTGAACAAGGAAGGGAATCGGACTTGAACCCAGCCGAGCGCGAGGAAGCCCACAAGGACCGCCCACCACAGGGTCGCGAAGCGCACCAGAATCATGGCTGCCGTCGCGACGGCAGTGGTCGTGCCGCCCAGACCTACCAATTGCCCGCGGATCATGGCTTCGGTGACTCCCAGTCCTCCGGGCACTGGGATGACTGCGCCCGCCAAGGTCGAGGTGGAGTAAAAGAACGTGGCGAGCCCCAGTGTGCACTCAGCGCCCAAACCTTCCAAGAGCAGATAGAAGGCGTATGCCTCGCAACCCCATCCGACGACGGAGATGGCTGTAGGAATAGGCAGGGCCGCGGGGTTGGCGAGTATTCGCAAGCTCGCGAAGGCTTGCTCGAGCTTCGGTGCGAGCCGCGCCACACGTTGTCGCGGGCGCAGCTGAGCGATGAACCAGTGCGACGGGCGCTCCCACAGGATCAGTGTCAGCGCGACGCTCACTAGGCCCGTGCCAATCCCGGCCCAGACGAAGCCACCATCGAAGCTGAGGCTGCCCCATGTGATGAGTATGACGATAGCGAGCACGTCCGTCAGTCGTTCAGCGACGACGATGGGAGCCGTGCGAGATGTGGGTACGCCGTGGGTACGCTTGAGCACCGCGCTTTTGAACACCTCGCCCACTTTGCCCGGGCTGATGGTGAGTACGAAGCCGCTTAGAAAGATCGCCAGGCTGTCAGATTTTCTGATGCCTTTTACCTGAAGGCGGTTCAAGTAATATTCCCACTTGAGAAAGCGCAGCAGGTAGTTGGTGCTGGAGAGCAACAAGGCCAAGCCGAAGCTGAGCCAGCGAAATTCGAGCAGGGTCTGTTCGATGTCACGGTAGCCGCTATAAATCACGAAGCCGCCGTACAGCAGCACACCGAGCAAGGTGGCGATGAGTACGCGCCGGATCAGATCGGTCATCGGTGGTCTTGGGGGGCTGAGCTGGTGAGGGGCATGTCGCGCGTCACTGCCAGAGGCCGGGGAGGGGGATGAGAATCAGGGGGAGGCATGATGGGCGCTAGAGCTGGGAAGCTGTTGGTATTCCGACCGGCCACGGGTTCAGCGCGGTTTTGCGCGACTAGCGGCAAATTGCAAGGCAGGCAGGACAAGTGGCTTCATTGGGCGGAAGGTGTGGCAAAGTACCGACCCGTGTCAGCCCCCGAAGCTAGTTCTGTCATCTCTGCGGCATCCGACGTCGAACAACTTTCTGAGTGCGCGATCGCGTGCGAGGCGCTAAGGATTCAGATTGGCAAGGTCGTTGTCGGACAGCAGGGGGTCGTCGACTCGTTGTTGATCTCTTTGCTCGCCCGGGGTCACGCCCTACTGGTGGGAGTTCCAGGGCTCGCGAAAACCCTGCTCGTCTCCACTATGGCTGAGAGCCTCGGCTTGAGTTTTGGTCGCGTCCAATTCACTCCGGACCTCTTGCCCGCTGATATCACGGGGACGGACGTACTGGCGGAATCGGCGTCGGGAACGGAGCGTGAGCTGACGTTCTTGCCGGGCCCGATTTTTCAGAACCTCGTGTTGGCTGATGAAATCAACCGCACCCCACCGAAGACTCAAGCGGCGTTGCTGCAAGCCATGCAAGAGGGATGTGTCACCGCCGGGACTACGACTCATGCCCTGCCGGACCCGTTCTTGGTGTTCGCCACTCGTAACCCCATCGAGCAAGAGGGAACCTACGTGCTGCCGGAAGCGCAGCTGGACAGATTCTTGCTCGAAATCCACGTGGACTATCCAAGTGAAGCCGAGGAGCTGCAGATCGCACGGCAAACCACCGGTAACGATTCGTCCCAGGTCGAACGTGTCGTCGGCCGCGAGCAAGTGTTGGCATTTGCTAAGTTGGTTCGTCGGATCCCGTGCACGGAGGAGGCCTACGAGTTGGCGGTCAAACTCGCCCGTTGTTCGCGCCCGGGACCGCACGCTCCGGATGCGGTGACGCGCTATGTTCGATTTGGAGCAGGACCGCGCGGCAGCCAGTCGCTCATTGTTGCCGCCAAGGCACGGGCCGCTATGCGCGGAGATGCCGCCGCCGATGTGGAAGATATTGCTGCGGTAATGCTTCCGACCCTTCGGCACCGTCTGGTGCTGGGCTATCGGGCTGAAGCTGACGGAGTGAGCGGCGCCGAATTGGTGGGCGAGATCGCCCGCGCCTGCGGAATGTCGTAGGAAGACAGTCGCCCGGTCTGTGGGCCGGCGACGTCGGAGAGCTTGCGATCGGAGCGCTCACTCTGGCAGGGTCCCGGGAATAGGCTCTCCGGGTTCGGCGTTGAAACCTCGGCCCTCAGGATCACTGATGAATACCCACCATTTTAGTACTCTCCGCGGTTACGCCGGTCTGTTGCTGCTCTCCATCGCGAGCATCGGCTGTCGCACGCAAATGATTCCGAATACGGACGTGGATGACACACCGAAGAACCGGGAAATCGTCGCGTTCTGCGAACGATACCGCAAGGCGGTGGAACACCGTGACGTCCGCTTCCTGCTCTCCTTCGCGGGATCTGAGTACTACGAAGATGGGGGCAACGCGGATGCCAGTGACGATCTCGATTACGCGGGGCTTGAGGCTTACTTGAACGACAAGTTCAAGCAGGCCAAGGGGATCAGATACGAGATGCGCTACCGACGCGTGAGCGAGGGCCGCAAGAAGCTCATCCTCGTCGACTACACCTATAGTGCTAGTTACAAGATCCCCAGCGAAGAAGGCGACATCTGGCGGCGCCGGGTCTCAGACAACCGCTTGGTGATCCGCCGCGACAAAGAGAAGTTTAAGATCATCGCTGGAATGTGAGCCCTGAGCCGTCGGGCTCCGGAGCGCCCGCGATGCGACAGAGTCTCAGGGGAGGCTGACCTCGTCCTAGCGGATGAGAATCAGCGGATGAGAATCGTGCAGGTCGAGGCATCGAGAGTTTTCACGATCGGATCGTCCCCCAGTGTTTTGCCTTCCCAAACTGGGCGCTTGAATTTTTCGCTCAGGACCAGCTTCACGGAAAATGGTAGCCCGTCGATGATGCCAGCCCCGATCAGCTTACGGGTAGCTTCACTGAAGGGGCAATTCGGATCGAGCACGGCTCGACCTTTCTTGGCTGCCGTGATGGTTGACGAGGTTGAGCCTTCCGGGCCCACGGAGACCTGAAACTGTTCTCGTTGTACTCGGGCTCCGGTGCCGAAGCCTTCTCCCGTTGGGGTGCCGTAGACGAAATGAACCGTGCCGCCGCCCTTGGCATCCACCTTGCTCGCGACCACAGGGCTCGCTTCTACGGATACCAGCACGGCGTCACGATTCCATCGCAGCGCCCGCGAGTGAGCCCCCCCCCAAATTAGATCGAGATCGACCGCCGCCAGATCTTTGATGCCAATGTCATCGGGACCTTTGGGCTCGACCTTTTTCGGAGCTTCGAGCACGGTGGGAAGCGGAGCGACTTCGGCGACTTGCTCTTCCTTGCTGTTCATCAGCGCGACCGTAGCCAAGCCAATGAGCACGAGCGCTATGACTCCGCCTCCGATGGCCAGCGGCGTCATATTTGACTTCGGCTCAGGCTCTACCTTTTCGTCGATGACGCCGGCGATGTACTGCTGTCGGGGTGGCTCCGGGGGCGCTTGGTGGCCGTCAGGTTGGTTAGCACCGCAACCGGGACATCTCCCGCCGGCAGCAGAGAGAACCATTCCACATTCGTCACATACGAGCGCTGGGGTCTGCATTGTCATGTTCGCTAGGGTACCCGAAAGTCTTCGTAAACCTCGCGAATCTTGAAGCCTGGCCCGTCGGTTACCAGCAGGAACGTCATCTCTGGCCCCATAAGGCGCTGAATCTTATTGCTTCCTTGAGCTGCGGCGTGGGTGGTGGCCACCCGCAGGTAGATAAGTAGTTCGGTGCCCTTCGGAGTGAGAGCAAAGCTTCTCGGGGGGCTTAGTTTGGCGAGCTCCTCACTTCGGTAGAGCTCCAGGCGGCTGAGCTGAGCGGTCTCGTTCCCGGCTAGAGCGCGATAATCGAGTTTCTGAAATCGTGACTGCCAGTGTTGAATCAAGGCGCCGGGGCGTCCTCCAGCACTAGTGCGTATCTTCGCTTTCGGCGTGAGCAGCCGAATCATGGCGGGCAGGGACTCTGTTCCAATGGCGCGGAAGTAATCACGTACCAGCAACAGAGCGTGGTGGTTGTTGCGCGGGGCTTGCAGCACCACATCGCCGTCAAAAGCGACGGTGCTCGTTGAGGCAGAGATCGGGGGAGGCGGTCCAACGCCGCGTAGAGATGTGGAGGCAGCTGCCGGAGGTTCCAGGAGTATTGGAACGGGCGCACAGCCGACGCAGACAACTAAAAGTGCGGCGGTCGCCCCGCGAGAGGAGGCACCGATAGCGGCGTAGGAGTCACTGCGAACGCGGTTGGGCCTGCGACTACCGGGTCGAGGTTCGCTGCTACGAGCTGGAGAAGGCTTCCACGCCGGGGGCACCGTTCCTAGTTAGCGTCACGATGCATCCTGGGTCAACCCGAGTCCAACCATTCGGCAGCTCGTCCAGCGCACCAGCAATGAGGGTGAAGCGCGCTGAAGCGGGATCGCTCACGCGGGGCGCATCCGCGTCATGGGCGAATAGCTCGGAAACCGCGTGCTCGCCTGTGACCTCGTGCATGCCCATCAGCCCGTCGCCGTGAGCTGCGATCAAGAAATCGCCGTTGCTCAGCATCAAATCACCGCCTGCAGACTGCGGTGGACCGTCGATGCCCAACTCGTCTATCAGTTGGAATGTTTTTCTCAGTGCCGTTCGGGCATCGCCCGGCGACGCTGAGTTATCGGAAAGGTGACCCGCTTCATGCAGCAGGGAGAGAAACAAGAAAAAGAACACTTCGCTGTCGGTGTCGCCCCGGATGTTTCTTCGCAAGAACTCAGGGTGGCTCGCCATGATGCGGGCCCGACGCTCAGAAAATCCGGCGATGGTTCCGGTCTGGGCAAACATCCACTCTCGATAGCGAAACGGGTGTGTGTTTTCCGTGCGCAAGCGGCCGATGGTGGGCGTGCGGATATGAGCGAGCAAGATCTCCGTTCGGATCTGCTCACTCACGCTAGCGAGATCGATGATCTCCCGGTCGTCGACAGGCCGGCGACGCAGCAACGCCTCGCCCGCGTGATAAAATCCCAATCCCCAGCCCAGCGGCGAGCCCCGGGTCGCGCGGACTCTCAACGGACCCGCGTGAGTTTTCAAGAGCGGACCGGTTAGTGCCGGTTGGTTGCCGATGAATCCGAAGACACGTGCCATAGCTTGAGGGTGGGGAACGATTCGAAGTAGTTCCCAATACATAGGATATCGCGCAGCCGCGCACTTTGCTACTGGCTGGGCGGCCGGTGCGTTGTTTCAAGCTGATTCGCAATGGCTTGATGTGCCGGTGAAGTGGAATGCCCATGCTAAACTTGTGCTGCCGCACCTCGGCATCGGGAGCCATGGCTTTATCGCTCGGACCTGGCTTCATCTTTTGGGGCTTGATTGTTCACGGAAAGGCACGGCGTTCCGTGAACAACGAACACATCACGACGCTGTGGTAGCGTGGTGGCAAATGAGACGAATGAACTTTTCGCCTGCGTCCGCCCGAGTGTCGCGAACCCTGGCCTGTGCACTCTTAGCTTTGTTCGGTTCCAGCGCCTGCGCGGCTGTGTTCCCCGAGGTCAAGACTCCTCTGAAGACCCTGGACGAAGGCAGCGAGCTCGCTCCGCCTCCTCCGGATGACTTGCTCTACCTTTACGTTCAAAGTGCGGACATCCCCGAGAAGACCCGGGATGGACGAGGCTGGGACGCCGTGGGGGGGGAAGCGCCGGATCCCGTCGCCAAAGTCTTTTTGAACGACGTCGAGTTATTTCGCACCGAGGTGGAGGCCAACACCTTCAAGCCGACCTGGCCCGAACAACCGAAAGCAAATTATCGCATCCCCTTGCACTCGAAGGTGCGGGTGGAGGTATGGGATAGCAACGCGATACACAATCTCCCTATCTGCGTGAAAAAGCTGAGATCACTTCACGACGCATCTCTGACAGGCGATCTGGCGGTTCTCTGCAACGGAGGAGCGCGAGTTATCCTAACCGTCGCCCCAGCGCGACCGATGTTGGGTCTCGGCTTCTTCTACGAGTTGCACTCCCGCGGCGTTGCGGTGACCCGGGTGTTTCAGGAATCACCAGCCGGCAGAGCCGGCATGAAGAAGGGTGACGAGATCATCGAATTGATGGGCAAAGCGGTGAAAGGTCTAAACAAGGGCGAGGCCCAGAGCCTTGTTAACGCTAACGCGTCCATCGGCGTCCAGATGATTCTGAAGCGTGGGACCGAGGAGATTTCGCTAAAGCTCAAGCGAGGCCCGGTTTATGGGACGGCCCAAGAGGGGATTTCCTTCGGGGAGTTGAACTAGTCAGCTCTAGAGTTGACGCGGGCGGGGCGGGGTCGCATCTTGACGTCGATGTCCAACCCCAGCGAAGCCGTGCCTGCCACCATTTGGATTGAGGCGTCGTCAGAACAGAGCATGGCGGTCGACGGCCCCGATGCGAAGAGTTGGCTCAACGGGATGTTGAGCTGCGATGTGAAAAAAGTCAGCACAGGGCGCGGGGTGTATGGCCTGGCCCTGTCGAAAACCGGCAAGATCCAGACGGACTGCAATGTGATCGCTACCTCGTCGGGAGTGGTGTTCAGCGTGGCCGCCGACATCTCACTGTTCAATTATTTCGATCAGCATCTGATCATGGAAGATGCGGAGCTGGAACAGCAGACGGACGTGTGTTGGATTCAGCTGCATGGCCCCCAGGCGTTGAAAATAGCAGCGGCAGTCGCCAGTGCACACTCTCTGCCGTGGGGCGCTATCGATTGGATGGGTAAGGGGGGCGTGGCATTGCTGTGCCCGACGGCGAAGCTGCCGGAGCTGAGGGACAGTCTGGCGGCGGAGGGGGCCGGAGCGCTCTCGGCCGCGGAATGGGCGAGTCTTCGATTGGAGTACGGCTTTCCGAAGTTCGGGGTCGACTACAGTGCCAAGGACAACCCCCACGAGGCCTCCCTCGACCGACGGGCTGTGTCCTGGGACAAGGGTTGTTATATCGGGCAAGAGGTCGTGTGCATGCAGGACATGCGCGGCAAGGTTAAACGCCGTCTCGTGAGTGCTTCTCTCGAAGGGAGCGAGCTGCCGGCTCAAGATACGGAGGTGGTCGACACTGCAGCCAACGCAGCTGTCGGCAAGGTCACGAGTTCCTCCTACAGCGTGACCCGAGAGTGCGTCCTGGTCATGCTGAGTCTTCGGGCGTCCGTGAGTCGCGACGCTGCTTTGGAGATATCCGGACGTCGCGCCCAAATCTTGTGGGAGCCGGCAACTGCGGGGGATTCTTCGTGAGCGATGAGGACGCTGGGCTGACGGGCTTGTGCGCCAACAGCGCGATGGATCTAATCGGCTCCACTCCACTGGTTCGCCTCTCCAAGCTGAGCCCCGAAAAGGGCGCGACCGTGTGGGCTAAGGCGGAGTTGCTCAATTGCAGCGGTAGTGTGAAGGATCGCCCGGCTCGTGCCATGATCGTCGCGGCGGAAGCTCAAGGCGCGCTGAAACCGGGGGCAGTCATTGTTGAGGCGACCAGCGGCAACACGGGCATTAGCTTGGCGATGATCGCTGCCGTTCGAGGTTATCGCTGCATTCTTGTCATGCCCGAGGATATGAGTTTGGCTCGTCGCTACGTGTTGCAAGCCTATGGGGCAGAAGTCGAACTCACTGCAGGAGACGAAGGCATGGCGGGCGCCGTGGAGCGAGCGCGTCATCTGGTGAAGAAGCACGGTGGCTTCATGCCGAGTCAATTTTCCAACGAGGCGAACCCGAAGAGCCATGAGGACGGCACCGCCGTTGAAATATGGCAGCAGACCCAGGGGGAAGTCAGTGCTTTCATCGCGGGGGTGGGAACCGGAGGCACTTTGACGGGCGTGGCGCGTACGCTCAAACTGCGCAGTTCGGGTAGCGTACAGATTGTCGCCGTCGAGCCCGCACAGAGCCCGGTCTTGAGCGGTGGCGAAGCTGGAGCCCACGGCATTCAAGGTTTGGGCGCAGGGTTTGTTCCTGAAATTTATGACGCCTCCGTGGTGGACCGAGTGATGACAGTCGGGGATGTTGACGCCGAGCGCATGGCTCGGCGGCTCGCCCGCGAAGAAGGCCTACTGGTGGGCCCTTCCAGTGGAGCGAATGTGCACGCAGCGGTAGTGCTCGCGGCAGAGATGAGCGACGGCATTGTCGTTACCGTGTTGTGTGACTCGGGCGAGCGATACTTGTTCTAGGCTGCCGATCACGACGGGCGTTCAGTCCTGTCGAGGTGCTGAACTGAACTGAATGTATCGATTGGACGGGTCTGCCCCGCATGGATTGCGGACGCGAGACGCGGTCCGTAGGGGTATGCTAGACCCGCACTCATGTCGAGGCCCTTCGATCTCCCGTCGCCACCACCCTTGGACGAACAACGAGGAGAGAGCTTCGCGCGTCTGGTATCGCTAATGCAGCGTCTGCTCGCCGACGATGGCTGCCCATGGGATCGCGAGCAAGATATCCAGTCACTCAAACCCTATGTGTTGGAGGAAGCGTGCGAGGTTATGGATGCTATCGAAGGCGGCCAAGCTGAGGAACTCCAGGAGGAACTCGGAGATTTGGCACTTCAGATCGCCTTTTTGGGCGAGCTCTCCCGCCGGGCTGGGGACTTCGGACCCGACGATGTGATGCACGGGATCTGTTCGAAATTGGTACGACGCCATCCCCACGTGTTTGCCGAAACGGAATTGGCAGACAGCGACGAGGTCGCCGAAAACTGGGAAGCCATCAAGCGCGAGGAGAAACAAGGGCGTCGATTGTTAGCGGGCATTCCCAACCATCTACCCGCGCTGATGCGTGCCCAGCGACTCGGTGAAAAGGTGAAGCGGGTTGGATTCGACTGGCCTGACTCTGCCGGATCGCGGGACAAGGTGAGCGAAGAGCTAGCGGAGCTCGACGAGGCGATTGCCTCGGGGGGCAAAAGCGAGATGGCTTCTGAATTAGGCGATCTGCTCTTCGCTCTGGGAAATCTAGCCCGTCATCACGGAATTGATGCCGAGAAGGCCCTTCATGGCACCACCCAACGCTTTGTTTCGCGCTTTTCTCACGTAGAGGATCGCGTGCGGGAAGCGCACGGGGGTTGGCCTGTGGGCGACGACGGCAAGCCTGGTCCAGGACTTAAGCTCGAAGAAATGGACGTGTATTGGGATGAGGCCAAGGGTCTGGAGCGAAAACGCTCCTGATATGCTAGACAAAACCCAGCTCGACAACGATCCGCCCTCATGTCGCTCGATTCAGCCCCCCCCGTTCCCTCAGCCAGCTCGGGTAGGCGTAAATCACCGGAGGAAATCCACCCGGTGGCCCGAACGCCCGAGGAATGGAAACAGGTGTTGTTGGCGATGGGGGAGCGTCCATTTCGGGCCACCCAGATTTTTAAGTGGATCCACCAACGAGGCGTATTTGATCCCTCTGAGATGAGTGATTTGTCCCTGCCTCTTCGTGAGAAGTTGGCAGCAGGAGGTCTGAAGGCGCCCTTCGAGGTGGCGGACGTGAAACGTTCGGTGGACGGGACACGCAAGCTGTTGCTGCAGCTGGACGACGGTCGCATGGTGGAGTGCGTGCTCATCCCCATGACGGACGCGGTCGAGGAGGCCGTCGACGCGGATCCTTGTCTCGCTGATGACGACGAGTCGGAGTCGGGCCCGCTGCGCCGAGTGACGCTCTGCATCTCGACGCAGGTCGGCTGCGCGATGGGTTGTGTGTTTTGTGCGAGCGGACAGGTGGGCCTGTTGCGCGCTCTCGGCGCGGCCGAAGTTGTTGCCCAGGTGCTCATCGCGCAGCGCTACCTCGATCCCGGCGAGACCCTCAGAAACCTTGTCTACATGGGTATGGGGGAACCGCTGCATCATTACGATGAAACCGCTCGGTCGATCCGTCTGATTCATCACCAGCAGGGCATCGGCATGGGGCTGCGCCGCATCACCGTAAGCACGGTCGGATTGATCCCCGGGCTACGTCGTTTGGGCGAGGACTTCGGCGGAAAGGTCGGTCTCGCCATATCGTTGCACGCCCCCGACGATGCCACGCGAGCCCAGATCATCCCGATGAATCAGCGTTTCGGATTTGCGGACCTATTGGCGGCGCTTCGAGAATACCCTCTGCCAGCTCGGCGGCGCATCACCATCGAGTACATTCTGATTCGCGACGTCAACGACAGCGTCGCGCAAGCTCGGCAGTTGGCCGAGGCCTTACGCGGCATCGCTGTCAAAGTGAATCTGATTCCCATGAATCCCATTGCCGCATCTGAGTTCAAGGCGCCCATTCGGAAACAGGTCCGCGCTTTCCAGGAAGAGCTAGCCGCGGCGGGGCTCAGTTGTTTTGTCCGCACGACTCGGGGCGACGACGTCGATGCGGCCTGCGGTCAGCTGGCCCTCGCGGACCAGAAGTCCGGCAGCGGGAAACGGGAATTGCCGCTCTTACAAGAAGGCGTCTGAGTGTTTCGCAAGGTCCTCGTCGCGAATCGCGGAGAGTGTGCCCGACGCATCATCAGGACTTGTCAACGGCTCGACATCGCCACTGTGGCTGTCTATTCGGAGGCGGATGCGAGCGCGCCGCACGTTCGGGATGCAGACGAAGCCTATCTTGTCGGCCCTGCGCCCGTCCCCCAGAGCTATCTAGACCACTCGGCGGTACTGGATGCCGTCAGTCGTTCCGGGGCGGATGCCGTACATCCCGGCTGGGGGCTGCTGAGCGAGAACCCGGAGTTTGCAGAAGGCGTGCACGGCGTAGGGGCGTGTTTCATCGGACCCAGCCCTGAGCTGTTGCGTGCCTTTGGCGATAAGCTTTCTGCCCGGCGCCTAGCGGAGAAGGCCGGTCTTGCCCTGCCACCGGGCACCGGCCACGCGGCTTCCGTGGACGAGGAGACGGCGTTGTGGTCGGAGGCGGAGGCCATCGGTTATCCGCTGATGGTTAAGGCTGCGGCTGGTGGTGGCGGTATCGGCATGGCTCGTGTTGAGGACCCGGGAGCCCTCCTGGCAGCGGTTCAAGCGTGCACCGCGCGAGCCCAGGGCGCCTTCGGCGATGCCACAGTGTATTTCGAAAAATACTTGGACCGACCCCGCCATATTGAGCTCCAGCTAGTGGCCGATGGCGCGGGTTGCGTCCGGATTTTGGGAGAGCGTGAGTGCAGCGTCCAGCGCCGACACCAAAAAATAGTGGAAGAGGGCCCCTCGCCCGCTGCCCACATCGACCATTCGGACTTGGCAGCCTGGCGTCAGAAGTCTGTCGTGTTATTTGAGTCCTGCGGTTTCGCCGGCGCGGGGACGGTCGAGTTTATCGTCGAGCCATCAGGAGAGATGTACTTTCTTGAAGTCAATCCACGGCTTCAGGTCGAGCACGCAGTCACGGAAATGTGTACGGGCATCGACATTGTCGAAGAGCAACTTCGGGTCGCCGCGGGTGCCGGGCTGAGCCCGCAAGCGGAGTCGCCGAAGAGCGAGGGGCACGCGATCGAGGCGAGGATCTACGCAGAAGATCCTGCTCGAAAGTTCCTGCCTCAGCCCGGCACCCTCCGTCGCCTTGTCTGGCCGGAACGGAGCGCGGATTTGCGAATCGAATCGGGGGTGGTGGAGGGAGACGTGGTAACGCCCTATTACGATCCCATGATCGCCAAGCTCATCGCCGTCGGGGTCGACCGGACCGCTGCCATCAAACGGCTGGATTGCGCCTTATCCGAGTTGAGTATCGAGTTGGTGGGCCCCAAGGGGCCGAAGGCTACCAATGTCAGCTTCCTCAGAACCGTACTCGGCAGTTCGGCGTTTGTGAGTGCGGACTACGCTACCGATCTCGTAGCATCCTTGGGTTGAGACGGTGACAGCTGACGAATTAAGAAAGAAGGCAAGGCTGTGGGCTGACGCCGATCCGGACGAATCTACCTCCTCCGCCGTCAACGCACTGATTCGGCAGGACGACCTCAGCGCGTTGAGCGATCTATTCGACGGTGAGCTAGCGTTCGGGACGGCGGGCCTAAGAGCCACTGTGGGCCCGGGCCCCAAGCAGATGAACCGAGCGGTCGTGCTGCGAACGACGTGGGGTTTGGTGCAGCACCTGCGAGAATCCCAGAGCGAAGCTTCATCGCTGATCGTCGTGGGCTTTGACGCTCGACACAGTAGCGAGGCTCTGGCTCGGGATGTGCTGGCGGTGTTTCGAGCGGCTGGCATGACGGTTCGTTTTTTTGACGAGCCGGTACCGACCCCTCTCGTTGTGTTCTCGGCGACCCATCTTTCGGCGGCTCTGGCGGTGGTGATCACGGCGAGTCATAACCCGGCCGAGTACAACGGATATAAAGTCTATGGAGCGGGGGGGGCGCAAATCGTTCCCCCGGTGGACCGTAATATTTGTGACGCGGCGTATCGCGCTGGGCCGGCGCGCGATGTCCCAGCCAAGTATGTGCATGACGGCTTGGGTACGGCGGGCTCGGGTACGCATGGTTTGGGCACCGAGGCCGAGCGGCTCAGTGCTGAAATGGAGAATGCTTTCCGTGCCGCGATTGTCGCGGGGCTCCCCGCGGCGGTAGGCGATTCGGAGATTCACGTCGCCTACACTCCGCTGCATGGCGTCGGCGGTGACTGCATGCTGCGGGCATTGAGTCAGTGCGGATATTCTCGCGTCGATGTCGTTTCCGAGCAGATGGCGCCAAACGGAGACTTTCCGACGACGCCATTCCCCAATCCCGAAGAAGACGGCAGCCTGGATCTGGTCGTTGAGCTCGCCCAGCGAGTGAACGCCGATTTGGTGTTGGCGAACGATCCGGACGCGGATCGCCTAGCGGTGGCTGTCCGTGATGGTAACGCGCTGGTCACGCTGAACGGCAATCAGTTAGGAGTCTTGTTAGCGGACTCGGTGCTAGAACAACTCAACGAAGAGCAGCGAGGGCGGGCTCTCGTGTTGTCGACGGTCGTCTCCTCGCCGATGCTGCGAGTTATGGCCGATAGTTACGGCGTGCGTTACGAGTCGACCCTAACGGGCTTCAAGTGGATATTCGCTTGTGGGACTGCGCTGGAGCGGGAGGGGAAAGAGCTCGTATTCGCCTATGAGGAGGCCATTGGTTTCTGCGTAGGCGGCGCAGTTCGGGACAAAGATGGCATCGGGGCTGGCTGCGCCGTCGTGCGAATGGCAGCGGGCCTGAAGGCGGCAGGGCAAACCCTCAATCATCGCTTGCGGGATCTCTACCAACGCTACGGGTTGTGGGTCAGCTGCCAGCGGGTCGTGCAGTTGGAACCGACGGTGTCCCTGGAGCAGGTGGAGCGCGCACTCGATCAATTACGCGACGCGGCACCGAACTGGGACGGCATCCCTCAATCCGTGGTCATTGACTACCGAGACGGGGCTGGTGAGCGACCGGCGTGGCTGGGGCGTACTAGTTTGGTGGAGTTTCGCTATGGGGAGTCTTTGCGGGTGCTGATTCGCCCCAGTGGGACAGAACCCAAGCTAAAAGTATACGTCGACCTACGCGCCGCGGATTCTGAGCTGCCGGACGCGGAAGATCAGGTAATGGCGCTAGCGGAGAACTACGCGGTCGGATTCGCGAAGGCCCTGGAGCGCGCAGTGAGCGACTGACGGCTCAATCGACGAGTTCTTGGTCGTGGGGGACGACCGAGCGTGAACTCAAACCCTCGATGGCATCATCGATGGTTTGCCCGAGAGCCGCCTTAGTGCCCAACACGAGAATCGCTAGGTTGTCGCACGGGATGCGAGCGCGCACCGCGGCGTTGGCTTGCTCCAGACTGATGTCGCCGATGCGTTCGACGAAGTCGTCATGGTAGCCAGGAGGCAAATCATACAGCTTCGAATCGAGCTGCAAATCGGCTCGTTTGGCAGGAGTGTCGATGGAGAAGGCATTGGAGCGCTGTAGATACTGCTTGGCGGCGTCGAGTTCCTCAAGCGTTATCCCGTTGTCGTGAAAGCTCTTCAGCATGTCGAGCTGCAGTTTTAGACAGGCACCTGCATCTTCGGTTTTCGGAAAGGTCCACATGCTGAACGCGCGCCGTTGACGGTCGTAGGAAAGGCTGGAATAGGCACCGTAGGACCAGCCCCGTTTGGCTCGCACTTCTTGGCTCAGCCTCGCGGTGAATGTGCCGCCGAATGCCGTGTTGGCGACACACAGCGCGAGATGGTCCGGATCCTGGGCGTGGGTACCGGACCCCCCAATCAGTATTTGCGTTTGCGTCCGATCTGGCTTGTCGACGATCATCAAGCGCCGCCCCGATTGAAAGCGCGGTGCGGGGGTGGTGTCGGAAACGCCGGTGCCGGCGCCTAGGCTGGCTCGCAGCCTCGTTGCGACGTTCTGGGCTTCGCTGGCGTCGATATCGCCGGAGAACGCAAACAAGAATCCGTCTCGCTGAGCTCGCGCCGCGTGCTGCTGCTGGACGTCTGCGGCGGTGATGGAGGTCACAGTATTGCTGGTCCCGGTTGCCGTCCGGGCGTAGGCGTGGTCGCCGTATAGGTGTTGTCTGAACAACAATTGGGCGGTGTCGGAGTCGCTATCGCGAGTCTCGATTATGTCCGCCAGGGTCTCTCGCTTCAACCGTTCCAGCTCGTTTTCGTCTAGTCCGGGCTGAGCCAGCATCTCTTCCACGAGAGCGATAAACGGCTCGATAGAGCGGGTTAGCACCGCGCCATGCACGGCGAAAACGCTTCCGGAAACCCCGACACCCAGTGTCCCGCCCAGTGTATCGATTTGGGTATCCAGTTCTTCGACGCCGCGGCCGCCGGCGGTGCGGCGCATCAGTCTGCCCAGGATTCGAGCGAGTCCCGCTTTCCCCCGGGGGTCTTCGGTAGCGCCCGAGGCCTGGCTGACGCTGAAGCTTACGATCGGTAGCGCTCGGCTGGTTTCGACGATGACGGAATCACTCATGGTTATCCTCCGCCGTCGACACTTCGCCATCTGGCGAGTCAGGTCGTACGATCACTATGCTACGATTCTCCGGATTCAGGTAGCGACGGGCGACCCGCAGGACGTCACTGGCAGTGACCCGTTGGAGGGACTGTTGTCGCTGAAAGGCCGCCGCAGGCTCCTGTAGTACGGCCTCGTAAAAGCCAATGCTGTTGGCCTTGCCGTCCACGGTCTCGAGGCTGCCGTAAAGACCAAGCTCCATTCGCGCCTTGGCGCGAGTCAGCTCGTCACAGCTGAGCGGCTCGCTCTGTAAGGCCCGCAGTTCGGTATCGATGATTTCCAGTAGATCTTCTGCAGATTTGCCGGTCCGGGCACTAGCGTAGATTTCAAGTAGTCCCGGGTCACGGAATGGGCCGAGGAATATTCGGGCGTCACTCGCCGCCTCATGTTCACGGACCAGCTTTTTCTGCAAGCGAGATGCCCGGCCTCCCAGCAGTGCCTGGCTCAGAACGTTCATGGGCGCGTAGTCGTAGTCGCCGAGAGCGGGGCTGTGGTAGCCGATGCTGATCTTGTCTGTAGCGGTTGCTTTTCGAATCTCGACTCGGCGTTCGCCATTCTGGGCCGGCTCAGGAATATTGTTTTCGAGGGGGAGTTGTTCTCTGCCGATCTTGCCGTACGCTTGCGAGATCCGCTCTACGACGTCGGCTACCGTGACATCTCCTACGACAATAACAGTCGCGTTGTTCGGCGCGTAGTAGCTCCGATAGAAGGCGTCGCAGTCTTCGGTGGTGAAGGCCAAGATGTCTGCCATCCAGCCGATGGTGGGCCAGCGGTAGGCGTGCTTCTCGAAGGCCGTAGCCCACAAGAGCTCGCTCATGGCGCCGTCGATGTCATCTTCGACGCGGTAGCGTCGTTCGTTGGCGACCACCTCAATTTCACTCTCGACCTGGGGAGCCTTGAGCACAAGATGAGCCATGCGGTCTGACTCGAGCTCAATCACCACCGGGAGTTGCCCGCTGGGCACGGCGACATTGTATTGGGTCCAGTCGAGCCACGTGCTGGCGTTGCTGTCCGCCCCAGCGCCTTCCAAGCGCCTATCAAACTCACCCTTCGCTAGAGACGTCGTCTCATTGAACATCAGGTGTTCGAATAAATGGGCCAGCCCGGTCTTGCCTGGCTGTTCATGGCGGGAGCCGATCCGAAACCAGGTGTGGAAGGCGAGCACAGGAGCGGAGTGGTCTTCGCAAATGAGAATACGCAGCCCCGAACTGAGTTCGAAGGCCTCGATATGAAGAGCGTCCCCGAACGGTAGCGAGCCCTGATAGCTGACGGCGCCGTGTTCGGGAGCTGCGGCATTGATTGCCTCAAGGAAGTCGGGTTGCTTCATTGGTCCAACTTCAAGATCGCGAGGAAGGCTTCCTGGGGAATTTCGACGCTGCCCACCTGTTTCATCCGTTTCTTTCCCGCTTTCTGCTTCTCCAACAGCTTCCGCTTTCGGGAGATATCGCCCCCGTAGCACTTCGCCGTTACATCTTTGCGAGCGGCCTTGATGGTAACGCGGCTGATGATCTTGTTTCCCAAGGCGGCTTGTATGGCCACTTCGTATTGCTGCTTCGGAACCAGCTCCTTCAGCTTGCTGGCGAGCGCTCGTCCTCGCGTGAAGGAAACATTGCGGTGGAGGATGACACTCAGTGCATCTAGCGCCTCACCGTTCACCAACATGTCGAGTTTTACCAGGTCATCGGGTCGGTAACCGGTCAGCTCGTAGTCCATGCTGGCATAGCCGCGGGACACGCTCTTCATCTTGTCGTGCAAGTCCAGCAAGACTTCTGCGAGGGGCAGCTCGTAGGTGATGACGACGTGTTGGGGAGTGGCGTAGTGCAGGCCCATCTGAACGCCTCGGCGCTCTTCGCAAAGGGCCACGATGGCTCCCACGTATTCAGCGGGAGCGTGCACCGTCACTTTCATGATGGGCTCTTCCACCCGGTCGAGTACTCCGGGCTCCGGCAGCTTGGCTGGGTTGTCCACCAGCACCTTCTCTCCGAGTTTCGTGTACGCGTGATAGACGACGCTCGGGGCCGTAGTGACCAGATCGATATGATACTCACGTTCGAGCCGCTCCTGGATGATCTCCATATGCAGTAAGCCCAAAAATCCACAGCGGAAGCCAAAGCCTAGGGCTTCGGAGGTATCCGGTTCATACTGAAACGAAGAATCGTTCAGTTGAAGCTTGGAGAGGGAGTCTCGAAGCTCCTCGTACTCGGCCGGGTCACTGGGGAAGAGCCCCGCGTACACCATCGGTTTTACGTCAGCAAAGCCCGCTAGAGCTTCGGTTGCCGGATTGCGAAGTGTCGTCACGGTATCGCCGATCTTCGTGTCGCTCACCGTCTTGATGTTTCCAGAGAAGTATCCCACTTCGCCGGGGCCGAGCTCATCCAGCTTGGTCGGTTGAGGGGTGAAACATCCAAGATCTGTGACCTCAAAGCTGCGATCGGTGGCGAGCAATTTGATCTTATCGCCGCGACGCATGACGCCATCCATGACGCGAACCATGACGACGGCGCCCCGATAGCTGTCGTACCAGCAGTCGAAGATGAGGGCGCGTAGGGGCACGTCGCGTTCGCCCTGGGGCGGGGGTAGGCGGGTGACCAGAGTCTCCAGGAGTTCCAGCACGCCGACGCCGGTTTTCCCGCTGGTCAGCACGGCACCGCTGCAGTCTAGGCCAATCACCTCTTCTACCATTTCCGCCGCCCGGTCGACGTCCGCGGAGGGCAGATCGATCTTATTGATGACAGGAATGATTTCGAGGTCGTTCTCTAGGGCCAGATAAACATTGGCGACTGTTTGTGCTTGCACACCCTGGGTTGCATCAACCACCAGCAGGGCGCCTTCACAGGCGTTCAAGCTTCGGCTCACCTCGTAGGAAAAATCGACATGACCTGGGGTGTCGATGAGCTGGAGTTGATAGGTCTTGCGATCCTCGGCCGTGTAGTTGAGACGGACGCTCTGAGCCTTGATTGTGATGCCGCGTTCCTGTTCGAGTTCCATCTTGTCGAGGAACTGCGCCTTTTTTTCGCGGTTTGTGACGGCGCCGGTTACGTCCAGGATACGGTCGGCAAGGGTGCTCTTGCCATGATCAACGTGGGCGATGATTGAAAAATTTCGAATTAGGGACGGGTCAGTAGCCATGCTCGGTATCGGCGAAGCCATACCAGGGCCGCCCGCTCAGTGAGACAACTTTCGAGGGATATGCCAGCTGTTGTGTTGGCCAGCCGAAGCTCAATCGATTCGGCGGCCGACACTGCACCCGGTCATTGAGCACCTCGAGTCGCCGGAGTCGCGCGGCGTATCAACTAGGAATTTTTTGTGCGCGGCGAACTCGATGTGCCTTCGCCGAGATTCATTTGGCCGGGCAGTGCGTGTTCGTAGCGCTTCAGCACGAGATCGATGCCTTCACGAATGTAAACAGCTACCGGAACCTTCGTCCGATCGTGCAACAAATGCAGTCGTTCGTTTTGTTCTGGCGTGATGTAAACGGTGGTGGAGATCTTCTTGCGGGACATCGGTTTGGGCCCTCTTGGTGCCAGTCGTTACAATAGATTCCCATACGTATGGTGTCAAACGTCAGCATACCCCATAAACCGAACTAAAGTGTTTAATAACAAGTTGTTACGATTGTGTTGACGAGCGATAATCGCACCAAATCGATGTGGTTAGAGAAGCGAATGCCGGTCGCGCGTTCGGCCGGCCCTCGGGGCGAATCGTTCAAATGACCGGAGATCCTCGCCTTGTCAGTCTTAAGCCCCGGGCCTACGATGACGCTGAAGTAGTTAGGGATATTGGCGGACGGGGGAGTGCCAACTCGGTATCGCTTCGCCGCCCGCCGCGCTCCGGCGCCGCCCGATGAAGGAAGAAGTGTTTAGAATTACTAGGGAATCGTCGCGCATATTCTGCTGTTGGAGCCTTCTTGCGGCTCTTACGGCTTGCGGGGGAAATGGTGATGGTCGTGAGAAGGTCGCGGGTACCAATTTGGTGCGTGCCGACACGCGCATCATTCACGAGGAATGCGACGTCAGCGCGTCAGGGACGCAGCAAGTGGACGTCAACGGCGACGGCCGGGCGGACGTCAGCATCGTGAGCGCCGGCCGTGTCGAGAAGTGTCGCGCGGTTGACTTGAATTTTGACGGAGTTGTCGACAGCTGGGTGTACCGCGACGCTGCCGGAAAAGTAAGACGTCGCGAGAGCGACTACGACCGCGACGGGCGAGTCGATGAAATCACTGTGTACCGCGGCGGACTGCTGATTGAAAAACATCGCGCCACCACGTTGATGGGGAAGCTCGATACCTGGCACTACTACAAGGCGGACCGCCTGATTCGCACGGAGCGAGATTCGGACGGAGACGACATCATCGACCAGTGGTGGGAGTACCCCAAAGGTGCCAAGGCGAAGTGCCCCGTGATCCATTCAGATGTGGATGGCGACGGCCGACCGGATCCGGGAGTGACCGTCGACGTCTGCGGTGAAGACTCGGGCTACGTGCCTCCGGATCGAGATAAAGATCCTGGCAAATCGGGGCCGAGTTTCCAGTCGAGCATGCCTGACGATATCCCCACGGAATCAACTAGCGATGAGGCCGCGCCCCCCGCATCTGAGGAAGGCGACGAATGAGTGCCCCTGTGAGTGCCCGGATGTATCGCCGCGTCGGCGTTTCGGTTAGGCAATTCAGACTGCCCTTCATTGGCGCCTGTCTGGGCGCGCTTGCGCTGGGCGGGTGTAGCTCTCAAAAGTCCGTGGCCAGTGCGGAAGGAGCCGCTGATATCGGAAAATCTCTGCCCACGGACGACAAAAGTCGGTGCGAATATCGCGGGCGAAGCGATCGCGAGGTCGTCGAATCCCGAGGTCCAGGTGCGCTGCATCCGAATGTTCGCCGAGTGTTCGCCACGAAGCAGGTGGGGGGCGAACAGCGTAGGATATTGCTGTGCCGTGAGGTGGACACGAACCTCGATGGCATCAAGGACTTGGTCCGCACTTATGACGAGCGAGGCGAGGTCGCTACCGAACAAGCCGATTCAGATTACGACGGCAAGGTCGACACATGGATCCGCTTCGCCGAGGGCCGGATATCCAAGGTGGAAGTCGCTCGGCGCGGCTCCGGTGCCGCGGATGAATTTCGCTACTACTCCAAGGGCCAACTCAGCCGCCTTCAACGAGATGAGAACCACGACGGTAAACCTGACGTCTGGGAGATCTACGCCCATGGCCGGCTTGAGCGCATGGGTGTGGACCTCGATTTCGACGGCAAAGTGGACCGCTGGTACCGGGATGAAGTCGCCCGACGTCTCGAGGAGATGAGGGAAAGAGAAGAAGAGGAAAAGGCGGCTCGGGCGGAAGAAGAGGCCAAGAAAAAGGCCGAATCTGACAAGGCGGAGGGCAAGCCGGTTGAGGGCTACGTTAGCCCCCGGAACCGCTAGTTCGTTCCCGGAACCGCTAGTGGGTGGCAGACTAAGGCGTGTCTGTGCCTTTCCGACCATAGGCATCTTCGAGGCGAACGACGTCGTCTAGTTCCGGTGTGGATGCCTCAAACACACGAACGTCGGTCAGCGCCACCATTCGGTGGATTGTGCCGGGCAGGACGTGGTAGGTGTCCCCGGATTTCATGATCCTCGATTCCGCTCCGCCTTCGCCGATTTCCAGCCGCATTTCCCCGGATTCGACGAAAAGCGTTTCGTCTTTCACCCGGTGGTATTGAAGACTCAACTTGTGCCCCTGCTTGATAAAGAGCACTTTTGCGACGTAGCGTTCAGTTTCGGCCCAAATCAGTTCATGCCCCCAGGGCTTTTCAACCTTACGCATAGTCCAGGGATCTAGCACAAAGCGCTCTGCTGCCGAAACTCCAAGGTCATTCGATGCCTGAAGAACGATTGCAAAAAATCCTCGCCCAAGCCGGGCTCGCGTCCCGCCGTGGGGCAGAAGAGCTCATTGTTGCTGGTCGCGTAAGAGTGGGGGGACGGGTAGTAACCGAGTTGGGAACGAAAGCTGACGCATCGTCCGACCGCATCGAAGTGGACGGACGACGGATCCAGCTGGAGAAACGGCTGTATGTCGTTTTGCACAAGCCACGCGCCGTGGTCTGCACGATGGAAGACCCCGAGGGTCGCCCAACGGTGGCCGAGTACGTCAAATCGTTCCGCAAACGCATCGTTCCGGTCGGCCGCCTCGATTATCACACCAGCGGAGTGCTCCTGCTGACGAATGACGGCGATTTCGCCGCGAGGATGACCCACCCCCGGCGGAAGGTACCGAAGACCTACGTCGCGAAAGTACGCGGGGCTGTTTTGGACGAGCGCCTAGAGAAGTGGCGCGAAAGCATTCTGATCGAGGGACGTGCGACTCGTCCCGCGGACGTCGAGCGTTTACGTTTTGACGGGGACAAAACCTGGCTGCAGATCACCCTGCACGAGGGAAAAAACCGGCAGATCCACAGGCTGGGAGAGCACACGGGCCACGAAGTACTTCGCTTGGCACGCCTCGACTTCGCAGGCATCAACGCGGAAAATCTTCGACCCGGCGAAGCTCGCCATCTCACCGTGGACGAGCTCGGGGCCTTGCGGAAAGAGTACGGAGTGCCGGAAGAGATCCGTGCCCCCAAGAGAACGGACGCCAAGGCTGCGCGTCGAGCTCAGAACGCCGCCGAAAAACGCGTGCGCTCGGACCAACGCACGAGCACGAGCACGAAAAAGAAGAAGACCGGTGGCAAGAAGACGAGGGCGTCCGGTGGCAGGGCAGGAGCGTCTAGCGCGAAAGCGACGACGGCTGAGACGCGTTCGCCGAAACGGAAAGGGGCCGCCGCCAAGGAGCGCCCTCAGAAGCGCGCGGTCAAGAAGACCACCCGACGGCGCGCCTAGACTGCGCTCGGCCAGGCTGGAAACCTACGCCGAGCGTTCCAGCCGCCAATCATTCAATGGCGGCACTCAAACAGCGTCGCTCAAATGCAGTCAACGGGTGTCCGTTGGAATCGGCGACTGTTTCAGGTGCCTTGGGCGAGTCGTTTCACGCCCTCTTCGAACAAGACCTGGACCTTGCCTTCGGCCGTCACCTCTTGCACGTGACCTTTGCCGAACTTCTTGTGCAGGATCAGATCGCCCTCCGAGAAGACCGAGTCCATGGAGTAGCCGGCGAAGGCGTCGTCCGGGTGCCCCTCAGTTTCCGACGCCCACTCGGCTCGCAGCTTATCTGCAGCAGTTTCGCGGACGGTTTTCTTCTTGGTTTTCTTTTTGGTTGTAGCCACAGAGGCTCCCTTGGGCTTGCGAAAATTGTGTTCCGAGTGGCAGGTGAGACAGTTAACGCGTTTGGTTATGTCTCCCACCATCGCGACGACTCGGTGGTTCAAATCTAGTTTACAGCGGGTGCAGTAGGCGTCGAGTTCTTCGCCCGCTTGGGGGATCTTCATTCTTTGTCCTGGTCGGTTGCGGTCAGCTCCCCCTCGACGTCTTCGTACCCTTCTTCTTCGACTGGTGGAACTGCTCGACGTCGTTTCATACGTACCTTAGCTTTTACGTCCGCTTTAGGAGTTTTCCGACCCGACTTTTGTTCGTTTGGAATAAATCGAACCTCGGTCCGGATCTCGAAGGAAATCGCGGTCAGAACTTTAGTCAGTTCCTCGGCGAGGTTGGCCCCTTCCAAAAACTCGCGAATTTCTCTCGCGACGGCCTTCTGGACCGAACCGGTCGTGTCGTCGATTTGGGACAGCAGATAGCTCATCGCGTCCTTCGGAAGCTTCAGGTCCTGAAGGATTTTCGCAACCTCGGGCCGGCCGGGCAGGTTCTTGTACCCGCTCTCGACGGCCTTCTTGAACAGCTCCGGAAGGATGTGCTCCAGTTTCCGAAAGCGGTCGCCGTCGATACGCTCTCCTTCGAACTCTTCGTCGCTAATGCGGTCCGAATCTTCGTCGTCCCCCGGAGTCCAATCGCTGCTCACGCCCAAGGAGTAACGTGGCGCACCGCGTCAGTCAAACTGCAAAACAAAACCCCGCGGACATCGCCGATTGTCCTGCCGGGGAGCGAGCGCTAGGCTTTGCTGGCGTGGTGGCGGATATCTTCAGCAAACGGCGCAGTGCCCTGATGACTTCGCTCGGTGACTCGGCGTTGGTCATTCCAGCCGCCAGCGTTCGCATCCGAAACGGCGATGTAGATCACGAGTATCGCCAAGACTCGGATTTTCACTACCTTACTGGATTCGACGAACCGCAATCCGTCGCGGTGTTCCGCCCGGGAACAGACGAGCCCTTTGTCCTGTTCGCCCGCCCCCACGATCGTTCGAGAGAAATATGGGAGGGACCCCGCGCGGGCCTTGAGGGCGCCCGAGCAGATTTCGGTGCCGACTTGGCGTTAGCCATCGAGGAGCTGGACGCGAAGCTACCGGGTCTGCTGACGGGCTTCCAACGAGTCTATTATCGCTTCAACGGACAGAGTGACTTCGACAAACGCTTCTTGGCAATCTTGGATTTGTGTCGGCGTCTGGGACGGCAAGGCAAGACCTACCCAACCGAGATCGTCGATACCGAAACGATCCTGCACCGCGCGCGCCGAATAAAATCTGACGACGAAGTGGACAAGATGGCACGTGCCGCTGCGATCACGGGGGAGGCTCACAAGGCCGCTATGCGCTTGGCTCGGAGTGGGCTGCACGAATACCACCTCGATGCTGCCCTGCGGAACGAGTTCCTTCAGGGCGGAGCCCAACGCGCCGCCTACCCATCCATCGTGGCTAGCGGAAACAACGCGACCTATTTGCACTACGTGGAGAACCGAGCGCCTCTGGGGGCCGACGATTTGGTGTTGATCGATGCCGGGTGTGAATACGAGTATTACGCGTCTGATGTTACGCGCTGTTTTCCGGTGAGCGGACGGTTCACGCCGGCTCAACGGGAACTGTATGAACTGGTTCTCCAGTCTCAAATCGACGCTGTGAATGCTGTCCGACCAGGCGCCACCCTGCAGGCGATTCACGACGGTGTGAGAGCTACCCTCGCCGAGGGGTTACGGGCACTCGGCTTCCCGCCTCCGAGCTCGCTGTCGTCATCTGATCAGGCTGACATCGATGCCGCCTGGGCGAAGCCGTACTTCATGCACAAGACCAGCCACTACCTAGGCATGGACGTGCACGACGTGGGCCCCTATTTTCAGGACGGCGCGCAGCTGCCATTGGAGTCTGGCGTAGTGGTGACCATCGAGCCAGGGCTCTATGTGCCGGCGGACGACATGGCCGCGCCAGAACAATATCGCGGGATCGGGATTCGCATTGAAGACGACGTCTTGGTGACCACAGGAGCGCCTTGCAATCTTTCCTCTGATATTCCGAAATCCATCGAGGATGTCGAGCGGGAATGTGCCCGAGGCTAGCGCGCCCGTTCGGGGCCCGCGCCACCACGCGTTCTACAGTGCCCTAGTTGGGACGCTTTATTGCTGGGCTAGCCCCGGTGCGGCGGTGGCCGCCCCTGAGTCCTTGAGTGGCTTGATGCCCGCCCCTTCGTCGCCTTCTATCTCGGCACCGGCGGAGTCGGAGCTCATGTCGCCGTTGACGGAGCTGGCAGTCGGGTCAAGCGCCCACCTCATCGGATCGATGGCTGTGGGGCGTGGGCTTCGCCTCAACAATCCCTACCGATTGCAAACGCAGTTGGGTGACACTGCGGAATCTCTTTCGCTGACGGCCTACTATTTTGACATCGCGCTAGGGGCGACGCTCGGTGCGCACGACAGCTGGCAACAGGGGGCGGTGGTCCACGTTTCTCTCGCTATCGACGGCATGCCCCAGCAGGTCGTGACTCCCTCCTACTTGGCTCTCTATCGCCTCGACCGCCGGTGGACACTGCTTAGCCGCGTCGGCATGCCCCTCGTCATATCCCCAGACAGTGCCATCGCCTGGGAAGCCGGGTTGGGGGTGATGCGTATGCTACGGGCGGGCTTCGGTCTGATCGCTGAACTCAGCTACAGCGTATTTTACGGCGCGGCGACCGAACAGACGAACCCGACGGTCATCCCGATCGTGGCGCTACAGCTGGGGGTCCTATGGGATCACGAGGTGCTGCCGTGAGTCGGAGTCCCCCGATGGGAGCGTGGAGGTGGCTGGCCCTATTCATAGGTAGCGTCCTATGCCTGGCGCCGGTTCCCGGCGACGTCGGAGGGTGCGGACAGCCGCTTCAGGATCTCGACCCGCTTGTGTTTTTTCCCAGCAAGAAACAATTCGAATGCGAGCGATGTACGGAATGCGCCATCGGTACCGCGACTTGCCAACAAGCTTGTGATCAGCAATCCGCGTTTTCTCTCGAGTTCCCGGCGGGCTGCTATCCCTTGGTGCACGACGGCGAAGCCTGCTTACGCGCCATTCTGGAAGTCTCCTGCAGCGACGTGGAACTTCTGATGTCGGACGAACACCCGCGAGCACCTACGGAATGCAATTTCTGCCCTGCGAGGGAACCGTGAGGCGCCATATCGTCGGGGGGCTCGCGGCGCTTTGGCTGCTCAGCAGCTGTGGCGCGTGGCATCAAGGCAGCGCGGGTGTGGACGATTACGCTCGCTATCGTTCCTTTCGAACCGCGCCCACCTTGGAGTCAAAGCTCGCTCATTGTTGGTCCTACCTGCAGGAGGACGGCGGAGGCTTTCGGCGAGAGCTACACACGTGGCTACAACAGCACGAACCGCGATACTTTAGAGAAAGTTGGAATAGTCGCCCAAAGCTTCGTCGGTACCTCAGCGTCTTGGCGGAGGGTCCGCACAGCGCCCAAGTCGCTCGTAGGCTCGAGGAGCTACGGCTGCGTGCTCAAGAAGTGGTGATCGCGGACGCTGAGTTCTTCGCCCATGCCCAACGTCTGGAAGACCGCCTCGCCGCCGCAGAACGTGGCAGGAGCGATTTTACTCGGGAGCTGTCACTCTGGGTGGCGCAACTAGCGGGTCATAAGCGCTGGGGGAGCCGAACCTCAGAACTCCCGCACGAACTGATTTATCACTTTCGATTGAGCAAACCCTACGGTCGTTGTCGAGGCGATGTTTGCGAAAAGAATCTGACCCTAGAGTATGCGATCCCGCACGACTCGAAGTTGGTTCCGCGGGAGGCGATATATGATGTGAAGTTGTATCTAGAAGGTGGGGGTGTTGTCGCAGCCCAGCTCCGGGGCCCAGGCTTGTTCGACCGGGTCGGCGAGGCGACCCAGTTACGCGCCAGCTCGATGAACGATAGTTTGGCGCGGGCCGAATCCATCGGCTTCGCAGTGCAGCTTGTTGCGGCCAGCTTGCAATCCGTGATGCCCGCAGCGACGTGTAAACGGGACGCTATTGGCGAGGTGGTACTGGTCCGCGAATGCGACGGGCAAAGGGTCGAGATGGTCGTCGGCTTGGACGCCAGCGATGATGACAGGATCGATTTTTTCCCGGTGAACTCGGTGGAGGCGCAGTGATTCCTTACGTGGAGTTGTCCGGTTGGGTTTTCTTGGCTCGCGACAGTCTCGCTACAGGCATGCCGCCGATGGATTTGGCCGTGCGACCCTTTGGGACCCTCGTGGCATTAGGCGTCTATTTAGCCGGATACATCACAGTCCTCAGGGCGCGGCAGCGCGGCGTTTCCGATCGACTCATGACGTCGTTCCTGCTCTGGGTAGCGGGGAGCGGCTTCGTCTTCGGCCATGTGCTGGATACCTTGATGTACTACCCGGAGGAAGCCCTGCGCGATCCTTGGAGCGTGCTTCGTCTGTGGGAAGGGCTCTCTAGTTTTGGTGGTTTCATCGGCGGAGTGTTCGGCGCTGTGCTTTGGCGCACTCATTACGGGACACCGGCATTTGTCTACGCGGATTTGATGGCGAGCTGCTTCCCGCTCGGCTTCATGATTGGGCGTGTCGGGTGCGCCGTCGTGCATGACCATCCGGGCATCGCCAGTGAGGCTTGGTACGCGGTGGACTTTCCTCAGGGGGGCATGCTCGATCTTGGCTTGCTCGAGGTGATGGCGCTGTGCCCACTGGTGATCGGATTCGCCATCGCATGGAGAACACCGAAACCTTGGGGGTTTTACTTGGGCGTAATGTCAGTCGCCTACGCCCCGGTTCGTTTCTCTCTGGACTTCCTTCGGCGTCGCGACGGCTACTTTTCGGACGTGCGCTACGCGGAGTTGACTCCGGCTCAATGGGGCAGCTGTGCTTTGCTGATCGTGGGCGCGTTCATTTACCTGAGGGCGATGACGATGGCATCCTTTGCGAGCCCGACCCTGTCCCGGCGTGGGAGCAGCCGCAGCTTCAAATCCGCAACATGATTCCCCCGGGGGCGATCCACGCTTCGAAGGGCAGAGTCCCGGGGTTTTCGCCGTCGGAGTCGACATAGACTGGGTCGTCGTCTCGGAGCAGTTCCGCACGCAGTTGTGTGCCGCGCTTCACCTGAACGCCCGGCTGATCGATGTGCGCGCCGCTGAACACCTTGGGCAACAGCTCCAGCATTCGTCGGGCACGAGGATCGGTGAGGGCGATGAAGTCCAGTAGCCCGTCGCTTGGGTCGGCATCCGGTGCGATACGCATGCCAGCACCGAAGTATTGCCCGTTGGCCGCCGCCACGGTGTAGCAGGGCCCCGTTAGCCAAAGCTCGTCGTCGACGAAAACTCGGAGAGGGGCACAGCGGTACTTGGCTGCGGCCACGAGGGTTCCTCCCAAGAATGCGGCGCGACCGCCGATCCATTTCGGTGACCGGTTCACCGTCCGATCCACTAGTCCTGTGATGCCGAATGACGCGATGTTGGCGAAAGCGTGGATGCGTTCAGTACCGTCGAAGCTGCGGCAGCGAAGAACTCCGTGGTCGATTCGGCGGGCGGGGCGATGAAGGATTCGCTCGATGGCCGTCTCCAGATCGCTTCTGCCGAACGTTCTGGGGAAGTCGCCTCCGGTCCCCGCTGAGATCAAGCCGAGCTCCGGGCCAGCAACCGGCTGACCCGATTCGTCCACGAAGGCCTGTACGGCCTCGTTCACGGTTCCGTCGCCACCTACGAGCAGGGCTAGAGTTTTACCGTCTTTGTAAGCCGATGCGACTTGAGTACCGGCGTCGCCGGGCCCTCGCGTCTCGCGCAGGTCGAAGTCCGCACCCCGCTGGGTCAGCTCGGCGGCCACGGCGCCGGCAACCGCGCTGGCTTTCCCTGAACCCGCCCTGGGGTTAACGATTACGCGGATCTTCATGATGTCCGGGGGCTACGTTCGAGGACATTTGTATGGATGTAAACCGAACCTGCCCAAATCGACCCTGATGGCGGCTTGCATAGCCCAGCTGGGCTAAAAACACGCAGGAAAAACGCTCAATGGGTTGACGATGGGGCGTGGCTGGATATCGTGCCCGTTGCACCCACATCTGGCGTGCCCACAACCACTCGCGGGACTCGATCCCCCAGTACAAGGTTTTCGAAATACCAACATGCCAGCCGATGATTCTTGCAAGCTATTCGTGGCTGGCTTGCCCGATGCCGTAACCGCCGCAGTTCTAAAAGAAATATTTGAAGCCACCGGTGGCAACGTTGTGGACGTCAGCCTCCCACACGATCGAGCGACAGGTCGCCCCCGCGGGTTCGGATTTGTAACGCTCTCAACAGCGGACGAGGCGAAAGCCGCTCGCGAATCCCTCGACGGCTCTCTGCAGTCCGGGCGCTCGATTACCGTGCGGGAATTTCGCCAGGACGGCGCAGGACCGGGCGGCGCGCGAGGCGAGCGCCGGGATCGACCTGCCGGAGTCCGCCCTGCGGGAGGCGGCGGTGGAAGCGATGACCGCACGTTATACGTAGGCAATTTGCCCTACGATGCTAGTGAGTCGGAGCTAACGGGCTTGATCGAAGAGGCAGGAGTCACTCCTGTCATTCGTGTGCATCTCCCGTCCGACCCCGACGGGCGAAAGCGCGGATTCGGATTTGTAACCCTGGAAAACGCTGAGGCGGCTCAGGGTGCAGTGGATGCCTTGGCCTCGCTGGCCATGAAAGGCCGGCAGCTGGCGATCAGTGTCGCCCGAGCGAAGGGCGATCGTGGACCCCGACCTGCACCCCGCGGCGGCGGCGGCGGCGGCGGCGGCGGCGGCGGCGGCGGCGGCGGCGGCGGATATGATTCAGGCCCGTCGGCTCCTCCTGGTCCTCCTCCAGAGCGGGGCTCTTGGGATGAACCCCGGCGTAGTACCGGCGGCGGCGGCGAAGGCGGCGGGCGTAAGCAGCGCAAAGAAAAGCCCCGAAAGAACCGCCTCAAGGGCAGTGCCGAGCGGCCCAGACGCGAGAGCGAGGGCTTTCGTTCCCACCGTCGTGGCAGCGACTGGGATGCCGACGAGTAACTCGCTTCCCCAGCATGGTGTTTTCGAACCGACCGTGCGCTATCGATGGGACAGCCCGGGTGGGTGTGTGCTGGGATCTGACGATTTTTGGTTGTGCGAGACGAAGATTAAATATCGGCCCGCCGGTCCAAATTAATCAGTGGGGCCATTTAGGTAGCGATATCAGGCTGTTGGGGTCGACGGTTTCCCAACCGCCAGCCGCATGTACCGTGGCGCAAATTGCGATCCGGGCGGAGCGCTGTTACGACCGCTCGACTTCTTCGGGACGTACAGAATGCGCGACTTTTCGATGTATACGGCGTTTCCAACGAAGCAACTTTCTGAGATCTTCTCATGATATTTGACTGGCTATACGGGCTCTTCTCCAACGATTTAGCTATCGATCTAGGGACAGCTACGACCCTCATCTACGTGAAGGGCAAGGGAATCGTCAGCTGTGAACCTTCGGTGGTCGCTGTCTCCCGAGATGCGCGCGGCGATATGAGCGTGCGCGCTGTTGGCCGGGCCGCCAAAGAGATGCTGGGCCGTACTCCCGGCAACATTCAGGCGATTCGCCCCCTCCGGGACGGCGTCATCGCCGACTTCGAAATCACCGAAGCCATGCTCCGGTACTTCATCTCTCGGGCGCACAATCGGCGCACGCTGGTCAAGCCCCGCATCATCATCTGCGTGCCATTCGGCATTACCGAGGTGGAAAAACGCGCGGTGAAAGAGACGGCAGAGAGCGCTGGCGCCAGAGAGGTCTATCTAATTGAAGAACCGATGGCAGCCGCCATCGGCGCCGGTCTGCCCATCACCGAGTCCAGCGGCAATATGGTGGTCGATATTGGTGGCGGAACCACGGAAGTTGCCGTCATCTCCCTTGCCGGAATCGTTTACTCCCAAAGCGTTCGCGTTGGCGGGGACAAGATGGACGAGGCGATCGTCGCTTACATGAAACGTAAGTACAATCTCGCCATCGGCGAGCAGACCGCAGAGCGCATCAAGATCACCATCGGCAATGCCTATTCTCTCGACGAGCAGCGCACCATGGACGTTAAGGGTCGCGACCTGATTGCGGGCATCCCCAAGACCGTAGTGGTGAACTCGGATGAAGTGCGCGAGGCCATGGCCGAGCCGATCAACGCGATCGTTGAAGCAGTCCTACTTGCTTTGGAGCGCACACCACCGGAACTGGCGGCGGACATCGTCGACAAGGGTGTTGTCTTGACGGGCGGAGGTGGACTCCTCCAGAACCTCGATGTTTTGCTCCGTGAAGAGACCGGATTGCCCGTGATGGTGTGCGACGATCCCATCAGCGCTGTTGTGTTGGGGAGCGGGAAAACTCTCGATCACATCGAACTGCTCCGAGAAGTGGCAATCGGATAGGTCGTGGGACGCTTTCAGCGAATTCGCGATACCATCTTAGTCGTTCTCCTCATCGCCGTACCCTTCTTCTTCTTGCGGGCGGGGATTCGGCGCCCAGATGAACTTGGGGCTGTCGACCGCGCTATCATGCGTGTCGCCGATCCCATCGTATACGCGTGCGCCGCGGCCGCCCGATTCGTGTCCAGTATTGTGGGCGACTACGTGTACCTGGTTGACGTCAAGAGCGACAACAACAAGCTGGCCTATGAAAACGCGCGTCTACGTGGCGAAATCCGGCAGTTACGGGGCGCTCAAGCGGAGAGCCGCCGTCTACGCCGACTGCTATCGCTTCGCGAGGAGATGGTGGACGAAACCGTCAGCGCGATGGTGATAGCTAAGGATACGACGGACTATTTCCGCGTGACACGGGTGGTGCTGGACAGTGCGGCCCCGGGCCTAAAATCCCATATGCCGGTAGTATCGGTCGATGGCGTGGTCGGCACGGTTGAAAAGACCTACGCCGACAAGGTGGATGTACGACTGACTGTGGACGCCAGTTTCGGCGTCGATGTTGTCGTGGAGCGCACCGGTGCTCGTGGCTTCATCCGTGGAACGGGCGATCTCTCAAGATATGTGGCCCACGTAGAAATGATGAAACGTTCCGATGAAGTGGACGTCGGCGATGTCTTACTCACCAGCGGACTGGGTTGCCGCTTTCCGAAGGGGCTCCCGGTTGCGCGCGTCACCAAGATATCGAAGCGGGACTTCGGTACCTTCCAGTCGTTGGAAGCGGAGCCGACCGTCGACTTTTCCCGGCTTCAGGACGTGCTCATCGTACTTCGCGAGACCAAGGACTGCAGTCCCCGCGGACGGTCTGGTTCGGTGAAGCGGTAAGCGCATATGCGGAATGCTGCGCTGCTGCTTGTAGGGGTGTTCCTGATCATACTGCAGGGGAATCTCTCGCCCGTGATCGCGACCATCAACTCCTGGGGTGCGGAGTTCGGCATTCGTGCGTCGACGCCCAGTCTGGTGTTGCCGCTCGTGGTGTTTCTCGCAGTGCACGAGGCCTCGATGGTCCGCGGGGCCGTCCTCGCCTTTGTTTTGGGTCACGCACTGGGCTTGGCCTCCTCGGCTCCGCCCTGGCTGTTCACCTTTGTGACGATGGTGACGTGGTGGTTGGCGCGGGTCGCCGGGGTCAGGTTTGCGGCGCAGACATTTTTGACCCAAATGACCTTGGCCTTCGCGTTTTCCGTGGTGGAGAGTTTGATCGTATTGGTGCTGCTCGCCATTTTCGGCGCTGACTCGTTCCGACCGGTAGAGATATCGGCGGTTGTATTCCCGCGGGCTGCTGCGACTGCGCTATGTGCCCCCCTGGTGTTCGGTCTCGCCGAACGTTTGCGTTACGGTTCTCTCAGTGGGCGGTCGGCAGGAGAGCTCAGTATATGAGTAGCCTCTTGCTTCGGTCCGATGTGATGGACTACCGCCGTCGCTACCGGGGAATCGTCTTCCTGGTGGTACTCGCCTTCACGGGTCTGATCGGTCGTCTCGTGCAACTTCAGATAGTCGAGGGGGACCAGCATCGGGCTCAAGCGAGAAAAAATATCGTCCGTACCCGCACCTTGAATACGACGCGGGGCGTGATCCGGGACGCTCACGGCCAGGTTCTGGCCGGCAGTCGCCCTAGCTACAACGCCTATGTCGTCCCTGAACAAATCGACATGAAGGAGACCTGGCCGAGGGTGGCTCAGTTGATGGGGCTGACGGACGCGGAACGCGTCGAGATGGAGGCGAAGATCCTCGGCGTACAGAATTCGCGCCGAGCCAACCAGCAGACCCTACTGAAGGTCGATCTACGGAGAGAGGTGGTGGCCGTTCTCGAGACTCATGAAGACCAGTTGGAGGGCGTAGAGGTATCACCGCAGGCGGTTCGTTATTACCCCTACGGCGAATTGGGCGCTCACATCGTTGGTTATATGCGGGAGGTCGACGCCGAATCGTTGGCGCGGCTCGAAGGGCGGGGATACCGTTCCGGCGATCGTCTCGGTGCCGTCGGGGTCGAACGGCGATGGGAGAGCTACCTTCGGGGGCAGAGGGGATGGAAAAAATACGTCCGAAAGGCCAACAAGCGGCGCGATCGCGAGGCGATCGAAAAACGTTATCTTGAGGAACCGAGGCGTCTAGAACCGGTGCCAGGGCGAGATATCTCGCTGACCTTCGACATCGAGTTGGAACAATCCGTCGAACGGGCTATGCGCGGTCAGCTCGGCGGGGCCGTCGTGGTCGCGGATGTGCGCACGGGACGGATCCTGGCGGCCTTATCGAAACCCAGCTTCAACCCGGAAGTGGCTTCCGGGTCCAAGGGCAAACAGGCGGTTCGCGATGCGTACAAAAGGTTGACGAACGATCCCTTAAAACCTCGACTCGACAAGACGATCTCCGCCGCCTATCCGCCCGGCTCGACCTACAAACCATTTAGTGCGCTAGCGGCGCTGGCGAAACGCAAGATGCGAGCTCACGATGAGGTGGACTGCCGAGGTGGATACGAATTCGGCAAGCGATACTTTCGTTGCACCGGAGTTCACCGCGGAGTGAATCTGCATGAGGCGATTGTGCAGTCGTGTAACACCTATTTTTACCAGCTCGGCGAAGCGATGCGGATTGACGACCTGGCAGAGGTCGGTATGGACTTCGGATTCGGAACCAAGACTGGCATTGGAATCAACCCCGAGGCCCGTGGCCGAATGCCGACACGTTCCTGGTACACCCGGCGCTACAAAGGGCAGTACCGAGGCGGGTTCAAGCTGCTGGCAGCGATCGGTCAGGGCGCGACCACTGTGACCGTTCTCCAGTTGGCGTTAGCCTACGCTGCGATTGCGAACGGGGGCACCCTGTATCAGCCGCAGGTAGTTCGCAGTATCGAGACCAGCAATGGAACCGTAGTTCAGGATTTCCCTCCCCGGGTCCGACGAATTGTGAATGTGGATCCCGATCGATTGTCCGCGATTCGGAGTGCCCTCACCGAAGTAGTGACCACCCGAAAGGGGACCGCCTACAAGGAGCATATCGATGGGGTCGACATGGCTGGCAAGACCGGAACGGCGGAAGTCAGTCGCGTGAGTGCCAAAACTGTGGACCCGGGTCGAGTGTGGTACTTCAACCGGGACCATGCGTGGTTCAGCGGCTATGCGCCGGCGGTGTCTCCAGAAATTGCCATCGTGGTTCTGATCGAGCATGGTGGCGCGGGCGGCAAGAACGCTGTGCCCGTGGCGATGAGGGTGGTGCGAGATTGGCAGCAGTTGCGCGCCCGCCGTCGGGCCGAGCGGGCCGATAAAAAGAAGTCGGACAGTCTTTAGTGTCGCTCTACGACTCTCGCCGTCGTCGCTACCACGATCAGTTCGACTGGCCGCTGTTCCTCAGCGTCGTTCTCATCGCTGTGATCGGGGTCGTGAACTTGTACAGCGCCACCAGTCCCTACGCTCTGAGCGGTCGAACCGGGCTCGCCGACGTCTACGTCAACCAAGTGTATTGGTTGGTTGTCGGTGGACTGTTGGCCATCTTGGTATCTGTTATCGACTATCGAAACTTCGAGCGGCTAGCCTACGTGCTGTATGTCGGGGGGGTAGTTACCCTGCTCTTGGTGTTTGTGCTTGGCGGCGAGATTCGCGGCTCTTCCCGTTGGATCAAATTGGGGAGTTTCACGTTCCAGCCCAGCGAGTTCATGAAAATATTGGTGATCCTGGCGGTCGCCAAGAACCTATCCGAAGACTCGAAGTCTGAGTCTCGAACCTTAGTGGATCTGCTGCCGGCAGGTTTTCTCTGCGCGCTGCCCGTCGTTCTGGTCATGAGTCAGCCGGATTTCGGGACATCTACCATCTACACGCTGAGCGTGATGGCGATGATGGCGACGATCAAGATCCATCACAAGACCTTGGCGGCACTGGCGGTCAGCGGCGTCCTCGGAGGTATCGGCCTGTGGGAGTATATTTTGCTGCCGTATCAGAAAGCGCGAGTTACCAGCTTCCTGAATCCGGAACAGGACAAGGACGCTGGCTGGCACGCACTTCAGTCGAAGACGGCTATCGGGAACGGCGGGCTCACCGGCGAAGGGTTCAAAGAAGGAACGCAGAATCAATTCGGCTTCCTTCCCGATCAATTCTCCGACTTTCCCTTCAGCGTATTTGCTGAGGATCACGGATTCGTTGGGGCCGCGTCCTTGCTGTTACTCTACGGATTCGTCTGTATTTGGTCGTTCAATGTAGCGGCGTCGGCGAAAGATCGTTTCGGCTCAGCGGTAGCGGTGGGCGTCGGCGCGATGTTCTTTTGGCATACGTTTTTTAATGTGGGCATGGCCGTGGGGATTATTCCTGTTGTCGGAATCACTCTGCCGCTATTTTCTTACGGTGGGTCGAGCGTGATCACCGTGTTGGTCGGTTTCGGACTGCTCATGAATATATCCATGCGGAGATAGTTTCGCTCTTCGTCTGTGGGGAGCGTCGCACTAGTGGCCCCGCGCCCCACTATGGAGTGGTAGTCGACGTGTGGCAGTCGACGACAATCAGTCGACGCGAAACAGATCGTCCAAGTCCATCTTAGTGAGCTTTTTTGCACCGCCGGAGTCCTCAGTCAGGACGGAAGCGACGAGCTGGCGTTTCTTGTCTTTCAGCTGAAGGATCTTCTCTTCGATCGTGCCGGCAGCGACGAGGCGGTAGACCGTGACGACCTTCCTCTGGCCGATGCGATGCGCGCGATCGGAGGCTTGATCCTCGACGGCTGGGTTCCACCAAGGGTCGAAGTGAATCACCGTGTCCGCGGCCGTCAAGTTCAGCCCGGAACCGCCTGCCTTGAGACTGATGAGGAATGCGGTAACTGTCGGATCCTCTTGAAAGCGATCGATGACTGCCTGACGGTTGGTGGTGGACCCGTCCAAGTACTCGTAGCGTACTTTGTCTTCGTCCAACGCCGAGCGTACGAGCTTGAGCATTTGCACGAACTGGCTAAAGATCAGAACTTTGTGCCCACCGGACTCGCATTCCGTCATCAGCTCACGAAGTACTGCGAGTTTCCCGCTGTCATCGTGGGAGAATTGCCGAGGCAATCCCAGCAGGCGCGGGTCACATGCGGCCTGTCGTAGTTTGGTGAGTCCCGCCAATATGTGGATCTGGCTCTTCGCGAGGCCCTTGTTTTCCACTTCGCCCATGACCTGAGCTCTGACTTCGCGCATCAACTGCGTGTACACGGCTCGCTGCTCTTTCGGCAGATCGATGATTTTGTTGCTCTCGATCTTCGGAGGTAGATCTTTAGCTACCTCGTTCTTCGTACGGCGGAGAATGAAGGGATGAATGACCGCCCGAAGCCGTGCGGCCTTCTTCGAATCGCCTTGATCGATGGGTCTAGCGAACTTTTCTTCAAAGCGTTTCAGCGGCCCGAGTAGACCCGGGCTGACGAACTCGAAGATCGACCAAATTTCAGTGAGCCGGTTCTCGATCGGCGTTCCTGTCAGGGCCAATCGACGCGTGGCGGTGAGATCCTTCGCGGCCTGGGCCGTTGCACTGTACGGGTTCTTGATGTTCTGCGCCTCGTCGAGAATGGCGTAGTCGAGCTTTAAGTTTTTTAGGAAATCGATGTCGCGGCGCAACAACGCGTAGCTGGTGATGATGATGTTGGCGGCGGAGAGCTCGTCCTTCTGCTCTTTGCGCCCGGCGCCGTGCCACAGGGCGGTGGTGAGACTGGGGGCGAAGCGCTCGATCTCTCGTTTCCAGTTGTTCACAACGCTCGTCGGAGCGACGATGAGGGCTTTGAAATTCTTGATGTCTGGTTTCAGCGACAAGAATAGCGCGATCGTTTGGATGGTCTTGCCGAGCCCCATGTCGTCGGCGAGTACGCCGCCCGATGACATGTCGTGGACAAATCGGAGCCAGGCCAATCCCTGTTTCTGGTACGGGCGGAGAGTTGCCTTGAGCCCAGCTGGCTTCTTAATGGCCTTGATGTTGCTGATGGACTCCAGCTTCTTGAACAGTTGCTTGGTTCCCGCTGCGATGTTCGCGGAGTCTGCCTGCGCGAGCAACTCCTGGACCCTGCCGGCTTGAGATAGGGGGAGCTTGCCCGCTTTCGATTCCGCGGACATGAGTTCAATTTCTCTGTCCATCAGGGATTTCACTCGGTCCGCGTCGAGCGGCGCGAAAGAGTTGTCGGAGAGGCGTACATATTTTCGCCCTTCGCGCAGACACTGTTCGATCTCCGAACGGGTGACGCCTACGCCATCGCTCTCCCAGCTGACCTTGAGATTCAGCCAGTCCATACCGCTAGAGACGCGAGCACTCATTACCACGGGCGCCGCTCTAACTTGAGCGCCTACCAGTTCTTCCGGCACGTAAAGCTCCCAGCTTTCGGGGAGTGAGCCGATGCCCTCGGACCAAAACTGGATCGCGTCGTCCCCGCGGGCGATGAATGACTCTCCGCTTTCATTGGGTGTGAGATTGAGCGAGATCAGAGTCTGAGCGGCCTGTTGCTGGGCGACGATGTCGGTACGAATGCACTTCGCTCGCTTTTGTCCCTCTTGGGGCGGCTCGACAATTACGGGAGGTGACATGCCATCCGCGCGAACCTCGACCTCGAGGTCGCCATAGGCTGCTCGGAGCGATACTGACGCCTCCACCAGATTGCCGCCGGCTCGCATGCGGAATTCCGGTGTGAGGTCGATCACGTCGGCCACTTGGGAGAGATCCGGAAGTGGCGCGCCCACCTCCAGCGCAACTTTCGGAAGGCTGTTGGTGACGAGATCGATTAGGTCGGCCGCGCGTTCTGCGATCGTTGGACTTCGGATGAGTCGTCGAAGGGCTGCCGGGGAGACCTTCGTGTCGATGGGGCGTGCCACGCCCTCGGTGGTGTCCACGTGCCAGCCGGGAGAGCCTTCAAACCAGCCCCCTTGAGTGAGGGGATAGGGGCGACCCTCACCGCTAGGTCGGAAGGTGGCCTTCGCGACAATGGTTTCACTGCCAACCATTTCTAGGTCGAACTGCGGCGCGAGTGGCTCGTCGTCAAAGCGAAGCTGCATGAGGGCGGGTTCGAGCAGGACGCGGGAGTCTTTCAAGCAGCGGAGGAGGTCGGATACATCCTCGCCACGAATATCCACGGCTGGGTGGCGCGGATTTCCGCTCTCGAATCGGACCAAAATTCGAAGGGCATCGCGATCTTGGGTGGGGCTCAGCGCCTGCCACGTGAGTGCAACACTCGGTAGGAGTGGGGTCCGTGACTCCAGATCGAGCACCGTTACTGTGAGCCCGCCTTGCCGGACGTGCGCGCGGAACTCTAGTTCCAGGGTTCTGCGAGCGCCGTCGGGAGCGAGCCAGGCGCCCATGCCGGTGGGTTTTGCGCTCGCGTCAGGGCTCGGCAGTGACACTCCGGGGGGGGCGCCTGCTTGCATTGCCTGGGCGCGCCGTCGCCGTTCTCGCCGGCGTCCAGATTTGGACTCGCTAGGTTGGCTCGCCGGGCTCGGCATTGGCGATTGAGACGGGACGTCTCGCGGCGGACGATCCGCACGCGCTTGGTTGCGCACAGTGATGAGCAGGGCGGCTACGTGTTTGCAGTGCTGTCCGGACTTTTGAAAGGCAGGACAACTGCACTCGCTGGTGATGCCTTCGCCGCCCAGACGAATACACACCGAGTAGGGATCTTTGTCCGTTCCTTTGACGGTACCGACGGCGTTGTCTGTATTGACCTGAACACGACTCACCACACGCCGCTTCTCGTAGTCCAAGCCTCGGAGAAAGGTTCGGGCTCCCAGCAGCCGGCGCAGTCCGCGGTCTGAAAGTGTGGAGAGGGCGTCGGCTATCGAAGACACAGCATGGCTCGCAAACAAGAGGAGGGGGTCATGGCAGAACTAGAACGTGAGACTGGGGCCTCTGTGGTATGGGGCCCGCGGCGGGAGAGAACGGTGAGCACCGTTGACGGTGGAATGCCCGTCGGAAAGACGGGTGTGAGACGGTGCTGCGCTGCTCAGATAGCTAACGGCACCTTCGTAAGAAGCGGGGCGGACGGGGCTAACGGAGAGCCGACGGCTGAGCCGGTCCGGAACAATCTCCAAGAATAGGAGGACCGCCTGAACTGACCAATCGCGACTGGCCTCTACCAGCAACGTCCGTAACATCTATCTGCTAGCAGTCAGTCTGGCTGACGGCAACTGCAATTGCCTAGGGCAGTCGGAAATGGCGGTCGCCGCGACATTGCGCCAAAAACGCCCGGAAATCGCTAATCTTGCTCAAACGAATTGACTCGAGTGGAGACCGTGCAGTTTTGAGCCGCCTGCACCCACTGGCGCTACCGCAGACCCAGCATGATGCGATTACTTAGCTTCGCTCTGCATCACCATGAGGTGATACGTGGCGAACTCGTTCTGACCCAGCGTGTAAAGCACTTCCATGAAAAGTCGATACGGCACGGTGTTGTCGCAAATGATCATCGCCTCGGAACTGGATGCGTCCATGCCCTTGGCCGTAAGAATCGCCTTGTCCGTCTGTCGTGCGGAGCGAAGCGCGTTGCCGAGCGGGACAATCAACAGTGTGTTCGGATTGCCATTCTTGTGCCGAGCGCCGACGCCGTTCACTAGTGATTCCCGTGACGGCAGCTTCAGAACCTGCTCGTTGCCGACCATGATTTGGCTCTTAGAGATCGTGACCTTCACGCCGTCCTGAGCAGGCTCGGTGCGCAGGATAGACTTGGGAATCATCAGGTCGTCACTCTGAGGGATTGCGCCGGCAGACTCCCCGAGGGTCTTCAAAAGGAAGACCAGGATGATCGTCATGATGTCGAGCATCGCCGTGATGTTGAGGTGGTTGACCTCTTCCCCCTTCTGGTTGCGACGAATCGCAGTGCGGAGGGCCGCCTTGTATTGGGCAACCGTCGCACCGGCGGCAGCTGGTGCTGGATTCGGGGCTTCGGGGTTGCTCATCGGGGCACCTTGAAGTTGACCTCTTCGAACAGAGCGTCGCCGTTCGGCGCGTTTCGAAGCGCATCCATCACACTGATGATGGTCTGGTAATCAGTGTCGGGGTTGGCCGCCACGGAGAATTGCGTTTCGTCTGCAAACTCGGGAGAGGCCTTCTTCAACTTCAACGCGCACTCCGTAAGAGCGACGTAGTCGTGTTGCCCGCTCTTCACGGGAATGGTGATGCCACCGCCCTGTCCGGTGCATCCCGACGCAATGTTGCCGCCGCTCGCCTTGATCGAGATTCCCGGATTGGTAATAAAAACCGTTAGGTTTAGCGCTTGCTTGTCCTGATCTTTACGAACACCACCACCGCCAGCGCTGGGCGCCCGTGACTGAATCGACGTAATGAACGTCACACTGACGGTAGCCAGTACGAAGATCAGAATATTGATGATGATGTCGAGGAAGGGGACGATATTGAGTTCGCCCCCCTCCTCGCTCGGATCCAGTTCTGCCGTCTGACTGCTCCGACGAACCTTACTGCGCTGTGCTGCTGAAAGATTACTCATCGAATTCGGCGAGTGGACTTGTCAATGGGGGATGCAGCGCGACTTAGCGCGATTGCAAAGTGAGGAGGTTGAAGGTGCGCTCCATTACCGATTCAAGATCGTGCTGGATGTTCTTCGACCGGGTGTGAAGGATTACGTGTACTGCCATGCAGAACACGGCGATGCCGAGCCCGATGGCGGTGTTGTACATCGCTTCCGCGATACCGTTTGCGAGCATCGCTTGCTTGTCGGCCCCGGAGAGGCCAGGGGCAGCGATGGCAGCAAAGGTGGCGATAAGCCCGAACACGGTGCCGAGCAGTCCAATCAGCGTCGCGATGTTAGCGAGCGACCAGAGTGCACCGATTCGCTTTTCAGCTTCCGGCTTCAATTCGCTGAGCTTCTCGCTGAGAGCGGCGTCGATTTCATCCGGGCCCTTGTTGGAGTGGGTGAGCCCCGCCTTAACAAGCTGCAGTACTGGGTAGTCGCTGGCTTCGCAAAGCTTGATGGCGCGGTCGATATTTCCCGCGGACACCAGCTTCTTGATTTGGGCGAAGAACTCATGCGAGTTCACCTTGTACCGCGACGCCTGAAAGTAGAAGCGCTCGATGGTCACTGTCAGCACGATAGCCGAGACGCACATATTCATGACCATGAAGGTCGGATTGTGCTTGAAGGCCGCCATGAACTGGTCGCTATGCGAAGACCCTTCGGCTGCAAAAAGCAGAAGATGCATTCCCCGATTCCCTTTCTAAGTGCTCAGCTTCTCATCTGGTCGCTCCCACGATTTCCGTGGGCTACGCCGTGAAGCCTAGAGCTTGAATATAGCGTTCGCTGAAGAGTGGTTGCAAGGCCCGTGTTCGCGAAGCGCTCATCGGAATTCATTTTCGGCTGGCGCGCGGCCACCTTCGATATGTCCGGCCCAGACCTTCGATATGTCGGTTGGTGCGCCAGCGGCCGCGCGACACTGCAGTGGAAGCAGGCGTCAGCGTGTGGAGTCGGGACCGTGGTTGGCAACGCGCTTGGCCTGCGCGGCTCGGTGACCGGGCGCGTTGAAGGTATTGCCGGAAAGATCGAACGGCCGTTTTGTCTTTCGCTCGGCAGCCTAGCTTGAGCCTAGACGCGTTGATCGTGACAGATGAGCACCGCTCGAACTGGCGCGCCAACCCTTCAACTGCCCCTCGCTGCACAACCACACTGCGACCATCTGGCTGGGAATGTTAAGCGTGAGACCGCGGAGACTTAACAGAACCGATTGAGCCGAGGCGTGGCAAAATGCATCATCACGATCGGTCTGGAGGTCGCCAGACCTGCCCCAGGACGTCGATCAGCTGTACGGATGTGCGCGCATGCAAAACGGGTCGGCCGGCCCGTGTTCGGAAGTGCGTCCACGCTGTTGGCGCGGAGGAGACGCGCTTCCGCCAATGTCTGCGAGGGTTTCCGGGGTTGAGTCCTCAATTGTGACTATATATCGAGAATCCTAGAACTTTCCGGGCAGATGCGAAGACAGTGTCACTACCCAATCGCGCTTGACGGTGCTGGGTCTACTTCAGCAAGATGAAGCATCCCGGCCCCGGTGGACATGTCCGTCGAGGCACTTGAATCCAGTCCAGGTGGAGAAAATGTTCGAAGCCTGGCTAATTGCGGATCGCTCTAGACCCTTAGGTGGGGAGCGGTCGGAAGAAACGAGAAGGTAAGAATCCATGCTAGCTGACATGTGGAAGCACTATCAAGAGGGTGGATGGGCGATGTGGCTCATTCTCTTCTGGCTCATCGCTGCGATCGCCGTCATCGTTGAGCGCACGATCTTTTTGTTCGGTGCGTCGATCAACAAGGACGTCTTCATGTCGACTATGCAGAAATGCATTCTCGCCGGCGAAGTCTCCAACGCCGTAAAGATGTGTTCGGCCGCCAATGCGCCGCTGGCACGCATCGTTCAGGCTGGTCTCGTCAAGGTAAATCGCCCGGACGAAGAAGTTCAGGCTGCCATGGATGAGGCGGCTCTCATTGAGATGCCGAAGATCAACAAGCGTACGGGCTTCCTCGCCCTGTTCGCCAACCTCGCGATGCTTTGCGGCTTGTTCGGTACCATCGTCGGTCTGATCAAGGCCTTCACCGCGGTCGGCGGCGAAGGCGTTGACCCAAGCCAGAAAGCTCGGATCCTGGCTGAAGGTATTTCGGAGGCGATGAACTGCACCGCCTTCGGTCTGCTCTCCGCGGTTGTCGCGCTCATGGGCTTTGCTGCTCTGAACGGCAAGACTCAGGGTATGGAAGACGACATCAACGAGGCTTCTGTTCGCGTCCTCAATCTCGTGGTTCAGAACCGCCAGAAGGTCAACCTTCAGGGCCTGGACGGCTAGGTTTCCTTTCGGTCTACAGCGGGTGCTTTGACGCGCCCGCTGTACGCTGGATTCCTATAGCCGATACGACAAGAACCTGAACATTGACGAACTGATCGAGGAGCAAAGATGGCTGGTATTGATACGGGCGGAGGACATGGCAAAGGGCGCGCCACGAACCATGAAATTCCGCTTATCCCGTTCATTGACTTTCTGCTGTGTCTGGTAGCGTTCCTTCTAGTGACCGCTGTTTGGTCCAGAATGGCGCGAGTGAATGCGGACGCGAATGTGCCCGGCCCGCCCGATCCTGAGAAGGAGTTGGACGATCAGCCTAAGGACAAGACGCTTCACATCGAAGTGCGGGGCGACCGCAAGTTCCAGCTAGTCTGGAAAGAGGGCACCACCGTGGTGAACACCATCGATGTGCCTCGGAACGAAGTGAAGATTGGCGACAAGGGCGACATCCGTTTCCCGGATCTAGCCAAGAAGATTAAGACCGAGTGGGCGAAGAACGGCAGTCACCGCTCTCCCACCGACAAGAAGAAGGACCAAGCGGTTCTTCACGCTGAGAACACCACAGAATTTCATGAGCTGATCGCCGTGATCGACGCCGTCTACGCCACCACGCGTGACTTCAAGATGGGCGGCAAGACGGATGAACTTTCAGCCTTCAATGTCACCTTCGCGGTGAAGTGAGCTAACGATGTCTTACGGTAAACCGCTATCTCGTTTTCATCAGCCGATCGAAGTGCCTGGGCGTCGGCTCATGCACCATGTACCGCTGGAGTTCGTAAAGAAGAAGGTCATCGGCGGCGGTGGTCGTGCGCTGAATCAGGAAATTCCCCTGATTCCGTTCATCGACTTCCTGCTCTGTCTGGTTTGCTTCTTGTTGGCCAGCTTCTCGGCCTCTGGTGAGCTTCCCATCGACAAGAACATCACTCTGCCCCAGGCGGAGAATGTCGAGGACATGATGGATGCTCCGATGATCGCTATCACCGGTAAGCAGATTCTAGTCAACGGGACGCCCGCAGGCAGTACCCGGGCGATCGAAGACGCGAATCGCCTGGAGCACATCGAAGAGCTTTTCAATCGTCTGAAGCAGGCGAAGGAAAACTGGAGTCAGATTCGTCCCAATAAGCCGTTCCCCGGAGCGTGCATCCTGCAGGTCGATCGTGAGGTCAAAGCTTTGGTCGTGAAGAGTGTCTTCAATACGGCAGCTCGTGCAGGATTTCCGAACATCAGTTTCATGGTCAATCGGATAGCCAAATCGGGCGGCGAGGGCTGACGTCGTTGTAGCCTTGGCTCGGGCCTCCAAGCTTCGCGAGGCTGGCGCAGGAACGCTTGTGGCAATCGATTATGAAGCAGAAATAACGCGTCCGAGAGGGCGCGTTATTTCTTTGTTGGGGCAGCACGTGATCCGCATCAGACGACCACAACCGCGTCCTGGCGAGGCTTCAACCTACGGACGAATACATGGCTATTAAAGGTTCGCGGGAGCGGGGGCTTCCGTCGATCAACCAGGCTCGCGTCGACCGGCGCAGGGCGCTGGTTGCGGGACGGGTGAGGATCCAGGGTGGCGACTCGCGATTCTGGGTCTGGACTGTCGTTATTTTTCTCGCCTTCGGAGTGGTGTACTGGCGATTTGCGGAAGGACAGCTCCGCGACTCCAAGAGCGAGTTAATGGCTCGGCAACGCGCTGTGGCGGTGGGACTCAACCCCAAACTAGAACCGTATCGTGACGCCACGGAGAAATTCGTTCTGAGCCTGGGCAGGCCGTGGATGGAAGATCTCGTGGCGCCCGGCGCTAGCCTCGATGTGCTGCAGAGTGGCCCCGCCTTGTATTTGCGGGTGAGGGCCGACGCCGCCACTAGCGTGAAGACGCTTCGCAAGGCGGCGCACTATTCCCTTAAGGATGGTTTTAGCGCCTGTTTTTTCGTGGGGCGTGAGAACGCACAAGCCACGGCAGGACCCAAGTGTGAGCGGCCAGCGGACTGCGCTCCCGGACTGTTGTGCAACCAGTGGAGCGTCTGTGCGGAGCCCTCCGATCCATTCAACTTTCGATTGGTCTATCGCACCATGCGTCTCCTAAGTCCCGAGTGGACAGACGCCGTTCACACGGCGCCGAACGAATTAGCGGTCCGCGCGATGGCCCGAGACGTGGAAAAAATCATCAAGGGGGACGTTCCCCTCACGGTGGCAGTGTTGAAAAAGGCAAAGTTCCTCATCGTGGTACTCGACGAAGAGCCGCAGAGCGGCTTGCTCGAGGGGCTAGGTGACCCGGATGCTGGCGTTCCTGACGAGTCTGAGCAGGAGCGCTTGCATCGCACTCCCCACACCGCGCGCATCGGCATTTGGGAAATCGCGACGGGGGAGCAGCTCGTGCGAATGAGAGCCCGAGCGGATGGTCGATTCGTGCCAGTGGGAGAACGGACGAAAATGGATCCCGTCTCAGTTGCGGCTCGCCAACGCCAAGCGAACAGTTGTGCCATCGCCACGTCGGTGCGCGATCGGCTGAGACGCCCGGCGGTGACTGCCGATCCAGTGCCGGTGGCCGAGCAGACTCCGTCAGCTCCCTGAGTTGCGGCCACCGCCGCTGCCGTAGCCTCCGCCCCCGGGTGTTTCGATACGAAGCGTGTCGCCGACCTGCATGTGGAGGCTCACTTTGCTTCCCACGGGGACGCCGTTGTGAAAATTTCGCCCGGCCGATCCGCGCTTACCGCCAGCAAGGCCGAAGGGAGAGCGGCTTCTGCGTTCGGAGATTAGCGACACTTGCTGGGGACGCAAGAACTGGAATTCTCGCACCAGGCCGTCGCCGCCCGGGAACTCACCAGCTCCGCCAGAATTTCGGCGTATCGAAAATTCTGAGAGCAACACGGGATACAGGCGCTCGAGAGTTTCGGGATCTGTGATGCGTGTATTGGTCATATGGGTCTGGACTCCGGATTGACCGGCGAAGCCGGGCCCGGCGCCAGCCCCGCCCGCGATGGTTTCATAGTAGGCGAGGCTCTCGTCACCAAAGCTGAGGTTATTCATCGTTCCCTGACTCGCCGCCGCTAGATTCGCGGCCCCGAGCAGAACGTCGACAACACGCTGGGAAGTTTCTACATTGCCACCGGCGACCGCACGGTCAGCGTCCGGCGAAAGCAAACAGCCCTCAGGGATGTTCAGAGAGACGAAACGGAGGCAGCCGTCGTTGAGCGGGATGGGCTCACCTACCAGACTGCGCAAGAAGTAAATCACTGCCGCTACAGTAACCGCGCGGGGGGCGTTCAGATTGCCTGGTAACTGTTCTCCTGTGCCGGAAAAATCGATTTCGAGGGTGTCGCCGCTGACTCGTAGAGTAACGACGACCGGAGAACCATCATCCAGTTCGTCCACAAAGCGGTGTTCGCCATCCTTCAGCTCGCTAACGGCCTCTCGAACTCGCGAGGCGGCGTGATCTTGGATGTGACCCATGTACGCGTCCACGACAACGTAGCCGTAGCGATTCACCAACTCGTGTAGACGCAGTGAGCCCGTGTGATTGGCGGCCACCTGGGCTTCCACATCGGCGATGTTGCGTTCAGGCTGGCGCGCCGGGTACGGCCCTTGTTCCAGCCGCCGCCTCAGATCGTCCCGGTCCAAGACGCCGTCGGCGACTAGCTGTTGATTGCTCAATACGATGCCTTCTTCGCTCAAGTGCGAAGAAAAGGGGGGCATGGAGCCGGGAGTGATACCCCCGACATCGGCGTGGTGGCCCCGGCTGGCCGTGAAAAATCTCAGTTGCCCCTCTTCACTGTGGATGGGCGTCAGGACTGTGATGTCCGGCAGATGCGAGCCTCCGCGGGCGGGGTCGTTGGAGATATACACACTGCCAGGCTGGGGAGATGGGTGCGCGTCGAGTAGGCTTCGAACAGTTTCCCCCATCGCCCCCAGGTGCACCGGGATATGCGGCGCGTTGGCGACCAGCCTGCCCTGGGCGTCAAAAACCGCACAAGAGAAGTCCAAACGCTCGCGAATGTTTGTACTCAGGGCAGTTCGCTGAAGCACACGGCCCATCTGTTTGGCGATGGCCATGAAGTGATTCGCGAATATTTCGAGCAGCGCGGGATCCGGGGAGACGAGCGGGGCGACTGCGGTGAGCGCATCGGGGCCGTTCTCGGCGCGCGCTTCCGAGTCTGTGGTGAGATCGGGCTGACACTCCGCCAGGAGGATGTTTTCTGGACCGATGGCAAGGGAGAACCCGGGCTCCACGACGATGGTTTGGGTCTCGTCGAGAATTATCGCCGGGCCTGCGAGCTCGATGCCCGGTTGAAGTTGTTCCCGATGAAAGACGGGCACTGATGAGCGGGTACCGCCGTAGAGCCAGGAAGTGTGTTTGATGGCTTCGGGCGTCCCACGGGGCATGGGATTCCGTTCGGGAGCTTCGTCCCTTGCCATTTGCGCCTTGGCAGTGACCCGAAGGGTGACGACTTCGATGGGGTGTGATTCACGGCTGTAGCCGTACTGTCGTTTGTATTTGGCGTGGAAAGTGGCGGACAGCGCTGCCATCTCATCCAGGTCGAGCGTTAACGTTGAATCGCTGCCCAAATAGCGGAGACTGACCTGTGTTCGTACTTCGATGAGATCTCGCTCGTTGCCGAGCTCCAATAGTTCAGACACGACCGCGCGTTCCAACTCTGCTGATGATTCCGCGAGTTCGGCCAGCCCGGCCTCGCTCAGCTGGCGCGGACCTGCGTTGAGCGCTCGCTGGCTGGTCGGGGCCGCGAGACCCATCCCGTAGGCGGAGAGCACACCGCCCAGGGGGTGAAAAGCGATCCGTTTGATTTCGAGCAAGCGGGCGATGCTGCAAGCGTGCTGCCCCCCCGCGCCACCGAATACAACTAGCGTATCTTCACGGACGTCGTAGCCCCGACTCACGGAGACTTCTCGGATCGCCTCCGCCATATTGTTGTTCGCGATATCGAGAAAATCTTCGCATAACGCATCCATCGACGAGTCGTCAACAGGACGGTTCATGAGGCGGCACAGGTCGGCCAGTTTGCTTTTCACTCGCTCGAGCTGCAGAGGAAACGGAAAGCGGTCGGTCACGAGTCGCCCACAGGCCAAGTTGATGTCTGTGATGGTCAATTCCTCGGCGTCGGCATCCCCGTAGCTGAGCGGCCCGGGCACGGCGCCGGCGCTCTCGGGACCCACCGCGAGGCGGCCATGGGCGTAGCGACACAGTGAGCCCCCGCCGGCAGCCACGGTGTGTATCTCCAGACTGGGAGCTTGTACGCGAATGCCCGCTACTGTCGATTCATACACATAGTCGAGCTGTCCTGCGTAGCGACTAGTGTCGGTGGAGGTGCCTCCCATGTCGAAGCCCACCGCGCCAGCTGCCCCCAATAACTGGGCGATATGGCCGAGTGCCACGGCCCCTCCGGCAGGGCCCGACAAGAGGGCGTTGGGTCCTCGGAGTTCGGAAGGTTCTACCAGACCCCCATCGGATCGCATTGCCAACAACGAGCCCCGGGCTAGCTCACCGCTCACGGCCTGAAGATAATTTTGAAGGTGCGGCGTCAGATAGGCATCTAAACAGGTAGTATCACCGCGCGCGACAAGCCCGACGTCAACCGATAGATCATGGGAGAGGGAGACATGGTCGAAGCCGGCGTCTCGAGCCATCGCTTCGATTTCTTGTTCTAACTGCGGGTGACGGTAAGCGTGAAGGACCAAGACCGCGAGGCTCGTAATACCGGATTCACGGATCCGGCGGAGCTTTTGGGGGAGCGCGACAGTATCGGGTCGGGTGATCACAGCGCCGGTTGTTCCGCGCGCCTCGGTTTCGACTGCCACGTCGTACAGAACCCCGGGCTTGTGAATATCGAGGTCGAAGAGTTCGGGCCGATCCTGGTGTCCAATGGAAAGCACGTCGCGGAAGCCCCGGGTGACCAGCAACGCGCAGCGGGTTCCTTTTCGTTCCAGCAAGGCGTTCGTGGCGACTGTTGTCCCCATGCGAACGCGGCATGATGGGATGGGAGTGTCCGCATCCAGATTGAGTAGTTGGCGAATCGCTACGAGGGGAGCGGTGTTCGAGGACAGCACCTTGCAAACGTGCAGCTCTCCTTGGGGATCTCTACCGATGCAGTCGGTAAATGTCCCGCCACGATCAATCCAAAAATCCCACGGGGGTGACTTTGACACTGGCTCCACATGGACACTGTAGTGTGATCGGCGAGGGCAGCGCTGCGCAAAACAGAGTCAAGCGAGCAGCCACTGGACTTGGGCGGCCCGCGCTGTGCTGTCGGTGTGCTGTTCGGTGGACGATGAGCTAGGAGCGTTTAGTGAAGCGTGGCTTCGTCGTCGGAGTCTTTGTCGTCGGAGTCTTTGTCGTCGGAGTCTTTGTCGTCGGAGTCTTTGTCGTCATTCTTGCTGACCGCGAGCGCCGTGCTCGTCTCTGCCGGCTCTGCGAAGGTTTCCAAAACTTCGCTGGCAACCCCGATTCGATTGAAGCGGAACGTCAGTTCGCCGTCAACGTAGTCCACGACGACGTGACCACCATGTTCCAACTTACCAAACAGGAGTTCGTCACTGAGCTTGCGCTTGAGTTTGTCCTGGACCAGCCGGGCGAGCGGGCGCGCGCCGTTGTCGGGGTCGTATCCGATTTTTGCGAAGTGACCGCGGGCCGTGTCAGTGAGTTCGAGGGTAGCATTGCGCTCCCCGAGCTGTTCCTTAAGCTCCTTGAGTGACTTGTCGACGATGCTGCTCATGACGTCGGGGCTGAGTGCCTGAAAGCGGATCCTGGCGTCCAGACGGTTTCGAAACTCAGGACTGAAAGTATTTTTGTAGGCGATTTCGTCGTCGCCCCGTTGATTGCGCTGCCCGAATCCGACGCGTGTGCGGGCTAGATCCGCGGCTCCGACGTTGCTCGTCATGATCAGCACCACATGGCGGAAGTCGGCCTTCTTCCCGTTATTGTCTGTGATCGTCCCATGATCCATCAACTGCAACAGCACATTGAAAACGTCTGGGTGAGCTTTTTCGATTTCGTCGAGTAGGAGCACGGCGTGGGGGGTCTTGCTGACTGCCTCCGTGAGCAGTCCGCCTCGGTCGAACCCTACATAGCCGGGGGGCGCGCCGATCAATCTCGATACCGTGTGTCGCTCCATGTATTCGCTCATGTCGAAGCGAATCAGTTCGATGCCTAGGGTCTTGGCTAGCTGCTTGGCGACCTCTGTTTTGCCGACCCCCGTGGGGCCGCTAAACAAGTAAGAGCCAATTGGTTTTTCGGGGGGGCGGAGACCTGCCCGGCTCAGCTTGATGGCGGAGCTCAGCTCTTCGATCGCGTCGTCTTGCCCGAACACCACCTTACGCAGATCGGACTCGAGGTCCTGCAAGGCCTGTTTGTCGGATCCGCTGACTTGGCGTGGGGGGATCTGGGCCATGCGGGCGACAACCGCTTCAATCCGGGCGACCCCCACTCTGGAGCTGTCACCATCTTCGAGTTTCGCGTCCGCTCCCGCTTCGTCCATCAGATCGATGGCCTTGTCTGGCAACTTACGATCCCGGAGATGGCGCGTTGCGAGTCGAGCCGAAGCTTCGACGGCTTCGTCCGAGTACACTACCTTGTGGAACTCTTCGTAGTTCGGCTTGAGCCCCTTCAGGATCAACACGGTGTCGTCCAAGCTGGGTTCCTGAACCTCGATTTTTTGCAGCCGCCTCGCGAAGGCAGAATCTTTTTCGAGGTGGGAACGGTACTCTTCGAAGGTGGTCGCTCCGATGCAACGGAGTTTGCCGTTGGAGAGCGCCGGCTTCAGTAGGTTTGAGGCATCCAATGTTCCGCCGCTGGTTGCCCCCGCACCAATCACGGTGTGCATCTCGTCGATAAACAGGATGGCATGTTCTCGGGCTTGCAGCGCTTTGAGCACGGCTTTGATCCGGTTTTCAAAATCGCCGCGGAATTTGGTGCCGGCTAACAAGGTACCCAAGTCGAGGGCGAAAATTTCTGCTCCAAACAATGGTTTGGGGACATCTTCTGAGACGATGCGGGCGGCTAAGCCCTCAACGATGGCTGTTTTTCCGACTCCGGCGTCGCCGACGAAGAGTGGGTTGTTCTTTCGCCGCCGGCTCAATACCTGAATCGCCCTCCGTAGCTCCTTCTCACGTCCGATCAGTGGCTCGATGTCTCCGGCGAGGGCGCGCTCGTTGAGATTGACCGTGTATCGCTCAAGCGGATCCGCGTCGGGGGAAGCCCCGTCGGCAGCCTCGTCATCCACAGAAAGTCCACCAGCGAGATCGTCGTCGCCGCTCTTGGCGACTCCGTGGGAAATGAAGTTAACCACGTCGTAGCGGGTGAGCTCGTTGTCTTGCAGTGCTTTGACGGCGGGTGAGTCCTGCTCGGAAAAAATGGCGACCAGAACGTTGGGGCCCTTGAGCTCGTTCTTGCCGCTCGACTGTACGTGAATGGCGGCGCGCTGGAGCACTCTTTGGAAGCCTTGGGAGGGACTGGGGTTGACCTCAAGCCCTTCCGGAGCGGCTGGCATTTCGTCGTCAAGAAAGCGCTCTAGCTCTGCCATGATGCCGTCGAGATTTCCGCCCGCCTTGCTGACTACCGCGGCAGTTTCTTGGTCGTGAAGTAATGCGTAGAGCAGGTGCTCGACGGTCATCACATCGTGGCGTCGACGTTGCGCTTCCCTCGCCGCGACCGCGAATGTGATCTCAACTTCAGCGGAGAGCTTCATTTCTCTTCCTTGTCAAAGCCCTCGGGCTCGGCGGTGCACTTCAGCGGATGGCCGTTTTCCTGTGCGTAGTCGGTTACCTGGGTAGCTTTGGTCTCCGCCACGTCTCGCGGAAAGAGGTCTACGATAGCGTATCCCTTGCGATGAACATGCAACATGATCTGGGTGGCGGCTGTTTCGTTCTTGTAAAAGAATGTCTCCAACACGTGCACGACAAATTCCATCGTCGTGTAGTCATCGTTATGCAGCACGACGTTGTAGCGTCGCGGTTGTTGGGTCTTGGGGCGTTCCTCAAGCTGGAGATCGCCCTCTTGCTCGGGGCTGCCGTCGTTGGGTTCACTTGCCATAGGCTAGAATCTCAGTGTGCTCACGAGCTGGCGACCTGTCGAGCCCCCCAAGGTGAGAGATCGCCCCCCAAACAGAAAGTCCCACGGCACAGCGTGGGGTTTTCTTCATTTCCGGCCGGCGTAGGGAGAATCACAGCGCGAAACTTACGGGTTTTTGTACGCGCAGGTGAGCTCGCCGCGGTGCGCCTGGCCGGTATATAGGGCAGTTGCCTTATGTCGTTTTCTTGGCAGCTTCTTTTGGCTTGGCTTCGGCGGCGTTCTGCGCAGAACGCTTCTCGTGCCAGCGCTCAACTTTGATAGCGGCGCGGCGTTTTTGGCGGCGGCGTGCTCGAGAGTCTTGGTTACTGGTAGGCATATTGATTTCTCTATTTCAGTGGTTGAATTAAACGGTCCAGGTGTCCCCGGAATGAAGGAGTTCTTTGAGTGAGCCGCGCCCGAACTTCTTGACGGCAGTAGCGCCCTGTTCGGTGAGCACATCGTCGTAGGTTGGCCGTTCCTCAGAGTAGATCACGCCGAGAGCGACGGGATAAGCCGGGTACTGCATGCGGGCGAGCAGGTGAGCCAGGTTCAGGTTGTGCTCATCGTGCACGAGGATGTCGTCTTCAGTGACGCCGTTTTCGCCCACCTTGACGATGCTCAGCGCAAAGCTCTTGATGTCGAAGACAAGCCCTTGAGTTCGATCCTTGCCGAAGAGCATCGGTTGGCCGTGCTCAAGCAATAGCTGGCGATCCGCTTTTACGTCCCGAGCGGTGAACTTGTCGAAGGCCCCGTCGTTGAAGACGTTGCAGTTCTGGAAAATCTCAGTGAGCGTGGCTCCTTTGTGCTCGTTCGCCCGACGAAGCACCATCATTTGATGCTTGGCTTCAGTGGCTACGGTTCGAGCCACAAATCCGGCGCCGGCACCCAAGGCGAAGGGGACCGGCTGCAGTGGGTGGTCGGGGGAGCCGAGCGGTGTGCTCTTGGTGACTTTGCCGACTTCGCTGGTGGGAGAATACTGACCCTTGGTGAGGCCGTAGATCTCGTTGTTGAACAGCAATGCATTGACGTTCGGATTGCGCCGAAGAAAGTGCATGAGGTGGTTGCCGCCGATGCTCAGTCCGTCCCCATCGCCGGTCACCATCCATACGGCGAGATGGGGATTCGCAATCTTGATACCCGTCGCGAAGGCGGGGGCCCGGCCGTGGATTGTATGAAATCCGTAGGTGTCCATGTAGTAAGGGAAGCGGCTGCTGCAGCCAATGCCACTGACCCACACCATTTGATGGGGCAACACGCCGAATTCCGGCATGAGGCGCTGGACGGTAGCCAGAATGGCGTAGTCGCCACAGCCGGGGCACCAACGAACCTCTTGGTCGGAGGTGAAGTCGGCTCTTGTGAGCTTATCTGCGCTGATCAGCTTGCTCATCCTTAGCTCTCCATCAGTCCGCGAATGCGAGTCTCTAGTTCGGCGATCTTGAAGGGTTGCCCCTCGATCTTGGCGTAGCTCTCGATGGGCATCATGAATTGGCTGCGCAACACTTTGACCAACTGGCCCATGTTCATTTCCGGGACCAACACGCGGTCAAAGCCGGCGAGTAGGGACTGTAGATTCTCAGGGAATGGGTTGATGTATTTCAGTTGTGCGTGAGCCACGTCGAGGCCTCGTTCACGACAGCGGCTGACGGCTTCGCGGATTGCGCCGAAGGTTGACCCCCAGCCCAGCACCAAGAGCATGCCATTTTCTTTTCCCAACTCAAGGGACTGAGCCGGAATGTCTTTAGCAATCCCGGCGACCTTGGCCGCCCGTACATCGCTCATACGCTGATGGTTGGCGGCATCGTAAGAGATGTTCCCGGAGTTGTAGTCCTTCTCGAGTCCACCGATCCGATGCGTCGTGCCGGGTGTGCCGGGGATGGGCCACACCCGAGCGAGGGTTTCCTCGTCTCGTAACCAAGGGTGGAAGCCTTCCGGATCCGTGTGTTTTTTTACCTCAATCTTGGGGAGGTAGTCGACGTCTGGGATGCGCCAGGGTTCAGCGCCATTTCCGAGGTAACCGTCTGTGAGCAGAATGACCGGGGTCATGTACTTGGTGGCGATTCGGACAGCCTCGATCGCGCTGTGGAAGCAATCCCCGGGGCTGTAAGCGGCAATAACAGGCAGCGGAGATTCCCCGTTGCGGCCGTACATGGCTTGCAGAAGGTCGGATTGTTCTGTTTTGGTCGGCAAGCCCGTGCTGGGGCCCGCGCGTTGGACGTCGAGCACGACAAGTGGGAGCTCCGTGCAGACGGCAAGACCGATGCCCTCTGTCTTGAGTGCGAGGCCCGGGCCACTGGTTGTGGTCAGTCCGATTTTGCCTGCGTAGGAGGCGCCGATGGCGGTGCAGACCGCGGCGATCTCGTCTTCGGCCTGCATGGTTGTGATGCCATGATGTTTGTACTTGGCGAGTTCGTGCAACACGTCGGATGCAGGGGTGATGGGGTAACTGCCGAGCACGATTTCCGTACCGCTGAGCTCGGCGGCCGCCAGGAATCCCCACGCGATGGCTTGGTTGCCGGAGATATTCCGATAGGTGCCCGGGCTATGTTTGGCGGAGGGAACTTCGTATCGTTCGTGCGAAAACTCGATGGTTTCGCCGTACGCATGTCCCGCGTTTAGCGCCAGAATGTTCGCCTTCACGATGTCCGGACGTTTCGCGAACTTGGCTTCCAGCCACTTGATGGTCGCCTCGCGGGGCCGCGAGTAGATCCAGTACATCAGACCGAGTGTCCAAAAGTTCTTGCAGCGCCCAGCTTCTTTGCTGGTGAGCCCCGTCTCTTTTACTGCGGCCTGGGTCTGCTTGCCGATGTCGACGGACAACAAGTGATAGGCGTTCAGTGAGTCGTCTTCGAGCGGGTTCTCGTCGTAGGACGCCTTTTTGAGGTTGGCCTTGCTGAACGCATCGGCGTTCACGATGAGCAGCCCGCCAGTCTTGAGGTGCGACAGGTTCGTTTTAAGACCCGCTGGGTTCATCGCGACGAGCACGTCGGGAGCGTCTCCGGGGGTGAAGACCGCGTCGGACGAGAAATTAATCTGGAACGCGCTCACGCCATACAGAGTGCCGGCCGGAGCTCGGATCTCCGCGGGGAAGTCAGGGAACGTGGTGAGATCGTTGCCCAGCAGGGCCGACGTGCTCGTAAACTGCGAGCCGGTGATCTGCATTCCGTCGCCGGAGTCGCCCGCGAAGCGAACAACAGCTCCATTTAAGGTTTTGATTTTTGCGCCGGTTGGCGGCTGAGGGGCGGCCGATTGAGCCATGGTTTTTCCAGAGCCTTTCGTGGGGTCTCGTCAGTCGGCGGTTCAGTCTCGAACCAGGGGAGTTTCGCTGCAGAAACGACGCCGAATTACGCTAAGCGCGCCGCGGCTTAGCACAGCCCGACGGCGTCCAGAACATCCGGGAGACGAAGCCTCCACATTTTCCTCCGATTCCAGCGTTGTGAGAATAGATATGCCGAAAATTGCCGTGTTTTTTGGCAAAATTGAGGCACTGGGACAATATCTTCAGGCAGGATCGGGGCCGTTGGCGGGCCAGCAACGTGGTTTTGAGTCGGGTGCATGGGCTGCACGACCCACAAGATGGGGGCGGCGTCGCAGTTCCCATCCGAGTCGACCGAATCTTCCCCTAGGCGAGCAGGGTGTCGAGCATCTTGCCGAGGCGTGGCGCCGATGCTTCGACATGCTTTTTTGCGGTGGGTCTCAGCTTTTTGTAGGTTTTCTTGATGACAGCGCGAGCAGCGCGTTCGGCCCGTGCGTCCGTGATCGATAGCAAGGCATCCGCCATTCTTGCCGACGAAGCGGGGAGATACTGCTCCAGACGCTCGTCCTTGTCGGCTGCGTCCTGATAGATCGGATCCACTCCGTCCAGAAAATCGTCCATCAAGTGGTCGATGACCTCTCGGATAAATCCGGGTTTGATGCCTTTGATCAGCTTGAAGGCGCCTTTGATAGCGATACCGGATAGTCCGCTTTTGTCGGTGACTTCTTCGTCTAGGACCGTTTCAGCGGCCGCGAGGAGGGACTTGCGGTTTGCACCGGAGCCGAGCGTTTCTTTGAGGGAGGGCATCGTGAAAACCTTTTGGTCGCGACTTGGGGGGACGCCGCGGGCCTCCACGGCTACCATTAGTTAAGACAGCCGACCAGTTCCGTCGCTTGCCGTCGGCTCTGGGCGGCCCCAAGGGGAATGGGGGGGAGCAGCACGCCTTGCACGGAGCCATCACAAGATCCGCCATGGGGCCGAAAGGTCGCCCGAGTGCTCCTCCGAGGACGAGCAAACCGACTCTGGGAATCGCGAGTGAGGCACCGCCTCCGGTGAAGGGCGGCCGCGCGCGTCCAGCTGGCGTGGATGCCGGACGGCCGGTGTCCTAGCGAATGGGACCAGTCCCCCCTAAGATTGCGATTTGCGGTACAGGATAGGCGGCTTTTGGCCGTACTGGAGGATGCAGTTTCCGGCGGTGCGGTCTATGCTCGTAAAGTTGTCATGGGTAAGATCCTAGTCGTCGATGATCAGCGCAACATGCGCACCACGCTCGCTATGATGTTGCGAGGGGCAAGTCATGAGGTCGATGAGGCCGAGGATGGCGAAACCGGCCGCGACCGGGGAGCGACGGGAGCCTACGACGTCGTCTTGACGGATCTGCGAATGGGCGGCGCGGATGGCATTGAGGTTCTGCGATCCATCAAACGGGCCCAGCCGATGACCGAGGTGATCGTCATGACTGCCTATGGGACCATCGAGAGCGCCGTCGAAGCTATGCGTTTGGGAGCGTACGACTACATTCAGAAGCCCTTTGGGGAAGAAGAATTGCTCGTCAAAGTGTCGAAAGCGATGGAAACCCGGCGCCTAAACGGGCAGGTCCAACTTTTCGCCCAAGAATTCAAAGAAAAATACCACTTTGACAATATCGTGGGACGCTCTCAGGCGATCCGCGACATGTTGGCCCGCGTCGTCAAGATTGCGCCCACCGATGCGACCGTACTGATCACCGGCGAGAGCGGGACCGGCAAGGAATTGGTGGCCCGCGCCGTCCACGCAAACAGCAAGCGCGCCGACAAACCCTTCGTCATCGTGAACTGCGCGGCAATCACCGAGACCCTGCTGGAGAGCGAACTGTTTGGCCATGCGCGCGGCGCGTTTACCGGTGCTGCGACGGCCCGAAAGGGGTTGTTTGAGGAGGCGGACGGTGGAACGTTTTTCTTCGACGAGATCGCGGAGACGACGGTCACCTTCCAAGCTAAATTATTACGCGCTATCCAAGAGGGCGAAGTTCGACGAGTCGGTGAGAACAAGAGCATCTCCATCGACATTCGCGTGATCGCTGCCACCAACGCCGACTTGCAAGACGCGGTCAAAGAGCGCCGCTTCCGCCAGGACTTGTATTACCGGCTGAATGTGGCGAGGTTCATTTTGCCCCCGCTGCGCGAACGTAAGGAAGACATCGCGCTTCTTGGCGCGTTCTTTCTTGAGAAGTACAATCGCAAGATGGGCTCCCGGGCTGTGTTCGGAGACGGCGTGATGGAGGCCATGATGGGCTATGCGTATCCAGGCAATGTGCGCGAACTTGAGAATATGGTCGAACAGGGCGTTGCACTGGCGACTGCTGGGGTGATCTCCAGCGACGATGTGTTGCCTGAGCTCCCCGCGGCCCGCGCTTCCACCAGTGGACGCACTCTTGCGGATATCGTCGATGAGGCGGAGCGCGGCGCGGTCGTGGAAGCGCTGCGCGCTCACGATGGCAGCCGCGAGAAGGCCGCCGAAGCGCTGCAAATCAGTCCCACGACACTTTGGCGAAAAATGACCCGCCTCGGTGTAACCTACGACAGCAACTAGTAGCCCTTTGTTGGAACAATCGCCGCGCTCGCCATAGCAATCGCCCGCGTCGGAGACGCCCGGGGAGGCGCGGGTCCTCACGAAATGCGTTTCGAAGTGCTTCTCCCTTGTTCCCCACCCGCCGCTCGTGAAAGGGTCGCGACGTCGTGCGCACAGAACTTTTCGACTACCCCTTGCCGGTGGAATTAATCGCCCAGCGGCCGCCTGAGCGCCGGGACGGCGGGCGCTTACTGTGTCTCGAACAGGGCGGTCGAAGCCATCGTCTCATCTGTGACTGGCCCGACTTCGTCGAGCCCGGGTCGCTGGTGGTTCTTAATGACACACGAGTACGCTGTGCCCGTCTGTACGGCGCGCGCGGGGGGACGGGAGCCAAAGTGGAGTTGCTGCTACTCAGCCGTGAGAGTGGGACGGCCGACTGTGAAGAATGGCTAGTGTTGGGCAAGGCCAACCGACCCCTAAGGGTCGGCGATCCGATTGAGGTCGGCGAGCTCCAGTGTCGTGTGAAGGAACGGCGCGACGGCGGCGTGATACTGCTGGAGATCAACGCCGAACGGTCGGTGGAGGACGCGATTGAGGAAATCGGTCACGTCCCACTACCACCTTATGTGGAGAGGCCGGATGATGCCGAGGATCGCAGTCGCTACCAAACGGTGTTTGCCGACCATCCGGGTAGTTCGGCGGCGCCTACCGCCGGACTACACCTCACTCGGGAGATGCTCGACCGCTTGTCGGCTCGTGATATCGAGCTCGGGCACACGACCCTGGACGTGGGCCTTGGCACCTTTCGACCGGTTGGCGTGGATGACCTGGATGACCATCTCATTCATGCCGAACGAATGTCCGTGAGCGATAAGCTCGTTCGGCAAGTCGCGGCAGCGCGGGCTCGCGGAGCGAAGGTGGTGGCAGTGGGTACTACCGTAGTTCGGGCGCTTGAGACGGCGGCTGAACCGGCGCCAGGAGGCCGACTCACTGCCTATGATGGCGAGTCGCGCCTGTTTATCCAGCCGGGCTACCGCTACCGAGTTACGGACGCGCTCTTTACCAACTTTCACATGCCCAAGAGCACGCTGCTTGCCCTCGTGTCCGCGTTCGCCGGTAGGGGACGGCTGCTGGCGAGCTACGCGGATGCGGTGAAGCAACGCTATCGATTTTTGTCCTACGGCGACGCGATGTGGATCCCAAAGCGCTTGAACGGGGACGACTGATGTTCAAACTGGAGGCCTCTTCGGGGCATGCACGAGCGGGGGTTTTGACCACCGCTCACGGCGATATTACCACTCCCGCGTTCATGCCGGTGGGGACCCAAGCGGGGGTAAAGGCCCTCGATCCTGCGGAAGTCGCTGCCACTGGCGCTCGCATGTTGATCACCAACACCTATCATCTGTGGTTGCGCCCCGGTGCAGAGGTCATCGCCGATCTCGGTGGCCTTCACGAATTCATGCGTTGGCCGCACGCGATCGTAACGGACTCGGGAGGCTTTCAAGCATTCTCCTTGGCTCAGCGAACAAAGTTGTCCGAAGACGGCTTCGAATTTGCGTCCCACCTGGACGGTACACGAAAGCTTTTGAGCCCCGAGGAGTCCATGCGGGTTCAGGGCTTGCTGGGGTCGGACATCGCGATGCAGCTGGACGTATGTCCGCCAGCTGGAACTTCCCGGCTCGAACTAGTTCGAGCGGTAGAGCGCACCACGCGGTGGGCAGAGCGCTGCTTGAAGAAAAAGAATCCGAACCAGTTGCTGTTTGGAATTATCCAAGGCGGTACTGACGTCGAGCTGCGGTTAGAGCATGCAGAGGAGCTGGCGGCGCTGCCTCTAGATGGCCTTGCCTTGGGTGGCTTTAGCGTTGGTGAACCCCCCGCAGATATGCATAGGGCCGTTCGTCAGATCGCTCCTCAGATGGACGCTGGTCGGATTCGGTACCTGATGGGAGTGGGGACGATTCACGACTTGGTGGTTGCCATCAGTTCGGGCGTCGATTTATTCGATTGTGTGATGCCCACCCGGAACGCGCGAAACGGTCATGTCTTCACCTCAGAGGGCCGTATCGTGATCAAAAACTCTTGTTACCGAGACGACCCCAGGGTGCTCGATCCGGCCTGCGATTGTGTGGCGTGCGCGGGAGGCTTTTCTCGCGCCTATCTGCGGCACTTATTTCAGGCCCGTGAGATTCTGGCGCACCGCTTGATGTCTGCTCACAACCTGAGGGTTTATGCCCGCCTGATGGCGGATGCGCGACAGGCGATCCTCCAGGATCGCCTAAAAGAGTGGGCAGACGGTGTGACTGGTCGGCGGGCCGACTCAGCTGAGCCCGGCTAGTGGCGGCACGAACTGCCGTTCTGAGGGCTGTCTGGGTTAGTCTGTGGAAAGCCAATGAATCGCGACGATTACGAGACTGACGACGTCAGCGTCCTGAAACGACTCAGTGAGAAGTTCGGTGTGCCGGCCATCGATCTCAATCAGATTTGTCTCCTACTCGACGATCTCGAGCTTGTGCCAAGGGAAATTGCCGAACGGCATGTGATGGCCCCGGTTCTGCAAAAGGACGACCGGCTTTTTGTCGCGATGTCTAACCCGGAGGATCGGACGGTCATCGACGAACTTGAGTTCGTCACGGGCAAGAAGGTTTATCCCTACGTCGCGGTTCGCCGCACTTTGGTTCAAATGATCGATGTGGCTTACAGCCTCCGCGAACAGGGCAAGGCGTATTATGTAGGCCCACGTTGCCCTCCTGAAGTACTCCGCAAAGTGGGTCTGGACCCCGCTACTAGTCTGCCGCCGCGTGGGCCGGAGCACGCGAGTCGAATGAGCTCACCTCCTCGGGTAGAAGCTTCTATTCGCGCGGAGCCGATCCCCCGGAACGAGCCAGGACTGGTGGTGCAAGACGCAATGGATTTCGCGTCCGAAAGTTCGCCATTGCCGGAATCGGACTTCAGTGAGCTCTCGGATGAATTGAGCGCGGTCTCGGCGATTCCAGGAGGCATGCCTGGCACAGGGCGGACTATCTTTGTCGTGGAAGACGAGGATGACATCCGCGCGATGGTCAAGCGCTTATTGGAGGGCAAGGGATACAACGTAATCGAGAGTGCGAACGGACGTGAAGCTCTGCGCATGGTGAAAGAACATAGCCCCGACCTCATCGTTCTTGATGCGATGTTGCCGGAGGTTCACGGCTTCGATATCGCCCGTCGTATCAAGGGCAGTAAACGCTACGGACATATCCCGATCATCATGGTCAGCGCTGTCTACAGAGGTTGGCGATACGCTGAAGATCTTCGGGAAAGTTGCGGAGTGGAACACTACATCGAGAAGCCTTTCAAAATTAAAGAGCTACTTGAAGCGGTGGAGAGCTGTCTCGAATCGGAGACCCCAGGAAGCCAACGGGATCGGGAACTCGACCAAGAGGCTGAACGAGCGCTGCGCGCGGGAGTCCAGGCGTATCAGGATAACCGCCTGGACGAAGCGGTGACCCACTTGAAACGGGGCATTGAGCTGGATCCTCTGGCCTACCGATTGCACTTTCACCTGGGCTTGCTCTACGGCAAAAAAGACAAGGTTTACGACGCTATTGCCGCATTGGAGCGGGCTGTCGAGATAAACTCTCGGCACTTTCCTGCAATTAAGAATCTGGCGATTCTCTACCAAAAAGCCGGATTTCGTAACAAGGCGACGGAGATGTGGGAACGGGCTCTCAATCACGCTAGCGATGACATCACCAAAAAGTCGATTCGGGAGCACCTACTAACGCTTTTTTAGCCTATTCGTTCAGCGTTCCCGGCGTAGATTGCGCTGTTCGGCGTTGTGACCGGGGGCATCTACTGACCGAATACAACCCGTAATTATTCCGACCGCCCGAGTTACACCAACCGTTTCTGATTGTCCGCCGATCCATCGTTGCACCTATGAAGTTCCTCTGTCCCCAATGCTCGGCGAAGTACAAGATCGCAGACGCCAAGGTTGCGGGTCGTCCGAAGGCGAAAATGAAGTGCCGCCAGTGCGAGCACGTCATTGAGATCCACAAGGCGCCGAAGGTCACAGAGTCCGTCGCGCCCGGTCCAGCCGAGAGCCCCGCCGCCGCGCCGAAGGCCGCCGCGCCGAAGGCTGCGAAAGCGAAGGCCGCCGCGCCGAAGGCCGCCGCGCCGAAGGCCGCCGCGCCGAAGGCTGCGAAAGCGAAGGCGGCCGCCGCGAAGGCCCGCCCGCAGAAAGTTGGGTTGCCGAGGCCGGTGCCCAGCGCCCCCGAAGCGGCTGCACCGGTCGTCGCAGATTTGCCGCCACCGGTTGCGTTTCCCGAGGTGGCTGCGGTCCTGCCGCCGCCCGTTTCCGCGCCCCCGCCCCTATCCTATGCGCCGCCCGTTTCTGCCGCGCCGAGCGATCGGCTCTCGTCCGAGGGTGGCGCACTCGCCGGATTTTTTGCGTCCGCTGTGGACGACGAAGTTCCGGCTGCCGCGCCCGGGGTGGTGGAGTGGTTCGTTGGTGTCGAAGGAACGACGCTGGGACCCTTCGATGTCCCACAACTCCGTGCAGAGGCCATGGCCGGCAGGTTGACTGGAGAGTCGTTGGTTTGGCGGGATGGCTTTGAAGACTGGAAGGCGGCGAGCGAGTTTCCTGAGCTGGAGGAGATCCTCACTGAGTTGGTGATGGCTCCCGTGCCGGCGGTCGCCTCTCCCCAGGCCGCACTCGACGACGATTTTGCGCTCCCAGCACGGCGGGTGGGAGTTCCCCTCGGAATGTGGCTGGCGATGCCGGTCTCTATCCTGTTCGGGCTGACCATTGGTTGGGTCGTTTTTGATCGCGGTGAGGTTATCCAAATTACTGAGCCCGTCGCCACGGCATCGGTCGCGGCCCCGGTCGTTGAGGAGCCGGAGGTCCCCGCGTCCGAGGACCCGAAGGTGGAAACTACCGAGACGGAGCCGGCGAAGGTAGCGGCCCATCTTCAGCCGGCGAACACGAAGACAAAAGCTAAAGCGTCGGGCGTGGCGGGAGCCCAGCCCGCCAAAGGCAAGAGTCTGCTGGAGGGGCTTGGCGGTCTGTCCGGTTCTCCTGGCAAGGGACCGTCCGCCGGAGGTCCGAAGAGTTCCACCGGCGGAGGCGGCGCGCCGCTGGATTCAGCTGCGGTTCATCGAGTGGTCCGTCGCTATACCCAGGGCGTGAAGCGGAGCTGCTGGCAGCGCGCGCTCGATAGCCGTTCGCGAGATGCACCTAGCACCGCGCGAGTGTCGGTGACGATCGTGGTGGCTGCTGCTGGCAATGTTCGCAGTGCCAGTACTGGTGGCGACCCCCGAGGATACCGTGGCTTGTCCAGGTGTATCCAGAGCCGCGTCCGGACTTGGAAGTTTCCGCGGTCGGGGGCGGAGACCACCGTTAACGTTCCGTTCGTATTTGCCGCGCAATAGTCGGAGCTGTTCAATAGTCTGCGCTGCCGGGGGCTCCTGCGGGCGCTCGCCGGACTGCCGTGGGCGTCGAGTGTTGAAGGCCGACGTCAGAAAAAAGACCGACGGAGAAAACTCCGTCGGTCCCGTTGTTGTGGTTCGTAAGCCGGGTTCTGTGCGTCGCAAGCGACGTGGCGACCATTCCTCTACGATGTTCGTTACCGAACACCTCTAGCAACCTACCCTGAAACATCGAGCGAGCCGCTCTCAAACGTTTCTCTACGTGGTCTTGCTCCGGATGGGGTTTGCCCTGCCACAACCGTTACCGGTTGCGCGGTGGGCTCTTACCCCACCGTTTCACCCTTGCCCGAGCCGAAACTCGGGCGGTTTATTTTCTGTGGCACTTTCCTCGAGATCACTCCCACCGGGCGTTACCCGGCATCCTGCTCTGTGGAGCCCGGACTTTCCTCTCCTTGCGCAAAGGCAAGCAGCGGCCGCCTGAACTACATCAACGGGGCGATTCTAATCTGGGTTGTCGCTTACGGCAATGGCCTGTTAGTCAGGCGGCGCATCCTCGCCGCCGGGGGCTTTCGGGACGGATTGCTCGAGGGGGAAGACCTAGTGACCTTGCGGTCGCCACCGCCGCGGCGGGAGGTAAGCGGTGCGGCGGTGGCGACCGCGGGGGGCCTCGAATTTCAAGAGGCCATAGAGGGCGCCGCTGGGTCGGGCCCGAGGGCACTCAGCCATTCACGCAGCTTGCCCTTGGCTCGGGACTCCAGCTGACGGGCTCGCTCTCGAGAGACGCCCAGGCGGCGTCCGAGCTCGGCCAAAGTCAGCTCGTCTTCCGGATCCGCCATCAGCCGCTGCGTGACTATGTAGCGCTCGCGCTGATCGAGTTGCGACACCGCCGCTTGGACAGCAGTTCCCGCGGTCGAGGCACGTTCCTTCTCGTCAAGGATCTCAGCTTGATTGGGAGCGTCCGAGCTCAGCCTGTCTACGAGCTGAGTTCCGGAGTCGTCGAACACAGGAGCGCTCAGTGATACGTCGCGAGACTCCAGTCGCTGGATCATGGCGTCCACCTGGCTTTTCTTCATTCCCATTCGGCTAGCGAGCAGGGCACGGCTCTCCGGCGTCTCACCGAGTTGTGCGGTGACCCGTGCGCGTTCTCGTCGGAGCTTGAAGAAGGACTTGCTGCGGAGCGCTGCACCGCCACTCACCAGGCTCCAGCTTTTGATCACGTGGTTGATGATATGTGCGCGCACCCAATGCCCGGCGTAGGTGACGAACCGGAAGCCGCGATCGGGATCGAATTTTCCGAGGGCATACACAAGACCTACATTGCCTTCCGAGACCAGTTCGGAGACGGGAATGCCGTAGCGCTGGTATTTGAACGCGGATGAAATCACGAAGCGGAGATGTGCGCGGAGTAACTTATCGGCGGCGCGTTGGTCGCCGTTTTCCTGCCACCGACGGACCAATGCCTGCTCGTCTTCACGAGAAAGTGTCGGGTAGGACTGGGCGACTTTGATGAAGTGGTTGAGGCCAGCGTCGTTCGTGCTTCGCATAATAGGCTCCGTGACTAAGGAATTACCGTTCTAGGGGTCTTCGCTATTTCTTCTTTGGTGGGTGTACGGGGTGGGCGCGTTTTGGTTTCTTGTTGATGTCGTTCTTCTTGCGATGACTCCTTTGGTGCTCGACGACCTCGGATTGTTTGATGCCGACGGAATTTTGTGGTGGTTGCCGTTGCCCCCCCATCGTCCTGTTTCATTCCATTCAAATTGGCCGTTCAGAAACTTCGAGTTCAGTGCAAGGCTTCCCGACGGCGCTGAGAAAACGCGAGTGCTCGGTGTCCGCCCAACATCCTGTTGATGTTTGTTTGGCGGGCGACCTACCGCACTACTTCAGAGGAAGTGCGTGGAGAAAATGACTGGCGCCGGGTGAGGGGCTGCAGCAGGGAAGTTCAGTGGCGTGGCCGAGCCGCGACTACACGTTGAAGGATGAGCCGCAACCGCACGTGCCGCTGACGTTCGGGTTTCCGAACTTGAATCCCGAACCGTGCACGCCATCGACGTAGTCGATCTCGGTGCCGTCCAAGTATTGGTAGCTGAGGGGATCGATGAAGAGTTTTACGCCGTTCGATTCGAAGGTTTCGTCGAAGTCGGTGGGTTTGTCTTCGAAATACAAATCGTACTGGAAGCCGGCACAACCACCGCCGATGACCCTCAACCGAAGACCTTGTTCTGCGAGCCCCTCGTCAGATGAGATCTCTTGGACTTTGCTGGCCGCGTTGGTGGTAATCGTGATCATCTGGGGACTCGGCTTTTCCAGGCCCGCGGGGGATGAATTCAGTGAAGAATCCAGGGGGCCTTCTGAGGGCACAACTATGTTAACCACGATCGATCGGGGCGCTAGTGTCTTGGAGTGGAAATCGTATAAGCTGCTGCATTTGCAGGTATTTGTTGAGTGTTTGTGGCTCCGATTCCCCACATCAGTCCGCTGCTGCAGACCAGGACAAGGCTCTCCGGCCCGCTCGGCAACAGGGCGAGGGGCGTGGCACACACTGCCGCAGGCGCGGATTCTACTGTGTCGTCAGCCCGTAGGAAGGCAGTGGGAGTACCCGGCCACGCGACGGCCACTGTCCCGTGCTTATCCACGATGGGAGAAGGTAGACGAGGGGGAAAGCGAGCCGGGGGGAGCGTGGTTGCCTGGGGAATGAAGCGGGTCCCCCCAGCCTCCCCAGTCGGGAGAGTTTGAATCAGCTGGCTCATGAGGCTGAGCGTGTGAATGGTGCCGTCGGCCGTGATCGCTGGGGTTCCGACCAGCGGATCTTTTTCGTCCGCGCGGGCGAGCTCAGCGCGGCGGCCCGACCGCAGATCGATGCTGACGAGACTGTTGGCGGATACGATGGCGACTGCCTGATCCCGAAATATCACCAGTTCGCTCGTCGACGCGCTGCCGAAGCTGCCGACGCGTTTCGGTGGCCGGGGTGGGTGCCAGAGAAACAAATCGCCGTTCGTGAGCGTGACGGCGATACGCCCCCGGTACTCTGCAAGTGCCGAGACGGTGGAGGGGAATCGAGCGCGGCCGTCCTCCTCGCCATAGTGCGACCAGCTGCTGATGAAGGCACCCCGGGGGGTGAGGAATCGCCCGTCCTTGAGGGCCAATGGGCTGGCGGAACGTTGGTTGCGAGTACTCCCGGTCCGGGCCGACCAGAGCGCGTGGCCTGAGGCGTTGTAACGCTGGGCAATGCCGTCGCGCAGGACAATCAAGCGGTGCCCATCGGCGGTGATGATGGGCGCGCTGGCGTGGGCACTAGGCAGAGGTTGCTGCCACTGAACGCGCCCTCGCGAATCGAGCTGGGTGACGACGCTGGCGTCTGTGATGGCAACAATGTTGCCGTCTGGATCGATGGCGGGTGCTTGGCTGAGAACTCCGCCGATATGCGCTTTCCAGAGCACAACCGGATGGCGCGGGAAAGCGTGGTCGCTGCGGTTCTGTCGTTGGCTATTGAGGCCCGACTGTGCGGCGGGCCCGCCCACGCCAATGCTAAGCGACGACTGTGCGGGTGCGGCGACGGCCAGCCCCGAAGCGAACAGGAGTGCTCGCACGCTGAGCGCGGCCGCACGGGAGCTCCGCCTCACAAATCTGTGCCGGCGAGCACAAATTCCACGTCGATCTCAGGTAGCTTTTCGCCGGCGCGTGTCCCGTCAACGGAGCCGCGGATATGACCGAAGGCAGATAATTTTGCGCCGGGTTCTAGTTTGACTTTTGAACCGTAAACGAGACGCGCGAGGCACGGTGGCTTCTTGCAGCCAGATCGCACGTCGAGCAAAATAACCGTCGCGTGCGCGTCTTCGCGTGCGAGTTCGACCCGCCCCCTCAAGGCGACGGCCAGTCCCTTCTTTTGATCGATGTCGAGGGTCAGCTGATCGTAGGACTCGATGGCGCCGTGTCGAAACGTGATCGATTCTTCCTTCAAATCCTTCACGCGTTTTACACGAATGTCGACGAGTCGAGGCGCGTTGCCTGGTGCACTCGCCTGCACGGTGATTGTTGTTTCGCCTACGGCATTGACCTTCATTCGCTGGGCAAATCGTCCGGCTGGGTCGACGGTGATCGGGCTTCCAGCGACTCTTACGGTGCCGCCTTTGGCTGTCCGTCCCGCCAATGTGAAGTGTTCGTCATCGATCACGACGGAGGAGCCGGGGCTATCGATGGAGAGGGGAACGATCTCCATTCGGAGATTCACCTCTCCTTGCTCGACCGAGCCTCCCTCAAGAGTCACCGAGTAAGCCAAGGTGCGGGACAGTGGTTCGCGCTTGCGGGAGATGCCTCGAAGGTCCTTTTTGACGTCTACCGGGAAACGTCCCTTGCCCGCGCTATCCAGTTCGACGGCGGTCCCTTCGACGCTAATCTTTGCTCCTGGAACCGATTCGATGGCGATCCATAGCTTCGGGGGCTCGTTGTCAAGTTCGCTGAGGTCGCCCTTGATGCGATATTGGATGGGTACCTGGAGTGCGATTTCTTCGTTACGGCCGAGGCCGGGTCGTTCGACCCGAACCGCCAGTTCGTTGTTGCCAACTGCGAGGGGAGCCGTCAGGGCCAACTGCGCCTTTCCGGACGCGAAGGTGGCGACTTCGTCGTTGAGCGTCACGGTGGTGCCATCGACGCAGTCTTCGCAAACGAGCTGCAAATGCTCCTTGCCATCAGCGCCAACCGATATGTGGGCCTCCAGCGGAGCCGGGCTGGTCCAGAAGATCGCGAACAGTGCGGCTCCGACTGCGAGAAATCCGCCGACACCGATTAACACCAACGGTCCGCGGGCTATTCGGGAGGGCAACCCGGCGATGCTCAGGTCGGTAAGCGCGTCATTCACAGCCGGAGCTGAGCCGCCCACCGAGTTCGGTGGAGACTTCTCGGCAACAGCTTGGGCGGTGCCTTGCCCGTACTGAGCGGCGCTGTATCCGCCGGGCTGGGCAGCTACGGGGGGGGGCGCGGGCGCGTCAGCGTGCGCTGATATTGCCGGGTCCGGGCTCGTTGGCGGAACCGCCATGCCCGCCCCGCCCAACATCGTCGAGTTGAGGTTGGCAAGTCTGGGCTGGGGACTGGGAGCTGCTACTGCGGGGGGAGCTACATTGGCTGCGGGGGTTGCTGGCGCTCCCGTGGGGGGAGCGTTGCCGATCATGGTTTGATTGATCTGTTGCGGTGGAGCTGGAGCTGCTGGGTCGGCTACTTTGGGTGCGATACCCCCGACCATTGTCTGATTGAACGCGCGGTTGTCCCGCGCAGGAGCGGGGGCGGGAGCTCCTGCCGGATCCGGGGCAGCTGCCGGGACCCCGGCTGGCGCTGCTGCCGGGGCACCATCCGTCGGGAGGCTAGGAGCCATCATTCCGACCATGGTCTTACCGAAGTTCGCTCGGGGCGCTGGGCGCGGCGGGCTCGCCGCCGCAGGGGTTCCGCAAATCCCACATACGACGTTCCCCGGGGGGACTTCGTTTCCACACTTTAAGCAGGCAGCCATTTATGGCGGACTATACAGCCGCTGGCCCCGGGGGGCCATCTCGCCCGGATTCGTCATTGGCTTGTCCAAAATCGGCGGATTCGGATACGCCAGCTATTGGATGGCCACGCCTATAGAGTCCGGCGCTTATGTACGGCTGGCCGACGGCCTTCCCTCAACTGAGACAAGCACATGACAGTCAACTTCGAAGATATCTTGGCATGCTGGGAGTTGAGGCTTTGCTCAACGACCCCCGCTCTGGCCGCCTATCTGGTACTCGGGGCGGCCGACGCTTTGCTGGACCAGCCGTCGGCTCTCCCTTTGGACCAGCTCGCTCTGGAGCCCAAGGGCGCCTTGAAAGTTGGGGGCGGACGCCCGTGTTCTACGGCAGAGGCAGAGGCTCGGCTGCGCGACTTGCTGAGCTTGCTAATGGAAGTGGGAAGTGTGACCTCTCCGGCTTTGACCCTCGCTGCCGGAGCGTCGTCGGGAGATGGGGTGAAGCAAATTGTACGAGAGCTCGAAGCGGCACTCATTCCGGTCAATCGCGCCGCGGGGCGACGCAGTTTGGCACGACTCCACCGGGAGTGTGTGCGAGCCAAGGGAGCCAAGAAGCTAAAAGCGGCTGGCGCGTGGCGTCGGGCGTCGGGCCGCGTGATTTCCGAGTCTGTTGCGTTAGCGCCGGCTCCAGCTGCCGCCGCTGCCGCGGATTCGAATCCGGAGGCAGCGGCGCTGCCTCGTCCAGAGGTGCAGACCGAGTGTGCTGCGTTGGAAACCAAAGACGTCAGCGCTGAATGTTCAGTCGCGGCCGCTGACGGTGCTCCTGCGGCACCCTCAGTCGACGTCAGCATTTCGGCGGGAGTCGCTGCGACTGACGGCCTCGCCAATGAGCTTCCTGCCAACGACGTGCACGTCGAGTCCATTTCGGCACCGGAGCTGGCCGGGGTATTGCCCCGTGCCGGCTCTGCGAATGTGCCAATTTCGCAGGAATTGAGGCTGACGGCGACGACGCTGACCGCCCAGATCCCCGTGAACGATGTTCCTGAGGCCTACATGGAACGCCCAGCATTGGACCACACGCCAGTGCTGGGATCGTTGGCTGTCACCGAGGTGGAAAGTCGTGAGCATCCACCGGTGGTTCCCCAAGCCCCGGCAGCGGCTCCGACCGAGGTGCCGCCGACATCCGATGAGCCGGTGGGAACCCTGCTTGTAGCTGCGGCGGTGAATGACGTGCCCGGCAACCGGGGAGTGGCGCACCCGTCGATCGCGCAGGTAGTTGTTGATTCCGAAGTTGGCGTTTCTTCTCGGGACGCTATGGAGGCCCGTCCAGCAGTGCCAGACGTGTCGGTTGGCGTTGCTGCCCCGGTTGTCGAGGCAACGGAGGCGTCGTCGGCGGATCGCGCTGACGTGGCGGGTGCACCGCCCGAGCCGCCCGTGGTCCGCGCTCCGACTGTTCCGAGCGCCGCGGAGGCAGAGGCAGAGGCGGAGACAGAGACAGAGACAGAGACAGAGACAGAGACAGAGACAGAGACAGAGAGAGAGAGAGAGAG
>JABSRN010000069.1 GCA_013214025.1 Polyangiaceae bacterium
GATCAGTGAGCGCCCCACCGAGGTGGAGGACCGAGCCGTTCCTGGACACTGGGAAGGAGATCTAATTATCGGCCTCGGCAAGTCGGCGATAGGCACACTGGTCGAACGCAGCACCCGATTCACCATGCTGCTTCATCTTCCGCCTATGGCAGGACATCGCAAGGAACCACGCGTCAAGAATGGTCCTGCTCTGGCAGGACATGGGGCCGCGGCTGTGCGCGGTGCGATCGCCTCGGCGATCGCGCCCCTGCCTGAGCAGCTCCGTCGGTCGCTCACCTGGGACCAAGGCGCGGAGATGGCACAATACACCCAACTACGCGTCGACACCGGGTTGAAGGTTTTCTTCTGCGAACCGCGTAGCCCATGGCAACGGGGCACGAACGAAAATACTAACGGCCTACTGCGTCAGTACTTTCCCAAAGGCACCGACCTCAGCAGGCACAGCGATAACGATCTCGCTGCGGTTGCGGCTACACTCAACCAGCGTCCGCGCAAGACACTCGACTGGAAAACGCCGACCGAAATGTTCAACGAAGTGCGATACTCGCACGAGCTAGTAGGCGGTGTTGCGAGGACCAGTTGAATCTGGCCAGTACGCTAGCGACGACTACTTAGCCACGCTGAGTCGACGCGGCTTCACACCGAGCATGAGTCGCAGAGCGAACTGCTGGGATAACTCTGTGGTCGAAAGTTTCTTCAGCACGCTCAAGATAGAGCTGATGAATGAGCTGCCATTCGATAGCCAATTCGAGGCCCGGAGTGAAATCGCTGAGTACATCGAGGGCTTCTACAACTGCCAACGTCGACACTCGACCCTCGACTACCTCAGCCCGCTCGACGATGAGAAGATCACATCAGGAGCTACACTAGCTGCCTGAAAAGCTGTCCACAATTTCGGATCAAGCCCAGTCCTGAGATTCTTGGGATGCGTTGTACAAGCTGGTGAGAAGGTTATCTCCGCCACTAGCAGGGGCAGCCGCGTGGCCGTTGCCGGGCCTGGAGGATTTCGGCGGACTGCTGGGGACGGATAGGGGCGCGGTCCGGCGCGGTCGAGTTTTGGACGCGGCTTTGACGATGCGTTTCGTCGAGATCTTGAGCGCCGCCATGACGCCCTGGCCACCGCGCGCGTCAGTGCAGAATTCGGGAGCACCAAATCGGTTCAGATCCTGTCCCATTTGCTCCTGGCTCATGGTGTTGGCCAGGTCGCTCTTGTTGTACTGAAAGACCAGCGGGAAAGTGTGAAGATCGATGCCGAGCTCTTGAAGATTGGATTCTAGATCTGCCAGAGATTGGATATTCGCGTCTCGGCAGGCGAGCTGACGGTCTGCCGCAAACACCACACCGTCGGCGCCGTTGAGAACTAACTTGCGCGTGGCGGTGTAGAACACCTGTCCGGGTACGGTGTACAAGGCGAACCGCAGACTCATCTCCCGGATCCGCTCCACATGCAGCGGAAGAAAATCGAAAAGGATGGTGCGGTCTTCGTCTGTCTGAATGGTGAGCAGGTTGCCCCGTCGAGTCGGGTTTACCTGTTTGTGGATGGAACGCAGACTCGTCGTCTTTCCGGACAAACCGGGCCCGTAGTAGACGAGCTTCAGGGACAGTTCACGAGCGAGCGGATTGATCCGGGACAACGGGCCTCAGCCTTCAAGCTGAGTGCTTTGATTCCTCCCGTCAAGGTTGGGCTGCCGGTGTGGCGCGCTTCGGACGGTTGTGCCCGCAGCGTGGGGGCATCCGGCTGCTCGGCGGGTGGCGCAGAGCGGAGTGTCCAATAGAGCACCGTGAACACACATTCCCAAAGGATGGCGGCAAAAGTGCCGACAAAGACCCTTCCTATCAGCAAGGTGGCCCGGTGCGGTCTGGGGTGGCCGAGGGGCGCCTCTCGAACTTGAGGGTGAACGGCGCGCATCCGCTGAGCAGAAGGGAGCCGGCTGGTCCGACTCTCCGCAATACGTAGCGCTTGCGCACGGGGACCGAAACTCGAATGCATGTAACGTTTGCCATCCTTGGGGACGACCAACATTGGACCTACCGGATGGCCCAACTCTTGGGATTTTCGTGAAGTGGCTCGGCGGAGCTTCGCTTCGGCGCAAACCTTGCGAGTCGGCGAAAGATTCGACACACTGCGCGCCCTTCATGCGGAAAGCCGGATTCATCGACGACCGAGCCCTGGCCAAGCGCTTCGGCGACTATCTTCTGTGTCACGGCGTAGGCAATCGCATTGACCCTCCGGAAGCTGGAGGCGGAGTCTGGGTGCACGATGAAGAGCATGTCAGCGAGGTGGTCGAGCAACTTCAGCTGTTTTTGGCGGATCCGGGAGCCCCTCAGTACAACCGAGCTCGCGACGCGGAGGTTTTGCGCGCAAGAGAGGCGGCCGAGCAGGAGCTAGCCGGCGAGCGATATGTCGACGTTCGCAGTACTTGGGCAGAAAGCGGAAAGAGCCGAACGGGCATCACGGCCTCGCTCATCGTAGTGTGTATTGCGGTCGCGATCGTTGGCGCACAACCGGATCTAATGCGCGGCTTTGACGTGTACCGGGCATTACGTTTTTACCCCCCGGAGCTAGCGTTCGGAACCGGGCAACTCTGGAGGTTGGTCACGTGGTGTTTTATCCATAGCGGCTTGATGCATCTGGGGTTCAACATGATGTGGCTGTGGAGCCTCGGTCGCCAAGTGGAGAGCATTCACGGCCCGTGGCGAATGGCTGCGCTCTGTTGTGGCATCGCGATTGTCAGCGGCTTGGCGCAGAATTTCTGGCAAGGCCCGAATTTTGTGGGCATGTCCGGCGTCGTGTACGGCTTGTTCGGCTACGTTTGGTTGCAGGCCAGGTACGCACCGCAATCGGGATATTTCATCGACTCGCTCAACAGCTTGATCTTGATTGGTTGGCTGGTGGCGTGCATGTCCGGCGCCCTAGGAGGCGTCGCGAACGCTGCCCATGTCGGAGGGTTGCTGGCAGGTGCCGCGTTGGGGAGTGGACCTTTTTGGAGGTCCCGCCGATCCTGAACGTGCTCAGGGCTCAGCGGAATCCATGATACGCGAGGGGGCCGCCGCGGAAGGCAGAACTCGGGCGCTGTCGGCTGACACAGCAGTTCGCATGGATTTAGCGAAGCTCTACCGAGACGGAGGCCTGGGGGAATGGTGAACCGGGGCGGCGCGCGCGGTAGCAGGTGGGGGCGCTGAGGTGTTCCAAATATCCCGCCGGTGAGCCGATAGGATGATTGGTGCAATGTCGTAGATTCCTCCTTCGGAAGGTGTGCGTTGCTGTGGGCACGTGCGCGCAGGGCCGTAGTTTGCCCCAATACTCGGCTGATTGCTGGAATTGACTGAGTTCTGGAGCTGAGCCGGAGGGCTGCATGCACCAACGACGGTTCGCAACAGTGGGGGGAAAACGCTACCCTGTGGGCAGTACGAATGAACAAACTGTCGACGCTTCACTGGTTATCTTATCTAGGCACTCGAGGTGTGGCGATGGCCCTTCTGGCCGTTGCCGCCATCGGCGGCCCGTCCGCCTGTGCGAGTGATGGTTCGTTGCCGAGCTCCGAACCAGTCGGCCCCCCGTGTACAGATGGCGATACGCAGGAATGCACACAGACCTTGGGCGCAGGGGACGGGCGGCTCAGTTGTTACCGTGGGCACCAAAGCTGCGAAGATCAGCGATGGAGCGCCTGCACGGGTGGCAGCAATTTCCAGCTCAAAGACTGGAGAGCTCGTGGCGAGGGTTCGCTCTCTCAGCTGCTTTCGCTGAGCGATGCCGGCCCCTGCGAGAACAACCCCTGCAACCCGTTCTGTCAGCAGTTCAGTGAGACTCCGGATGGCGGCCTGATCCCAAATACGTCCTCGGATGCGTCCATCATTTTCAACCCGGGCTCAGATGCTGGTTACGCTCAGCACGATGGTGGCGGCGTGGCCTTCACATGGGGCGGTGGCTCCTTCATCGGAATGCCAGAGACGGCACTGAGTTCGGGCCTGACCGAGCCTTGCCAGCGGGCCGGGGATTGCCAGATCAACACACACTGTATTGACGTCTCAACTGGCGATGCCTGCGGCCATCATAAGTGCGAGCCAGGCGCGCCGTTGGATTTTGGTTGCGACGACTGTGTGGATGACATTTGTGCGGTGAACTCCAGCTGTTGCGACCAGGTGGCTGTGACTTGTGCGCACGATCCCTGCGTTAGCGGTGAGGGCCTCGACGGAACTTGCAACAGCTGCGTCAAGGCCGTCTGTGACGCGGACAGTAACTGTTGCGACACCGGTGACTCCAATGCCTGGGATGCGAGCTGCGTGGCCCTCGTGGAGCTCGAGTGTGCGGCGATCGCGGAACCGGCCTACTGCGGCTGCGCGTCCTCGCAGACGTACAATGCGATCACATCGAGTTGTTACGAATTGTTTCCGGACAATTCGGGTTGGACGACCGCGCAGGGCTCTTGCCAGGCGGTGGGTACTGGTTGGGACTTGGTGGCTATCGCAGACGACGCCGAAAACACCTTCGTGAGCGCGCTCACCCTGGGCGACAACACCTGGATTGGTGCGAACGATCGCAGCGGAACGGCTAACGAAGGCAAGTGGGTCTGGCCGGATGGTACGCAGTTCTGGAGCGGTGACGAAAACGGCTCTGAGATCACCTATGCGAATTGGGACACCGTGGGCAGTTACAAGCAGCCCAATGACTACTCCGGTCAGGACTGTGGCGAACTTAAGGGCGACGGGAAGTGGTGGGACGAGGATTGCGGCGACTCCAGCGACTACCTCTGCGAAGGGCCACCGACGACCATGGTCGGTGGCGGTGTTGTGGCAGGTGGCCTGTGGGACCAAGACTGTATTGATGCTGTCGAGACGGTGTGCGGAGCGATCTGCGGCTCAGGAGATCCGCCGCCCAACGACGGCGTATGTGTACCGTGGCTGCCGTCGGAGACCGATTCCAGTTGTCTGACCTTCGATGTCACCGCGGGGCTGGCCTGCGATATGGGTACCACTCCGAATATCACGGTGTGCAACCACGGAACGGACTTTGCTCCGCCAGGTCTCAAGATCGCCCACTGGGCACCGGCAGTGTTGTCCGGTGGTCAATTCGGTGCGTCGACGGTGGACACGTCCGGCGCCACTATTTGCACCACGACTAGCGAGATCCCCGCGGGCTGGTGCATCAACACGCCGTGCCCGGGCATCGTGGAGGGTAGCGAGGTGGTTGTGAACCCGGCGGACGGCACCGAAGACACGGGCGAGTGCCGCTTTGATGACAACTGGGGTTACTACTACTCCACCGCCTGTGGCCCGCCCATTTGCGCAGGCAATGCCAGTCGTTTGACCGAGCGTCCTGTGAATATGTTCTTCGTCGTGGATAAGTCTTTTTCCATGAGCTACGATATTCCAACTCGGTGGGCGTCGGTAAGCACCGCGATGAAGGCGTTTTTCTCGGATCCGGATTCAGCGGGGCTCAACGTTGCTATGCGTTTCTTTCCCGACGACGTCCCCGCTGTCGGTTGCAACGAAACGGCGTGTGATAGCGAGGCTTGCAAGGTGCCAGGCGTCACCCGCGGCGCGTTAGAGAGAGAGCGGGCGCCGACGGACACTCAAGAGCAAGCTTTGTTCGATGCTTTGGCTGGAGCCCGTTTGCCCATGGCCTACACACCGATGCTGCCGGCGCTCGAAGGGGGGCTGCAGTGGTCCCGAGACCGCCAGGCGGATTATCCCCGCGAGGTTTACGTCGTTGTCCTAGTGACGGACGGGGAGCCCTACGGCGACTGCGTCAACGACGTGTCCGCCATCGCGGCCGCAGCCGGTCTCGCCTACGACGAGAACGAGATCAGAACCTACGTGGTCGGCATCGAGGGCGTCAGCGAAGCGACAATCGGTCAGATAGCGACGGCCGGCGGTGGCGAGGCATTTTTTGCCTCAGCAGCCCAGGGCAACGTTACCACCCAGGTAGTGGCGGCGCTGCAGAGCATCGCTGAGCAGGCGGTGAGCTGCTCTTACGACCTGGCCAATCAGGGCTTGTTCGATCCTGATGAAGCGACCGTCAGGTATGTGCCGGGAGAGGTCCCCGCGGACATCGCCCCTTCGTGTCTGGGGGACGAGACGGAATACAATAACCGCTGCTACAGGCCGGATGTCGTCGTCGACCGGTGGGACAAACATCACGGCAACTGCCACGTGCAAGGCGCCGGCTGGGAATTGGCGAAGAGCACTTCAAGCGCTATCAACGACGAGCTTGAGGCGATGATGATCTCTCCGCTTTCGGACGATGCTTGGATTGGGCTACACGACCAAACGGACGGCAGCTGGCGTTGGGCTGACGGCACCCTTCCGGCCGACGAAGGCTACGAGAATTGGTCCGGCAGTCCCGGCTCTTACGAATGCGGTTACATCAACGCGGGTGACGGCGACTGGAAACGAGCCCGGGATTGTCTTGATGATGACGGTTCGATTCAGGCCATTTGCGAAGGACCTAAGACGGGAAGCCCAGGACAATGCGACCCCGGTGATGTGTTGGGGCCGGACGGGCTCTGCTACTACTTTGCCGACACGACTGCCGCGACTTGGGACGACGCGCGAACGGCGTGTGCGGCCCACGGCACTGGCTGGGATATTCCGGATATTACGACCGATCCTACGAGGGGCGATATTCTCACCAATTTCATGGCGCTGCATTTGACAGGCTCCTCATGGTTGGGCGGCAAGGATGACGTCACAGAAGATGATTGGTTGTGGCTCGATGGAACGCAGTTCTACGAGGCCGGGGCGCTGGTCGACGGCTGCGAGATCGACGAGGTAGAAGATTCAGGCCAGTGCTACTATCGGAACACCGACAACTTGAACTGGGACGACGCCCAGACCGCCTGCAAAGCGCGGGGCGACGGCACCAACTGGGATTTGGTGAAGGTCGACGATGCTACTGAGAACGCTCTCGTCGGTGGGCTCGGCACCACCGAGGTGTGGTTGGGCGGGGAGGACACCCTGAGCGAAGGAGAGTGGTTCTGGCCCGATCTCACCCAGTTCTGGACGGGTGGGGCGCCGGCGGTCAATTGCAGTGTGGGCACTGAATACAACGGCAGCTGTTATTATCTGATCAGTACTACTAGGAACTGGAACAATCAGAAGACCGCTTGCGAGGCGCTGGGCATGGACCTCGTCACTATCACTAGCGCGACGGAGAACACCTGGATTCTGGATAATATCCGAGGGGGCCTGGATCGAATATTCATCGGCGCTTCTCGCTCCGGTACCAACAGTACCTGGGTTAGCAACGGCGAAATATTTTGGACCGGCGGCTCCGCAGGAAGCCTTCAGGCGCCTTACACCTACGAAAACTTTGGCAGCGGTACCCCCGACGATGGTGAGTGCGCGTACATGTTCTCGAATTCCTACTGGTACGATCGAGCTTGCACAAATTCGTACGCTGCGGTGTGCGAAGCGCCCGTTTCAGGCGGCGGCGGCGGCTGGGCGACCGCGCCGCTCAACTACGCCCCCTTCGCTAGCACCCAGCCCAACAACAGCGGGACCGACTCCAACTGTCTTTACCAAGAGACCGACGATGAATGGAATGACGCGCCCTGCGCGGACACTCGTGACTCGGTGTGCGAAGGGCCTCTAAGCAAAGTCTCCTCCGGGGGCAGTAGCTTCGGTACGGCATACGAAAACTTCGACACGGGGGAACCTGACAGCGGTTCGTCGAGCAACTGTTTGCGCCTGCGGACGGATGGCGAGTGGGACGATTACCCCTGTGGATTTACCTCCAACGTAGTGTGTGTCGGACCGGTGCCGAGCGCCCCCGCCGCCGATCCTGTAGATCCGGGCGGCTCGTTCACCCAGGTGGCTGATGTGACCGCCTGCACGGGCGATGATCAGTGGTACTACGACGACCCCTCGAATCCCGCGACATTGACGCTGTGTGACGCTACTTGTGATCGCGTTAAATCCGACCGCATCGCGCGGCTAGCTGTCGAAATTGAATGTTATCCGACGGCGCCGCCCCCGCCCTACGGAGACGCGGGCGCTCCCACCGGCCCCGTCGACACCAGCTACACGCAGATTTACACGTCTCAGTGTGACTCCGTGTCCTCGCCGAACTGGAGCTACCTTGCCTATGATGCGAGTACCCCGGGAGATTCCGCCGTCGTCTTCCGCGCCCGCACCGCGCTGACAGAAGCGGGGCTCTCTTCGGCGGTGTACCAAGACATCACTACGGCATCGGCGGCGACCCAAGAGGTGTGCGGTATGGGGGGGCCTACGCCCTGTCCTATCAATCTGCTGGTAGCCCTAGGAGGGACTCCGCTCGCCTATTACGCCGTGATGGAGCTGGAGATCGAACTCATCGCCGGCAGCTCGGGTGAGTCGCCCAGCCTGAACGACTGGGACATCAGCTACGAGTGTCCGCCTAGCCAGTAGGTGCCGCCGCCCCCCCCGTTGGGCGCTCGATGGCGCTAGAGCGCTACAGACAGGAGTCGAAGGCGGTCCACGCCGCTTCGCAATCGCTTTGCCCGGCGCTGAGTTGAACGAAGTCAGTCGGCGAACACTCGAACACGGCGGAGTTGCCGGCGCAGGCCACGAATGTATCGAGCTCGGCGCCGCATCCATCGCTGTAGACTTCCTTACACAGGCACTCGCAATCTCCCTGATTCTGCGGGATTTCACCGCAGTCGGTCGGCGCTGCTGCCGCGCAAAAGATCGTACACGTATCGCGGACTGTCCCACAGTCCGCAGGCGAGTTGGCGGCGATGCAGTTTTGGGCCTGCTCGCGCCAGTAGCCGGGGCTGTCGTTGCACGGGGTCCCAGCCAAGGTCGGGAGCTGGCTGCGGTCGCCGCCGTCGTTGCATTCGTAGTCGTGGGAACCACCCCACGCGCACAAGACGAAGTCGTCGAAAAAGGAGCTACACGGAGTCCGGAGGTTGAGCTCGCAGTCGCACTCGCAGTCAGCCAGATCTGCCACCTGGGAGCTGCAGCTGGATGACGACAGCAGCGCCTCGCAGTGCACGGTGCAGATGCTGGTGATTTGCACCAGATCGCAAAGGCCGGGCTCAGGCTCGCCGTCTTGGGCCTCGCCGTCCGGCAGCGTGCCGGCTTCATCGAAAACGGAGCCGTCTCCCTCGGTGTTGCCGCTTCCAGCGCTGGCATCCGGAATACTGTTGTTGCCGGCGCTACCGGCCTCGGGGACGCCGCCGCTGCCTCCACCGGTGCCCGCGCTGCCGCCACTGCCTCCACCGGTGCCCGCGCTGCCGCCACTGCCGGCGCTGGCTCCGGCAACGCCGCCATCCGATCCGCCGTTGTTGGAGCTTCCGGCTGTGCCTGTGCCTGTGCCTGTGCCTGGAACGAAGGGGCTTTCCGCGGGGCTTAATATTTGCGACTCTCCTTGATTGCACGCGCCTAAAACGAGTGCGCCGATTACGGCACATCGCACCGCGTTGGCTGGGAGGCAGGCTCGCCCGCTGCGCTTTGCCGCTGCTAGCGGCCGACGAATACTCACACTATCAGTATGGCATGATACCGAGCTGCGGGTCGCTCTCGTCCGGTGGCTGCCGCGCCGGACCGAGTCCGATCCGGAGGCTGAGGACCCGGACACCCTGGCCAATGCCGGGCGCCGGCTCGGGGTCCGAGCTTGTGGGCGCGCGTGATAGCTCGCTGAGCGAAGCGACTGGGTATCGCGGTATCGCAGCCGTGCGAGCCACGACGCGCCGCGCACAGCTGCGTGTCAATCATTCGACAGCTTGAATCACTACTCGGAAGTTGTTGGCGACATTGTCGTCCCAGTCAGAGTTTTCGGTACGCGAAGGATCGATGAACGGCGAGACGAACAAGTAGCTGGAGGCTGCGGGTAGCGTGACTTCGACGCAATTTTTTCCGATGCCGTCGGAGATCAAGAAGTCTTCTGGAATGTCGGTGTCCATGTCGGAACCCGTGAGGCCCACGAAGCCCGTATCGAAGGCCGTGCCGGCGGAGATCGCGCCGGGGACTCGTAGGAAGTTGGCGCAGTCGGCGTGGGGGACCATATCTCCGAGACAAGCTTCGTCGATCACGGCGCTGCTACTAAACAGACCGGTCGCTGCGTCTGTATCGTAGGGATCCTGATAGCTGTAGCCACCGGTGTAAAAATCGCCAGTGGTGCGTATCACTAGCGTGGTTCCGGCTGTCCATGAACAAGCCGAAAGGTCGATGGCGTCAGCGCTGATGCCGTTGCCGAGTCCCGAGGACGTCGTAGCTAGGTAGGTCGCTTCCACGTTGATGGAAACGTCAATGATGCAACCTGCCACCGCCGATGTGCACATGCTGCTCGGTTCGATCACCGGGAGGCTGCCGCCAGAGCCCGTGCCTCCGGAGCCCGTGCCGCCCATGTTGGAGCCGCTGCCGCCCACCGCATTGTTGACGCCGCCTGAAGATGTACCGCCGTTCCCGCCGAGCTGGGCGCTCATCCCGCCACCCCCTGAGTCGGGCGCTGTCGTGTTGGCGCCGCCCAAACCATCACTGGAAGACGTGCCCCCAGCAGAAGCGCCGGCAGTACTCGATTCGACGATGTAGCGATCCCCGTCGTAGCTTCGGGGATCGCTGGGTGCGTTTTCGGAACCGACACAGCCTGCAAAGCAGCAGAGGAGACCAGCGGTTGCGGAATCACGTAGCCATCGAGTCATTGGCTGAATATAACATAAATACGCAACATGTGTTCTTGTTCTATATTGGTGGGATCCCGCGGGGTTGCGGGTCTTCCGGTTGTGTCGATGGCGGTGTCTTGAGCTCAGGGGGGCAGGCCTTCGATCGCCCGGCTAATCGAATCCGGAGGAAATGTCGTAGTGACGGTACGATGACGGCATCCCACGCGAAGGTCTTTGACGAGGTGGTGAGTGTGTGCGTGATAGGCGAGATGGGCAATCAGCTCGTGGGGCGGATGAAAAACAAGTGGCTGAAGTACCGTTCGCCAGTTCGGCTGAGCACTCCCCTGGTCGTGTCCGGCGTCTCGCTCAATCTTCGTAACGGTGAAAAGAAGTCCACTCGCCTGTACTCCTTCCGCGACGATGCTGGACGCTTCAAGGTATTTCTCGATGTGCAGGCAGAAGAAGGTTTCGACTTCGTGAAATACGAGGACACTGAAGCGGCCGACGAAGGCGATGTGATTCTATTTTGATGCAGCCCCGGGCGGTGGGAAGGGCCTTCGGCATGGGAGAGGCCCCTTGGCGGCGGAGACTGTCGCGATAGAGATTGAGCATTGCGTTGTGAGTGCGCCATCCTGGTACGCCGCCCAACAGCAACAAATAGTGTACCCTGGGCGAATGGGAGCGACAGCTGAGGTCCATTTTGATGACGGCGAGTGGCCTCTGGTGATCGCCCGAGTGATCGGGCCCGAGACAGAGCAGTCTCTCCAAGAATTTTTTTCGGCGCTCGAGGGGCTGTTGGGTCGCGGCGAGCGTTTTTATCTTTTGTTCGATACACGAGGGGCGGGACCTCCGCGTCCTAGTGGCCTGATGTCTCGGGTTCGATTCATCGAGCGCAATCAACCCAGCCTACGGGTGAACGTGGGGGCCGCCGCAGTGGTTGTCGAGTCCGCCGCGTTCCATTTTCTAATCTCGGGGATCCTCTCGGTGAAGAAGCCGCCGTTTCCTTTGCGTGTCCACACGAACTTGGCGGACGCCCGCGCTGAGCTTCGACTCGCCATCCACGTCGATTCTCGTGCGTCGCTGGCGCCTCCGGTCGAGCCTGCGCCCTAGCCGAACTGGACGGGCACGCGGGTGGGACCGCGAAAGGACATGCCCACCACTTGACCCATGTCGGATCCCGGACGCAAGTTGGGCAAACGATCCAGCAAACTGTTCAAGGCAATCTCAGCTTCAAGATAGGCGACGCGGGAACCGGCGCAAAAATGTTGTCCCGATCCGAAGGCAATATGATCCTTGGTATTTCGGTGGATGTCGAACACCTCGGGATCCTTGAACATCGCCGGGTCGCGATTGGCGGCGCCGCAAACTACCAAGACACTGGTATCCGCTTCCATTTTTACTCCCGCCAATTCGATTGGCGACACCGTCTCGCGGCACACGATCTGCACGGGTGAGTCCCATCGCAGAGCTTCATCGAGGGCGGGCACCACCAACTCGCGGTTTTTCGTCACCTCCGCGAGTTGTTCGGGGTGAGCGAGCAGGGCGAGTAGGACAGTACCAATCAAGTGGTAAGTCGTTTCGGCGCCTGCCAGGACCAAGAGCTTTGCAAAACTCACGACTTCGTCGACGCTCAATTGGTCGCCGTCCACCTCGGCTGTCACCAGGCGGCTCAACAGGTCGTCGCTGGGATTACTGCGACGGGCTTCCACGATGGGGGTCAAGTAGGTAGTGAGTTCCTGGGCCGCCTGCAGACCCTTCATCGGATCGACGCCTATCTTCGTCAGATCGGCCGCCGTCTTGTGCACGGTCTCGAGATCTTTTTCGGGGAGCCCGATGATCTTCATGAACACTCGCAGCGGGTATCCGAAGGTGAACTCTTGGACGAGCTCGGCATCTCCCTTGTCGGCGAACTTGTCGATGAGTTCGTCGGCGATAGCCTTCGCGGCGCCGGCAAAGTTCTTCTGTAGTGCCCGGGGTGCCAAGGCAGGGCTAACGATCTTGCGGTGTTTGATGTGTTCTTTGCCGTCCATCTCCTGGATGGTTCGTCCGAAAACCAGGCCGATGTGTTTGGCGTTTCCGCGATTGGAGAAGACCTCGTGATTCTTGAGCGCTGCTTTGACGTCGTCGTAGCGGGTGAGCAGGTAGCCGCTGTAGGCCATGCCCTGCACAGGCATCGCGGGCCGGTGTTCCCGAAGCATGTCGTATACGGGGAAGGGATTGGGCACCGGCCCCACCTCGTTGCCACCAAAGACGTCTTCCATGCTCGCGGGCTTTTCTAAGGACGCCGATTGAATGGTGCTGAGTTCGGGGACGAAGGGGGCGTGAGTCATCGGTGGGGGCTCCAGAGTAAAGGGGGACAGGTACCGCGGGGGCCGACAGTGTAGCGGGGGCAGCTAGGACTCGGCGGATTTACGAAGCTGTGGGGATGGGCGATCCGCTGTATAGTATCAAAATACTAAATATGTATTATTGTTTTATTTTCTGCAGTGGACGCTGAGAAACCAGCAGTTTCTGCCGGGTGGGGCGAGTCTTAGCGGGCCGGCGTGAATTCGATTGGAGGCAACGGCCCGCGGCGCTGATGCTACGCGGGGCAGACGCTACGCGGCGCTGAGTTTTCGAAGGGGGGCGATGAGAGCGGCATCGTTGAATGGTTTGATCAAGCAAGCGTTCGCCCCGGAGCGCTGCCCGGCTTTCACAGCGGCCGTCAACGTCTGCAGCCATAGGCCAATCGAGCAGTGTACTAAAATGGGGCTAACGCGCGCGAGTGGACAGGGAGCCAAGGGCGGAATCCGTGGGTGCTTATTCGCGCGCCCGCCGGGATCCGCCGACCCGTCGGGCTAGGCGGCCTTGGACTTCTTGGAGGCCACCACACCGGGCAAGCTGAAATGAAATGGGTGGCTCCTCCGAAACAAATTTCAGAGCATTACCGTAAGCGATGGCGCGTAGCGGCTCCTGCAAATCGTGGGAGGTCGCTGACGCTTCAGCGATTGGCTGCGGAAGCCTGCCTACTGATTGTAGACGATGATGTGGTTGAGTTGGCAATGACCAAGCGGGGCCATCGAGGCAGCAACATGGAAATCGTGTTCGCCCAGATCGCCCGTGAGGCCCTTGACCCGATCAAGCAACGCCGATTCACTGCGGTTCTTTCGGACTTGAATCTCTCGGGGGAAGACGGCAGCTGGCCCAGCTGGCGGAGTCCCTCCCTCACGTTCTGCGTATTTTGACGTCATCCATCGAGGTGGCGGAACTTCAGCAATACATGGACTCCGGAGTTGCGCAGCACTTCGTCTTGAAGACCGTTAGCGCAGTGCAACTGGAGCGCATGCTGGAAGGCCTGGCAGCGGCGTGATCGATTTGGTTGGTTCCGGGCGACAGAGCCGGGTGACACCGCCGCGGTGCGGCAAATGTCTAAATAGTCGGGAAGATCTTCCGGGGTCGGTAGCGGTTGTTGACGCCAGCACGCTTCGTCGTGTGATCTGTTGTGTTAGTTTGTCTAGTAATGCGCCAGCTTAGCGGAATTGGGCGGGGTGGCCGTGCTTGGCTGTTGCAGCTTTTATTGGTAGGGGGAGGCTTGGTGGTCGCTTGCGACGACGAGAACTTCAGCGCTCCGGCCGAGCGAGACGGCGCGGGCGCGCCGGATGCTATCCGCACGGACGGCGGCCAAGCTGGGCCGGTGGATTCACCGCCGCCTGACACCAGCGTGGGCATCGTGGAATCCGGCGTCGATCGCGGAGATGTGGAGCCGCAGAGCTACCGTTGTCGTTGGTTGGAAAGTGCCCCGCCTGAGGTAGATGGGGGACTGAGCTCCGCTCCTGGCGACGCCATGGCGGATGTGATTCTTGAGGTAGGAGTTGACGCCAGCGGTGATGCTACGAGCGAGGGCGGCGCCGACGCCAGCGATGATGGCATGAGCGACGCAAAGAGCGACTCTACCGTTGATGGTGAGAGTGATTCTGCCGCTGACGGCGCTCCCAAGTTACCGGTGGCTGTGGTGGAGCGAGCGACCGAATCGGTGGCTGTGGGGGAGAGGGCATTCATCCATGTCGATACCCAACCCAATATCGCTGAAGTGATCGTCCGACTCGATGGAGTCGAAGTGTCGCCATTCTACGTGGATGATTTGGAACTCGGCGGATTGTACTCCCTGCCTTCCGGAACTGTGCCAGGAGTGATGGAACTCAGCGTATTGCCGCTCGGTCAAACTGCCGAGACGGATTGCGTGTCGGTGCGAATAACGGACCCGCTGTTTGTTGACGTGGCGGCGCGTGTGGGCATTGCGATTACCCAAGTGGCGCCGGATATTCGCAGTACGGTCTACGCTGGCATGGCGGTCGGGGACTACGACGGTGATGGGCGCTTGGATATATTCCTATCCAATGTGGCCGTGCCGGGACAAATGCTGCGCAACGTCGGGGACTTGGATGGCGACGGCATTCCCGAATATCTGGCCTGGGAGATCAACCTGCCGTTGGATCGCGGGGCCGGCGTGAGCTTTGCGGATTACGATAACGACGGTGACCAAGATCTCTACGTGGGGCGCGATGGTTCGGATGTAATGCTACAGAATCGGTTGACCGAAGACGGGACCCCGAACTTCGTGGATGTGACCAGTGAGCTGGGGCTAGGCGGTCTGGATAACGTAACGACGGCCCAGACCTGGGGCGACTACGATGGCGATGGGGATCTCGATCTCTACATCAGCACCTACGGCTCTTCGTCGGACGATCCGGAGATGCATCGAGATCGCCTGTATCGCAATGACGGAGCGGCCTTCACTGAGGTCAACTTTCTGTTGGGCGATCCCGGTTTGGAGACACACATCGTCGGATTCGCCGCCGTCTGGGTCGACTACGACATGGACGGAGATATCGATTTGCTGGCCTCAAGCGACAACGAGACCTATTGGGGAGACATCGACTACCGAAACCCCAGTCGACTCTGGCGAAACGATGGCGCTCATACATCCGGCGATCCCGATCGGTGGCAGTTTACCGAGGTGGGCATGCAGTCTGGGTTTGGATTCCATCCGGATGTAAAAGGCGACGGAATGAACGCGATGGGGATCGCGGTTGGCGACGTGGACTTCGACGGCCGCCCGGACGTCATCATGTCGAACTTGGGCCCCAACACGTTGCTCTACGGACGGGCGGACACCAACGATGACGGCATCGACGAATTTTACGACCCCCGTGTGGGCGAGTCTCTGCTCAGCGGTATCCGGCGTATGTGGTTCCCGTGGAAACCGCAAAGCAGCGGTAGCCGGGAATCGTGGCAAGACATGCAGGTGACGTGGGGCGTGTCGATGTTCGACTATGACAACGATGGCGACCTGGATTTCTATTTTTCGTCGGGGCCCAACTTCCCGATCTTCGATGACCCCGGGCTTGCCGATTACCCCTACGGTGAGACGCAGCCCGAACCTGACGCACTGTTTCGCAATGATGGGGATGGTGAATTTACGGATGTAGGAGGCCCGTCAGGGGTTGGCGAGCCGAGCAAATCGGGCGCCAACGTCGTGTTTGATACAGATGACGATGGCTGGCTCGACGTGCTGGTGCTCAAACCTCGAGGCACCCCTCGTCTCTATCGAAACCGATCGGGCGACGTCGGGAACACCCATCATTGGCTGAAAGTGGAGCTTCAGGGCAACGGGACTACATCCAATCGCGATGCTATCGGAGCCGTAGTTTCGGTGACCCAGCCCACCGGCAAGACGCAGACCTGTTTTGTAACTACCCGGCCATCCCAGGGCAGCAGTGGCGTTCGCACCTGCCATTTCGGTCTGGGGGCGGAAACTACGATCTCTACCCTAAGAGTGAGCTGGCCGGACGGAGAGATGCTCGTGCTCACAGCGCCCGACGTCGATCAGAAGCTCAAGTTGATCCAGCTGCCCTGAAATTGATCTAAGCGGCATCCCGCGGATCTGGAAAAGCAGTTGCGACCGTAGGAAACCGGGCACTGCGATTAGCAAACGCCGTGGGGAGCCGCACCGGTCACTGACCTGGGTTACGCAGGTGTTGTGGGCTTTACCGCTTCGGTTCTAAGTAGGGAGGGACGCGTCGCTCCGGTGCGTCTCGATTAGATCCTGCAGCACTTCGTTTCGCATGGGCTTGACGATGTAGAGCGGCATGCCCGCGTCAGCACAGGCTCGCGCGACCCCCGGACTGGTGTTCGCAGTCATGGCGATGATCGGTACTGGATGTGTCCCGAGGCGATTTTCGCGTAGCCGAATCGATTTGGCGGCCTCTAACAGTTAAGCCAGGAGTGAGTAGTTGTGCAGCTCGCTACTGACCCGCCATTTGCCAATTCCCGCCGTCCGAATTGGAGTAAAAATTCCCCCAGCTACCGTTCAGCTGACGGGAAGTCGTATCCGGTCGGGTGAAGGTGGCGAGTCCGCCGCCGGGCAGAGGTAGGAAGGTCGCCCAGGTGCAGTTGAGCTTGAGGCCGCTCGCGTCTTTCAGACAATCGAGTCGGCCTTGACCTCCGGTGGACTGAAAGGTGCAGCTCAGGGATTTTCCCTGTTCGGTACAGTTCATCGGCCCTCGAGTGCTCTGGTATTGGCCGCCGAGTCCCACGCTTGAAGCGGTGGTGGGGGGCGCTGGGGTTTTCGGGCCCTTTGGTGTCGTGGGAGTGGGGCTGCGAGGCGGGGGGGCGCTGGGCGCGGCAGTCCCGGCTGGCGGAGCGGAGTTTCCTCTGGCGCCGGTCCCTAGAGGCGTCAAATCCCAGCTGCCGCGACTATTGGCGGAGAAGAGATCGCCCCAAGTCCCCGTGATTGTGCCCGAGGCCTGGCGCGTGAATGCGGCGCGGCCTTGCCCTCCGCCAGTCCAGCCGCAGTTGAGCGATTCTCCCGACGCCGCACAGAGCAGCATCCCACCAGGGTACTGGCAGCTAACCGAGCTGCCTTGCTGGTTACAGGTGACCGTGCCGCGGGGGGAGCTGTAGCCGCCGGCAAACGAGCTACCGCGCACGTTCGGGGTGACGGGGGTCGGTTTCAGTTTCGGTTTCGGTGTCGGGCTTGCGGGGGAAATGGGAGCCGGAGTTGGCGCTCGAGTTGGCGCCGGAGTGGCTGCGGGAGTGGCGGGCTGTACCGGAAGATTCGGGGCGGCGGCGGGGGTAACGCCATACAAGTCCGCGATCGCCGCTCGATCCCCATCGGACAAGGCTTGGCGTTGGCCGATGCGCGCATTTGGATCCGTAGGCACGATGGTGGGGCGCCCCGTTCGACTGAACGCAGACGCGGAATAGTGCATGATACTGCCGTAGTCATAAGCGCCGATGTCTCGCCCCCGATGGTCGCGGCGTTGAAAATTCGACTCTCGGCCGGGAGCGATCTCATCCCACACGATCTGGACGTGTTGGTCGCGGTCGCCGCGAGATTGCTCGTGAAAGAACCCCGCTGCGTGCATCAGCTCATGCACGACGCTCCCGCGAGAACAGCTCTGAACCTCAATGGTTTGCCGACCACCGATGCGACCGAGATAGGAGCTGCAGCCAGACTGTTCGACGACAAACTCCACATAGTCGCCATCGTTCGACGTTCGAGGTCGAATGTTGAGACCGGTCTCGTTGAGTTCCGTGATGGCCCACTGGATGGATTCGTGTTGGGACGGCGATACGCTACGGCTCACCTGGTAAGGGATTTCGCCGTCAGCCCAGAGGTACGAGCGATCAGATATCGCCACCGCTCCCTTGACGTGGGTACCGGCGCTTCGTGGCATGCCAAAGCGCCGGGCAACGGAGTCGGCGGGGCCGAGCATGATGTCCCCCTCGTAGACGGCCATATTGCCGAACTGACTGAAATGGACGAGTTCGCGAACTGTGCGGCCTGGCAGGAACATCATGGTGCTGCTCGCCGCCTGGGGCGGGGCCGAGCTGTAGTTTTCGAGAGCCAACTGAGGTGGGGGCGTGGACGGTGTGCGTCCGTACTGACCTCCTTCATTATTGGCGTTAACCGAACAGGCGGTTGCGGCTAGCAGGGCGGTGACGGCTAGCGATACGCCTGCGAGCACGACAGGCAGAATCAGTGGTGTACCGCGCCGGGCCCGCTCTGGGATGTCCCCCATCCCGCTCCGGCCGAGGCTCTGCGTTTTTCTCATAATCGAAGTGCATCTTGGCTCAGTCCGCGGTCAAACGCATCCCCCTGCGAAAAACTCGCCTCGCTTTGGAATGAAGCACCCCCGTGTTCCGTCCATCCCCCGCGCTGCCTACCCAACAGCCGTGCCGCTGTTGAACGCCTCCGTTGGACAAGGGTGAGGCGTCGACGGTACAGTGGGACCCATGGATATTCGGTTTTACGGAGTCGCAGTGGCCGCAGCGGGCCTGCTGGGGTCCGCTTGGGCTTGCAGCGCCACGGAGCCGGTCCCGGTCCCGGCCACCGCTGCCACGGTCCCGATGCCCGCGTCCGGGAGTTCTGAGGCCGAGCCCGGGGATGCGGCGCCGCCCAGACCCACCGAAGCGGACGCCGGTAACGGAAGTCGAGAAATCACACTCTGGATCCGTGAGCACCTCGTTGACTGTTCGGGTGAATCACCCAGAAAGTGCATGCAGGTACGCGAAACGCCGGACGGCGAGTGGGTCTTTTTTTACGACATCATCGAGGGTTTCGAGTTCGAAGATTCCGTGGCTGTGGAGCTCCGGGTAGAGGTGACAACGAATCCGCGTCCGATGGCAGATGGTCCAGGGCTCCAATACGAACTGCTGGAAGTGGTGTCGAAGCGCAAGCTTCCCTAGGAGCTAAGCGCCGGAGATTTGGGTATCCGGGCTGGGTTCACCGGCTGGGCTGTCCGTCGCCAATTTGGTAGTTTTAGCCTTTAGCAATAGACACAGAGCGGGCGTCAGCGTGAGGTCGACAACCCAGGCGAAGGCGAGGGTCGTCGCGCCAAGCTTTCCAAACATCGCGAGGTTACGCATCTCGCTGAAAGCGAGAACGGACAGGCCGCCCACCAGTAGGATGGTCGTCGAGGTGACCGGTGGGGCGAGTGCCCGCAGAGTCGAGGTGATGGCTTCCGCTGGCCCAGGCTGTATTTCGATTTCCCGCCGGTAGCGAACGATACAATGAATCGTGTCGTCCACCGCGACGCCGAGAATGATGCAGGCGAGGAGTGCTGTGGATTGATCCAATGGTGTGTCCGTCAAGCCGAGGAGGCCGAAGAAGAACAACACCGGCAGTACATTGGGGATGAGCACGAGTATCGCTTCGCGAAGGCTCCGGAGATAGCCTGCCAAGATCCAAAATATCGCGATGAAGGCGAGGGTCAGGCTCTGTGCTTGGCCCTTCGCGATGTCGTTGACGGCGTGGGAGAGCAGGATGGTGTCGCCGGTGACTCGAGCGTCAATGCCTTTCGGCATCTTGTCGAGCTCCACCTGGAGGCGATCGACAAGATCGCTGAGCACGGCGGTGCGTGCTTGTTTCGCGCGCACGACAATGCTGGCTCGTGTCCGCGATTCATTGACGAGGCTCTCGGTGGTCGCAGGATCGATTAGCAGCAGTAGCTGAGAGACGATGGCCTCGGTCGGCGGCAGCCGGCTGCTGGCCCCCTCTCCTCGGAAGGCCACGTAGAGCGTCTCAATCAGATTCGAAAAGGAGTTGGTGTCGCCCACCTCAGGTTGCGCTTCGAGCCAGTTTTGAACCCGCTTCATGGCTTCTAAGTTGGTGGGTTTCTCGAAGGCGTTTTCCTCGGTGGATTCGAGAACTACGTAGAACGGAGTGGCTCCGCCGAAGTGTTTATTGAGTTGGCGGGTGTCGCGAAGCACCTCACCGCTGCCGCTCAAGTTTTCGATTACATCAAAGTCGACGCGCACTTTGAGAGTGCCGAATATCGTCAGAGCGAGGCACACGGCGGCCCCAACGAAAATGGCCTTCTGTTTCTCGAACACCATGCCCGCCCACCAATGAAATATCGGCGGCGGTTCAGGATCGGGGCGTGCCTTCGGGCTGAGTCCGAGAGACAATAGCGCGGAGCCGAGCACAACCGACGAGAACGCCGTCGATGCCACCCCGATGGCGGAGTAAATCGCGAAGTCCTGAATGGCGTTGAGGGGACTCACCAGCAACGCGAGAAATCCAGCGATGGTGGTCAGGCAGGTCATCGCGATCGGCAAGAGCACGCTGTACAGAGTCTGCTCCAGGGCCTTCTTGCCCTCATGCCCTTCGGTCAGGCTGGCTCGGTATTCCGACTGCACATACATCACGGTCGCAAAACCGAGGGTGGTGACCAGTACCGGCACGATGCTGGTTACGATATTGAGCCGATGTCCGCCCGCCGCCATGGCGCCGAGGGTCCAGAGGGAGGCGGCACCTATGGTGAGGAGTGGGGCGACCGCAGCTCGAGCGCTGCGGAATACGATCATGAAGACCAGGGCGCCTACGAGGAATACGGCGGGGATGTTGCGGGCGATGTTCAGTAGGAGCAGCCGGCTGGTTTCTGCTTTGACGACCGGCATCCCGCTCACCAAGAGCGATTCTCCAGACCAATGCTCATTGGCGACGGCGCGTATTTTTTGGTCGAGCTCCGAGGCCAAGAAGTCTTGGTCGCTGAGATCACCGAAATGAACCAATAGCGCCGTGCCCTTTCCGTTGCCGGCGACCAAACTATTCGCGTAGAGCGGATGGTTGATGGCTCGGGCGTGCAGAGCAGCCGGCGAGGTATCGAGACCCTCGCGTTCTTCGAGGAAGTCGCCCACGGTGAGGTCATCCCCGATGGGCTGCGGGTCCACGGCATTGGACAAGCTGCGCACATGGTCGACGCCGTCGAGCTGTTCAATGGCGTCAGTGAGTTCGGTGAGCTGTTTCTGGTTTTTTAGACTGAATGGCTCAGGATCCATCAGTCCGACGACCGCGACGTTTTCGCTGCCAAAGTCCTCGAGTACGGACTTGTAGAACGCCATCGATTCGTCGTCCTGGGACAACAGTGCGTTCACTGACGGATCGATTTGGAGCCGTAGCTCTTGGTGTCTAAAGTCGTACAGGTGATGTACCGACATAGCTGTCAGCACAAAACAGAGGAAGAGAGAGAAACTCCGATGAGCGGGCAACCAGGTAGCTAGCCAACCAGTCGCCACGGGCGTCTTGGACGCATCGTCGATCATCCTTCAGCGAGCTTCCACCACCCGCACGAAGGAAGAGTACGGGAGCTTGGGGAGAGACAGGAGCTCTCGGTAGTCGTCCGGGTTGTGGACGATGACATCTTGGAAGGCCGCCTGTTTGAAGCCCGCTTCGATGGCCGCGTCGGATTCGTAGTGCAGGGGCCACTCGTTCTTGGTGACCAAGCCGATCACGCCCTGGGCGATTCGCGTGTAGCGATGGATCGGGTGATCGCGGAAATCCGGGTAGATCTCCGTGAGGTATCGGCACTCTGGAAATCGAGCCGTCTCCCGAGTGATGTTGGTCCAAAAGGTCTGCAAAGTGTCCAGGTCGAAGTAGTTGACCAGGCCCTCGGTGATGAGCGCGGTCTTTTTCGTGGGGTCGAGGGTGTTCAGTAAGTGACCGAGACTCTCGGGGCCCGAAGGCGTCAGGATATTACAGATTTGAACCTGATGGCGCTCTGAGATCCAGCCATTTTGCGTCAATAGCTGGGTTTTGGAGGCCGCCATGCCGGGCAAGTCGGCCTCGACGTAGACGAGGCCACGGTCTGCATAACGCTGGCTGAAGCTGACCCCCCTCGGTGACATGCCGCAGGCGATCTCGACCACTTGGGTAACACCGGCCTTTTCGATGGCGGCCGTCAGCAGGTGGTCGAGCAATTTATGCCGCTCGACCAAGAAGGTTTCCATGTCGGCTCCGATGATGGCGCGGATCAACGCGGAAGCCGGAGAGAGGAAGCGGTACGTGTTGCGTCCTCTCGCAGTTTCGAATTCTTTCGGCGCTAGCCCGTGACGGCACCAGATGTATCCGGTGTAGTGAGCGCTGACGCTGATGTTCGACGTATCGGTATCCATGACGTATTCGATGGCCCTCGGACGTGCCCCCAGCGGAATGCGGATGAGGCGCGCAGATAAGGAATGCCCGGACGGGACTTCTGCACATGGATCCGAACGGCGCCAGGCCAGCGTACTATCCCGCGATGGACTCGGATTTAGGCACGATGCTCGTAAGGTGAACTCCACTTAGCTCTCCTTCAAAAAACGCTGCGTAGCGTTCGATGATGGCGAGATCTTCGAAGTGAAGAAAGTGTCCGGCGTCGGGAACGACTTCCCAGACGCAATTCTTGATGAGCTGCGTCGCCTTTCGCACGTCATTGAGGTCGATGACCGAGTCGTTTTCGCCGTTAATGATCATCACGTCGGCATCGATCTTCGCGAGCTCGATGTGCTCGGTGATGTTTTCGGTCTCGGCGACGAAGTCACAGTGCTCGTAGAATGCGAGGTATTCTTCGTGGCTCATGCCGCTGAATTGCTTGATGATGTTGGTCGCGTAGCCCTCGGGGATCTGAGAACCGAAGCACTGAATGATCAGCGGGCCGATCGCTTCCGGACCATTCTTGTAATAGAGGTCGTAGCCCCCTCGGATCACCTTGGTCATCGTTTGGTTCGGTTTGGCGCCGAAGCTGCCCAGCACCATCTTGTCGACGATGCCAGGATACTTGGCTGCGTAGCCGGATGCCACGATGGTGCCCCAAGAGGCTCCGAAGACGCTGAGACTACGCCTGCCGTCGCTGGTCGCTTCGAGCAGGGCCTTGAGCACTTCAATTTGCTCGTCGAGCGTCGCAAACTGGCCGCCGCTGAGGGACTTGGCTTTGCCGTGCCCCGGAAGATCTACCAGGATAACTGAGTACTCGGGCGTAAACCGCGAGACGAAGGACTTGAACACCGCCATGCTTTGTTTTGCGCCCCCAACGCAGAGCATGTGTTTGTCCGAGTTGCCGAAAATCCGGTAAGGGATTTTGAAGCGAGCTACTTCTAGCTCACCCCGAACTATCTTTTGGCGCTGCTTTTTCGAGCGCACACGTGAATCGAGCATAGGTTTCATGGCGTGAGATTCCGAAGGATGTTTGGCGCCAGACAGACAACATCTACGAACGGATTGAGCGTTACAGCTGGTCGGACACTCCGTCAACGTTTGTCCGAGGGTACAATAAAGGCTTTTTCCGCAAAACTCCTGCACCCTTGAACCCCTTTGGGAAGGGGCGTTCCGGCGATGAGGAACCGAGCAGTGCGAGCGGATAGATTCCGGTCTGGTTTGTCCGATTATGACCGGATATCTGCCAACCGCAAAGGGTGTGAATCAGGGGACACCGGACCACTGAGAACGACATTGGCGGCGCGTTAATTCGTCGTCCCAGTGGTCCGATGCTGCTCAAGGGTAGAGCAAGTCCGATGCCAACACCGACGGCGGAAAAATGCCCTGCAAATCACGGGTTTGCAGCTAGACTGGAAGCTTATCCGACGAAGCTTGCGCAATTTAGCACTCCGAGTGTGTCGCTTCTGCGCAGCTCTAGACCTCGCATGCAGACACATGGTTTGTGTATGCCGCGCTGCGCCCAAAGCGCTGGGTGGTTCGAAAAGGGAGAATCCTCCGGGGACAACGCTTCTGCAAGGGCGGCAATGCGCGCGGACGTGGGGGAGCTTGCCCGGGGGATAGCTTCGGGAGCCAAGCCGAGTCTCTGTTTTGTATAAAACAAGAAAACGCGATGTGCCTCTTTGATCTGGGGGACGGCCGCAGATTGGGGCTGCCAACCGGGGGAGCTGCACGTTCTGTGTCAGCGGCGATGCCCCCGATGAACAGCGGGCGTCAGGGCTGGCTCGGGGGGGCCTCGGTGCTAACCGAGCGGGCCGGGCAGCTGGACACATCACACTCGAGTCCCCGCGCGCCATCAGTGCCCCAAAAAGTTGGGCTCAAGCGTTGGAAAGCGCCCACATTTATCAATGCTTGACACCACAAGCAGCAAGACTATGTTCCCGCTCGCGCGGTGGAGCAGTCTGGTAGCTCGTCGGGCTCATAACCCGAAGGTCATTGGTTCAAATCCAGTCCGCGCAACCAGCGA
>JABSRN010000007.1 GCA_013214025.1 Polyangiaceae bacterium
TGTCGATCTCGAGGACGCCGTGATGATCCCAATCGCTCCGTTTCGATATCTCAACCATTGTTGCGAACCCAATTGTGAGCTGCTGCTCGACCAAGACGAGCCTAACCAGCTATCCGTGCTCACCCTTCGCAAAATTCGCCCAGGCGAACAGCTCACGATCGACTACGGCTGGCCCGCGGAAAACGCTATCGCGTGCGAATGTGGCAGCACTGCCTGCCGTGGCTGGGTCACCGCCGAGGCCGAGCTCCAGCGACTCAGTCGTCGACTCAAGCGCGGACGCCGCGCCGGCGGTCGACCTGAACGAGTGCGCGCTGCCCTCTAGACAAGCCTCTTCTTACTCAGCCTCCCGCGAGTTATACCTCTCTGCCATGCAGCGAGCTAACCCGTCAGTAACTCACGCCCTCAGCCTTGCCCTCAGCCTCACCCTGTTGGCAGCAGTGGGCTGCGACGCCGGCGTCGCGCCGAGCCACTCGGGCACCCCACCGCGGCCCCCATCGTCAGCAAAGCCTCCGGCCCCGTCGCACGGCACAGTTGCGGAGACATCCAAGCAACTGCGGGAAGGGCGCGCGGCCTCCCTGCGCTTCTTCGAGACGGGCGATGCCACGCGTTCTCTTCCGATGGTCATCGCCATTCACGGCCTGGGGGATCGACCCCAAAAATTCGGACAGTTGTTCGGCGCCTACCCCATGCGCGTGCGCTGGATATTCCCAGAAGCTCCCATCCCCTCCGGCCGAGGGTTCTCTTGGTTCAAATACTCGGGGCAAACAGATCAACAGGTCGCAACTGGCATCCGTCACGCAGCAGAACAAATCGTCGAACTCGCCAAGGCGCTCCAACGGATTCGCCCAACGCGCGGAAAACCCATCGTGACCGGCTTTTCCCAGGGCGGCATGCTCAGCTTCGCCGCGGCCGCGATTGCGCCGGACGTATGGCACGCCAGCCTGCCCATCAGCGGCTGGTTGCCGGAAGCCCTATGGCCCACGCCGGCTCAGGCTCGAAAGCTACCGCCCCTCTTCGCGGTCCACGGAGAAAACGATACGCTAGTGGATTTCGGGCGAACTCAAGGTTTTGTCCGCGCGCTCAAATCGCGGGGCGCCGCGATCCGCTTCCAGAGCTTCCCCGCTGTTCCCCATCGGGTTTCGAACGAGATGCGCAACGCAGTGTACCAGGAACTCAGTCAGCAGTTGCAACGGCTCAGCACGAACTAGCCGAAGTGATACGCCGATGACAAAACTCCACGCCCCCGCCACTCTCCGAAACCGAGAGCCGATTCTAGAAGTTCTGCGCCGTGTGCTACCGACTTCAGGCACCGTGCTCGAGATTGCAAGCGGTTCCGGCGAGCACGCTAGTTTCTTCAGCGAGGCACTTCCGCTTGTCCAATGGCTGCCTAGTGATCGCGAAGCCGATTCGGTAGCGAGCATCACCGCCTACCGGCAAGTATCCAAGAGCGAACAGCTACTGCCCGCTCTCCAACTCGATGTTCGTCAAGAAAACTGGAAGGTGCCGGAGCTCAGCGCCATGCTCTGCATCAACATGGTGCACATCTCTCCGTGGGGTTGCTCCATCGCGTTATTCCGCGGAGCGGACCGCTACCTACCGGACGAGGCTCCGCTCGTGCTCTACGGCCCCTACAGCTTCGCCACTCAAACGCTGGCCCCCAGCAACGCTGCCTTCGATCGATCCCTGCGCTCCCGCAACCCCGAATGGGGAATTCGCGAGCTCGATCGACTCATTGAACTCGGTCAACACCACGCTCTCCGGCTCGAAGAGACGCTTACGATGCCCGCCAACAATCACATGCTGGTGTTTCGGAAACTTTTACAGGCGGTCTAGCCGTCAATGTCAGCGTAGCGACGGCCCCAGGGCGGCCCATGCGCGACCCCGGCTTCGGGGAGGGCGATTCCGTAACTGAGGGCCAAACGCTCGAGCAACTCGTAGAGGACCGCGGCGCTCGCTCCGTACAGAAGCCGATCCGACAACTGAAAATGTCGAATCGCCGCAGGACGCCCACGCCACTCGCCGTGGAAGACCAGGGATCTTCGCTCTCCGGTCAAGTACGGCAACAGTTCGATCTCGAGCAATTCGTCAATTTCCGTACTGCAGATTTTCGGAACTACCGATGCCTCCGCTAGCGCCAGGACAGGATGAACCACGTACTTCGCCGTGATCACCGGTAACGCTTGTAGCTCGCCAATGTATTCGAGCTCAGACGGTTGAACGCCCACCTCTTCGGTGACCTCGCGGAACGCCGCGGCCCGAACACCCTCCGTGCCTTCTACTTTGCCTCCGGGGAATGCCACCTCACCCGGATGGTCCTTCATCGTATCTGCGCGAGCGATCGCCAGTACTCTCGCCGGCTCCGGCAGCACAATCAGCATCACACCCGCCAGGATCGCGTCGGGAAAACTACCGTAGTCTCGGTCGGGCAGGGAAAGGGCGAGGGCTTGCCGGAATCGAGCGGCGTTGAGAGGGGCTAGAGACACTAGGCGGACTTCGCACAACTGTGAGGGCGAACCAACCTTCTCGTGCTCTCGAGAGCGTACTGGCTCGTCCACCGGGACGGCGCTCGGCCCGCAGGAAAGGCGACAATCATACCGCCGGGCCTGTACCGGACGGGCTGTGCTTGAGAGACTCTCCCCATGGTCAAGCCTCTCTTTTTGTTCGCCCACGGCGCGGGCGCTTCGTCCAACCACCCGTGGATGCTCGATTGGACCGAACGCTTGAACCAAATCGGAGTTTGTCACCCCTTTGATTATCCGTATATGGCGGCCGGGAAACGAGCGCCGGATCGTCTGCCCAAGTTGATTGAGGCCCATCGTGGCGAGTTACAAGAGGCGCGTAAGGGTCATCGCGGCCCGGTGTTCCTCATCGGGAAAAGCATGGGCGGAAGGGTCGGCTGCCATCTGGCTCTCGAGGAACCCGTCGATGGCGTGATCTGTCTGGGCTACCCCTTGCAAGGCATGGGCAAGAATCCCACTCTTAGAGACCAGGTGCTGCTCGATCTCCGAGTGCCCATTCTCTTCGTCCAAGGAACTCGCGATAACCTTTGTCCGCTGGATGTCTTGGACGGCGTCAGGAAAAACATGACAGCCCCCCACGTTCTCCACGTTGTCGAAACGGGCAATCATTCTCTTGAGACAACGAAGCGACATCTAAAAGAGCACGGCACCAGCCAAGACGCCGTGAACCAAAGGATAGCCTCGGTGGTTTCCAAATTCGTCAGCTAGAAAAAGTGAGTCCTACGATTTGGTTCTTCGGAGCAATGCCCGTCCGAAGCCGCGACGGTACCCTCATGTTCTGGAAGAAGAAAAATAGCAGTGCAAAAAAAAGACCGCCGCGCCGAGAGTGTCCGCTGGGCCTCCCAGCTCCGACGACGCTAGGAAGAAGCTTCCTAGCTCAACGACGAGTGCTATATCTACAGTCCGAGATGCGGCAGGTCAGCGGCTAGCGCGCCAAGATGCCCAGATCGAAGCCATGAGCGACAAGACTCAAACGCTCAAGAACGAGCTCATGGGAGCTCGTGAGCAGGCGCCCGTGGACGCACTGACCAAGCTAGACAACCGGGGGGCCTTCGATGAACATGTCGCTCGCCGCCTGCAGCACGGCGGCGCCCGTACGCGGTCCCCCGGGTCCGCAAGCATCGGGTTCATGAGCGCCGGGTCTTTGAGCGCCAGGCACAGTTGGCGAATGCACGATCACCTCGGAGGCTAAGCCAGCGTGCCCCCCCACGATACGGGAAAGCTGAGTATCCCCCAGAAACGAAACGAGTGCCCCGGCTGCAGGGAACGGTGCCGGGACCCAAGAGTCGTCCAATGCCCGGGAACCACCAGCAGCCGCCTTCGGTTCTCCAGGTCCGGCGACTGACCCCGGAGCTGGGGCGGACCAATGCAACGTGGCAATCGGGGGCTGGTCGCTGCTTCGTGCCGCCCCTTCGGTACGGCCCGGGACTCCGTCAGACGTGTTCTCCACCCGAGCACGGCTCGCTACTCCAAATTTAGAAATCATCGCCCCACATAGCTTGCCAGTCCTATGAACGGCCGCCCAAGCTTTCTCTGTAAGGAGGAGAGCACTCACCTAAGCTGCGTTGATGCCGGGGCGCTTCGACTCAGTCGGACTTGGGGGGCCCACCCATCAGAACCGCCACCGCCCTAAACTGAGAGCTATGTTCCATCATGATTTTTACGATCATGGTCAGCGGCACGCTCAGCAACATGCCGATGGGTCCCCACAACCAGCCCCAAAACAGCAAGGACAGAAAAATGATCAGTGTGGACAAGCCCAACTTGTTACCCATGAGTCTCGGTTCAACCACGTTACCCGCCACCAGGTTGATCGCGGTGTAACCTCCCGCGACCACGGCGGCTTCACCTGGTCCAAACTGAATCAACGCGAGCAACACGGGCGGAATAGCGGCCATGATCGAGCCGATGTTCGGCACATAATTGAACAAGAAGGCGAAGAGGCCCCAGAGGATTGGGAAATCGACCCCGACCACGGCAACAAAAACGCCAGCGACGATACCGGTGGCTGCGCTGACGTAGGTCTTTATGACAACGTAGGCGTTGACCTCATCCACGACTTTCGTAAAGCGTCCTAGATCCGCATCGGGGTCGCCAAGAGCAAGACGCAGCTTCGCGGGAATAACCGTCACCTCGAATAGGATGAACACCACCGTGAGCATGACGAGGGCAGCGTTGCTCAATACCGACGCAAACTGCCCGACCGCCCTGCCGGCGAGACCGATCGCCGCCCCCGGCTGAATGGCATCCCGCAACATGCCCAAGCTCAGGCCCTGAGCCTCTGCCAAATCTACCGCGGAGCTAAATAACTCGTCTAGGCGAGCCTGATAGCGCGGAACCGCGTCAGCGAAGGCGTTGATAGAACCTCCCACCAAGGCGACGATGCCGCCCATGAGACCACCCATCATAACCACGACAACCAAAACAGCTCCCATCTCGGGAACTCGTCGAGATTGAAGCCAGATCACCGCGGGCGCGGCTAATACAGCGAGAAAACAGGCTAGCGCCAGCGGTACTAAGAATTCTTCGGCCGCCTTCATGCCCGCCAGCACAACCACTAGAGCCGCGGCGATGCCAAGCAGTCTTGTCGCCGATCCGTCGCTTTCTGCCACCATGGGGTGAGAATATTCGCTTCGGGCGCGACCGGCTACAAACGCGAGACCCGACGCCACCGAATCGCGATTAGGCGTCCAGACCGTCTAAATCCGTGCTCAGAAACACCTCATGAACGGTCAAGACGCTCTTTCCGGCGAACATGCCCTCCGGCGGCTTGTTTGCGTGAGCATCAGCGAATGACGGGCTTTTTGTCCACGCGGCAAAGTCGTTGAAGCTGCGCCACCAGGTTTTGACCTCGTAGAAACCCTGTTGTTCGGGATCGGGAACAAATCCCCCTGCCTCATGGTCGAACTTCATCGGCTTGGGACGATGCACCTCGTTGCGGACGAAACCCGGAGATTGGTCGACGAGATGCACCCGCTTGCGAAAACGGTCCTCGAAATCTATCTCAAAGCCTTCGGAGACCGGAATACGATTCGTAACAATAACCATAATGAACTTTCTGTCCCGGAGTCTAACTGCGGGCTAGCCACACCAGAGTTTCGGCGTGGTGGGTGTGAGGGAACATATCAAACAGGACAATTTGTTGAAGCTCGAAGCCCTCGTCGAGAATCACGCGTAGATCGCGCCCCAAGCTGACGGGATCGCAAGAACAAAGACAGAGGTATCGACTCGCTAGCTTCGCCACCGCTGAAGCGACTTCCTTCAGACCGCGGCGCGGCGGGTCCGCGATCACTAAGTCGGCAGTGCTGGGGGCCGCGGACGAAGCCATGTCCCGGTCGCTGAGCCATCGCTCCACCGAAGTGCTGGCGAACTTCAGGCTGTCCAAATCCTGCTCGTCGGCGGCTGCCGCGGCCAAACGAACTGCTTCGGAGTTTTGCTCGACACCCACGCCCGTGAGACCGGCAGCCGCGAGCGGCAGAGCAAAATTACCGATGCCGCAGTACAGGTCAATGAACTGCTGGCAGGCGCGCGATTCAGCTCCCGCCAGAATTGCCCTGACCAACTCGACGTTCACACCCCAATTAATCTGAGTAAATGAGTTCGCAGCGGCTTGGAGAAACAGCCCCCCGTCGAGTGGCCAGCGCTCGGGTTCCGCTCCGTCTTCAACTGCTACCTGAAATCCAGCGGCCGTCAGTACTTTGAAGGCGCGAGCCGAAGACTGACGCCGCTTGGCAAGCAACACCAGACAGGGGACAGCACCGGGGGCGTGCCGGATTTCGATTCCCTCCAAGCAGGTCAGCGCCGAACGTTGAGAACGACTGAGCGCCGAGAGGAGGCCGATCGTGTCAGAGATCTCGTGAGTCGAAATCAAACACTCCTCCACGACGACCAGTTCGTGAGATCGGGGTCCGTGGAAACCTACCTTCCCGTAGGCGTCTACGTGCAGCCGCGTCCGCCGCCGATAGCCCAAGCCCTCGGATGCCACCGTCTCTATCTCCGGCATCTCGCTGATCTTCGCCACGCGTTGCAAGGTCTCCCGCAGAATCAGGACCTTCGATCTCAGTTGAGCTGTGAGTCGCTGGGACATCCAGTCGCAGCCGCCACAGCTGCCAAAGTATCGGCATGCCGGCGTCACGCGATCCGGCGACGCCTCCACTAAATCCCACGTCGGGATCCTGACGTAATCGCGCTTGTCCTCGAAGGACTTGGGAGTGATCTTGTCGCCGGGTACAGCGCCGGGAATAAAAGCGGCTCGACCATCTCGGAGGCGGGCGAAGCCATCACCCCCGGCAACCCGATGTTCGACTTGTATCTCTCGTTCTAGTGCCATGGCTTCGATAATCGTTTTCCTGCGCTTGTGTCCCTACACCCGCTCCAGGAATCACGCCAGGGGTGTTGGCGGGTCCGAGACAGCGCCGACGAACCGCGACAGTAATGTCCGAGTACAAACGGTGGGCGCGGCCGAGCGCCTCCAGAACGCCCACGATCCACAGGAAATTCCCCGCGAAAGGCAGGCGGCCCGTGGGTCCATCTCGAACGGCTCAGTTCCTGCAGTGATCCATCACTACGATCGAAAGCTCATTTCAAAGAATTATTGAACTGTGAGCCCCTCTCTCGCATCTCATTCCCAAGCTTCTGCAATCCGTAATGTCTCACTCAACCCCCCCTCAATCGTCTGCCTCTTCCGCCGCCTTCGGCGCCTCGCGTCGCTCCCGACCGAGTGCCCGACTTTCCGTAGTGGATGCCGAGGTAAGCAAAATCTACAGCCGCTCCCACCCTCCCAACCCAGAGTCTCTTCCGCTGACTGATGAACCAGGACAATTGCTAGCTAAAGTTTCCCGCGCGGAAATATTGCTGCGATCTATGGGTATCAGCGACCCACGCGCTCGATTGCTTCAAACAGCGATTTGCCGACGGGACGAGGCCCTGCTCGATGCACTGATGCGGGACATCAAACGCATCCGAGAAGCCGGCCACGCCGGGAACGTCACCTAGGCCCCCGCCGCCCAATGCCGAACTGGGGCACTTGGGCACTTGGAAAATTCTCGCATCAGGATCAGTGGAGGCCTGCCGTTCATTGGATCATGTCCCCTCACAGTTTTCTCATTTGCTCCGTTTTGGCGTTCGGCGTCTTGGTTGCCAGGACCGTCAACGCCAAAACGCCGCGCGGAGTCAAGGTGGTGTCCGGGCAAAGCGACTTCGCCAACTCCTGGTCCACGGTCGGCACAACGCCTCTCACCCTGCAACTAGCCCCCGGGGCCACCGTCAAGTTGAGCGCAGGGGCACAGCTCGGTTTCGCCAAATCGCTCAAACTTGCGCTGGGCAAGCGTGGCGCCAAAGTACGCACCTTGGTGCTCCGGGTGAAAGAAGGGCGAGCAGACGTATACCTCCCTCCCGACAGCCATAGCCAAGCCGCCCTGCTGGTGCGAGGGCCTTCTCAGCTGAGCGCGGTAATCAAGATGGGGCACGGCGTGGTCGCCGTTCGAGACGGTAAGGTGACGGCCGCTTCCTACGCCGGCGAAATGCTCACCGCCTACAGGAGTAGTTGGAAAGACCTCGATGAAGGCAAAGCACGGACATGTGCGGCCGGTCGAGGCTACGGGCCTGAACGAGCGGTGCTCGGCAGACCCAGCGCGCGCAAACTCGCTCACGCGCTGCGGGTCGCCCTGAACACGGGCTCAAGTTCTTCGGCTATCTCGACAACCCCGTTCGCGGACGCCATCCAATACGTTTTTGAGCTGAACAAGCAGGGCACGCGAATCACAACGGTGGAGACAGAGGAGCCCAACGCCGAACTGACGGGTGTCACACCCGGGGTCTATACCGTCACGGGACATGGCGTAGATTCATCGGACTGCGGGGGCCCGATTCCCCCGCATCTTCGTTTCGAGTAATCGGAGTGAAGCTCGCCGAAGGCAGCTACTTCGCGAAGGACGGAACGAACCTCCTCAAGCGTTATCAGAGCAGCGAATTCATCGGAATCGAAGGGCTCGAAGCCGGCTTTGGACGATATCCATATTTCGCGCCCGCCGCGCGGCGAATCGGCTTAGCCCGCCACAAGGCCATCACATTGACCCTGCGCGATCCGGTGACGAAACAGGAAGTCCACATTGAGATGGCCCCTCGAACGGTGAGCACGGAAGTTCAAGAACAAGAACGGATTTTTCTGGCCTAGCAGCGGACTGAGGCTGCAGCTCCACCTGAAAGACGAAAGCGGCAGGCCCATGCCGAACGATCTGAAGTTCGACACCGCGGTCACGGTGAACGTGAAGGCGATCCGGCCCAAGTGGCAAGGCAAGGACGCACCCGGTACACGACTCTCCGTACGCCGAAGGGTGAGGGTCCCTGGCTGATTCGAGTCGACGTGAGAGACCAATGGGGTGGGGCACTCGGCAGGGAACTGATCGAGCTACGCCGGCCCAACGGAGAGCGGTCCGCATCGATTTCCCGCGCGCGAAAAGTACGAAACGCTCCCGAAAAGCGCTACGCGAAGCGCTAACACAGGCGGCGTAAAACCACAGTGCAAGCGGCGCGCGCCCCGAGGCGCTGATTGCCAGGCACTGCGCGCGCCGTGCCTGGCAATCACAGCTTCTGCGAACTCAAGAGCCAGGGGAACGCTTGGTTGGACGACGTTCCGGTATTTGTATGTGGCGACGACCCGCGAATCCACGCGCTGAAACCGGCTCCGTATCTGTTCTTGCTCGCGGCTTCTCTGCTCTCCCAGGAGCCCGCGGGCTGTCTCATGTCTGAGGATTCACCGGCAGGGTTGCAGGCAGGACTGGCCGCGGGCATTCAGGTGATCGCCGTCCCCCACGCAATGGCCGACCGCGCTTGCTACACGGAGGGCACCGCCTTTGTTGATAGCCTGATCGATATCACCCCATCGCGAATCGGCTTCTGAAACGTTACTTTCAGCGTAAAATGTAGGGAGGCCGCCCAACGCGCCAAGGGGGGGATCGGCGACACCGGGCGACCGGATATCAGAGCATTCGCAGCCACGGCATCGGCCAACTAACGGGCCAACACCCGATCAGTTGTTAGATCGGATCAGTGGGCACCCGGAGGTGCTGACGGACGTGATTCGATTTCCATCCAGCCGAAGAACACGTTCATGCATTCGCGCTGTTCCGCCGGCATGAACTCAAAGTTGCGACCCCTATCGATGATCTCCCAGAAGTCTTTGCTCTCCACACCTTCGAGCTGCTGGCGAATGGCATAGAGACGCTCACGCGGCTCGTTCTTCATGTCGTCGAAGATCATGAGCGCCTTCGCCTCATCGTCGTTGAGCAGATAGTACGCCGCCAACTTGACTTGGGCCTTGCGCACACCGAGGAGGCCCTTCTCCTGACTGCGTACCAGCAACGGTCGGTCCAGCTCCAGAAATTCTGCCAACATCTCGAGCTCTTCGACCGCACCCAGCTCATGGGCCAACTCGCATATCGCAGCGACGTCAAAGGCGGCAGTCTCGGTGACAAAGGTCAGCTTCATGTCGAAACTCACGTGCCCATAATATTTCATGTGCTTGACGCCTTCGAGGGCTGCCGCGCCATTGCCGTTGTTGAGCATTGCTTCGATCAGCAATCGGTACTGGTTCAGCACGTTGTAGGCCGTGCGCACGTCCTTTGCGTTGAGCGTCGCCCGCAGATAGGAGTTCATGAAGCGGAACACCAAGCTGATGAGCTCCTTATCCCCCGCCTTGACCGCCGCCTCCCCGATGTATCGTGTGTCGATGGCAATCAGGTAGTTGATGTCCCGCATGGTACTGAGAGCTTCGTTGTAGATGCCCAGGTACTGGCGCATCACCTTCCACTCCACCCACGAGCGCCGGGTCACAAGATCCGTCAAACTCTCGGAATCCATCGCCACAAAATCTGGATTCCGCGCGATGCCCTCGCCGACTTCAAACCAAATGTCCGGTAGAGTCGATTTGACGTCTAGATAACCGATAGCAAGATCCTTGAGCGCATCCACCGAACCACTGGCGATGATCTTATCGCGCCCCGAAATCGAGTTACTCGTGATATCCGTCAGCTCCTCCATGGCCGTCAGTACCGTGGCCTGGTCGTCGTTCCTCGAACCCGGACTGAGCTCGGTGGCGGCTCCGCCGATGATAGTGAGCGCCTGACGACGAATCCTGATGATGATGTTCATCGGCTCAAGGAACCAGAACACATATGCAAAATAAGGCGCCATCAAGACGAGGCCGACGGTGGTCATCATGAGCATCGCCAGCAACGCCGCCCTCGGTACATAGTCGCCTTGCAGCGAAGCGCTCAGCCAGACACCGCAGACGCAAACGATGATGTAGTAGGCCATCACCGAGTTGTTCAGACGGTCCTGAAAGAACATCCGCGTCACACCGGTGTACCGGTTCGCGGACAACTGCACGATGATGCTGACGACCGTGATGACGATACCGAACACGGCCGCGATCACCCCCGCGAGCGAGCTCACAGCATCGGTCAGGCGATCGGCGTCGAACATCAAGTATCGACTGAGAGGATCCGAGGCCGCCCAATCCGCGTCCGCGCCCGTCCAAAAGTGATCGACGGAGTAAAACCCCCAGAACACGACCAGAGCTGCCCCAGTGAGCCCCGTAATCTGCTTGAGCCACAGCTCTCGAAAATTGGGGCGCTCGCTCATCGACGCAGGATATCAGGCAATAGCTCAGGCCTAGGGATTTCCGCGCGGGCCGCGTATAAGATCTTCTATATCTTGACCGGAGCCCGCCCTAGGGCGAACTACGAAACGATCCGAATCACCTGCAGCTGACTAGGCGAGACGTGCCAGGCGCCGAGGAATGGCGGAAGTCCCCCCACCCTGACGGAGGCGCTTGGTCGCGTCCCAACGCTCGCCCTCGGACCGCCGTTCTCCGTCGGGAAGCGTCTCGTCCAGGTCAATGCGATCGCCCACTTTACGACCCACCAACACACCGTCACGAAACATCAGGCGATTGGCGGTCACCGCGGCAACGCGATCCCCTGGGAGCCGATCCGCTCATGTTGAGCGGATCGGCTCCGCTCAACACTACCCATTCGCCACGATCCCCACGCCGCCGCGCTTCGCGAATTTCAGCGATAGCGATGGGCAAAGCGAACTGCTCGCCGCTGAATCCCTCTACAAAACGTCCGCCACGAATGTCCCCTCGGGCTTCTAGCCGACGGTAAACGCGGTGCAGATCGCGCCACGGGATCAACAAGTTCTCCCGCTGCAATAACTTTCTGAACACGACGCCGTAGCGACGCAGCAGAGTTTGAGCGTAGGCCACACAGTGGGGGTCCGCGTCGCTGAAAGTCGCTTCGGGTTGTGCCTCACTCACGGGGAGCAGAGACCAGCGCCCGGCCGCATCCAAGCTCGGCCCGCCACGACTTCGGCGGCCTCGCGAACCACGTGACTTTTTCGAGGCGGGCGATAACAGGGCCGGGAGTCCAGCAAAACTGTCCGAACTCACTCGACCCAAGGACACCAACTCCGCGAGGGCTCCCTCCACTTCCACTTGCAGTAATCCGGTATGGCTCCGGATGTCCGACAGGAACGAAGCCCCCCGCTCGGACAGTACGGACTCGACACGAGCCGCCTGTCCGCCGGGCTCGAAGCGCTCGGATTTCTGGCGGGCGCTCAGCGCGTGCAGTGCGGCGAAGTCCTCCCGAGCGGCCAGCGCGACGGGGGTAGAACGCATCGGGCCGCTCAATCGTAAGCCCGCGGTGGCCGCCAAGGAGGGGGTGAAGCGCGCCCAGACCACCTGCCCCGATAGGCAAGAGTGATATCGTCGTTCACACCACTCTTCGGTGTCCTCGTTCCGACTGTAGCGTCCGCGCATCACGATGCCCTCGGACTCTAGAGCCAGCAGCCCCCACTGAATGTCAGACACCGCTAGGCCGAAGTGTTCACCCAATGTCGAGGCCGTTATCGGTCCGAGCACTTCCAAGCGTGCCCGCAAGATCTGACGCAGGCACTCCTCTTTATCCGCTGAGGTCGGCGGGTGCGGACAATTCAACGGCGGCTCAACCTTTCTGCTCTCGTATATTTTACCGAATTACCAGACCCGCTCCGCTGGGATCCACAGCTCGAACTGCCCTTGGCTGAGCACTCCCGCACGTCCGGACTCCGCCAACTTCTGCAAGTCTGGCAACCAGCCTCCGGCCGCGACTTCCGCCGGCGTAAAGAAGCCCTGAAGAAGTAGGGCATCGTGCAATTCGTCGAGTCCCCAGGGCTCCGGCCATGCTTCTTCGCGGAGCCGGGCGATGGCCGCGCCATCCAACTGTCCAAGAGCCGCCGCCGTCTCTGGATCCAAAAAGCGTCGGGCACGCACTGCTTGTGTCCGGCGTTCTTCCAGCGGCGCGCCGTCAAGGAAAGCGTAGGGCCCCGCCGTGAGAATTTCCGTGGCCAGCGGAGACGGTTCTGTCAGATCACGCGCCACCAAACGTTTGTTGCCCGCCGCCATGTCACGCAAGAGCTCAACAAATCGGCCGAAATCCATCGCTTCCGAGAAACAATCCGCCATGGTCTGGTTCACCAGGGGGTGGTCGACTATTTCCCGAGGGCCGGCGATGTTGTCCTGGCAGGCGACTTGGTCGGGGAACACGACGGTCATCAGGTCGTCCGCATCCATTCGCTGAAATCGGGGAGGCATTTTATTGCCTGAACGAAAGCGCAACACGGCCAAGGCTCTTGAGCTGTTCCAGCGCCAGCGTGTAATAAACATCGAGGCGTTCAGCACAGCTTGTTCCAGCGCGTGACGAGCCGATGCTGCTTGGACGTAGCCGTATACATCCTTGAGTTCGAAACTGTGGGTCGGTCCCAAACTCAGCACGATCGCATCGTCCCCGACGGCCGCCTGCAGCTCAAAATTGAACCGCTGACAAAATTTCTTTCGGAGACTGAGCCCCCAGGCCCGGTTCAGCCGGCTTCCGAAGGGCGAATGCACAATCAGTTGCATATTCCCTGTGTCGTCGAAAAAGCGCTCCATCACCAGAGTGTCCTGGCTGGGCATCACTCCCAGCGCCGCCCGAGCGCTCGCCAGATACGCCACCAATTGCTCGGCGCCGGCAGAAGAGATCTCGCCCGCCACCAAATCCCGAACTGCCTCCGCCATGGCACGTCGTCGGGATTCTGCATCCGCCGAGTCGAACTCTCCCAGATGTTGATCCGCGCGGATGCGTAGCTGCGATACCGCCACCGAAAGCTCCGCGCTCCGGGAGGGGGCTTCTCCTAGCCAGAACGGAATCGTAGGCGGCTGACCCTGTGCGTCGTGGACTCGGACGACTCCCGGCTCCACCTTGGAGATTTTCCAGGCATTGTTCCCCAGCTGAAAGATATCCCCCTGCATGCTTTCGATAGCAAAGTCCTCGTTCACGAAGCCCACCTTGTGCCCACTCGGATCCAGGGTGACCTCGTAGTCCGCCGTTTCCGGAATAGCGCCCCCCGAAGTCATCGCAGCCAGTCCGGCACCGCGCCGCCCGCGGATTTACCGATTCACCGCGTCGTAGTGGATACGGGCCCCCCGCCGGCCTCGTCGAGTAGAAAAGCCGTTGGTGAGCATCTCCACGACCGCCCGGAACGATTCGGAACTCAGAGCGCGGTAGGAGTAACTGCCGCGAATCAGCGCGAGCAGCTCGTCCTCGGTCCATTCATCCGTGGCGGAACAAGCCACAATTTGCTGAGCCAGAATATCCAACGGCGCCTCAGGCACTTCCAGCACATCCAGATCGCCGGCACGCACGGCGAGCAACAAGGCCGAACACTCCACCAAATCGTCCCGGCTGAGCGGGAACAGCCGGCCCTTAGGGGTTCGACCGAGGGAGTGCCCCGCCCATCCGACTCGTTGCAAGAACGACGCAATGCGCCCAGGCGACGACATCTGACACACCAGATCTACGTCGCCAATGTCGATCCCGAGTTCGAGCGAGCCCGTGGCAACCATGGCTCGAACCTGACCTGAGTTCAGCCTCTGCTCCGCATCCAGTCGACGCTCCTTCGCTAGGCTGCCGTGGTGAGCTGCCACTTGACCCTCGCCCAGACGTTTCTCCAAATGTCGCGTTAAGCGCTCGGCCAGCTTTCGCGTGTTGACGAATATCAGCGTGGTGGTGTGCGCTAGCGCAAGATCCGCCAAACGGGTGTACAGCTCTTCCCAGACCTCGCCGCTCATCACGGCCTCTAGCGGCGACTTGGGGAGCTCCAGCCCGATATCGAGGACGCGTAGATGACCACTCTCGATCACCACCGGCGGCGGTCACGCCGCACCCACGAGGAATCGCCCCACCGTATCGATGGGACGCTGAGTGGCAGAAAGCCCGATGCGGGTCAGCGGCCCCGCCACCAAATGTTGCAGGCGCTCCAGACTGATCGAGAGGTGGGAACCCCGCTTGTCGGCGATCACCGCATGGATCTCATCCACGATGACAGTGCGTATGGTGGAAAGCAGGCGCCTCCCGCCCTCGCTGGTGAGCAAGATAAATAGGGACTCCGGGGTGCTGACCAGAATGAGTGGCGGATGTCGGAGCATGCGAGTTCGATCCCGCGTCGCTGTGTCGCCAGTTCGAACCATGGAACGTATGTTGGCAGGCTCGTAGCCCATCACCTCAAGACAGCGAGCCGTGCCTGCCAGCGGTCACTCAAGGTTCCTTTCCACGTCCCGGCTCAGCGCCTTCAACGGCGACACGTACAGCACCCGTGTCTCTTCGGGCAGTGGGCCCTCTTGGGCCTCGCGCACCAGACTGTCGATCGCCGACAAGAACGCAGCGAGGGTCTTGTCGGATCCTGTGGGCGCCGCGATCAGGGTATCTCGCCCTTGCCTGATATGAGGGCAAGCCTCCGTCTGGGGCGCTGTGGGTGCCTCAAATTCTTCGCTGAACCACCGAGCCACGGCGGGATGAAATTCAGCAAGCGATGACTCAGCCATGGGGGCCATAGACATAACCCGACTCAGCCCGGATGCCACTCCGCCATGCGCGTCTAGTGCCGCCGCCCGCCTTCAAGCGGGTAATGCAACCGCTGCTCTCAGCAAACTTGGTTTCGACCCGAGCTTTTTGCCTTGTACATTGCCTGATCCGCACGTTTGTACAGCGCGTCATGGGGCTCTGCTCCGGCCCGCAGCGCCACACCGAGACTGCAGGTCACCGGAATCACTGTGCCTTCAAAGGAGAAGGTGGTCACCTCAACAGCGCCGCGAATGAATTCAGCGCAAGTGAACGCCGTCTTGGCGTCCGTCTCGGGCAACAGAACTGTAAATTCTTCGCCACCGACACGGCAGAAGGTGTCCTGCTTCCGCACGACAGCCTTCACGACGTCCACCAATTCCTTGAGCACGTAATCGCCCGCAGGATGACCGTGGGTGTCGTTGATTTTCTTAAAATGATCGATGTCGAAAATGATCAAACACAATGACGTTTGGGTCGCATCCGCGCGAGCGATGGCCTTTCCAAAGTTGTCGTCGAAGTAGCGCTTGTTGTAGGCACCGGTGAGGGCGTCGACGCTCACCATCGTGAAAATCTTTTGGTGGTATTCCGCCTCCAAGTTCCCACTAGCCATGAACTTGAGCACGGTCTTGCCAACGCGGATCTGATCACCGTCGTCCAGCTTCTTGTGGGTGATCTTGTCGCCGTTTACGAAGGTACCGTTGGTAGAACCTAGGTCGGCCACAATGTACGCGCTTCCGAGCTTTTGTACCGAGGCGTGTTGGCGGCTGACCAAATCGCTGTTCACGGTAATCGTGCAGGACTCATCGCGACCGATGTCCACTTCGCCTTTGTCCAAATCGCTCTGGGTACCGAGATCGTCCCCGGCGATCTGCACCAGGCAAGGAGCACCAGCGCCGGCGGGGCGCTCCGAGGGCATGGCGATAGCGGTCCGTTTGCCAAGCTTCATGAGCCCACAAGAATAATCCGACCACCGTAGGGGTCAATCTGATGATGGGCCGGCCACCGCGGTTCCCGAAAAATTATCAGAGTCAGATCGGTGGAGTCTCAGCTAATCCGGGGCGGTCGGCTTCGGGCCCTGGGGACCGTGGCGCCGACGCTCGCCGTCCAATTCGACCCACCGCACCCCTCGTTTCTGGTGACGAAACAGACAAAACTCCCAAATATCCCACAAGATAGGAGGCTGCAGCGCGCCGGCTAGCCCCTCGCGTCATTCAGAAGCGCGACTCACTCACGGACCGGCTAGGCGACGATCTCCCACCCGCGAGGGTCTCGACGGCCGTTTCTTCACCAGCCGGCCGCATTTCTCGAGCAACCCCTTTTATCCCGCAGCTGGGCTCAATCCAGCAAGGCACACGCAGGCCCCATTAGCCGCGGGCACGATTGTTCCTCCGCCAACAAGCTCCCCCGCACGTCCAACAACAACCCGCCATCGTCCGGCACGGGATCCATGAAAGGCGCCTGCTCTATGGCTATCGGCATCGAAAGGTTCGAGGAACCGTTATCCCGCACATGGTGAATGAGCTTGAGTGTGCGGAAGCCATCGAACCATTCCCGGAGCCGGCGCAGATACGACTCGGAGTTCGGTGCTTGCTGCCCGATCCGTCGCCACGCCTCGCGCGCTCCCTGGGCCATCAAGAACGCCCTCGGATGTTCACCCAAGCCATCCCAGATACTATCCAGCGATTGGGACCCGGCTTCAGGCTCCGAATCTTTCGACGGCTTACCCGTCTGGGCCAGCGCCACCAGCGCCCGATTGACCTCCCGCACCACCTCAAAACATCTCGGCGAGTAGAGCTCGAGCGTCGGTTCTTTCAGCAGTTTGTTGGTAGCGGCGCCAGTACCAAAGGGCACGCGATCCGAGAGCCGACTGCGCAGCACGACGGGATCCCCGGATAGACGCGCGAGGGGACGAATTTTGCTCAGCTTGTCGAGAAAGTAAAAGTCCTCCCCGGCCTGACGCTGGGGCATACCGCGCACGGCAGCGTAACTTTTTGCACTGACTACGAGGGTGCTTCCCATAGTCTGAAAGGCATAAGGCGACTCGGCCCAACGCAATCCCCGAGCGTGGTAGCGCAAGCGGATTTCGTACACGGCTGTCGCGCGATCCACCTCCATATCGCCACTCGGGGCGTGCCAAAAAGGAAACATCGCCGCCGAACAATCGGCTCCCAAAGCTGCGATGCGTTCGAAGTAGTCCTCCGGCAAGGTCGCATCCGCATCAGACATAGCGATGAATGGCGCGCGCACTTGCTCTCGCACGATCAGTTCCAACGCGAGATCGGCGCCCACTTTACGAGCCAAACCGACGCCTTGATCCGCCGGCAGTCGCCGGCCCTCGGTGTAACGGTCGATCACGATCATCTGCACGTCACTGTCGGCGCCCCGCCACGCCCCGTGGGCCACCTCCTTCAGTACAAAGCTTTCGCGCAGTCCATCAAAACACCGGCGGTTCCGCTGAAACACAGAGTCATCCGCGTCCGCTCGGCCATTGACCACCACCAATACCAATACCGACTTTCGGGCTCCCTCAGCGCGGGCGATACGACGTACCGCCGCACGATAACCGTCCACCAGATTCGGCTCCTCGGCACTCGCGGGGATCGCCAACACATAGTCGACGGGCGCTTGCCCTGACGGGAACAGGTCCGCGGCGAGCTGAATCTCCTCCGCAGCGTAGCGGCTGCGGTATTGTAGAGAGAATCGCCCCAGAGCGTTCACAGGGCCGTCATCCTAAATCAGCCACTGACGGTTCAGTGCACGGCGGCGCGGTGAGGCAAGGATTCTACCAACTTCGCCTCTTCGTCAAAAAAATAGTCCGCCCGCTCCCGGATCTGGTCAAGCTCAAAGTAATGACGGGCCAGACGGAAGAACAATCCATGATGGCGGGCCTCCGCGCGGGTGATCTCCTCGTACAAAGTCTTGAGCTTGGGCTCCGTGATGGCGCCAGTGACCATGCGCAAACGCTCGCAACCCCGGGCCTCGACGATCCCGGGAATGATCAGACGGTCGAGCAACAGGGCATCTCCGCCAGATTTGCACGCGAGCTGTCGCAGACCGTTGACGTATTCGTCTTTGGAATCGGAATTCAAACGTAAGCCGCGGGCGGCCAACACCTCGTACATGATCCGAAAGTGCTCGAGCTCCTCCTGGGCGAACTCGATCAGCGGCATCACCAAAAGGCTTCGGTCTGAGTACTTCGCCACCAGGCTCATGCCCATGGCGCTGGCTTTCCGTTCGCACAGGGTGTGATCCACCACGAAGGCGTCGAAATCTGCCATCACCACCTCCAACCACTCGGGGGACGTGCTCACCCTCAGCTCGAACATAGGTTTTTCTTTGGGGATCTCCGACACGGCCACCGTGCTTAGCACTACTCCCCAGTCAAGTGCACGACGATCTGTCGCTGGTGCATTCGGTCCCGGTGCTCCCACAAGTAAATCGCCTGCCAAGTGCCGAGAGCCAGAGCGCCGTCGAGGATCGGTATCGTTTCGGACGTCGACGTCAGCACACTGCGAACGTGTGCGGGCATATCGTCGGGGCCCTCGTCATCGTGCTCCCAACCCCGATCCCGGGGCACGATGCTTTTCATGAATCGCTCCAGATCACGCAACACCGCGGGGTCCGCGTTCTCTTGGATGGTCAGGCTCGCCGAACTATGTTGAACGAAGAGCGTGCACAGCCCGGAAGCGAAACCGGATTCGCTGACGAGTTTGTCGACGTCACGGGTGATGTCCACAAAGCCGCAGCCCGATGTCTCGACTGAGAGAACCCGCTGGAACACGCCCCGTCATTCCCGACGGTTGGCGCTAAGACCGGCGGTGGATCCGACGCACACGCCCACATCGGTAAAATCTCCGATGCGCTGACACTGGCCGGTCCCGCACACTAGGGACTCGGTGTCCTTCGTGTCGCACAGTCGCAAACAGACGTCACTGGACTGGCTGCACAGATAACCTGCCGCGCAGGGGCAGGACTCGCCCTCTTGTCCCGGACCCGGCGGTACGCAGGCCGTCACCCCAGCATTGACGATGCTGCACACGGTCCCTTCAGTGCAGGTGCACTGTTCGCCGACGGGGCAGGGATAGGGCTCAGCCAAGTTGCAAGCTTCGGCGACTACACATACCGGGATCTTGTGCTCTGGCGTGCCCCGCAACACGGCCTCCCCGCAGTAGCTGCCTTCCCCGCAAACGTCTGGCCCTTCACAACAGGTGGGCAGACATTTTCCAACGCTGTCCGGTCCTTGCCCTGCCATGTCGACACACGCCAGGCCCGCCGCGCACTCCGCCCCGGAGACACAAGGCTCGCCGACTTCGAAACGCCCGGCGATCTGGCAGCTCGCTTGGGCGGTGCCCTCACGCACCGTCAACTGACACGACTGGCTCGCGTAGTGAGGAGCGCCAGCGTCAGTGCGGCCGCTTCCCACTGGGACGCCAGCCTCGGTTGACACGGATACGTCTGCGACACCCGCATCAACGGCTCCCGTGTCGTTGACATCGCTCGCATCGCGCTCGCCGGCGTCCGTAGCCGCGTCCGTAGCCGCGTCCAACAGAGCGCCGCTATCGCTCACCGGTTTGTAGCCACCAGCGCCGTCATAGTCGTAGATATCGAGAACGCCCCCGTCCACCCGACGGTCCTCGCAAGCGAAGATGTCATCGAGAGAACAACCGGCAATCGGGCCGCCGCAAGCCAGCGGCAACTTGGGTACCTCGGCGATAGCTTCCGCCTCCCGGGACAAGGGATTCATCGAGTCGGTTGAGTTGTAACTTCCCGAGTCGTTGGTGCCACACTGATCAGGGCCACACTGGCCCGCGCCCACTTCGACTCCGGATTCCGCGCACGCCCCCGCACCGGCTAGCGCCATCAGCGCCGCCCAAGGGAAAGTACGTGAAAATCGGTTACGCAATGAAGCGCCTCAAGAAAGCCGGCAAAGCCGACGGGAATCGGCGGTTAAGAAAAGACGCCCGAGAGCCCCGAAGGACCTAGGAAATCGCCATGTACCTTAGCATCCCCCGGCCGAGAGCACGAAGATGGGGCACGCCAACCCAGGTTCGCCCCACACCCGGGTGATTCTGTGGTCAGCGAAAGCATTCGAGATCGCGCAATTCCCCGGATGTTTCCAGGTGTTTTGGCAATATTGGTCCGTCCCAGCAGTGCCCCAGCGAACGCTCTGCGGATGTGGGTTATTTGAGGGTGATGTTCCGCACAACGTAGTTGTTGGCCTGATCGTAGGCTCGAATCGCCAACATGACGCGCCCCTGAGGCGCCAAAGCGGCCACGTCCGCGTCTAGCTCCTCGCGCTGCTGATCAAAGACGCCGTCGCGGGGGTAGTACGGATACCACTCGTCTGTCCCCGCCACGGAGATTTCGAAGCGGGCGATAGGTCCAACGCCATCGGTCGCGGTCGCCCTCACAATTCGTCCAGTGACGCGCAACTGAGACAGGGACGGCGCGGTGTTGTCCACCAACACAACGTCGCTCTCTAGTTCATGTTTCTTCACCCGCTTCGGCGGGTTCGCCAGCTCATCGCTAGCCGCCACGCGTACCCGGTAGCGGCCCTCGGGCAAGCCGGAGGTATCCCAGCTAAAACTCTTCTTCGTCAGCTTCTTGCGAGGGGCGAGCATCTCGTACCAATGGGTGGTCCCTACCAGCCGGTACTGCAATCGGTAGCGTAGCTCGTCGTCGTCGGGGTTCTCCACCATCCACTTGAGGCTGAGCTTCGTCTCCGCCTTATCCGTGATGGGGCCCCCGCTGGCCTTGATGCCATCGCCGCGCTCGCCGGCGGAGCTCGTGGTGATGCTGGTCACCAGGGCCCTGAGGTTATCTGTAACGAAGGGGATCGTGACCTCGCTGAGCACGGCTTTGGGGTCCCGCGCGAAGCGAGCCCGAACCTGAACGTAGCGGGCAGCCGGACTCTTGATCAATCCCGCAGCCGCCAACCCCGGGCTCCAAGCACTCCAGGTATCGTCCGGCTCTTTGCTATTCCCAGAGCGAGTAGACAGGTCCAACTTACCTTGAGCCTCCCAGCTCAATCGGCCAAAATGCGCACGGAGGCCTGCGTCCAAAACCTTGCTCGTCCACACCGCGTCGGCCCCGCCCACGCTTCGGACCGGATGCAGCACCGCCGGATCGCTCGAAGCTACGTAGTGGGTCTTGCCACGCATAAGTAGCGCGCCAATTTGTCGCTCTTCGGTGTCCGCCAGCAACACGGAATTGTGGCCGGCGTCCACGGTGTAGACACGACCTTCCACCCCTGTGCCGATATAGGGGAGCCCGTCGGCGCCCAGCTCGAGGGCCGTAAAGTGTTCGCTATTGTCTTTGTACAGTTCCTCCGGGGTCCCATCGGAACTGAAGCGCAGCAAAATCCCTTTGCCCTTGCCCTTGGAACCCGATTTCACGGGAGCCGCACTCCCGCTACCGGCTTTTCGAGTCGGCGCACGACGGCTGGACTTGATTGCGTTGGCGATGGCGAAAACATCGCCGTTCTTGGCAATGCGAATCGCGCGCACTTCTGTACGGCCGAAATCGTGCAATACGCCGGCCCGGCCGGGGCCCGTGATCTTGTATAGTTTCGCGGTGTCGCTCGCCCCGGCGTACACCTCGGTCGTGCTCGCCACCGCGACGCTCATCAGGTGTTCTTCCTCGGCATCGAAGTGAACCTGGGCGCGGCCCGTTGCATCCACACGGTACAATTTACCCTGGGGTCCGGTCGCCGCGAATACGCTGCGGCTCGCCTTGTCGTAGGCGACATCCCAGATGTGCTCGGTGTCCGGCAGCTTGACCAGCTGAGTCAGTTTGCCCTTGTGCCATTTGTAGAGCTCGCCATCGGGCAGGGTGCCCATCACGACCGCGCCGTCCCACGCTTCCACCATCGAGGTGATCACCAAAGAGCCCGTCTCTGACAACACCTTGGATTTCGCACCGCGAACTTCGACCAGTTTGCCCTCGTTGCCCGTGCCGAGCAGGACCGAACCATCCGGGCGCGCCAAGGCACTCCACACGGTTGTGCCGTCCGTCACAGTAACGGCGCCCAGACTGAAGCCTGCGCGAACACGGCCGGCGGAATCCACCGCCACGCCCTTCAGATCGCCACCCTTAAAGTCTTTGGCCCGCGTCAGTTCGATGCGGCGGGTACCCACAGCTACCGCGTCGGTGACGGCGGTGATGCCGCTAACCAACACCGCGGCCAGCATCACGAAACGGACGGGACGGAGCCCGGCTGGGATTCGCACTCGGCTCTTGCTCATTCGAATATTCATTTCTTCCGGACTCGCTTCTGTTTCGGGCCGTTCACTATCGCAGGATCGAGTTGACTCGGATCGAAGCGGTATCTTTGCCGATGACGAACTTCGACATCGGAATTACGTGGTGCACCTGGCTGTTGTAGGGCTCGGGGGCAATGGTGGTGGAGCTGGGCTGCAGAGCGTCCAGGGCACCGGGCGGCAATCGACTGGCAACACGCCCACGGAAACTGACTCCGGTTCCGGCCGAATAAGAGACGACCACGCTCTGGGGCGGATAGATGGGATTTTCCAGGTTCGCTATCAATTCGCTGAGACTATCGGGAGCCGCACGCGGTCGCTGCACGGTGTAGCCGGGGGCGATGCTCAGACTCAGCTTTCGGCCGCTGAGGTGTCGCGGAATCGGGATCGCCACCACCTGGTGACTGGCGTCGCCAGAAAACTGCAGGAAGCTAAGCCGGAGCCGGGCCTTGCCGCCCTCGTCGACGACCTTCTCCAGCGCCGTGACGCCGCGCAGTCGCAGGATGTCCCGGGAGTACTTCAGATTGATCTCGGTTTGGATGCTCTCGATAAAGATCGGCTTCCAGGGATTGTTCAGCAGGGCGCCCACTGCGCGCACCACGTTGGTGCTGGAAAACTCCCGGGGATCTGGGGTGCCGCCAACGGACACGCCGAAATCTTCCAATTCGATCTGTCCAAGACCGCGGATCTTGATCACGCTCTTGGCCTGCCAACTCACGTCCTGCCGATCGGCGGCGGTCGCCTGCACTGAGTTGCCCAAGGTCACCGCCACGAAGGTCGGAGTCATGAACTTTTCGTGGCACAGCTCGAAGTTCCACTCGGTCTTAGGAGCGCCCGGAGCACCGTTGATCTTGACCCTCATCGGGACGGTGGGAGCCGTGATGCTTTGATCCACCACGATGCTTGCCTGCCGGTCGTTGACCAGCGATCCCACGGTGCGAGCGGGCATGCCCAACTTAAACGAGCGGTACTGACTGGCCAGGAACCAAACCACGCGGCCAATCGCAGCGGGCAACGCCGTGACGCCCGCGTTCATCATCGGGTGACCAAAGGCGGACACCTTGTTGCCTTCTACCCGAGTCACGGTGCCCAGCCCCATCGCGCTCATATCGCCGCGCACCATCTGGATGCCGACCGCGCCGCCATCGACGTAGGCGGTGGGCGCATTGGGATCGGTTCCCCCGCCGCCGCCGGCCTGCAGGGGATCCATGCCAAAGGGACTGAGTAAATCACTCACCAAGGCCATGCCTCCGGCGCCGATGCCACCCATCAACAAGGGGGTGCTAACCGGTCGCAGCGGCATACCTGCGTGCTGGGTTGGGGTGGGTTGTGATTTTGCCAGCTGGCTGGCGTGCTGCTTTAGATCGTAATCATCAAGCCGTCCGGTATAGCGATTCTTCTGCGACTGCGTCGCCACCGGTTTTGCCTTCATGCCCTTCGGGATGAAGCGCAGCGGGAATCCGTTGATCCAATTGGGCAAGGGGCGCTCCAAATCGTGAATCATGTTCTTGATGGGGGTGACTCCTGCCACCGGCTCCGAACCGAAGGTCCAGCCGTAGGCGTAAGCCCCCGCCATCTTACCGTTGAAGAAGATCGGGCTGCCGCTCATGCCTGCCACTACCTTCACTATCTCCAATCGCGGATGTGTCGTCTTCACCAGGATCAAATCCTGCCCGGGTCGGAAATTCTTCAGAATGTCGATGACTTCCACATCGAACTTTTCCGGGGTCGTGCCCTCGAACACGGTCAGGCCGTAGCCCTTCATCCCGCGCTTGATCTCTTCGACACCAATGGTGTCTTTACGCAGACCAGAACCCGCCCAAGTTTCGTCCACGGTCAGAGCCAGGGAGCCACAGAAACCCGCGAGGGCCGCACACACAATTAGAGAGCTAGGACGCACGATTTGCCGAGTCTAACACTGGCGGGCAGCTTGCCCAGCCGCCCGGAGTATCTGAGGTTTCGCTAACCACGTGGTCAACGCCCGAGGTCAATGCCCAACCGCCGTCATCTATTCCCCATTCCAGCCCGGCCCGACACAAAAGCTCGACTTTTTCAGCCTCCAGTCCACGCCTCGAGAAAAATCCACCAGAGAGCCGGCGTCCGTTCCGTGGGCCGGTCGCCTGCTCGCGCTGCCAGATTCCGGCGGCGCCAACCTAGCCCCCCGCCCCAACAGAGCCCACGGCCCTGACCCCCTGCCGCCACTTCGGTTTCGATTGATCCGCCCTGAGCGGCTCGGACTCGCGGGTGGTTTTCTGACCGGGCGACATCGAGCGCACTCCGTCAGTCCGCCCAGGACCCAGTATGCTGCTCGCGCGCCATGTGGACCCTAGCCCAGCTCTCGTTGTCCTTCGGCTGTCTACTCACCGCCCACCTGATGATCGTTGCAGGCCTCGCCACCCGCCTACCCCGTTGGCGCGCTCTAGCGATCCTAGTTCCACCGGGCTGCCTGCTCGCGCCCTATTGGGCACACAAGAGCGGCATGCGTTTACGCTGCTACGCCTGGTTGCTCGGCTGTATGGTCTACGGAGTGTGTCTCGGTATCGCCACTTGGAGCAGTCCCTAGGCTTCAGTAATCCGAATTCTGTTTGCCGGTCCGGCGTCAAAACGAAACTAGCGACCCGCCAGCGACTCCCGACGATACGGCGCTTCTTTCGTCCGGGGATGAATGCGCGGTGCCACATCAACCAACCAGCGCTCCACTACATCGCGAGCGAGCTCCGGGTTGTCCCGCCACAGCACCACCACGGAAAAGATCAGACACGCTCCCGGGTACGCCGGGTAACCGACCCAGGCTGCCGTAAAGTGCTCCGACGTGAATCCGATGTTGACAAAACCGTCCACGGTCTTGGCGTCCAGCCGCTGACCGCGCCAAGTCACCTGACGTTCTTTCATCGGCTCCAGCCGGATCTGGTAGCGCCGCACATTGGGGCGCGCCCATTTCTCTGCCAGGCGCATGCATTTCTGACTCGTGGGGTGCTCAATGCCCGGTGTCTTGTTCACGAAGGCAACGTTCAAAGCGTGGTAATCCTTGCCGTAGCGGAACCCCGTAAAGTGGTTGATCAGACGAAAGCGAACGCGGCGCCAATTCTTCCAATCCGCCAGCGGCACGATCAACTGGTTGTCCTTGTCCCGCTGAGATCCCACCGATTCCGTGAGCTGTCGATTGAGGGCCGCGGTATGAGGATCTATGGCGTCACCTCCCGGTGCGTCCTGGGTCACGCTCGTCGGTGTCGGCGGTCGGCCGTCTCGCACAACGGCTTTTGGTGCACCACAGCCCAGAACACTCAGCGCCACCGCCCCCAAGAGTGCTCGCCACCACGCTGACTTCGCCAGGCCGCGATGGGTCTCGACCGCTCGAAGCCCAGAACTGGATGCCGAACGCTGACGTACCTTGAAGCCGCCAAAAACACAGGGGGACAGGACAGACGGGCGAAAGGACACAGGGGGGGAACTCAAATAGGCCACAACAGTCGACAGTCAAGATACGGCATCGGTCGTTCTAGGCTTCCCCGAGCCTGTCACCCGGGCGTTCGCACAGTCAGGAGCATCCGCTTCGAGCGGCCGTTCAGCACGACCGCCGCTGGCCAGCATTCGCCATTTCGACGCAACTCCGACAATTTGTCGGAGTTGTGTCGAAATGGCGAATGCAAACTATGTCTTTACATTTCCATAGCTTACCACAGGGCCGAGCCCGGATCGATCCGAACTGGGCTCGGCCGCGGGCGCGGCGGAGCTGAGCACGGCAACTCACAACAGCGTGACCAATGACAACGAGAGCGTGACCAATGACAACGAGAGCGCGCTGAAGGGAATGCTCGCTAGAGCGCGACGTGCTGGAGGCGGATGCGATTGAGATCGGCGATGCCGATGCCCATGTCCGAGGCGATGTTCACATAGCTGGGCTCTCGACCGACTTTAGCGAGGGAGGGCAGGCCGTTACTTTTGCGCGCGGCCTCGATGACGTCGATGCCGATACGATCGAGGGCCACAGGATCCGTAGCGACATAAACGGCACCGTGGGGCAAGCGACGATCGGGCAGCTTGTCCAAAGGGCCGCCGTCGTAAATGATCTTGAACGCGTCAGTGATGTGCAACCGCACGCGACTCTGCAACACCGGGTGGTTGTACAAGACGGGGATTTGCGGGCTGCACAGGTGCGCGTGATGTTTGTGCGGGTTCACGATCTGCCCGTGGGTCATGTTCTTGAGCGCACCGGTGAAGCCGCAAATCGAGTGATCCTTCATCATGGTCATGTCGATGATGGCGGTCGCGTCCGTCACCGCCGTGACAAACCGTGTCTTGATGTTTTGGTAGATGGCCACCTCGGGCATCTTGGTTCGGAAGTTGCCGTGAAAACTCGTGACCACGCCGGCGGGCAAGTCATAACCGTCCACGCCAATTCGCGTGCCCTTGAGGAAATCCGGAAACTGTTCGAACAGGTGGATGTTGGGCGCCGGTACGCCGAGTGTTATCAACGCTTCGACCAGCGGCAAGATCAGCTCGAAGTTCACCGCCACCGTGTAGCCGTGCTGCCCGGCGATGCCGTTCACCTTGATCGCGACCTTATCGTCCTTGTGAATGAAGCGGCCGACTGCATCAACCATGTTGGGCGCGCCGGTAAATTCCATGAGCGCGCGCTCGAGCATCATTTTTGCGACTTCGGCTTTGGGCCACAGCTCATTCTTTTGCATCAAAGACGCGTAGTCGTTGCCGCGAGTGATCTTGACGACCTTGCCGGGTACTCGAAACGGCACGAAACCTGCCGGAGGAGCCGCGTTCCATGCCGCCAGCGAGTCGCCGCTAGTCAACGTCGCAGTCGTTCCCGCCACCACGGCCAAGGAGCGAGCCAGCCAGCTACGCGAGCCCATCGCCGCCCCCAGCCCCAACGCGCCGGAGACAAACTGCCGACGACCGACGGGCTGATGAAGACTGGACATGCGGGGATGATACTCGAAGCTGGGCTTGATTATCCAAGGCTTTGCGGCCCGGGAACGTCGTGGCAGGGTCGCTCGCCCACCGATTTACGGCCTTCTGCCCATGCTCGCCCCAGCCAAAAAAAAACAGCTCGTGCTCATCGGCGGGGGCCATGCTCATATCCAGGTGCTCAAGCGCTTCGCCATGAAGCCGCTAAGCGACATGGCTATCACGCTCATTAGCGACCGTGACGTGGGGATTTACTCCGGCATGGTGCCGGGCCTGATCGCCGGAAGCTACCAAGCCGAAGAGCTGCAGATCGATCTCGTGCCCTTGGCGGCCTTGGCGGGCGCGCGTTTCGTCCGAGACGCCGCTACCAGCATACAAACAACAGAGCGGCAGATCACCTTGGGCAGCCGTCCCCCGATAAACTACGATATCGTCTCGCTCAATCTCGGGGCCCCCATCGCCGGCGCCGACTTGCCCGGAGTACGAGAGTTCGCCTTGCCAACACGGCCCATCGCGAAACTGACGGACGCGCTGGGTTCTCTGGACAAACGAGTGGCTCAGGGCGAGCCCGACGCGCCCGTCGTGGTCGTGGGCGGCGGCGCGGGGGGCGTGGAAATTGCGTTTTGCGTGGCAGCGCGTTTGGCTTCTGGGGGCGTGAAGGTTCGACTGATCGCTGCCAGCTCGCGTCTGTTGCCGGATCGAGCACGCGCTGTCGCCGACGCCGTGATGGCAGCGGCTCGGACTCGCGGCATCGACATCGTGCTTGGGCAACGCGTGACTTCCGTAAGCGAAAACCAGCTCGGCCTGCAGAGCGGCGAACACATGCCTCACCGGGGTGTATGCTGGACTGTCGGCGTGACGGGCCCGGAGTGGTTCGCGGACAGTCAACTACCGGTGGATGCCGGTGGCTTCGTGCTGACAGATTCCTTCTTGCGCGTCGTGGGCCACAGCAATGTGTTCGCCGCCGGGGACTGCGCCACTTTGCAGGAACACCCTGAGTTACCCAAAGCCGGTGTGTACGCCGTTCGGCAGGGGCCGGTACTGGCGGACAACCTACGAGCGAGGGCCAACAGGACGGCACTAAAACGCTACGAGCCCCAACAAGACTATTTGGGATTGCTCGATCTCGGGGACGGCACCGCCATCGGAACCAAGTGGGGCCAGGTCCGTCAGGGACGCTGGGTGATGCGACTCAAGCGACGTATCGACCGTGCCTTCATAAAAAATTTTCAGGCGCTCGATAGCGAGGGCCGCGTGCAGCCCAGCTTTCGAAAACTCTTCGAAATGGACGAAGAGATGAGCTGCGGAGGATGCGCCGCCAAGTTGCCCGCTCAGAGCTTGGAGCGAGCGCTGCGAAATGTTGCGGGCTCTGACGCCGAGCATTTGGGCAGCGCCGATTCAACAGTGCTACTCGGTCTCGATCTCGCCGATGATGCCGCCGCCTATCGCACTTCTAGCGGCGACATCGTGGTGCGCAGTGTCGATGTCTTCAAAGCCTTCAGTGACGACAGCTACGTGGTTGGCCAGGTCGCTGCCATGAACGCCATTAGCGATCTCTACGCTTGCGGGGCAACGCCCCGACACGCCCTGGCTCTGCTCAGTCTGCCGGAGCACGAGAGCCCCCGTCACAATGAAGCCACCCTCAGCGAGGTGCTGGCCGGCGCCCGCGTGGTATTCGCGCACGAAGGCGTCCACCTGCTGGGCGGACACACGACGATCGCCAGCGAGCTATCCGTAGGGTTTTCCGTGGATGGCAGCATCGATGAGGAGAGCCAACTGCTGCGCCTGGATGCCATGGTACCGGGTAACGCCCTCGTGCTCACCAAAGCCTTGGGCACCGGCACGTTGTTGTTAGCGGATCGCCTCGGCCGGGCCCGCGCCTCGGACCGAGCCGCTCTGTACTCTTCTATGTTGCGTAGCAACGGTCCTGCCGCAGCTTTGGCGGTAAAAACACAGCTTGTGGCCGCCACTGACGTTTCCGGATTTGGTTTGGCCTACCACCTGCACGAAATGGTCGCAAAAAGCGGAGTCAGCGCCACACTGTATTTGAGCCGCTTGCCGCTATTGCCGGGGACCGCGTCGCTCATGCAAGACGGTCTGCGCAGTAGTGCCCATCCTTTCAACAGCCAGGTGGGCGCCAAGCTTCGTGTTGATGACGCAGCCAGGCAACACCCGGTACTGCCTACCCTGTACGATCCCCAAACCTCCGGCGGCCTGATCATCGCGCTGCCCCAAGCTCAAGCGAAAGATTTTGTGAATCAGCTTCACGAGCTCGGGGATCCCTCGGCCGCAGTTATCGGCGAGGCAATGTCGTCGGAGCCCCCGACCCTCCGAATCTCCGTCTAAACGCCCAACCTGGGCCACAAGCTCCAGCGCGATTCCACATTCACTGGAACATGGAGGGCGGGAGCCGGCACGTCCGCCGGCCACGCCCCACCACCGTCGACCGAGCATCGTCCTAAGGGCGCGGAATCCCGTGACTGCCGCGTCGGCACGCTCCTCGCACTAGGGGAAGGGCAACAGCGGGAAGCTCCCGCACACACCGTTGAACGACACGGTCGACAGACAACGTCGGACAACACATCGCAAACAACACACGGAGAATCATCATGGAATCTAAGAAAATGAAAATCGTTTACGTAGTCACCGAGCGCAACAACAAGAACTACTGGAACCGTGTCGGCGTCGCCTTCACCAACAAGGATGGCTCCCTCAGCGTGCGTCTCGAAGCTATCCCCGTCAGCGGTGAGATGCAGATCCGAGACTACGTGGTTCGTGGAGAACTAACCGATACAGCCCCCGTCAGCCAGCAACTAGCCGCCTGAAAGCAACCAGAAACACCTACTGAGTGAACACCGCCGCATAAGGGACCCGCCAACGATGGACTTTGTCAACCTACAGCTTCAGCCAATCACCGCAGGTACCCCCACGCGACGTGCGCAGGACGGAGAGCTCCGGACTCCCCGTCCTGCGACAGCTCGGTTCCGAAAGCGGAAGCTCGAACCTGTCACGGACAGCTCCCGGGCCGTCGCACTGACCCAACACGAGCTCGGGACCACACGCTGGGAAGTGTGGAAACCCGTCGCGACCAAAAGCATCGGCGTGTTCGCTACCTTGTTGGGGCTCGCCGCCGTGGGACATTGCGCCCTATCGAGTGGACCCGGCATTCCCCACGACCCAGCCGACCACTCCGTTGCTCAACGGGCGGCCACCACCATCGCTAGCTGGCTAGCTCCGCCGCGCCAAAAGTCCCAGGCCGCTTTCGGCCACCAGCCGGGCGCCGGCGCACAACACGCGGGAGCCGCAGCAGGCCTGCCGTCACCCAGCGAGCTCGAGGGCACTAGCCATAGCGGTGCCGGCCCCGTCGCGCCCTCACGGCGAACGCCGACCAGCAAAACTCCGACTCCCGCCGCCACCCCTCTGACCGCGCCGTCCGATACCGAGCTGACTGAGCCAGCGGGTCCCGTAGCGCCACCGGGCGTCACCGCCGACGGGAAGATCATTATCAATACCGCTTCGGCGAGCGAACTCGAGCAGCTGCCCGGGGTCGGCGCCAAACGAGCGGCCGCCATCATTAAGCTACGAACACGGATGAAGAAGTTTCGGCGAGCCACGGATCTCCTGCGCGTGCGCGGAATTGGGGTACGGACACTCCGGCGAATGCTGCCGCTGCTGGTCGTCGATCCGCCAGCTCCCGAGAGCCCTGCACCTGAGTGAGCCCGAGGGTCCGTCAGCTGACCCGAGACGAAGCTAGCCTCTCAGGCTCGCATCCGCATCGGCGGCCCACGGCTCACGTACCTAGTCCCAACTGCCCCCTGATGTGGGACACCGCGCGGGCACTGGCGCTGCGGGGGGACCTCTTCAGTATCAGTCGTGCTGATAGCGACAGTTGCCCCATTCTTGGCGTCGAGCGGTTGTCTCCCGTACACTTTTGTTCATGACTCAAGACGAATTCTGCGAAGCCCTCCTGAGAGTGATGGAGAACAAGCATCACTGGGCGTGGGCGGGATTCACCCAGGGTCTGGTTCCCAAAGACCGCCTGCACTGGCACTTGGAGCAAGAGTACGGCACCTATGTTCGAGACTTCGCGGTGCTCCTCGGTCGGGCCTACGTGCAATGCCCCATCGATCCGGTGCGGCGCCTGCTCGCAGAGAACATCTACGAGGAAGAGACCGGCGGGCTCTCGGGTGGCATAGCTCACGCGGAGCTCTTCTTGGACTATCCACGAGGCTTGAGCATGGATCTCGATCGCTTTGCGGCCGTGGAGCTGCTTCCGATGGCCAGCGCCTTCCGGGCGGCTATCGACGACGCGACACAGAAATCCGGTTGGTCCGTCGCGGTCGCCGTGACCACGCTCTTTCTAGAGGGAACGCCCTATGAGCGCGGCGAGATGGACAGTCAGGCACCGAAACGACCCAAGCCGGATCTCGCCGATCACCCTTTGGTCAAACACTACGGGCTGCAGGTAGATCAACTGGCCCTGACCCGCGCCCACCGCGAAGTCGAAGGCGACCACCGGGGCGCTGCCTGGGACATCTTGCTCAACCACATTCCCGAAGACGATCGCCGTCAGGTCGTTGGCCGCATGCAATACGTGCTCGGCAAATGGCGCGCCTATCGCGACGAGATCGCCCACGTCTGCGGCATCCAGCGAAGCTCTGCGGGTCAACCCGTGCTCGCCGCCTAGGCAGGTCTCTCGCCGACCGTCCGAAGCCGGCGGAGCGTTAGCCCTCTACGGCGTCTTGAAATCGCCGCAGTATGGGGGATATCTCTTTGTGGCGCAGTTTGAACAGAGCGCGGTTGGCGACCAATACGCTGGAGATCTCACAGATCGTTTCCCGCTCCACCAGGTTGTTCTCCCGCAGGGTCGCGCCGGTCTCTACGAGATCGACGATCACATCGCTCAAGCCGACTAAGGGAGCAATTTCGACCGAGCCCTGAACGTAGATGATCTCGGGCTGCACCCCCTTGGATGCGTAGAATTCCGCGGCGATGCGCCGGTACTTCGTCGCGACGCGCGGGACCGCCGGGATGTCAGCGCCGTCGGGGGCTGCCACAACCATGCGGCACTTGCCGATGCCGAGCTCCACGGGTTGATACAGATCGTAGGCACGCTCCATAAGAGTGTCCCGTCCGCTGATCCCCAGCTCGGCCACGCCGGATTCCACGTAGGTGGGGACGTCATCCGGCTTCAGCAAGAGGAAGCGGAGTCGTCCGTCGGCGCTCTCCCGGATCAGCGTTCGATCGTCCGTCAGCAGTACGCTGCCGTCGAGCCCGGCTTTCTCGAAGAGCGGTACCAGTACTTTGCTAACTCGGCCCTTAGGGACCGCGATGGTGATCGGTTTCACAGGATGTGTCCTTTTCGCGCTAACCGTTCCGGCGCCCGAGGCTAGTCGATATCCCCATCGTCAGCAATTCGCTCGATGTCAGCGCCCACGGCACGCAGCTTCTCTTCGATGCGTTCGTAACCGCGGTCCAAGTGGTACACTCGGCGAACGATGGTCTCGCCCTCAGCGCGCAAACCGGCGACCACCAAGGAGGCGCTCGCCCGCAGATCCGTGGCCATCACGCTGGCGCCAGACAGCTTCGGCACCCCGCGCACCAGCGCCACCTGATTGTGGGTGGATACATTCGCTCCCATGCGCCGCAGCTCGGGCACGTGCATAAAACGGTTCTCGAAGATGGTTTCCGTGAGTTGGCTCGTGCCCTCCGCCAGACACATGAGGGCCATAAACTGCGCCTGCATGTCGGTGGGGAAGCCCGGGTGCGGTTCGGTCTTCACGTCGACGGCCCGGATGGGACCTTCGCGCACCACCCGAACGGCTTCGCCGTCTCGTTCGATTTGCAGGCCTGCCTGCCGCAGCTTGCCCACGGCTGCCGCTAGATCCTCTAGCGGCGCGTTTTCCAGCAACACGTCTCCCCCCGCCACGCCCACAGCTGTCATGAAGGTGCCCGCTTCGATGCGGTCAGCGATGATGGCGTGATCGAAGGGCTCCAGCTCGCTCTTACCCACGATGTGCATGGTGTGGGTACCGGCGCCTTGCACCTCCGCCCCCATTTTGTTGAGCACACGACCCAGCTCTTCGATTTCGGGCTCTCGGGCACAGTTCACCAACGTGCTCCGCCCCCTGGCGAGGGCAGCCGCCATCATCAAGTTCTCGGTGCCCGTAACGGTCGGCATGTCGAAGACAATTTCGGCGCCCACCAAACGTTTGGCTTCGGCCACCACGTAACCGTGCTTCACCGTGATCTTCGCCCCCAAGGCTTCGAGCCCCTTGAGGTGCTGGTCGACCGGTCGCTCACCGATGGCACAGCCACCGGGTAGCGAGACCTTCGCGCGTCCGTAACGCGCCACCAGAGGACCCAGCACGAGCACGCTCGCTCGCATCTGCCGGACCAGCTCGTAAGGCGCCTCAGGTCGCACTGGGGAGCTGGGGGCCAGGACCTTCACGTCCGGGCAATTCACCTCGACCTCACGACCCAAAAACCGCAACAGCGCGGCGGTGGTGTTGATGTCCCGCAGTCCCGGAACGTTGCGCAAGTGGCTCTCGCCTTCGCTCAGCAGCGTCGCGCACAGAATTGGCAGCGCGGCGTTTTTTGCACCGCTGACGTGAAGCGTACCCTTGAGAGGACCGTTTCCACGAATCCGTATCGCATCCATGATGCTCCGGCCGTACGCCGAGCACGGCGTCGAGGCAAGCTCTCGGCCATTCGCGGACTTTCTTGAGCTATCGAGGCTGGGCCACGGGCCGCCCGACCTTGAGCCAGCTCAGGGATACTGTCAGCAACAGCCGAGCCCACTGTTTTCGCCGATATTCGCCACATTGGGTGGGAGGTCGGCCCCGCCACCCAATGTGGCGCCCCCTGGCGCCTCGATGCTTGAGCCACAGCCGTGGCTTGTGGGAATCGGACGATCCGTCAGCGGGAAGCGGGCACGAACCGTAGCCTATTGCAAGCGCCTGAATTAGGCTCGCTTCCATGGTGAGTAGGGGTCCTCAATCGACGAAACTCGTAGCGGCGTTGGTCGGACTGGTCGCGGCTATCGCGCCTCGGCACAGCGCAGCGCAATCCCTCGACTTGCGAGGTGCACTCGTGCCAGTTCACCCCACCGGGACCAGCTCCACAGAGCCAACAGAGACCCAAGGTCATCTAAATTACAACGTGGGAGCCTGGTTCTCCCACGGTTATCGCGCCCTGACTCTCGAGGACACCAACGGGAACACCGTCGCCACTCCGCTTGAGCACCAGAGCACTGTCGATATGGTTGCGGGTTTAGGCCTCGGAGACTCTTTCGATGTCAGTCTAGTGCTGCCGACCGCGGTGTATCAGCGCGGCGATGAGATGCCGGCTGTCACCGGCAAGGGCGCGATGCCCTCGGCCGCCATCGGAGATCTATCGTTGCGTGCCAAAGTGGAACTCATCGGGCTCGACAAACTCGCGGGTTTCAGCCTCAGCGCCATCGCGGATGTAACGGCCCCCACTGGCAGTGCCGATTCCTACCTAGGAGACGGCGAGACCCGCTTTGGCAGCCGAGTCTTGGGCGAACTGTCTCTGCTGGTGATCTCGCTGCGGGGTTCCGTCGGGAGCCAATTTCGTACCCATCACGAGGACTACTTGGGCACCCGCTTCGGCGACGTGTTGCCTTGGGCCGCCGGATTGTTGATTCGACCCCAGGCCTTCGGTCTCGACGACGAGGGTCGTTGGGAAGCATTCCTCGACACCCGCGGTCAGCTCGCGATGCGACCGGACTTCGCCGATAGCAACGCCTCCAACGCGTTTTGGAGCGCTTCGGCCCGTTACACCGTGGGGGATTTCTCCACGCTGCTCAGCGCGGAGCTACCCATCACCACCTCCGTCGGCAGCCCCGCGGTCCGGGGCACTCTCGCCCTCGGGTGGTCACCAAGATTTTACGACGTCGACCAAGACGGCCTCGGCGACGAAGAAGACGAGTGCCCGGAACTAGAAGAAGATCTCGATGGCTTCGAAGATGAGGACGGCTGCCCCGACTGGGACAATGACAACGACGGCGTCGGCGACGAAGAAGACAAGTGCCCCGACGAGCAAGAAGACGAAGACGACTTCGAAGATGAGGACGGCTGTCTGGACGCCGACAACGACCAGGACAAGATCCCGGACGAAAGGGACGAATGTCCCGATGAGCCCGGCGAGGCCGGAGCCTCTCGCCTGGGTTGCCCCATCGGCGACACAGACAATGACGGCGTCCCTGACAATCAGGACCGCTGCCCCAAGACGGCAGAAGATCGGGACGGCTTCCAAGACAACGACGGCTGTGTCGATGCCGACAACGACAACGACAACATCATCGACACACTCGACGCTTGTCCGGACAAAGCAGGGCCACCCCAATCTGACGCTAAGCAGAACGGTTGTCCCAATCCCGACACGGACGGCGACACCTGGCTGGCACCCGACGATCGCTGTCCCAACGAACCCGAAGACTTCGACGGCAACGACGATAGCGACGGTTGCCCGGATGCGCCCAGCCCTGCGACCGCCTGGGTTCGATGGACTGACAGAAGCCTTGGCGACTCCCAGCTGAGTTGGAAACAAGCGCCGAGCTTCCAGAGCGCGAACAGCGCTGAGCTCAGCGCTGACGGGATCACGATTTTGCGTGCCGTCGTGACCGAGTTGAATCGGCACCCGGGGCACGTGCTCGGTGTCGGCGTCAAAGCCCGCGGCGTCGCCCCTGAGCCAAGCCAACTAGCCCTCACCCGCTCCTTTGCGATCGTGCATCAGCTTCGACGGCTCGCCCATTCCGACACGGCTGCTGAGTCCCTCAGTTTCGCAGCCGTAAGCGACTTGCCCACGGCCCGCCGGGGCGGTATCGGGCTGCGAATCATGAAAGCCACAGGCTCTCCCGCCCGTGCGCAAAAGGCGGGAACCAGCCCGTCTGAGAAACGGTGAAGCCCGCTAAGAAGCGCTCTGGGCTGCGGCTCCTCTCCCGTTCCGGCGAGGGCCCCCTGGGTGCCCTCGCCTGCCCGCTCGCAGGGGCCGCAGCGCTGTTGCTGAGCCCCCAGGCTTCCGCCGAAGACTCCGAGCAAGCTTCTCTCCGAGAGTCGCTCGGTGAGGCGCGAGCCATCGCCGAACTCGAGATTCCGAGTCGTGCAGACGCCGCCGTCATCAGACTCGGAGGCACAGCCAGTCTCGCCGCATCCGAAGCTCTGCTCCGGGAGCTCGGCAGCGATCCTTCCGAACTAAGCGGTGACACCCAACTCCGCCTCGCCGTCGCCCTCTCCCAGCACACTCATCGACCCAAGGTGATCCGAGCCTTGGGTCGCCTGATGAGCCGCAGTGCGCCGCAATCGGACCGAGTGACCGAGCAGCAGGCCGCCCGGGCTCGCTCGACGGCAGCACTGGCTCTGGCAGCTAGTGGACGCAGCGCCGCCCTCACGGCGTTAGCTCGAGCACTGGGTCGACCGGGCGAAACGAGTCGTATTGCCCAAGACGCCTTCTTGGCGCACCCGCCGAAAGATCTAGGACCGCTCCTGCGTTCGGCTAGCTCGCCCTCCGTCGCCCTCGTCGAGACATTGGACGAACTGGCGGATCAGCGCTCGTTTGGCGCCCTCCGACAACTGGTGCGTTCCGGAAGCAATGCCGTCCGCGGACGTGCCGCAGTCGCCCTAGCTAGACAAGGCCACTTGGAGGTGGTGCCCTTGGCGCTGCGTTGGCTCGAGAAAAAAACCGCCCCCGCACTGCTGCTCCCCAGCGTTGAAATATTGAGCCTGGCGCAAAGCCCCGGCGGCGCGGCCACGCTAGGCTCATTACTGAAGGAGCCCACTACTAGGAGTGCCGCGCTCGATCTACTGTTGCGCGCCCCGTCACGACTCTGGACGCGCGTCGTCGGTTCTCAATTGCGTCAGGCACAGTCTTGGAGCGATCACGATGCGGGACGCCTGATTGCGTTTTTGGCAATCAACGGCGGGCCCGCGGCGCTCGAAGCCCTGGAGTTCGGCTTAGGGGAGAGCCGTTGGAGCTGGCGCACAGCCGACGCCCTCGCCGGCTGTGCGGATCCCCAAGCAGAGCACATCTTGCTGAACGCCATGGCAGCGCCGAACGACAGCGCCTCGGCGTCGCCCTCGACGAGTCACCTGGCCACCCTGGCACTCATTCTACGCGCGAGCCGCTCAGGTCTCCGGCGCGAGGGCATCCGTCCAGCGGGACTGACGACACATCTCATGGCTCTCTGGCGCTCGGCTGATCCAGCAAAGCAAGAACTCGCCGCCTTCGGTTTGGGCAGCTTCAGCCGGCACTGGCAACGCGCCCTACTCGCCTCTAGCCCGAACCATCCCCGTCACCTGGCGGCGGGTCTACGCAGCTTGTTAGTCCACGACGCTCCCGAATTTATCTCCGCAGCCGTACGCCTGCGCCAGGAGCCCGACCGCAAAAGGCGTCACCTGCTCGCTCTGGCATTGCTCGATCTCGACGCCGCGGCCCATGTTCCCCAGGCGCTATTGATCGCCCTGATCGACGATCTCGGGCCCGGCAGCGCGTTGGCCGCCCGCGCCCTCGCCAGCCGCGATGACGACGCCGCCCTCGAACACGCCCGAGAGGTATTCTTCTGGTCCAACACCGTTCTCAGCGCACATATTGCGCTCGGACTCGCACACAATCCGCGAGCTTCGGTCACTTCTTGGCTCACACGGCGGTATCGAGCGGAACACCGCGTAACCGTGCGCCGCGCCATCATCCGCGCCCTGAGTCAACGCCCGGGACCCCTCAGCCATTCCGTGCTCCGGCTAGCCGCCAAACTCGACGGCGATGCTGTGACACGAAATCTAGCCCGCCGGGTGCTGCACGGCGAGCGCCGTGCCCCCCATCCCCGAGGGGATGCCACAACGTGGCTAAAAACCCGCGGACCCGACGCGGAAAAAGCGGCCCTCCGTCTCCTGACGAACAGCGGGATTGCGCTGCCCTTCGGCAATGATACAGAGGGCATGGCCGCCGTCCTCGGACTGCGGTCGGGGCCATTTATCGCAGAAGCTCATATTTGGCCGCTGGGCACTTGAGCTAGTGCCCCCCCTATCCCGGAGATCTACTTGGCAAGCCGCAAGAAAAAGACAGACAAAGCAAACGCTGACGACAGCTTTGAACGGGCGGTGAACCGTCTCGGCGAGATCGTTGAGGGCCTGGAGTCGGGAGACCTGCCGCTCGAGGAGTCCCTCAAGTTGTTCGAAGAAGGCGTGACCCTAGCCAGAAGCAGCCAAGCCACTCTCGACGCCGCAGAAAAACGCGTGGAAGAACTGCTGAGCGTAGACGACGACGGAAACCCCATCGTGAAAACCATCGGGACGGATGAATAGCGCTGGCTCTTCCCCCGGCGCTGAGTCTCCCTCGGGTGATGAGGTTTCCACTGCCGGCGCTATCTTAATCGGTGATGAACTGCTTAGTGGGAAAATCCAAGACAGCAACCTCTACCCCCTTGCCGGCACACTCCGACGGCTCGGGATCCGGCTGCTCCGGGTCTCCATCATCGGTGACAACGCCGCCGTCATCGCGCGGGAAGTGAAACAGTTCAGCGCCGACTACGACGTCGTATTTACCAGTGGCGGCGTGGGACCCACCCACGACGATCTCACGCTGGAAGCCGTCGCTGACGCCTTCGGTGTCTCGACTCACATAGACGATGTGACGCGAAAAATGCTGGAGGAACACCAAGGCAAGCAGCTCACCGAAGCGCAAATTCGCATGGTGCGGGTGCCCGACAGCTCTCGATTGGTCTCCACCAAAGATGTGCCATGGCCCACTGTGGTGATGCGCAATGTCTGGGTGTTGCCAGGAGTGCCGCAAGCCTTCGCCATGAAGCTGAGCGTGATTCACCATGAACTGAAGGGCAGTCAGTGTCTTCTCAGTAGCAGTGTTTACCTGCGAGACGACGAATTGGATTTGACCGAGAAGCTCAACCAACTCGTAGAACGCCACCCTCAAGTCAGCATCGGCTCGTATCCGAGATGGTTTGACACTCGCTACAAAACGAAAATCACCTTCGATGGAGAGGACGCGGCTTTACTCGATGCAGCACGCGACGACTTGCTCTCCCTGGTCCCCGCGGAATCCGTCGTCAACATCGAGTGATCGGTGAGGCGCCGGCGATAGCTGGCCCCCGCCCATCGCCCGGCCCCCCAAAGCCGTTGCCCCGGCGAAACTTCGGCATGAGGAACCGACGGCACGAGTCGTGCAGGTCAGGCGTTGTATGCCCAGCCCACTCCAGCACTCCACCGCCAATCCACAGCTCCGTCAACAGAACCGTCGTCCCCTCTCCGGCCCCCAACGGCTCCGACACCGAGCCATCCTCGACGGTCTTGCCACCTTGGCGGACATCGAACTCATCGCTCTAGTGCTGGGCTCCAGGTCTCGGGACGCTTGCGCGAGCCGGTTGCTGGACGATGCCGGCAGTCTAGAGACGCTGACTCGGCGCAGCATCGCCGAGCTTCAACGTTTCCCAGGATTGGGCGCAGCCACCGCCTGCCGCCTGGCCGCCAGTTTGGAGCTCGGCCGCCGTGCTCAGATGCAAGCCAGTCAACTGCCGGCTCCGCAGATCACCAGCCTCGCGGATGTAGAGCGCTGGGCAGGCCCGCGGCTCTCCCATCTTGAGCACGAAGAGGTCTGGCTGCTCTGCCTGGATGCCAATAGCCGGCTACGCGCCGCCCGGCAAATCGCCCGCGGGGGACAACACGCTTGTGCCTTGACCGCCCGCGACATCCTCCGGCCCGCGTTGCAACAGAACGCCGCCGCCATTGTTTTGGTTCACAATCATCCCAGCGGTGACTGCACCCCCAGTGCCGAGGACACTGCCATGACCCAGAGGGTTCAAGCCGCCTGCGTTAGCCTCGGCTTACTGCTACTCGACCATGCCGTCGTGGCCCGACGCGGTGTCTGCTCTGCCCTCAGCCCGCCCACATCCTTGCCGGACGGCGAGTCCCAACTCGCGGCCTGAGGCCCGGGGCACGCGCCGCCCACCGTACTTTCCCGAGGGCCGGACCGGATCTAGTGCCCGGCCCGCGCTCACTCCACGCATCCCATTCCCGCCATGTGAGGGTATCAAATCACATACCTATCGTGCATGCTAGCGGCGCCGGCTAGCGGGGTCTTTTGTAGCCCCGACGGCTTTCGTCCGGTATTCTGGCTGTAGATGTCGATCACTGAGGCGCTCAGTTTCGCGGCCTTGACGGACGTCGGGAAAAAACGGGAACACAACGAGGATAACTTCCTCGTTGACCGCAAGTTGGCTCTCTTCATCGTCTGCGACGGAATGGGTGGTCACGCAGCGGGCGAAGTCGCCAGCGCAATGGCCGTGCGCACGGTGCACGAGGAGATCAAACGAGAGAAAGAGCTGCTCAACGACTACGTAGCGAACAAGACGGGAGTGGACCGCGTCAACAAACGCGACATCACGAATATGCTCGAGTTCGCGGTCAACCGCGCCTCCAGCAAGATCCACGCCGAAGCAACGCAAGATGCCAGCAAACGCGGCATGGGGACCACCCTCGTCGCCGTGATCTTTCTGGGTACGCAGGCCTTCGTGGTGCACGTAGGCGACAGCCGCATGTACATGATGCGCGGCGGAGTGCTCGAACAGATCACCGAAGATCACAACGTTTATAACGAGCTGCTCAAGCGCAAGAAAATGACGCGCGCCCAGGTCGAGAAACTGGCGCCAAAAAACGCCATCACACGCGCCGTCGGAGTGTACGAGCACTGCGAGCCCGACACTCTGGTGCTCGATGCCGCTGTCGGTGACCGTTTCCTGTTGTGCTCAGACGGACTCAGCGAATACTTCGAGCCGCCACTGGGGCAACTCGAGGAATTAGTCGTCCTGCTGAACGAAACCGACGCCGACAAAACCACGAAGAGTCTCATCGACACCGCCAACGAACGCGGCGGCAAAGACAACATCACAGCTCTTCTCGTCACCGTCGGCAATGTGAGTGCCCGGGACGAGAAGGTCGTGCAAAGGCTGCAGCTGAAGCGCGACATGCTCGCACGCATGCCCCTCTTTCGACCGCTCAACGACCGCGAGATTCGCCGGGTTCTCCAAGTCACCGAGGTGCACGCCTACAAGAACGACGACTTGGTCATCACCGAAGGCGAGAAGGGCGACGAGCTGTTCATCGTACTGAGTGGTCAGGTGATGGTGTCGCGTTCCGGCGCCCACGTGGCCGTGCTCAAGCCCGGCGAGCATTTCGGCGAAATGAGCTTGATTCGCACCCAGCCCCGGTCAGCCACCGTGGTCTCTTCGGGAGAAGCCGAGCTGATGGTGATCCGACGGACCGAGTTCTTCGAAATCCTCCGCAAGGAACATCAGTTGGCGGTCAAGCTGCTCTGGCAGTTCACGGGCGTACTCGCCGATCGGCTAGCGGAGACGACTGCGGATCTCGGCGACGCTCGCGACGAGCTCGCTGCCGAAGACTTGACCGTAGACATTTTCGCCGAAGAAGAAGGCGACCGAATGACGGCAAAATTGCCAGCACCTCCTTCCACGGATCGCTGAGAGCCCCCGGGTCCCCATGAAGATATCAGCGCGCCTCGGCGGTTCTCCCTCGGCTACGCCGGCGTGGGTTCTCGCAGCTCTGCTGGTCAACATCACCGGCTGTGAATCAACGCCAAACAAGAGTGTACCGGTCCCGCCGAGCTCGGCTTCGGTCACGGCCCCAGCCGCGAGTGCACGGCATGCCCCCGATCGACCGGGCAGTCGACACCGCTCGGCCAAAAGTTTGAGCTCCGGCGAATGTCGTGCCCTGACGGTGAGCGGTCGCGTTCGGACGGGGGACAAATCAATCCGATCCGGTGCTCCACTTCCGCCAGATCAGTGGGTGACGCTCGAAGACAAATCTCGGGCGAGTTTTGTCAGCCGCACCGGCCGTGAATTCACGCTTCACGGACCCGCTACCGTGTTGCCCTGTTTTCAAGCGGAGGAAGTCGTGTTGATCTCGGCCGGTCGACTCACCACCGTCGCGGGTCCGGGTGCTCGTCCCGGCGCCAGCGTAGTGCTCGCGACCCCCGGAGGCGCTGTTCACTATTACGACGCCAGTCTGACCTTCACCGTGACCGCGAGCGAGGCCCAGATCGAGGTAACAAAAGGGGAGATCAGCGTCCGAATACCAGGTCGGGAGTCCGAAGCCAGAAAAGCTGGTCAGTCGGCCAAAATCCCCATTCGCCGCTCCCCTGGACAGACCCTCTCCGACTGCGAAGAAGCTGCTCAGAGCGCCGCTCAGCTGGGCAAGCAAGTGCTGAAGGCGCCCAAAGGCGGGCTCGGAAAGGTCGCTGCAGCCCACCTGGTGGCTCGCAAAAAAAGCCGCCTGCTGTGCGCGGTGGCAGCTGCTGGGGCGGCCGGAGTCGATACAAAACAGGACTTCAGCAAGCGCCTCTCCCGCGCAGACGCACTGTGGCGCGGTAAGCCAGCGCCCTAAGCTCAGCCGAGCCGCAGGACATAGATAGCGCCTCCGGCCCGACGGTCGCCGCCGCTCGGCGTCGCTCGCCCGCCAGCTAACCGAAGCCGTCCCAGCTCGCCTACGTCAGCGCGATCCTGCGCCGGCCTCCCAAATCCCTCGCCAGACGAACTTTCGTTGCAGTTTCGCCCTCATGACAGTAGCTTCGACACCTAAGATGACGCTATTTCGCGGCCCAAACCTTCCGTTGTCACCACCGCAGTTGTCACCATCAATGCTGATGCCATCCATGCTTATGAAGGCCAACGTTCGAGTCGGTCCCGTTCTAGCGGCGCTGCTGACGCTCAGCCAAACGGCCGCCGCCGACGAACCTCGAAAAGTCACCGAACCCATGGTGATGCGAGAGCCCGGCAACATCGTCAACGTCGTCGACGCCTTTGACGGCCCCGACGATTTCGACATGAATATTAGCCTAGGCTACGAACGGATTTGGAAAACCTCCAAACTGGTTCGCGAGACCCACATGTCCGAGCTCGAGGGGTCCAGTGGCGGCTACACGGCCGCCAACACCAACGTCGGTACCTATACTCAAGACGTTTCGAAATTGAACACTCGCGTCGACATCGGGCTCTACCACGACGTCGGCCTCGTATTCCGCATGCCCATCGTACTGTCGGACGACCGCAAGATCGAAGCGGTCGACGGCAGCGACACTCGCCAGGCGTTGATTCTCGAAGGCGCGGTCGGCGAGCAACTCTTCCAGCTCCCTTTCGAGTCCCCCACCCGAAGCGGTATTGAATACCTCGCGGTCGGGCTGGACTTCGGCATCATGAACCAATGGCGAGACCCGACGAAGCCCACCTGGGTCTTCGGCATCGAGGGGCGCTTCAACGTTTCAGAGCCCATGCATGCGTGCGGCAAGTCCGGTTTCGTCACAGGCGAAGACTGCGCCTTTCCATCCGACCTCAACCGAAACGGCATTCAGGATGCCCCCGACGGCAGCGCGGTGGACTCCGGCAATAACCCGATTCAGCTAGAGGGCACGAACATCGGTTCGTCTCGCGCAGCGGGCATCAGTCGTGGCACCACTTTGCTGGAGGGGCACAGCTTTCTGTCCAAACGTATCCAGTACCTTGAGCCCTACGCCGGCATGCGTGCCTTCTTCGAGTTTCAGAACAAGAACAGCGACTTCGGCAAAACTGACCTCCAGGGGGCGCTGGTCAACCACCCGCCTTTCGGCGGCACCATGGTCGCCGGTATGTACATCATTCCCTGGGAGGTCTACGACCGCTTCCAGAGGATAGCCTTCGACGTCCGACTCAAGGGCACCTACCGCTCCCAGGGCCGCGACTACACCGAGCTCTTCGACGCTCTCGGCAGTAGCTCATCGCCCTCCCTCCGTCGCCCCAACTACGCTCAGTACCAAGGCTTCAACCCGGCTGACGGCGCCTCAGGCACAGATGCGGCAATCGAGTCTGTGGTCAACACCAACTCTCAGAAGGTCTACTTCACGGGAATCACCGATGTTCAGCAGCACGGCATCTACGCCGTCAACGGTTCCTTCCTGTGGCAGGCAGGCGAGTACATCAAGTTCGATCTCGGCGGAGGCCTGACCTGGGTCCAGGGGCACCTGATCACTTACGATCAACCGTGTAACCCAGACTTCGCTGGCGGCACGGACGTCGCGGGACCCTGTCGCACCTCGTCGGCATCCGGCGACGCAGTGGCCACCGGCATCCCGAACCCGAACTACCGACCCGGCATCAACGTGCCCGGCCGCCGCTTTAAGGTCGAGTCCTCCACAGAGCTGAACGCCTGGGTGAACGCCACAGTGATGTTCTAGTTCCGTGCGCGGCTATCCAGACGCGCTCGCGCCCCGTTGCCTCTGGCAGCGTTGCCTCTCGAAGCGCACGCTCCACCGCTATCCCTCTCCCCAGAATCGATTCTCCGGACAACTGGCGATGCTCGCCATGGTGTCGAGCATACTGCTAGCGCCGAAGGGCAACGCCCTCCCAGCGACACCGAACTCAGTGGGCAGCGACACCACCAGTGCCGTGGCAACCCACCCGCCCGCTACCGAGCCCACCTCTGCCGGTGATCCGACAGCGGCCCCCTCAGCCACGGCTGCGGCGTCTTCCCCGACCCTCAGCTCGACAGTAGACGAATCGGTCGCCGTCAAGCTGTCTCCTAAGGACGCGGACGAGTCCAGCGTCCCGGACGAGGTTCTCCGCGAGATCGACGCGGGCCCGGAGGAACTCAACGATTCTGCGAACGACGGCGCCCCGCCCCTCGAACGGATTAGCGTACTGCCTTGCCAGGCAGAGCTCGCGGACGAAGAAAACGTCGTGCAGTGGCGGGCTCCGACCACTGCAGACATCGAAGCTCGTCGAATCTGCCGGCAAGTGAGCTTCGTGCTGCGAGAGGCGCTCCAAGATCTCGGCTTCACCCTCGTAGTCGCCGACACCGGCCGTACGAATCACAACAGCCTAGACGAACAGCTGCTCGCGGTGGCCGAAACCCGCTGGGCCATCGTCCCTCGAATCGAGCTAATCGGCGAAGAGGTGCGCATCGAACTGTTAGCGGCCATCCCCAAGTCGCGCGTATTGCTCAAACGGGTCGAACTAGCCGACCTCGAACACTTGGACGTTCGGACGGTGGTGATGATTCGTGACATCACGCGAGTAGCCTGGCCGGTACAAGCGACCCCGCAAGTCGGTGAAACGGTGCAGACGCCGGCTGTCGTCTATCACGCTCGCTCTCCTGGGCGCTCGGTACTGGTTCTCGGCTCCGCACTGCTGGGCGGCTACGCGGGCTTCACTCTTCAGCGCGCCGGCGACTCCAACGATGGCCGCCTGATTTACCCGATGATCGCCCTCGGCACGGGCATCGGCGTCGGAGCCTCCATGGTGATCGCCGAAGAGTGGGACGTCGGTCTCGGCGATGCCTGGTTCCTCGCGGCCACGACGCTTTGGCCCACCAGCAGCGCGGTCTTGTTGTCAGAGCATCACGGCGCGTCTAACCGTGAACGGCTCATGTACGGTCTCGCCGGCGCCTTTGGCGGCGCGGCACTCGGCACGGGGGCACTCGGCTTCGGCGGGATGAGTACAGGCGGCGCCTTGGTCACCCACTCCGGCGGTGCCTACGGAACCCTACTGGGCGGCATGGCCGAACGAATGATAGCCGGCGGCAACGACCTACCCCGACGAGGACTCGCTTACGGCGGCATGGCGGGCGTGGTGCTAGCTGGAGCCTGGGCGGCCCAGTTTCGATCTCCGTCCCCCTCCCGAATCCTCTTCATCGACATGAGCGCCGGTCTCGGCGCGTTGGCGGGAGCCGCGCTCGCCAGCCCCTTAGTTTTCGACGATTCGGGGGAAGACAAACAACGACTCTTCTTTGGCAGCGTCACGACTGGCTTGCTCGCCGGCGGACTGATCGGCGCCTGGATGACGCCGTCTGAAAAGTCGCCGTCCGACAGCTCCCTTCAAATGACTCCGTTCTTCGACAGCACAATCGAGTCAACGCACACCCGCTACACTCTCGGTTTGCGCGGGTCTTTTTGAGCCCCTTGCCTCCACAGCCGCGTCGATATTCGGGCTTCCGCTCACAGCTCGTGTCGTCGATATCCTGCCCCCACCCCAATCCCCATGACCGCTGAAGATCCAAAATTGTACTTCGACGTTCCAGACGAACTGTCGGGCACGAGGGCCGATCGGTTCCTCGCCGATCAGCTCGAAGAATTGGGGCGCCGTGGGGTCGCGCGACTCTTCGCCCAAGGTGACGTTCGTATCAACGGGCGACGCTGTGCCAAGGGCGATTGTGTGGCGGTGGGCGATCTGGTGGAAGTCCTAGCCCCGGATGTCACAGCCCAAGCCGATCCCAAAGCTCCCTTCTCCCTGCGACACGAAAACGAGCACTACGTTGTGATCGCGAAACCCGCAGGTCAAGCAAGCGCTCCGTTATCCATCGGCGAGCTTGGCACCGCCGCCAACGCCTTGGTCGCGCGCTACCCCGAAATGGCATGCATCGGGTTTCGCCTCCGTGAACCCGGCTTGCTGCACCGGTTGGATACGGATACGTCCGGGCTGTTGTTAGCCGCCCGGACGACCGAGGCGTTTCAAATATTGCTCGACGCCTTCGCAGACGGCAGCCTGCACAAGACCTATCTCGCGATCGTCGAAGGGACCGATTTCCCTGATTCGATCGTCGTCAACACGCTGATTCGTCCGCACCCAAAATCCCCTCGGAAGGTAGAGAGCCTCCCCGCAAGCGAGAAACCGAGCGCGAGGCAAACGGAGTTTCGCATCGTGAAACGCTCTCAGCGCCGGTGTCTCGTCGAAGCCACCGTCACCCGAGCCTACCGTCACCAGGTGCGCGTGCAGTTAGCCGGACTCGGCTACCCCATCGTGGGCGACGAACTGTACGGCGGACACCCCATCCCGGACGCCGGCAGCCGGCACGCCCTTCACGCCAATTGCCTCCGGTGGAGCGGAACTCAAGCGCTGGCTGGGTTCACTTGCGAAGAAGAACTGCCGGCGGACATGCTAGAATTGCTCGCCGACTGAGGCCGGGAAGCCGACCGGGCAGCGCCCACGGCGCGGGGACCGGACCCGGCGGACGTCTCGTCTTGCACCAGATCGAGGATGCGTCCCAACAGTTCGATGGTGGACTCTACGTCCGGCAGTGCAGGACGCAGCAAACAGGCGCGTTGCTCGCTGGTTCGACCACGGGCCCAGGCCAGACGCTTCGACAGTACCTGGTGACAAGCCGAGCCTTCGCGCACGCGTAAGATGATAACCGGTAACGGAACTCGTCCCACCCCGTTCATCTGATTTTCGACCGCCAGCTCGATACCTTGAAAACCGTTGTGCACCCGCTGCGGTGACAGACGGATTCGAAGTTCATCGGGTACCGCTCCGGCTTCGGACACTCGACCCAAGAGTTCCGCCTCGACCTCCTCGCTGCCTTCCACTCGTTGCCAACACTTGCGCAACAGACCGAGTCCGCCCGCGCCCGGCTCCGTGGGGAGCTCGGTGGCACGCCCCGTGCAGAAGATGGGCAACAGCAAAGCAATGCCCATCCCACAGATGATGCCCTCATAGGGCGAGACGGCGAATCGAATTCTGGCCAAGCCCAGCAGTCCGGCAGCCTGGGCGAAGAAGAACAGAAAGCCTTGCCAGCGTCCCATGTCCAGCCAGGCTCCCGGCGAACGGATAGATGACTTCTGAGCCAAGCATGCTGGATCCTGCCGCGCCCACTCGCCGGGTCCGCGCAGTCTGGGGTGCAGGCGGGGCTCCAGATGAGAGGCCAGCAACAAGTACAGTACAGCCAGCCCCGCGCCCAGCGCCGGGAGCTGTAACTCCAACGCGACAGCTCCTCCAGCGAAGGCCAGCCAGGCGCCGATGAGCGCACGTGCCCAAAGGGGAAGCCTCACCAGCGGACGAGCAGACGCGCCACGCTGCTCGGCAGCGACCGCGACCGAACGACCCTTGACCCATAGCATCACCGCCAATACCAGTGCCGATGCCCCCAAAGCACCCAAGCGCCGCCACGAAGGCTCACCCATGGCGGCCCGCCGACTCACGCCCGAGCGAAGGTGAGGCGTCGGTGTGGGAGCCACCGCAGGAGCAAATCCGAAGAGCTCGGGATCCACCTTCGCCCGCCAGGTGACGGTTTCACCGCGTGCAACATGAGGGCGCACGATTTCCAGCGTGTCACGCTCACTGGAGCGACGCAGCTGCGCCAAGAACACGCCCTCGTTGCGGCCGTCGGCTCCGTTCGCCGCTGGAATGCTGGGGGCCGACGCTGCCCGCGGTAGGCTCAACACCAATTTTGCCGAGTCGAGACCCTGATCGAATCGCGGCCCCGTCCACTGAAGCTCGGCATGCCCACCCCGGTCGGAGATCCCGCCCAGGTTCGCCAGATTGGTCTCGTAGGTAAATCGAAACAGGAAGGTTCCTCGCGATACGCCCTTCTTGGCGTTTATCACGAGCCGAAGCACAGTGCCGTCCAACTCCGGCACCAGCGGTATCGGGTGCCCGGCGCCCGCTCCACTCTTCGCACGCACCAGCGAGGCGTCCGGGAGCGGGGAAGCGTCAGCATCTACGCCGTCCACCACGAATTCTTTCAGGGGGCCACCTCGAACGCGCACCAACATTTCGTGGCGAACCTTCGCCATGCCGCTGGAGTCGACCTCAAGCCACACATTGTCGCTTTTCAGCGTCGTCTCGACCCAGGCATGAGCCACCGAGGGCCAAGCGAGCAGGGCCCCCAACGCGAACCACCGGCCGATCGGAAAGAACAAGGACTGAACTGAAGACTTCGACACCGTCGTCTTCAGTTAACGAAGGGGACCGCTTGAGGCCAACAATCGTGCGTGCCGTACCCGTCCGTCCCAGAGAGCTATCAGCGGCTGAGTCTAGTGCCGCACGCGACGCACTTCATGATGTCGTTCTTTAGCCGCCCGGAGCGCTGCGGCTAAATCTTGCACAGCCCCCTTCGGGATCGTGATGGTCGCGCGTACGCTGGGGCCCGCTTCGCTCGCCGCCACCGCCATGAAAATCTTGTCACGCCCGCGGTTGGGCAAGCTCTGCATCATGGCCTGTGTCCATGTTTGGATCTCGGCGCTCGACCGACCTGGGGACTCAAACAGGCTCCTGACAATCGATGGGACCATCGACGATACGGAGAAGAAGCCGCCGGAATTCAGCTTGGTGGTACGAAAGTGGGCCAGCTCGGGCAGCTCTGCGAGCGCTCGGGGCTTCTTGCCGAGTAGGTCCCGAAGCAACAGCCCCATTCGCTTTTCGTCGGCCGAAATGCCCACCCAGGTGACATCGCCTCCAGGAACGACGATCACAGTAGTGTGGATGCCGACTCCGCTGGAACCAGAGCCCCGAGCACCGGGCGTCCACTGGACGTCGTAGGCCCTCACATCGCGCGGCAAGCCGTTCACGCCGCGCAGACGATGCTCGCTGATGCTCGGCATGGCGTCGTGGCTATCGCCCCACTGATCCGCCAGAAATTTGATTAAGTGTCGGTCGCCGAGCAGCCCGTGTAGCGCGCCGAGTCCTCGAGAGAAACGGCCATCATCCGCCACCAGCACCCAGACTTGGTAACCCTGGGCTGAGTCCAATGCGGCTGCCCCTTCTGACTTCGGGACCGAGGGTCCGTCGGACAGTGTCCCCGACGCGAATGCCATCGGGCCGGGACTCGCCAGCACCTCTCGCAGGCTAGCGCCCACGGCGCGCCGTGTGGGCTTCGACACCGAGACCTGTCCCAAAAGCCCTTCAACCAGGCGTGAGAGCAACTTGGCCGCGCCTTCGATTCGCGCTGGCTGCCCGGGACCTGCGTAGCTCGCCGACTGCGCGTCCGCTGGCAATCGCCAGAAGATGTCCGGTGCCACTGTCATACGAGTCGCAGCAGCCGCCGTGCCCTGGGCAAGAAACGACAGGCGCGAGCGAAACCGAATCTCGGCGTGGCCGAAGCATTTCGTGTGGGCGGCATCCATAGCCAACTCGAACGAAATCTCATCCAGATCTTCCGCGAGGGCGAGAAGCTCGTCGGCGAGAGCGTGCACAACGTCTGTCGTCGCTCCGTCCAGCTCAGGATCATTTCGGCGTAACTCGCTGAGCGCCACCGGGATAGCGTAGGATTTCGCAGCGCGAAGTTTTCTTCCGTAGCGCGTCCTCAACTCCGACATTTGCAGGCGCAAGCTGATGTCTGAGTCGGACAATCGCTCGGTCGGCATGCCACGAGTCATGTAGGGGTACAGCGCCAGGACCGCTTCTTCAGTGGCGCCGCAAACCAGCCGGTGTGCGGTCGCTCCGAAGGAGGGCGCCACCACGCAATATACCTTCTGGGTGGCTTGTCCCCCGTAGACCCTCGAAGCGATGCGGGCCAGCCCGATGCCATGCTTGCGAAAATATTCGGTCGCACCATCGCCGGACGTAAGCCCAATCGATACCGCTGAAAAAAATCGCGGAGCGCTGATCGCGCCAGGATCCAACATCACTGCCAGATCCAGGGGAGCTGTGGGAGTCAGCAGTGCGGCAATTTCAGGAAGTTCGCCACCCAGCAGCTCGTCGTAAGAAACGGGTGCCCCCACCCACTGGAAAGCAGACTTCAGAAAGTCGTCCACGGAGCGGATCCTTCCCACGGATACCAGCCCGGTCGGAGCGGCCACCACGTCGAGCGCAGCCGGGACAGCCGACACCTCGGGTGACACGGACTCGGGCTCGGCAGTCTCGGGTGGCACCGCAGAACTGCAGCCCAGCTGAGCTATCAGCCACAGCGCAACACTCGTCCCCCTCGTCAGCATGGCCGGGAATCTAGCACACCCCCCCCCACGCGCCATCGCCCGACGGCCACAGGGGCTGTCGGGCGATGAGGCACTGCTCTCCGAGGAGAGCGGCGTCAGATTTAACTGGTCTCTTCGAATTCCGCGTCGATGACGTCGGCCTTCTTATCTTCCGCACCGTCGTCTGCGGAAGCCTCAGCCGCCTCAGCCGCCTCGGCCCCGGCAGCCTGCTCGCCGCCCGCGCCGTACATCTTGGTCGCCATCTCGTGAGCTGCCTTCTCAAGGGCCTCCAGGACAGACGTGACCTTTTCATCATCTTGCTTCTCGACGGCTTCGCGGCCCTCTTTGATCAAGCCCTCGATGGGACCGATCTCGACGCCCTCCAGCTTCTCTTTATTCTCAGAGATTTGCTTTTCGAGCGTGTAACACATGTTGTCGAGCTTGTTGCGACGCTCCACTTCCTCTCGACGGAGCTTGTCGGCTTCCTCGTTGGCAGCCGCTTCATTGACCATATTGTCGATCTCGTCTTCAGACAGACCGCTGCTGGCGGTGATGGTGATCTTTTGATCCTTACCGGTCGCCGTGTCGGTCGCCGTCACGCTGAGGATACCGTTCGCATCAATATCGAAACTGACCTCGATCTTGGGCACACCGCGGGGCGCTGGCGGCAACCCATCCAGGTGAAACTTGCCGAGAGTGCGGTTCGCGCTCGCTTCAGCGCGCTCACCCTGGAGCACATGGATTTCCACCGAAGGCTGGCTGTCCGCAGCTGTCGAGTAGGTCTCTTTCTTCTGGGTGGGGATCGTGGTGTTTCGCGAAATCATTACGGTGTTCACGCCACCGAGAGTCTCCACACCCAGGGAGAGCGGTGTCACGTCCAACAAGACGACGTCTTTGACTTCACCGCCGAGCACACCGCCTTGAACGGCGGCTCCTACCGCGACGACTTCATCAGGGTTCACTCCCTTATTCGGCTCACGCCCAAAGAAGGCCGTGACCTTGTCTTGCACCATCGGGATTCGAGTCGAGCCGCCCACCATGACGACCTCATCGATGTCACCAGTCTTCTTCTTGGCATCCGCCAGGGCCTTCTTCACCGGCACCATCGTGCGATCCACGAGGGATTCAATCATCTGCTCGAGCTTCGCTCGGGTCAGGGTGCACTGCAGATGCTTCGGCCCGCTGGCGTCAGCGGTGAGGAAGGGCAGATTGATGTTCGTCTCCTGCTTGGTGCTGAGTTCAATTTTGGCTTGCTCCGCTGCGTCCTTCAGACGCTGGATGACCATCTTGTCCCCGGTAACGTCGAGTCCTGAGTCCTTCTTGAACTCTGCGGTCAGCCAAGCCATGATTTCGTGGTCAACATCGTCTCCACCCAGCTGGGTGTCACCGTTGGTCGCGATGACTTGAACCACGTTGTCCCCAACTTCGAGAATCGAGATATCGAAGGTGCCGCCGCCAAAGTCGTAAACAGCAATCAGCTGGTTGTCCTTGCGATCGAGCCCGTAAGCGAGAGCCGCGGCGGTGGGCTCGTTGATGATTCGCTTGATCTCCAAGCCGGCGATTTTGCCGGCATCTTTGGTCGCCTGACGCTGGGAATCGTTGAAGTACGCCGGGACAGTGACCACCGCTTCGGTGACCTCTTGACCTAGAAAGTCCTCTGCCGACTTCTTCAACTTTTGCAGGATCTTCGCAGCCACCTCGGGCGGCGCCATTTCCTTACCCCCAGCCTTGACCCAGGCATCCCCCGCCTTGCCTTTGACGATGCCGAACGGCACACGGTCGACGTGGTCCTGTACCTCGTCGAATCGACGGCCAATGAGCCGCTTCGCCGAGTAAACGGTGTTTTCCGGATTGGTAACCGCCTGGCGCTTGGCAATCGTGCCCACCAAAATTTCGCCCTTGTCGTCCCAAGCGACGACTGACGGAGTGAGGCGTGCCCCCTCCTCATTGACGATGACTTTGGGCTCTTTGCCCTCCATAACCGCAACTACACTGTTGGTAGTGCCGAGATCGATACCAATAATCTTGCCCATCTGAGTCTCCTAAGGTGCCGTTTTTCAGGGAAAAGTAATGCTTTGGACCGCATTCAGAGGCCCGACGAGCGAGCTGGCCACAGGTCCGAAAAGGGTCGCCATATGCGACTTCGGGCCAAGCCGACGCAACTTAACCACCGCCCGGGTCCGGTCAAGCGCCGAGATGGAAGTCGGGCCGGAAATCCGCAGAACAGCGACAGAAATTCAGCCGATGGGAGTAGTTGACAGGAGATTTTCGATGGGTAACGTCCCGACTCCCAAGCCAATCGGGGCCGTAGCTCAGCTGGGAGAGCGCTGCGTTCGCAATGCAGAGGTCAGGGGTTCGAACCCCCTCGGCTCCACTCAATATCATCGTCACAAAGATTTCGCAGAAGTGTTGGCGAATTCTTGTTCATACTTTCCTGCCGTCAGCTTGCCTCCCGCTCCACGGATAGGGATGCATGGCGCCCGCTCCCCAGCCATCACGAGTTGCAATGACCACCCGCGAGTTGATTGAGCTCGAACAAACGATAGACGCCGATCCCGATATAATTTGGGAAGCGTGCTCAACTCCGCGGGGTCTCGAGCGTTGGCAGGCCGACGAGGTGGAGGGCGATGTGGTCCCAGGCCGAAACCTGACCCTACATTTCGCGGCCTTCGACACCACGATTGAGCTCGAGGTACTGGATGTCGTTCCCGGCGAGTCTGTGCGAATGCGCAGTGGAACATCCATCGTTGAATGGATCGTCGGACCCAACAAGATCACGCTGCGCCACACCGACACCGAACCCAGCGAAGATCCTGAAGGGTTGGCAGCTTCCTGGCGGCTCGCCCTGGTTCAATTAGCCCACGCCCTTGAGAAACATCCCTACCAGGCACGTCAGGTCACATGGGTCGTTCGCGAGGCGAGTACGAGCGCCGAGCAAGCCCATGCATTTTTCTCCGATCGCACCGCCCTCAATCTGTGGCTGACTTCCGAAGGCGAAATTGGGGGAACTGGCAGCGAGTACCAGATTCGTCTCAAGAACGGCGAGACCCTATCGGGGGAAGTTCTCAGCAACGACGTGGGTCGCGATGTGGCCCTCAGCTGTCGCGAGTACAACGACGCACTACTCGTGTTGCGCACTTTGCCGTCGCAGAACTCTGAACAGGACCGCCTGGTCTGCATCGTGTGGAGCGATTGGGGGCTCAGCGACGAGGTCGCGGACGTTATCGCCAGTCGCTTCGAAGAAGCCGTAGAGCGGCTCGGACACCTGCTCGAAAACACCGGGCGCGCTTAGGGGCTAGAGCCAGGCTCTGCTCCCGGTCGAATTCGGAGAACCGCGACCAGAATACTCCGGCAGGAGCAGCGCCAGCTTGACCTCGCTAGCTGGCGCCGCGGGTGCTGTGAGTTGTTAGTTTCACCGCGCCCCCTCAGTCGGCCGGCGCGCTCGGGCTTGCATTTTCGCAACAGCGAATTCCGAGGGAGTAGTCGTAGTAAGCCTTCGAATGATTCGTGACTTTCGCCTCACAGCCTTGGGTCGTGGACCGAGCGTAAAAGCCGCCGCGAAAGACCGCGCGCCGACCGCGCTCCTCGTCCACCCATTCATCCAGATTGCCGACCATGTCATAAATTCCATCGTCGCCCCATTCGCTCCTACAGCCGCGAGACGACCCTGTCGTCCACAGCACTGAGTCGTCCCCAGCAATGGTCAACAAATTCAATCGCGGATCAAGATGACCCACAGACGACACGCCGTGCAACACAAATCCCGGGTGCAAGAAGCGGTACACATTGCAGCGGCCTCTCCGAAACTTCGTGCCGTAAGGATGTTTGCGAGCCGTCTGGCCGTGGCAGGCGGTGGTCCACTCTGATTTCGTGCACAAGCGCTTGCCCGCCAGCGCGCACGCCGACTTCGCCGTATGAAAGCTAACGTAGGCCTGAGGGACGACACCCCGCAGAGACACTGCCATGGCTTGGAACTCGTGACCCCGCTGCCAGTCGCTCAGCTCCGGCAATGGCATGCGCTGGGCCGCCGCATCTCCCGAAGCGAATCGGCCAAGATCCCAGTAGTCGTAAACCCGCCGCAACAAACGATATTCAGGTGGGTAGTACGGAGATAATCGCTGTCCGCTCTGCTTGTCGACTGTCGATGATTCATAACGGTCGACGCAAAAATCTTTGACGCGCACCATTTCCGGTCGACAGCCAGTCCTGGGCTTGCGCTCGGCACCGGCGTCCGCGGCCCCACAGAGCACTGCGAACTGAGCCCCCAGCAACAGCACACCCGCCGTCATGCGCGGGGAGGAAATAAATATCCGTCGAAGGCTCGAGGCGTGCACTCAGGCAGAGCCTACCACGCGCCCCGCAAAAGCCATCGGTGTCATCCCGATCCGGGCGTAGGAAGCCCGCCAGATCTCTTCCCGCGGCACATCGAACACGAGGGAACCCGAGAGGTCAGTCGGCAACCAAGCGCCACAACTGATCTCGTCCTCGAGCTGCCCGGGGCCCCATCCCGCGTAGCCCAACACGGCAACCAGTTCCGTCGGACCTTTTCCGCTCGCGACGTGCTCGAGCATGGTGCGGGAAGCGGAGGCACTGAGACCGCCCCCGATCTCGCTCGATCCCGGCAGATCGCTCGGCGAGGCAGATGTTGGAAAAATTAGCCAGATTTGATCCTGGCCTACGGGCCCCCCGAGACGCACCGTACCGGTGATATCCGCATCCGATGCACATTCGACGTCGAACTCACCGCCTTCGATCAATTCCGAAACGGTCATGATCTGGCGCCCGTTGATGATCCAACCGAAGGCTCCTTGATCGCCATGGGAAGCGAGTAATACAACGGACTGCTCAAAGTGCCGATCGCCGAGTGGCGGAGCCGCCACAAGAAAACCCGGAGCTAACAATCCCATTCACTTGATTCTACGCTGTCACACGGGGCTCGTCGAGCCTGCGCAGGCCCGCAGGCCCCCAGTCAGCCCATTAAGGGCGGCGCCAGAAGCCCTCTACGGCAGAACGAACACTCGGCGCTTAAGTCACGGCCGACAGCGCCGTACTGAACTGTAATGTCGCTGGAGAATCTCATGACCGTCAAGGAGGTGGCAGCGCTACTTCGCGTGTCACCACAAACCCTCTACAAGATGCTAGATCAGGGAGAGATCCCGGCAGTCAAGGTCGGCAGCCAGTGGCGCTTCGACCGCAACCGCATCCGCGACTGGCTCGAGGGGCAAAGCTCCGAAACCGGCTGACGGGGTCTCACAGCCATCTGCCCTTTCCACTGATGCCGAACTATCAGGTGGTGTAGTCCGCGTTGATGCGAATGTAGCCCTCGGTCAGATCGCAGCCCCACGCGGTGGCCTGGTGGCCGCCTAATCCCAGCTCCACCGTGACGCGGACCTCGGACTGTCTCATGGTGTCGCTGATGGTCTTGAGATCCAGCTCGGTGGGTGTCCCGGAGTGGAACGCCTCATGCTCGCCAATCCAGATACCGACGGATTCAACGTCCAACTGAGCCCCCGATCTGCCGAGCGCCATCAACACGCGGCCCAGGTTGGCGTCCTTGCCGGTGATCATGGTTTTTACGAGTGGCGAAGACGCGATGCAACGAGCTGCGCGCCTGGCGTCTGATTCTGAGCTCGCTCCTTTGACAACGACTTCGATGAGAGTTTCCGCTCCTTCGCCATCTCGACAAAGGTCCCGACTCAACTCGATCGCCACGTCCATCAAGGCTTGCTGGAAGGCGACACCCAAGGGCTCGCCGCCGGACAAGAGCTCACCGCCGGCCGCTCCATTGGCCAGTAACAACATGGTGTCGCTCGTGGACGTATCCATGTCCACATCTGTCATATTGATGGATCGGTCGGCTGTGTCCTTCAACAAAGGTGCTATCCACGAAGGCGCGATGGGCGCATCGGTAGTCAGAAAACAAAACACGGTCGCCATGTCGGGGTGCACCATGCCCGATCCTTTCGCGGTGCCCCCCACCACATAGCTTTGCCCTCCCACGCTGAATCTAATGGCTCGTTCTTTGCTGACGGTATCAGTGGTCATGATGGCGCGCGCAAACGAGGCACCACCATCGTCAGTGAGCTCGATCTCGCCGATGCCCTGTTCTATGACCGGCATCGGCAACGGACGCGCAATCACTCCCGTGGAGGCCACCAATACTTGGTCCGCCGAGACATGGAGTCTCGCAGCAGTGATCGCGGCCATCCGACGCGCGTCTTCGAGACCGCGGGCCCCCATGGCCACATTGGAACAACCGGAATTGGCGACCAACGCGTGCGCCCGACCATCCGCGAGGTTTTCTCGGCACACCGCCACCGGCGCACCACAGACCTTGTTTCGGGTAAACACCCCGGCGGCAGTGGCCAGGCGTTCACTCCAAAGCAATCCCAGATCTAACCGCGGTTCCGTGCCGTACCGCTTTATGCCCACATATCGCGCGCCAGCTTGCCACCCCCGGGGGCTGGTTACCCCTCCGTCAGGGAGGAATTGGGGTTGGGTCGGGACTGTAGCCATTTGAAAAAATCCTCAGAGAACCGCCTAGAACCGTTCCGGCACGAAACTTAGCACTTTAGCGCTGACCAGATCTTCCGTTCTGCGGCAGTAGTCGCTCTCTCTCGCCAGTGCACCACAAACGCCGGATGAAACTCGGTCGCCGAGTCCAACAGAGAAAGTGCGCTCGCGCCGAAACCACCGCCGGGAGTTCGGTAGTCGTCGAGGCGCCAGCCCATCAAACTCGTATACTGATCGCCGACGACGACGGGGTCACCCGGCGCTTGCTCAGCCTTCACCTACAGGACTGGGGTTACGAAGTGACCGAGGCCCCGAACGGCGCGTCGGCCCTCAGCGCTCTGGCGGGGAGTACCGCCCCTCGAATCGCCATCATCGATTGGGAAATGGCGACACAGAGCGGCGTTCCAGCGTACCGCATCCTGCGTGGCCGTCCAGGTCCTTAGGTCTACGTGATGTTGCTCACGAGATTTATTGATGAGCGAAGGCTCATCGAAGGCCTCAAGTCGGGCGCCGACGATTTTGTCACCAAACCCTTCCGGCCCGCGGAGCTTGAAGCGCGATTTCGAGCAGGCATCCGCGTCATCGAACTCGAAGAGCGGCTTCTGCAGGTTCAGCATCATGTGCAACAACGCGCGCTCTTTGACGCCCTCACTGGCGCGAGCACTCGCCAGTCAATCTTGGACACATTGGTCACCGAGTTCGAGCGCGCTCAGCGAACCAAGACACGACTGAGCGTCATCTATCTGGATCTGGATCTATTCAAGCAGATCAACGACACCCACAGTCACCGCGCTGGCGACGAAGTCCTCAAGGAAACGGCGCAACGGATTCAGGCAACGCTACGCACCTACGATTCCTTTGGACGTCTCGGCGGCGAAGAATTCTTGCTCATTTCCCCCGGCTACGGACTGGAACGGGAGCGAGTGGTGGCCCGAGCGCCTTCGAGTCGCCATCGCGGCTGAGCCCATCCATACCGGCCCTGGCTACGTTCCGGTGACCGCGAGTATGGGGGTCGCCGCCACCGTGCAAACGTATCATTCCGGCACGGATATGATCGAAGCTGCGGATGGAGCCCTTTACGTCGCGAAGCACAACGGCCGTAACCGTGTAAAGCTAGCCGAGGACCGCACCAGCCCAGTCACACGATATTCTCAACTCAGCCTCCCGCCGGGCACCAAGCAACAATTCTCAACTCAGCCAATCCTGTCACCCGACGAATTGCAATCTCTTAGAGAGGTACCCATGTCTGACAAACCCGCAGTCCCCAAAGAAGAGCATTGGGCCGAACTGCCTGTCTTCGACTGCTCGACACTAGAACAACTTGGTGAACTAATCGACGAGGGGGACAGCTCGTTTTTGACCGAACTGTTTCAAACCTACTTGGAGAGTGCCAAAGAAAATATCGTGTTCATCAGAACGACTGGCGAAGAATACAATCGAGATGAATTGCGACGAGCCGCCCACACGCTCAAGGGCAGTAGTCTCAACGTCGGTGCCACCCAGGTCGCGACCACCGCCAAAGAGTTGGAGAATGACCTACGCAAAGGCGGCGTACCGGACATGAACTACTGGGCTGGCGTTCTGGACAAGCAGGTCACGCTAGTGAGCGAAGGCTACGCCGCCGCCATCGAGCAGCTCGTCAGTTAGCCGACGGGTCGCGACAGCCCGCGGCTCACTCCTCCAGAATCAATCGTATCTGCCGATCTAAGTCGGCTTCGTCACCGTCAGTAAATCCAGTGTGCACATGCCGGATGAGCCCGGCTCGATCAATGATGTAGCTCGTAGGCATCGTCTCGATACCAAAGCTACCCGCCACTGACTTGTCCTCGTCCCACGCGATCGGAAAACTTACGCCGGTCTCCTCAACGAACTTTGCGATGCCGTCCGACTCATCGTTTTCGTTGATGCCGATGACCACCAACTCCGGGTAACGCTCCGCCAGTTCTTGATACTTGGGAAATGAAACGGCGCAGGGCTGGCACCAAGTCGCCCAGAAGTCGACCACCACGATCTTGCCCTCTAAGGCCGCTAGGCTCAGCTCGGAACCATCCGTCGCGGTCAGTTCGAAGCTCGGAGCCGGTTCGCCACCGCCCTCGGTTGCGGAACTCACGCCCGGAGAAAGCAGCGCGCCCTTGCCGCAGCCCAACAGCAGTCCAGGAACCAACAGGCACAGTCCGATCCACGCCGGCGCACTCATCTTCATTGCCAATCAGTAGCAAACTGCCGAACAGAAGTCGTTTCAACTCGGGGCGGACTGCGACGCGATCGGCCGGCCGTTGCGCTGGTTCAGAAGCCGAGCCCGGATTCAGTAGGCCAGCCTTTGGAGAGCAGTCGGGCACCGACAAGAGAGGCTGAAAGCCTCGTTATTACTCGGGAATGTCTGGAGGTGAGGACCGGATTCGAACCGGCGTATAACGGTTTTGCAAACCGTTGCCTAACCATTTGGCTACCTCACCAATACCGGGGATTCCCGGTAGGCCGCACCCTAGTTCACGGAAGCCGGCGGTCAAGACCAATCCCATAGAAAGCACTCTGGGACGCGGAATAGCGCGCTGAGACGAGAGCTGCACGGGGCCGGGTCGCTGTGTAAACTCGGCATTTCGGGAGTCGAAGCGACATGTGGGTAAGTATCGGATCGGACGACGGCGGCCCCCTGCTGGACGCACTCAAAGCCGCGCTGCGGGCCCGAGGTTACGAGCTATCGGAACATGGCGCCGGAGCCCTGCGCCCGGAGCCCTGGGCCCAAACGGCTCTCAGCGTCGCCCGTGAGGTCGCCAGCGGTCGCTCCCAGTTCGGTGTCGTGATGTGCTTCACCGGAACCGGTGTTTCCATCGCCGCGAACAAAGTACCCGGAATCCGGGCAGCTCTCTGCGGCGACGCTGAAACGGCACGAGGGGCTAGACTCTGGAACAACGCCAACGTGTTAGCTTTGAGCCTTCGTTCTACCACCCCGCAGCTGGGAGCAGAGATCCTCGAAGCCTGGCTGAGAGCTGACTACAGCGGCGAGGAACACGACAGCCTTCGAATTCTAGAGCTCACCGATGACGCCCAGCGGGATGGCACCAGTTAGTCCCAGCTGGCGGACAGCTGGGCGAGCGCGGTAAGGCTGCGCAATCGTGATCAGTCGCTGTCCTCGGAAATGTAGCTAAGAACGACGTCGTCCAAAGTAGGCGCGGATTCTTGGGTGGGTTGTCCAAAAATCGATTGCTGACTTTCCGCCGGCTGAAAAATCGCCGCCGGTCGTGGCGCAGCATACGTGGCTTCACTGCCGTCCGCGGGCGGCGAGCTTTGCGTGGCCGCAGGCGTGCCAAGAGCTGGTGTTCCCCGACGATGCTCGCCTCCGGAGTCCGCGATCTTTTGAGTCGGATTGTCCGCTGCTTGCATTTCACTCTTCGGAGGCGGCGGAGCCTTACCTCTGACGACCGCGCCGGGTTTTCCCTCCACCAGATCGTCCAAGCTACCGTCGCGGAGAGCGATGAACATCGCCTTGTGCTGGTCCTTCATCATCCGCCGCACAATTTTCGTGAGATCGTCGCTATCGATGTGCTCGGTGTAGTCCGTCCGGCTGCTGTGAACGATACGTCCGCCGTCCGCAAAAAGATGCGTGAGGATGTGCGGGTGCTTGACGCCAGAGTCTTCCGTCTGGACGTGGAAGAGACGTCCCTTGTGTTTCACGTTGTTGTTGAAACCCAGCAGAGGCGATAACGGCTTACCCACGAAAATATTTCCTAGTAACCACTTGAGTATAGCGTGTCAGCGCTTAGTGAGTACGGGATCCCCCCCCGGATCGAAAATAGTGTCGAATCATTCCGACTACCGGGTCTGTTCTCGAATAATACAATCGCAGCAAATGCACCATCGCGCGGCAATCTTGGCGCACCGCGACGAAAGCCACTACCGCTGGAAGCTTTCTGAGAATATGGGTCGATGTACGGCGCCGGTCTCGCAACACCGACACCATGGCGAACGCGGCTATATCACGCCCTCTTCGTCCAGTCGCCTCATTCCCTCGAGCAGCAATGCCTCGGGGCTCTCTTCGATCAACTGTTGGGGGGCCTTAAAAGTCGGGTCGAGCATGAACTCTCCTTTGACTAGTTTGAGCATGCCGTACACAGCATCCTGGCCTCGAAGGGTTTCGTAGAGCGCATTGTAGATTTTTCCATCCACAAAGTGAATTTCACCCTTGCCGCTCTTGGAGGTGATCTTGAGCGAACCCGTCTTGCGCCCATGCCACAACACTTGAACGATCTCCGGCAGGCCCATCTCTTCTAGGGAACCGGAAACACCTCGCGTGCGTCGTTGGCCGCGCGCCTCCCGCTCCATGATTTGCTTGAGCTTCGCCACCAAGATATCCGTGGTGACGGGTTTGGTCATGAAATCCGCAGCGCCCATTTCGAATGCCTTGGTGGCATCTGCTCGGGCAGTCCGCCCGGTTACAAACACCCAGGGCACTTTCTCTCCCCACTCATGCTTCCGAGCCTCCGCGAGCAGCGCGAAGCCATCTTGCGGCTTGAGGTCGAGTTCGCTCACTACGATCTCGACCGCGCCCTTCTCAAGAATCTTCACCGCCTGATCGACGGTACGTGCAATCGCGACTTCGAAGCCCTGCTCAATCAGCCGCAGCTCGAGAACCGTGGTCTCCTCCGGATCCGGATCCACAACGAGAGCGAGATGACGGTCTGCCAGTAGGCGAGCCTTCAGGTCCTCGCCGGTGACGGTGTGTTTGAACAAGTCGACGAGGTTCGGGTCAAAAATCGATCCCTTGTAACGTTCCAAGACTTCGCACGCCTGAATCGGGCGAAGTGTCTTCCGGAAGGGATTGCGCGGGTTCTGCGTCAGGTCGGCGTATGTGTCGGAAATCGCCAAGAGCCTCGCGCCCAGGGGGATATCTTTGCCGGAGGCTTCGCCCGGGATGCCCTTGCCATCGAAGCGCTCGTACATGCTTTCCAACGTGTGAATGGTGTCCCGCGGCAGATCCACGGACTCCATCAAACGAAGCGGCGAGCGCACCGCTTTGGCGGCCGAGGTACGATGCCCCTCGTACTCAGATACATTGAGTGCGGTCAGATGGTAGGCACTCATCTTGCCGATGTCGTGCAAGTGCGCGGCGATGGCAAACGCTGAAGCTTGGGTGTCCGATACGCCGATGCGCTCGGCAATTTTTTTGATCAATCTCGCGACCTGCGCGGAGTGTCCACGCAGGTCTGCCCGCGCGTTCTCGATTAGACTCACCAGTACGTTGAGCGTTTCAGCGTAAGCTTCACTGGCAATGCCACGCGAACCGGCGGAGCCCGTGGCGGATCCGCCTTGGGATAGATCGCCCTCAGACAGTACGCGTTCTCTACTGGTCTCGTCCGCCAGGGAGACCGTCATCGACTCCTCGCTGACCAGGTTTCGCTCGAACACGTTGAGCATGTTCGTGAACTGTTCGTGTGCGCCTTTGTCGAGCACCGCGAAAGCGTGGATATCTCCGCCGTAGGCCTTACCGATCGCAGCTTTCACCGCCAGCGGCCGTCCAACGAAGGCGTTGACCTTCCGAACGCCAGAGCTCATCTGGATTTCTTGGAGAGCTTCTTTGTTATCCGGATCCGGCGTAACAACGCTCAGAACAGATTTCTTGCTGTCGAATAGAACAGGGAAGATGGTCTGAGATTCGGCGATCGCCTTCGGAACTTTTTCCAACGTGAGCCGATCGATATCAGCCTTGGAAAGCTTCTCGGTGGAGACGAAACGAGTGTTGTAGATGCCGGCAATAAACTTCAGCAGTACGGCCTCATCGACAACGCTGGTGTCGATGAGCGCCTCTTCAATTCGCCCGCCCATCATCTGGTGATGGTTAAGCGCGCCTTCTTGTTGCTCGGCAGTGATCACTCCCTCTTTAACGAGAGAGTCGAGGAGCCGGACATTACCAGTCGGATGCATGAGCTAACTGAGGAGTATAGTTCATACTTTTCGTCTGTGGGCCGAGAACTCGCACCGCTTTGGGACGCACGCACGCGCGGTTACGGTCGGCGACGATTCGGCCGCTGCCGGGGGGTGGCCGGACGTAACCGCTTCGTGGCGCCTGTGCAGGCACCCTCCGACCATCGCGTCCACCGTCGTCGGGCTCGGTTCCGTGTGGACGACGGACCGATCTAAACAAAGGTCGGCATTTCACTCGGAAATTGACAGCCAGGGCGAGCAATCCCTGCTCCCGCCGGCCGGCCGCAAGTCAGATAAGCTTCTGGTGGCACCCCCCGCGCGGAGCCCTACACTTATCAACGGAGGCCGCCACCGGTACGGCAAGCGCCCGGAACCACCGTGGGCCCACGGGCCGGCCCGCCGGCACTGTTTCACGAGATCGGCAAGGCTCCTTGACTCTCTGCAGCCTGGGAGCTACTTGATGCGCCCTTTTTCCCCAAAGCTAGGCCGCCGATTTCCGTGCCGTTCTAGCCCGGGACTAGCCGAGATTCTGAGCAAAACATGCGTACTTTTGTCGCGAAACCCGCCGACGTACTCCCCGCCCGAAAGTGGTGGGTCATCGATGCCAAAGGGCAACCCTTGGGACGTCTCGCCAGCACCGCAGCCCAACTGCTCCGCGGCAAGCACAAGCCCGAGTTTACACCCCATGTCGATACCGGCGATTTCGTCATCGTCGTGAACGCCAAAGAGGTGAAGGTCACCGGGCGCAAAGCAACGGACAAGATCTACTACCGCCACAGCGGTTACATCGGCGGACTAAAGTCTGCGACCTTCGAAGAAGTCATCGCGAAGACTCCGGAGCGACCCATTCGAACTGCCGTCAGCGGCATGCTTCCCAAAGGGCCGCTCGGTCGCGCCCAACTCGGCAAACTAAAGATTTACCCCACGGCAGAGCACCCGCATGCGGCGCAAAAGCCCCAAGCCCGCTCACTGTAAGTAAAATAGGAATCTGACAAGATGGTTGTTGAAAACACTGCTCAGTACGCCACCGGCAAACGAAAGCGCGCGATCGCTCGCGTATGGTTGAGCCCCGGAACCGGCAATATCACCGTCAACGGCATCCAAGCCGACGACTACTTCGAACGAGCCACGTCTCGCATGATCGTTCGCCAGTCATTCGCCATCCTCGAGAAGGACGACAAGTTCGACGTCAAGGCGACTGTTCGGGGCGGAGGGCATAGCGCCCAAGCCGATGCCATGCGCCACGGCATCGCCCGAGCGCTCATCGCCTCGGATCCCGAGCTTCGCGGCGTCCTCAAAAAGGCCGGTCACCTAACACGAGATTCTCGTCAGAAAGAGCGGAAGAAGTATGGTCAGCCTGGTGCCCGTAAGCGCTTCCAGTACTCCAAGCGCTAAAACCGCCTAGGTCCCGTCGGCGAGTTGATTCTCCGTACGGGCGCCCCCAACAATGCACGCCTGAGGCGTGCATTGTTCGTTTGTGCCGTCACTGCCAACCGCTGTGCCGTCACTGCCAACCGCTGGAGCTGCTGGAAGCATATTTGTTGCCTAGCCCGCATGCGCGGCCCCCGCGCATGCGCTATTGAAGGCGAATGAGCGAAACCTTGAGAGCAGGAATCGTCGGGGCCGCTGGCTACACGGGCGCCGAACTGTTGCGGCTGATCACGGATCATCCCAAGTTGGATCTCTGCTGGGTCGCGGCTCGGGACAATGCCGGCAAACAACTCGCCGATGTCTTGCCCCACACCCGTGGCGTAGCAGGCATCGGCGATATGACGCTTGAGAGCTTCGACCCGGCGCAAGCCGGAAAGCTCAAGTCGCGCATCGACGTTGCTTTTTCGGCACTCCCCCACGGCGCCAGCGCAAACATTTGCGACTCCTTACTCAAGGCGGGCATTCGCGTGCTGGATCTCTCGGCAGATTTCAGGCTGAAGGATCTCGGCACCTACGAGGCTTGGTACAATAAACATCCGGTACCCGGCCGGATCAGCGAAGCCGTCTACGGACAACCGGAGCTGCACCGCGATGAGCTGGCTGGCGCTCGCCTGATCGCCGTGCCGGGCTGTTACCCAACCTCCGCCATCCTGCCGCTCTCGCCCCTGCTCGAAGAGAAACTGGTCGAGAGCGATGGGATCATCATCGACTCCAAGAGCGGTGTAAGCGGCGCAGGAAAATCGCCAAAACGAGGCTCTCACTACCCGGAGACAGCCGAGGGACTGCGACCCTACGGCGTGGCCGGCACGCACCGCCACACCCCGGAAATCGAACAGGAGCTGAGCCGAGCCGCCGGTACCGCTGTCGAGGTGATTTTTACGCCCCAGCTCCTGCCCATGACTCGGGGGATCTTGACGATCGCTTACGCCAAGGCCCTGCCCGGTGTGACCGCCGAGCAGTGTCGGCAGGCCGCCTCCAAACGCTACCCGGGAGCGCTCATTACTGTTCTGCAAGACGAGCAATTGCCCGATACGCTTTGGGTGCGAGGCTCAGCCAGGGCTCAAATCGCCTACGCCATGGATCCGCGAAGCCAAACCGTGATTTCGATGTGCGTCATCGACAATTTGGCCCGAGGCGCTTCCGCCCAGGCCATCCAGGCCCTCAATGTCTCCATGGGGTGGGCCGAAGAACTGGGCTTGCCCACGCTGGCGATGTTTCCCTAAGGCCCCCCGCCCGCTCCTGTGCCATGAAAAGCTTCGATCGATGACCGCACAGTTCAAATTGCGCAGTGAGTTCGAACCCAAGGGCGACCAGCCCCAGGCGATCGAACACCTGATCCAAGGTTTGAAAGACGACAAGCGTTTTCAAACGCTGGTGGGCATCACCGGTAGCGGTAAAACATTTACGCTCGCCAACGTCATTGAATACTACCAAAAACCGACGCTCATCATGGCGCCGAACAAGACCCTGGCCGCTCAGCTCTACGGCGAAATGAAGGATCTGTTTCCGGATAACGCGGTCAGCTACTTCGTCAGCTACTACGACTACTACCAACCGGAAGCCTACCTACCGACCTCGGATACGTTCATCGAGAAAGACGCCATCGTCAACGACACCATCGATCGCATGCGGCATTCAGCTACCCACGCGCTGCTCTCCAGGCCCGACGTCATCATCGTAGCGAGCGTTAGTTGCATCTACGGTATCGGATCCGCCGAGAGCTACCACGGCTTGGTTGTCGAAATCGAGGTGGGCGCCGATCTCCCACGAGACCAACTATTGCGGCGCTTGGTGGATATTCAATACGAGCGCAATGACATCGATTTTCATCGCGGCACGTTTCGCGTGCGTGGCGATGTTGTCGAGATTTTCCCTGTTTACGAGGACTCCGTCGCCATCCGCGTCGAATATTTCGGCGACGACATCGATGCGATTCGTGTGGTCGACCCTCTGCGCGGCCGCGTCATCGACTCCATCAAGCGCTACTCTGTGTTCCCGGGGTCCCACTACGTCACGCCGAAACAAAAGCTGACGAAAGCGACCGAGACCATCCGACTGGAATTGATTGAGCGTCTCGCTTGGTACGACAAACAAGGTCGTTTCGTCGAGAAACAGCGGGTCGAACAGCGCACTCTGTACGATCTCGAGATGATGGAACAGATGGGATTTGTGCAAGGTATCGAGAACTACTCTCGCCATCTCGCCCAACGCGCCCCCGGGGAGCCCGCCACCACTCTCATCGACTACTTCCCAGACGACTTCTTGCTCATCGTGGACGAGTCTCATCAGACCATTCCGCAAATCGGGTCGATGTACAAAGGCGATCGCTCACGAAAAGAAACGCTGATCGATTACGGCTTCCGATTGCCCAGCGCCATCGACAACCGTCCTTTGCGTTTCGAGGAGTTCGAGAGCCACATCAAACACGCCATCCTCGTGTCAGCGACCCCCGGGGACTACGATTTGGAGAAGTGCCAAGGCCCCCCAGTCCAACAGATAATTCGCCCGACGGGATTGATGGATCCGGAAATCAGCATACACCCCGTGGACGGTCAGGTCGATCACCTACTCGGCGAGATTCGCGATCGAGTGGCCGATGGCGACCGAGTCCTCGTCACCACTCTCACTAAGCGCATGGCCGAGGATTTGACCGAGTACTACACCGAGCTGGGAGTACGCGTTCGCTATCTGCACTCCGACGTGGAGACATTAGACCGCATCGAATTGCTACGGGATCTCCGCTCGGGACATTTCGATGTTCTCGTGGGCATCAACCTATTGCGTGAAGGTCTCGATTTACCTGAAGTAAGCCTTGTCGCCATCCTCGACGCCGACAAGGAGGGCTTTCTTCGCTCCGCCCGATCTCTGATTCAGACTTCTGGCCGCGCTGCGCGAAATGCTCGCGGGCACGTCAATATGTACGCCGACCGGATCACGAAATCCATGCAGCTATGTTTGGACGAAACCAAACGCCGCCGAAAGATCCAAGCCGCCTACAACGAGAAACACGGCATCACGCCCTCGACGATTCAGCGCGCCGTCCTCGATATCAATCCCAATAGCGGGCAGACCGACTATTACGCCGTCGGCAAGAGTGCCAGCGGTCCGACGGACAAGAAGTCAAAGAAGAACGAAACGCCCGCGAAAAAGGCCTCGCGTTCTAAGAAGCAGGACAAGCCAGTCAAAGAAAGCGCAGCCCCAAGTGCCGCGACGGCAGACCAGATCGATCAAATACGACAGGAGATGTTCCTGGCCGCCGAGGGGCTCGAATTCGAACGGGCCGCGCGCCTCCGGGACGACCTACGCAAGCTGACGGAAGGTATTCCCTCTTCGGCTAGCCGCGAATCCGCCGCCCCCGCCCGCACGAAAAAGAAGAAACGAACGAAACGCAGCTAGAGCCGCGCCGACTCAGCTGGCTCTCAAGACTACAGGAGCTCGTTGCTGCCGCGAGCCTTGAGCACGTCCACTGCCGCGCGGACATCCTGCGAGCGCTCGCGCGGAATGATCAAGATCGCATCGTCCGTTTCGATGACGCACAAGTCATCGACGCCCACCAAAGCGATCACTCGTTTCTGGTCCTTCGACGTACGCAGATCTCGCGTTAGGTTTCGGGCAGCATCCACCAGCACCGTGCCCTCTGGACACACATTGCCTTGGGCGTCTTTGTCACCTAGCTCCCAGGCCACTTCCCAACTGCCGACGTCACTCCAACCGAAATCTGCTGGCACGACTCTCATGTCATCGAGTTTTTCCATTACAGCGTAGTCGATGCTGACGGACTCAGCCTCTGAGAATGCGCTTTGCACCAAGGAGGACGCATCGCCGGGGGAATTGGCGATAGCCGCCATCGCGGTCCAGAGCGACGGACAGAATCGTTCCAGTGCTGCCTTCATCACGCTGGCGCGAAAAAAGAACATGCCGGCATTCCAGTAGTAGTCATCGCTCGCTAGGTATTTTTGAGCTGTTGGTTTGTCTGGCTTCTCGACAAAGCGTTCGACCCTACGCACGCCTTCTGACCCAACGCTGCCCGCCTGAATGTAGCCATAACCCGTCTCAGGGCGTGTGGGAGTCAAACCCACGGTCGTCACATTACCCTGCTTCGCTGACTCAAGGGCCAGCTGGATCGCGCACAGATAGGCTTCGTTGTCACTGACGTGCTGATCGCTGGGTAAGACCATGACCAGTGCCTCGGGATCTTTGGCGTGGATCAGCGCGGTCGCCCAGGCGATGCACGGCGCCGTGTTCTTCGCGAGGGGCTCCCCCAAGAACGACTCGGGTGGCAACCACGGCAGAGCTCGCTTCGTGCCGTCGATCAGGTGCCTTCCGGTGGCGATGAGCGTACGCTCCGGAGTGGCTAGACTCTCAATTCGGCGGACCGTTTGCTCGATTAGGGTCTGATCGCTCCCCGGCGTGATGCTCAGTAGCTGCTTGGGCCGAAGCTTTCTGGAAGCCGGCCAAAATCGTGTCCCACTGCCACCCGCCAATACTACCGCGTAAAACTCGTTCATCGTAGCCTAGGACTTAGACGTCAATCGGCATGCCGGCAAGGCCTGAGCTGTGGCGGATGGGCGACTCGCCCCGCTAGCTGGCAGCGTTATCAGCTCGGCCAGGCTCGGCCCAGGGCCAAGGTCGCGATCGCTAGTGGAAAGACCCACAGCGCAAACATCGCGAAGCGCCCTTGGGTCACAGCGCGACGCACGAGTTCGAGCGCGAGCAATCCCACCAGAAAAGCCGACGTGGCGCCGGCTATCAATACGCCAACGCTGTAGCCGAGCTCAGAAACGTGTCGCAACTCAAGCAATACCGCGCCAAACACCACCGGCAGGCTCATCAGCATACTCAGCTCAAAGGCGCGTTCTGAACGGATCCCCAACCACAGGGCCACCGCAATGGTCGAACCACTCCGGGAGACACCCGGTATTACGGCGATGCCTTGAGCGATACCAATCGCCACCGCCATCCACCAAGGAGGCGCAATGCGCTCTCCGGATGGTGCGCGCAGGGTGGAGAGAAGAAGCAACGAGGTAAACAAGAATCCGCATCCGAGTACGCTGGGGGCTCCGCCTGACTCCGCTACAAAATCTCGTAGAGGAAACGCGAACAATGCCGTTGGCAACGTGGCCAGGAGGACGAAGGAGATATCCTGCAAACCCGGCGAGCGGCCTCGGTACTCCGGATCGCGGATCCCGCGCCAGCTATCTGTGACAATGGCGACCAAGCGCTTCCGCAGTACCACCACGGTGGCCAGTAGGGTGCCACCGTGCAACATGACGTTGAGGGTCAGTCCGCCTTCTTGAATGCCAAACAGAAGCTGCGCCAGAGCCAAATGGCCCGAACTCGATACCGGTAAGAACTCCGTCAACCCTTGAAGAGCACCGAGGAGGAGGGCTTCGCCCAGGCCGGAATTCATACCGTAGCTGTACTGAAACTGCCCCCTGGCTTGAAGAAAAATCCCCAGAGTCAGCGATTCCCAGCACTGCGGCCGAGATCACTTGCGGCCGAGATCACTTGCGACGCCAGTGGGGGCAACTGCCGCTGAGCCGGTTTTTTCCGGAAGCCGAATCAAAAACGCCGCTCAGTGAAGCGTGCGGTCCGTCATCATGTTCGGACGAATATCCGGAGGCATCGGAGCTGCCATAGCGTCGTCAACGACTCGCTCGACCTCGGCATCCATCGTGCCCTCCACCATCATCCGATACATTTTCATGCCCGCACGCGCGCTGAATATTGGATTTCCGAAGGTCGCCGGCACGTTCTCTTCGTACACAAAGTGACCGATCCAAGCAGGCAGGTAGCCAACCACGGGAATCAGGAACGCTGTCCACTTGTGGGGCGTGAGGATTGCCGTCGCCGCGCAGGCCAAGGCAGCTGTAGCCCCAGCGAAATGCAGTTGCCGAGTGATCTTCTTGGAGTGCTCCAGCACGTAGTACTCCCAAAAGTCCTCGAAACTATCGAATTCCCGCCCCTCGCTATCTTCCACCAGGCTTTCCTCCCAACGACGTACTTATCACGCTCCGAGCCGTGATCCAACGTCGGAGCCCGGCGGGGTCAACGCCCTCTCCCCAACTGCTTACGGGGCAGCCTATCGTCCAGAAATTATCTCCGAGATGCCGCTGCAGTCCGCTAGTCAACGAGGCTATGTGTTTCATTGCGGAGCTGGCTATTGCCCCAGATCCGACCCCGAAACCGAACCTGGGGAGGCTCCCTGTGGACGCTTGCTGGCAGCCGCGGCGGCGCTCCGGAGACGGCTTAGCGGGACAACCCCCGACCAACGCCGCATGATCGTTCCGTCCGCGTTGAGCACCACCAGAGTGGGCAAGGTATGGGCGCCATAACTCCTGGCCACTTGGCCTTCGTCGAATGCCACCGTGTAATTGAGCTGGTGAGCGGCAGCGTACTGCTGCGCGCTAGCGCGTCGATCACCGGTCGCGATGCCGAGCACTACCACCTCACTCATCTCGGGGTCCGCTGCTAGCTGCTTGAGTATGGGAATTTGGACCCGACACGGTGCGCACCAGCTCGCCCAAAAATCGATCACCACCACGTGACCCCGCAAGTCAGCCAATCGGATACGGTTGCCCTCCTCCCCGTTGTGAATCACCGGTAGGACGAAATCCGGCGCCTCGCCGAACTCCTCCACCGAGCCAAATCGGGGGAGAACCAAGGCACCGAATAGCGCCGCCACCAGGAACAACAAGGCGATGGCGCGCAGGTCTCGACCTGGCATGGAGTCGTTAGCGGACGGCAATAGGAACCTCCTCAGCGCCGAGCGCTTCGCGAGCTTTGGGGAAGCGCACAGCGAATCGTGCTCCCCCCAGAGCGCTCTCCCCTGCTTCAATGGTACCCGAGTGCTCCACGATCACCTTCTTGACGATGGCTAGTCCCAAGCCGGTGCCCTCGGCTTTGCTGGTTACATAGGGGTCGAACACTCGGGCTCGATGATCTTGAGGGATGCCGGGACCGTCGTCCTCCACCGCAAAATACACATAGTCTCGATCCGAACCGGCTGTGATTCGAATGGTCCCGCCGGCTTTCCCGTCCCCCGATACGGCTTGGGAGGCGTTCCCGATAATGTTGATCAGACAGCGACGCAACATCTGGCGATCGAGCAGTACTGGAGCCGCCCCGCTCGGGCGTTCATACTCCAAACCAACTCCTGCAGACAGCAGTGGGGCTTCGCCATCCTCCATCTCTCGGCTGGACAGGCCCAGCTGTCCGTATTGATCGGCCAAAAATTCGAAGAGATCGTCCGCTTCAGGTCGAGACTCCGACAGCCGAGCGAAGTCTGAAAAATCGCCCACCAAGCGCCGCAGGGTCCCCACTTCCGCTTCCACAATCTCAAGAGTCACATCGAGCAATTTGCGATAGCTCTCATCCGCGTCGGGATAACGCTGATGGATCTCTTGAACCGCCAACTGAATCGGCGTCAGCGGGTTCTTGATCTCATGGGCCAAGCGTCGAGCCATTTCCTGCCAGGCAGCGATTCGCTCCATATATTCGAGCCGGGCCCGCGCGTCCTCTACTTCGCCGACCATGCGGTTGAAAGCGACGGCGAGATCCGTGATCTCATCTTGCCCACGTTCTTCAACCCGGATGCTCATGTCGCCGGCGCCCACCAGTCGCGTTGCCGAGGCCAGCTCGCCGATACGACTCGAGACGCCACGGGCTAATCGAGTGCCGACGCCCATCGCCGCGAGAATCGTGATTCCGAGCAGCAATCCGAAGGCGAGCAGATAGCTTTCTTCGTCGTGCTCGCGCCGACTCTCCACGGTGGCGTACTGATCCAGGAATCGACTCATTTCGTCTCGCTGTTCGAAACGAGCCTTCTCCGCCGCGAAGACGACCACCAGGGTGGCCTCCGAATCCCCCCCCAGGGGGCGAGGAACCAGCAGGCGATTCTCGCGGGCCGGCTCGAGAGGTCGGCCGCGGTCCGCCTCCGCAATCACCTCACCGTCCTTTTCGACTCCCACGCTCACCAAGCTCGGGTTCCGCCGAATCTGATCTTCTAGAATAGTTTCGAGCTGGGCGTGGTCCGCCTCCCGCACTGCCAGCCGAAGTTCGCTGTTCTCTGCCAGCGCCGTTGCTTGGTGACGCATACGCGACTTCACCTCTTTGGCCAGCTCCTTGTACAGCTCAAGAGACGCGTCCAATCGCTCCCCGATTTCAGGAAGGAAAAACCGGGCCGAACTTTGCCGGACCATGCTCTGGGCGAGCAGCAAGGAGACGAGCACCGGGATCAAGGCGGTGAGCAACAGCGCCAGATTGATGCGCCGGGCAATTCGGCTGCTCTTCACTCCCCCGCCCCCCACCGAAGGGTCGGCACCCGCCATGCCAGCAAAACGACAGCTTCAAGCCGGATCGGACAATCTTGATCAGAGACGGACAGTTTCATAAGCAATATGGCGAGTGAGTGAAGCAGGAGGAGGGAGTATACTGCCAAGACCATGCCGGAACCGAGCAGCTTGAGCCTCACCAGCGACCTAATCGATTACATCAACCGCTCCCCCTCCCCCTACCACGCAGTATCAGAAACCCGCCGAAGACTGCTCGACGCCGGTTTCAGCCAGCTGGACGAGCGCGAAAGTTGGAATTTGAAGCCGGGGGGCCGGGCCTTCGTGATTCGCGCTGGCGGGACCATCGCCGCATTCATCACCGGAACACTCGGGCCCGAGGAATCCGGCGTCCTAATGATCGGCGCCCACACAGACTCTCCCAACCTGCGGGTCAAACCACTGCCGGACATAAAAAATCACGGCTACGTGCAAGTGGGCGTCGAAACCTACGGCGGGTTGCTACGCAGCACCTGGATGGACCGCGATTTGTCCATCGCCGGACGGGTCGCCACCAGTAAAGGCGATATCCACCTGGTGCGTTTTGATTCTCCGCTGTGCCGAATATCCAACGTCGCGATCCACCTCAATCGCACCGTCAACACTGACGGGCTCAAGCTCAACCCCCAGAAACACCTCATCCCCACATTGGGTTTGGATCACGAAGATGAAGACGGACTCCGTGGTTTGTTAGCCCGTCGTCTGAACGAAGAAGGCATCAACGCGGAAGCTGACACCCTGACCGGGCTGGAACTCTGCCTATACGATACCCAGGCTGGCACTCTGGGCGGCGCCGACAACGAATTTATCAACACCGCGCGACTCGATAATTTGGCGTCCTGTCATGCCGCGCTGACGGCCCTCCTGGACTCCGGCGAGGCGACCGAACACACGCGAATGATCGTGCTTTACGATCACGAAGAGGTCGGCAGCCAAAGTCAGGCCGGTGCCAAGGGTCGTTTCGTACTGCATCTGTTGGAGCGAATCGCTCATGTGTACGGCGACGTCACACCCGAGAACCAGGCCCGCACTGCCGCTCGCTCGCTTCTCGTCAGCGCCGACATGGCCCACGCGGTGCACCCCAATTACTCCGACAAACACGACCAGCAGCACCTCCCGAAAATGGGGCAGGGCCCCGTTATCAAAATCAATGTGAACCAATCCTACGCAACCGATGCTGTGGGCACGGCGTTCTTTGAGAAGGCCTGCCAAACTTGCGGATTCAGCGCCCAGCGCTTCGTCTCTCGAAACGACATGGGCTGTGGCAGCACCATCGGACCGATATCGGCTGCCAGAATCGGAATCCGCACGGTGGACGTCGGCAACCCGATGCTCAGTATGCATTCTTGTCGAGAAACGGCAGGAACTGGCGATGTCGCCAAGATGATCGCGGTGATGACTCACATTTTACGGGCTGGGAATGTGCCACCGCCGGAAGCTTGATCGGCTCAGGCTACGAATTGTAGGCTCGCCGGGCGGATTTCGCCGGATCTTCCGTTCCCGCGCAGCGCAAGAGAGCGCGCAGCTGCGTTGTTCAAGCCCGACTCCGATCCCTCAGACTCGTCGGACTTGGCGGCGGCGTCACTCCGGGCTTCCGAACGGGTCTCGTATTCCTCTATTCGCGCTTTGTTTTCCTCGTAACGCTGAGCGACGATTTCGGCCCGAGCTTTCTGAGCTGTCGTCGCTGCACTCGAGGCGACCGAGCGGTCCGCTCCGAGCGGGTTCGCCGGCGCGCTCGCCTCCCGCTGAACCACCTGCATCTTGCGCAGAGTCGCCTGATGATCCCCCGCGACAACAGACACGTCGATCGACACTTCACCGCCCACCGCATAGCGCTGGTTGTCCGGACCCCGAGCCCAGCCGCTCCGAAGACCTTCACCGGTCGCTCCTCGATCCCCTCGCTTGGATTGCCCAAGTGAGCGGCCTCGGAATCAGAACCACTGGCGCCGCCACCAAAGAGCGAGCCCGCGTCGGCAGCACTTGCGGAGGCGCTCGCTAAGCGGCGAGCGGCTTCCCCGAATTGGACGACAGCGGCAACTGGTTGAGCAGTGTGCGGGGGAGGCCTCCGTCGGTCCGTGGCTGCTGTACTCGCCGGGCGCTGACAGTCCGCGGAAGCCATCGAGGCGATCCGTAGGCGAAACAGAGTGAACCAAATCGGTACACCCAAATAGTGGGCTGCTCTGATCTCTGAGAACGGTTGGGAGCCGTTGCTCTGAAACAGCTAGCACAACAACGGCACAGACCGCCTCAAACCGGCACAGATCGCCACGAGATCGCACGAGCCGGCACGAGCGGCCCCCGCCGCTCACCCCATATTCATCATCCCAATCAGGGCGAACAGGAAGAATCCCAGGCCGAAGCACAAGAACATGGCGAGCCACCCCCAGAAGCCCAGGCTCTGGACGGGGGCCGTTCGTGTCGCAGAGTCGGACTCCAGAGAGGAGCGCTCCATGTGCTCACGCAGACGACTCTCCGCGCGCTTGGCGCCAAACAGAAACAGCACCCAACCCAGCAGACCCGCCACCAGGCTGAATCCCCCCGCCAGCGCCTTCGCTCGAAAGCGACGCCTCACACTTTCATCCCGCGCCGCCGAGGCGCCGTTCAACAATAGGTGGTCCCGAAGGTCCCAGTTAAACGGCGCCTCCAACGGCTCAGAGGAGTGCAGCGGCCAGGCAACAAATCCCATGGATTGACTATCCGCCTCACTGGAGACCGCCGCCCAGAGGGGGCCCGATACACTGGGAAGACTGACCGAACCGACAGCGCCGCCGGCGTCATCCGCACGCAAGCGCACCACGGCGCCGAATTCACGTTGCTGCAGACTGAGCAGACTTAAGAACGCGCGCTCGCGGGGCACCGGCGAACGAATGGTCAATTTATTACCGGTTCTCTCCACATGGATAGCTCCCACACGGATTGCTAAGCGGCGATGAAATCGACCCGTCTCGCCATCAGCGTTCACCTCCACAGTGGCCGACACCACATGTTCGAAGGGGGCGATATGAGCCGAGCTACGGCCCCGGGCGTCGGTGGCTGACACCGGAGCGAGCAATTTCGCTCCATCCAGCTGGACGCTAACGCTGGCGCCCGGCACCGGCTTCCCGTCCCGCTGCACCAGTATCCTCAGCTCGTCTGGGAACGGTGCGGCGAAGGTGCCCCGCTCCGGGGCGACTCGGACCTGGAGCCCGGGAGTGGGGCCGTTGCTGGCCCAACTCCCATGCGCCTGACCCTCGCCCACCCAATGTTTGCGGCTCAGAGTGACCCGCCCACGGGCCAAGGCACGCAGCGGCTGCCCCGCAGACACCTCCAGCTCATAGGACTGGCTACTGGGGCTCTTCAGTACGAATAACGCCTCCAGCGTCCCGGAGTCGTCGGAGACGCCGCTCCAATCCAAAGATTCCGTAGGGGTCTTCAGTTGGACGCGAACAGCCTTCCCGGGCAGTCGAGCGACAACCCCCTGGTACTCCTCGTTTAGGAGTAGCCTCAGAGCAACCCGATCGACGGCCTCGGAGGTGCCGCCGTACACCCGAGCGGACTGCACGGGCACAGATTTGCCGACCACAAATAGCGCGAAGGCGATGACCGCCATGGTCAGCGCCGGCAAGCTCAGCAGGGCCGTCCGAATCACAAGACTATTGTTACCGAATGGGGACTCCTTTGATAGAGTCCCGCCGCAAAATGGCATCCAAGAAACGCGCTAAGAAGAGGAACGCGAAGAAGCTCGAGCGCAAGGAGCAGCGCTTCGAACCAGCCCCGACCCACGCCTCTTGGGGATCATTCGCTGTCGGGGCAGTGGGTGCTGCCCTGCTCGGCGCTGGGGTCTACGCCCAATGGCTCGTCGACGAACCCTACGGATACGGGCTCAGTCTAGTCGGTGTCGGCGCTGCCGGACTGCTCGGCGGGCTCTGGTTGGGCAATCAAGGCCTCGGGCCGCTGCATGTCGGAGACGCCGGAATCGCGACAGAGCAGGGCGAAGAGCTCACCCGCATTCCCTGGTGCGAGATCCAATCGGTAAGTCTCAGTACCGATACTTTAATCGTGAAAACCGGGGACTCGACCCTAAGCATCGCTCTCGGTGAGCACCCCCAAGGCACCTCGCTTATCGTAAAAGAAATCGCCAAGCGGCTCCCTGCGCGTCTCAAACTCTCCGAAGCTCAGCGAGATGCGCTGCCGAAGGTAAGCCGTCGCGATGGGGAGACTCGCATCGTCACAGAGCTACAAGTTGCCGGCAAACGCTGCGCGGCGAGCAGCGAAATCGTCACATTTGAAAAAGACGCGCGGCTTTGTCCCAACTGTGGAGAGCTATTCGCGCGGTCCCACACTCCCAACGAATGCGTCACCTGCGCCCAACCCCTGGGCAGCGCCGCGGTCGCGATCTGAGCCGACGTCAATCTGCGTCCTGGCCCCGCTCAGCCGCCCCGCGGAGTCCAAAGGACGAGGCAATCGGCTATTCCCGCTATGCCTGCATAACTTATAGCTTTTTTGGTTCATCGTCGCCCGAAACTGGGGCAGCGACCACCGCCGGCCCGCAAGGGGATGCGGCCTTGGACCCCCTGCTGGCGCCGTTTGCACGACCTGGGCTTTCGTTCTACAAGGGCCCCGTAACTGGCCTCCCCGATCGCTAAAGCGATCCGGTTCCAGTCCCGCACCCACCCACCGAGGAACGCACTCACCATGGCAGAACCCACCTTCCCACCCATCGACATCGCCGGCAGCGGGCAGCTCTACGCCCGCCTGACCACCACCCAGGGCGTTGTCGTCGTGAAGTTGGAAGAGGCGCGCACGCCCAAAACCGTCGCCAACTTTGTCGGCCTCGCCACGGGAAGCATCGACTGGAAAGATCCCAAAACTGGCGACAGCATGAAGGGCACCCCCATGTACGACGGCATCCGCTTTCATCGCGTGATCCCCGGCTTCATGGTGCAGGTCGGCGATCCCTTGAGTCGTCACCCGGACACTTCCAGCCGCTGGGGCACCGGCGGACCGGGCTATCGCTTCGGCGATGAATTTCACCCCGATCTCAAGCACGGGAAAGAAGGCGTTCTGTCGATGGCCAACGCCGGTCCGGGCACAAACGGCTCGCAGTTCTTCATCACCGAGGGCAAAACGCCCCATCTGGACGGTCGCCACTCGGTGTTCGGCTCGGTGGTGCTCGGGCAAGACGTGGTCAGCAAGCTAGCGCGCTTCCCCCGTGGACCCGGTGACCGCCCGACGACAGATCAGATCATCGAGAAGATGGAGATCTTTCGGAGCGAGCCCTCTCCCACCGGCTGATACGATCCTCAGCTGCAAACGCGCCGTGTTCCCATGCGGCGCGTTTTTCGTTTGTCCAGCACGCACAGCTCAACCGCGCGTCGCCCAGAGCCAGCGCGGCGATGCGGCGTAGCCGGGCGATGCGGCGTAGCCGGGCGACTCCGCGACTCCGCGACTCCGCGACTCAGTAAGCCGGCTAGCGACCGAGAATGCGAACGGCATCGCCGCGGATCTCGAGAGCCTCTGACGGACCGCCGTAATGACTCGCCAAACCCACATCGATGCGCCACACTCTGCGGTCACACGCGGAGGTCACGCCCTGCCGTTGGACGGTATGCCCGACAACCATGCGGGATACGCCCAGGACCCGAAGGACGTTGCCCAGAGCCTCACAGTCCGCCGCCGCAACGGTGTCGTCCGAAAACTGCCGCAACCAAACGGGACCTTCGGGATCCGCAACGCTCTGGGGAGCGGGACCCAGACCCCGCATCCACGTGGAAACCTCAGAGTTGATGCGGGCAAGACCCAAACGCGCGTATCGCTCTGTTAAGCCGCCGTGCAAGAATACCGAATCGCCAACGATGACGACCGTTTGGCGAGCAGCCATCTTCAGTGCGTAAAATCCGCCAGGGTGAAACGCCGCTACCCTACCCAGAATATGCGGAGGCGCCTGCTTGACCAGAGTCGCTGGCAGGGCGCTTGAGCTCACGTCGCTGAAATCGGCAAAACCGCCCTGGGTCACATGGTTGAACTGCAGAGCGACGTTCATCGTCTCGTGGTTCCCGTTCAGAATATGTAGCGCCCCTCCACCGGCCTTCGCCGCAGCCCGCCAAATATCGAGCAGATCCAGAATTTCCTGCTCGCCATCTCCGCGGTCGAGCTGGTCGCCGGTTTGAACGACCACTAACTTTCCCCCGATCCATTGGCGCTTGTCATCGATCGCGCCCACTGCATGAAAAATCTTCAGCGTCGCGGCCAGATCGCCGTGAAGATCCCCGATGGCCACGAGACGGGCAGGCGCCGGGTACCGAGCGCTCTCGGGAGACACCACCGCTACGCTGGCCGAAGCGGTGGCAGGCGCGGGAGCCTGAGTCGGCACCGGCGCGCTGACGATGCTCGCCATCGGGCGCTGAGCTGGTTGGGGTGCTGCTTCGCCGCCCGGACTCACTTCACTGTGGCAAGCGATCGGTATCCCCGAAAGTGCCACCAGTAGCAGCGCTGCTGTCCACTTCACCATCCCGCTCCGTGCCCTTGCCCTCATAGGGGCAGCATAGCCGACTGGCTGCTACAGCTCGAAAATATGTACGTGCAACGCGGGGCGCACACCCAGCGCGTGGTCGAAGCGGTTGCGCAGGAAGGCGCGTATCTTGTGTGCCGGATCTGAGTCGTTCTTGTGCCAACGACGGCCATCTCGAAGAATCAGCTGCTCGATGCGCCGCTCCCAATCGGCTTCGAACTTGTCGCGGTCGCTGATCCCCGGCAATCCCTCGCATTGAAGGCTCAAATCACGCACCTCAAGACAATCCACGGAGATGGCGGCCGCCAGCGATACTACCCCGGTGCGCCCCAGCCAGCGACGTTGACCGATAGCAGCTTCATCGATCCCCTCGCCCCCACGAGCGATATGTACGCGTCCCGCGGGCACCCGTAGACCGTCCGTTAGACCGTCCGATGACAAACACAAGCCGTGACCGTTTTCGACCACTCGAACACCGCTGACGCCTAGGGACGACGCGAGAGCGCCGTGGGCGCGCAAATGATGCAAGGTTCCGTGAAGCGGCAAGAAGTGTCGCGGGCGCAGCAACTTGATCATTTTTGCCTGCTCCGATCGGGTCGCGTGACCGCTGGTGTGCACCGCCGGATCCGTTCGGCTAGTGTGCAAAGAGACCCCCAGACGCAGCAGCGAGGAGATCATCCGGGACACGAGTCGTTCGTTGCCCGGGATGATGCGGCTCGAAAGAATTACCGTATCTCCGCTGTCGATTTTTAGCGACGAGTGAGAGCCCTCCGCGAGCCGCGTCATTGCGGCAGCACTCTCGCCCTGGGTCCCGCCGGCCAGCACCAGTAGCTCCGAGGGGGGATAACTGCTGAGCTGCTCGGGAGCTATCATCAGATCGCTCGGCCAATCCAATAAGCCCAACGGCGTCGCGACAGCCAGGTGATTGCTCAGACTCCGCCCCAACAAGCAGATCTTTCGCCCCACAGCGCTCGCTATCTGCCCAAGGCTGATCAGCCTCTGCACGTTACTGGAAAACAACGACACCACCACGCGCCCCGGGGCTGCTGAAATCAGCTCCGATAAGCGCTCCTTGACAATCGATTCCGCCCCCCCCTCATCACGTCGATCGATGTTGGTGCTGTCACTCATCAGCAAGGCAACTCCACGATCGCCAATCTCTGACAGCCTGCTTTCGTCGGTGGGCTCCCCGTCGGAGGGCGCCGGGTCAAAATTGAAGTCCCCGCTATGAACAATAACGCCCGCGGGAGTATCGATACACAAGGCGGTGGCCTGGGCGATGGAATGCGCAACTCGCACAGGCTCGATCCGAAAGGGCCCGATTGTCAGCTGCTCACCCGGGGCCACAGTTCGCAAGTCCACCGCCGATCGCGCGACCTTGTGTTCATCGAGTCGCCGGCGCACGAGCGCCAATGCATGGGCGGGCCCATAAACAGGAAGCTTCAATCGCCGGAGCAAGTACGGCACCGCCCCAATGTGATCTTCGTGCCCGTGGGTCAGGACGATGGCTCGAACCTTGTCTCCTTGTTCTTCCAACCATCGAAAATCAGGGTGGATCACATCCAAACCTAAATCTTCTTCCGGGAACGTGATGCCACAGTCCAGCACCAGCACTGAGAGCTCGCCGTCGGCATCGACAGCGCGCAGTGCGAGGCAATTCATGCCAACTTCACCGAGCCCCCCGAGGGGTACAACGTCCACCGATGATTCCATGGCGACCCCAGCCGTATCTGTGCGGCCCAGGCGCCGCAAGCGCCACGACGGCTTCCCGGCGCGCCGCCTGCCCCGAGGCCAGGCAGGGCCCAGAACGCGCCATTTGCGCCTGGAGCGGGCGAGACGTTCATGGCAGCCTGGGAGAGTGATCTGGCAACGAGTGTCCGTAGAAGACGCCCAACGATTAATCGCCGATGGGTGGATTTACCTCGATGTCCGTTCCGAAGAGGAATTCGAGCTCGCCCGCGTGCCGGGCTCGCTCAACGTGCCTTTCGAGATCGTCCAAGGTGAGCAGCTCATCCCCAACGACCAGTTTATCGACTGCATGAACCAGCATTTCGGACGGGGCGAGCGCCTACTACTGGGCTGCCGATCGGGTCGGCGCTCACTGCACGCAGCCGCGGTACTCGAGAAACTCGGCTTCACCGAATTGCGCGAGCTCCAGACCGGCTTCGAAGGCAGTCGCGACGCCTTCGGTCAGTTGACGCCGGGCTGGTCTCGGGCGGGCTTGCCCGTCGAGACCGGTGAATCCGATGGCCGAAGCTACCGCGATATCCTGAGCAGGCGAGAGCCACCGCCTAAGGACGAAGCGGGCCCGCCCTAGGGCACCAGCGAACTCTACGGGGCGACAGCGCGCGGCTGCGCACCGCCCCCGTCGCTCACGGCGGATCGAGTTCTCCGATAGTCCGCAGCAGAGGATTCGATGAGAGAATAGTCGCGCGCGGCTTTCTCCGCATCGAGCTGTAGGGTCGCGGTGAACCACGTCAGTCCCCAGATCCCATTCGGCCGACGACGGAAGGGATATCGTGTTCCCCGCGCGGTAACGATGGTGGCGCGCTCGCCTTCGACGACCACTTCAGCGATGCCTGACAAGTCGCGACTCAATCGCTCGATCCACGCGTGGTTTCTCGCGTACACCTCGAACAACTCAGGCCCGTCCGTGGTCGCGGCTTCGGCCTGATAGGGCAACAGCACCGCGGCACGCAACGCCGGCGGATAATCTCGTTCGACTAACTTCTGTGAACGTCTGCGGTAATCGCTGATGCTAAAACACGCGTGCTGCGCCCCTAACTCAATGTACGCGAAGAGCTCCTGGGGTTGCCCGCGGTTGACCCCGCTCACAATCCGCAGATAGGCGCCCTCCGGCGTGCGGTCCGATGGGTAACGATCCCATTCGGCCAGCAGCCCCACCAACGCCAACAAGAGCAGACTGCCGGCGACGAAAATGCCGGGATTACGACGTAAAGCCGAGAATATTCGTGCACCTCTGCCGCTCACGGCTGCACCCTCCCAAACCCTCTTGCGGGACGCAATCGGTGCCGCTATTCCCCGCACATGTGGAAGAATCAGCGAATCGCAGTCGTGATCCCCGCCTACTGCGAAGAGGCGCTGCTCGACGCCACGCTGTCGACCATTCCCGCATTCGTCGACAGAATTTACGTCGTCGACGACGCGAGCCCGGATGGCACCTTCGCGGTAGCGGAGCGCTGCTCCGATCCCCGCGTGCACCCCCTCCGCCACCGCAACAATCGCGGAGTCGGAGGCGCCATCATCACGGGTTACCAACGGGCTCTGAGCGACGGCTATGACGTCTTCTGCGTCATGGCCGGGGACAATCAGATGCACCCCGACGATCTGATTCCCCTGGTGGACAAGCTGATTACCGATCGCCTGGACTACGTGAAGGGCAATCGTTTCAATCACCCCGATCGCAAACGCATGCCAGCCGCCCGACGCCTTGGGGGCCGCGCCCTGGGACAACTCACCTCCTGGGCCTCCGGCACTAAAATCACGGATTCTCAGTGCGGCTACACGGCCATGTCCGCTCGCTGCGCCGCCGATATTGATCTCTTCGATATTTGGCCACGCTACGGCTACCCGAACGACCTATTGATGGTTCTCACCGCGCGCGGAGCCCGCGTCGGTGAAGTATCCGTACGCCCAGTATACGCCAACGAACAGAGCGGCCTTCGCCCCTGGCATACCGCAGCCATCGCGATGTTGATCGGTCGCCGTTGGTGGGCACTACGACAAGAGCGCCGGGCTTCGCCGTCGCGCTTCTCTGCGCCATTCTCACCGCGAATCGGCTGAGGTCGGGTCGCGAGTTTTCAGGCAGCCACCGGGGCTCCCAACCTATTCTCTGCAGGCGCGATCGACGATGGCATCCGCGTAGCGGAGGGCATGTTCCAAATCGAAACATCGATCCAGTTCACCGGCGTCGAGATGCTCGCCGATTGCCGCGTCGTCTCCCAGCAACGCGCGAAACTCACCCTCGCCGTGAAATGCCTTCATGGCGTTGCGCTGAACCAGCACATACGCCGCTTGACGAGCGATGCCCTTGCCCACAAGTGCCAACATGATGGCTTCGCTGAAGTACAAGCCCCCGCTCATATCGAGATTCTTCTTTAGCTTCTCCGGGTAGACGACCAGCCCCTCCACCACCAGCGTGACTCGGTCCAACATGAACGCGAGAGTCGCCGTAGCGTCCGGTGCCATCATGCGCTCCACAGAGGAGTGGGAAATGTCGCGCTCATGCCAGAGAGCGATATTCTCAAAGGCCGGCGTAACAGCGGCCCGAACCACGCGTGCGAGACCACAGAGGTTTTCGCTCAAAATCGGATTTCGCTTGTGCGGCATCGCACTGGAGCCTTTTTGCCCCTTGGAGAACTTCTCTTCTGCCTCACCCACTTCGTTTCGTTGCCAGTGACGCACATTGATGCTGAATCGCTCGATGCCAGAAGCCAACAATCCCATGGCACAGAAGAATGCCGCATGGCGGTCCCTCGCGACTACCTGGGTCGAAACGGTTTCCGCCGTCAGGCCCAGTTTGATCAGGGTCGCAGCTTCGATTTCCGGGCTCAGGTGAGCGTAGGTACCGACGGCTCCTGCGATCTTCCCCACGGCGATTTCGGCACGCGCATCGATGAGTCGGCTGCGACCTCGCTTGATTTCCGCGAGGTGACCCGCCAACACAACGCCAAAAGTCAGCGGCTCGGCATGAATGGCGTGCGAGCGGCCGATCATCGGCGTGCGAACGTGCTCACGCGCTCGCAGTTCGAGGGCCTTCACCAACTTATCGGTTCGCTCGATGAGTTGGTCGGCGGCCCGAGTCAGCTGAATAGCGAAGCTTGTATCGAGTACATCGCTCGACGTCATGCCTCGATGTAACCAGCGGGCCGGCGGCCCAGCGAGCTCTTCTACGTGTGTCAGGAAGGCGATCACATCATGGCGCGTCTCCCGTTCGATTTCGCTGATCTTGTCGGCGTTGAGCTTCAGCTTCATGTCGCGGATCGATTGCGCGGTTCCGGAGGGGACCAGCTCAGCGCTTTCCATCGCCTCGCAGGCGCTCAGCTCCACTTCGAGCCAAATATCAAAACGGGTCTGATCGGACCAGAGGGAAACGAACTCTTTGGGACTGTATCGCGGGATCATAGCGGCCGGCCTAGCGCATCGCTCGCTAGCTGACCATCGGGAAAGAGGCCGATGCTCAAACGGTTAAAATTCCGCTGCCCGCCTCCGCACACGGGTGCCGGCGACTCGGTACACCGACTCCGGAACCTCCGCCGTGGGGTCGAATCGGCAGCTCATCATCCGGTACTGACTCGCCGGACGTTCGGGACTCTGCCCCTTGACCGACCGAAACAACCAGGAGTGTGCCAGGTCCGCCAGCGGCAACAGGGCCGACTCCCGGGGATTATTCGAGGACTCCTCTGTAGACTCGAGTTTCGCGTCTAGGGCGGCAGCACAGGGTCGTTCGCGGGTGCCGAACATCACTGCTGCATCGGTCACCATCACCCGAAAAGGCTCTCGGGGATCTCGAATCAGCACCGGGTGTCGCGTCCCAGGCTGGGTCCGTGCATAGAGCCGGCCCGTGTTCTTGCGCTCCGCGACTGAACAGCGCCGGGGGGGATCCGACAGGTCCCGCTGGGTCGGCGCGGCAAGCGGAGCCTCCACTATGTTGGAGCTCGATCCGAACGTAAACAACTGCGCCCAATCCCCCCGGGTAGGATCCCGTACTTCCAAGTAAAGCCCGGGCTCCGTTCCGCGGTAGCTGATGCGCCCGACCTGATCGAGCCCGAAACTTTGCGGGTTCGGCACCCCGAGGGTCATGGCGGAAACCTTCCAGCTTCCGTCCACCAACCAGGCCCGCAACATGCCCGCACTGCGCTCCATCATGTAAAATGCGAAGTGCTCGCCCCCCACCTGGATCATTTCATCGAAGCCGGAGGGGCGCGGCTTTCGGGGCCAAGTAACCGGCGGAAGCTGAACGAGCTTTCGGCCATCCAAGAACCACGTTTGCTGTGACACCGCCGAGCCGTGCACCCTCAAGTAAACGCCATCACCGCCGATGGTCAGCAGGGCTGGCCTCGCCTCTAAGCGCCGTCCCACGTATTTCGCATCGTCTCGTTTGATAGTCTCGGACAGCGGGAGTCGCGCTCTGGCGTGGCGCCCGCGCACCACATTGTCCCACGCCACCTCGATGTTTCGCATGATGCCCCCCACCAGAGGTCTGCCAAGGCTTCGCGACATTCGCTCGCGGTGACGACTCCCCATATCCACCGAATAGCGAAGTGCTGCGATTCCTTCGACTTGGTGCGTCACGTGGAATGCATAATCGTGGACCCCTGTTTGCGCCCGAAACAACGGGATCCGTTCAATCTGAGGTTTGCCCCGGCTCGTAGCGTGCAGGGCCGTGACCGACCCTCGGTCGCGATCGATCTCGGCCGCAAACCAATCGACGTCACCAAGAAAGGCTTCGGCCGCGTCAGGTAACGCGTCCAAGCCCACCCCGAGATCCACCCATCCGGAATCGTCAAATTGGCAAACCAAAGGGGTCCGCAGCTTGCGCTCCAGCACAAACTGACCCGCGTTCGGGGGCGCCAACTGAACGGCCGTCTCATTTTCGATTTGGCCCCGCCAGCCATCTCGAGAAAATCCGTCACCGACGACGCAGCCCGCGGCGAAACAGTTCACCCGTAACTCGCATTCGGAAGCACCCAAACACGGCTCTCGCGGGAGTCGCCCCAGCGACTGCCAACTATTGCCACTATCGATAGTTTCCCAGGCTTCGCCGCTATCGGGCGCCACCGCCAGCGCCAGAGAACCATAGGCCCCGAGGGCAGCGTTGTGGCCCGGCACGGACGACCGCGCCAACAGGCGACCGTCCGCATCGGTCACCACGAGTGTGGTCGACAGGCTTTCGCGGGCTATGGCTATGGCTAGCGCCCCATCGTCCCCCGGCGCAAAGCCGGTGATTCGAAATTTTGAGCTCTTCCACTCGCGATCTTCGACGCGCACCGATTCGATCGGTCGCGCCCGAAAACTCTGCCCCCCGTCGCTCGAGAGGAACACGGTCAAGGCATCGCTCTTGGTGCGTCGGCCCAGGGCGTACAGCTTCGAGCCATCGACGGAGAAACTGAGGCGCAATGCCGTGCCCCTCAGGGCGGGAGCGACCGAAGGCGCAAAAGCCTCAGCGCTGTCCGGGTCGCTGGGCTCGGCGCCCGCCAAGTGAATACCAAAGGGAGTGCAACCCGCGACCGCTGCCCCTGCCCGAGATCCGCAGATCCCGCTCACCACGAGGCGCGATTTGGGCCCCAGCGCCATCGCTAGTTGGCGAATGTCTCCCGTGGCAGACAAGGGGCGTAGTTTCCAGGACGCACCTCCGTCGTCGCTCTGGAAAAAACTCAGCTGCAATCCGCTACTCTTCGAACACGCCGCGACAAGCGTGGAACCGTAGCCGGCCAGGCGGACCTGCCCGCATCGCTTGAACTGCAGAGCGCCTCTTGGAGCGAGAGCGTCTCCCAAACGGCCACTGAAGAGTCGATAGCCCCTCCCCAACTTAGGCGCGCGCAACTCCCAATAGACCCCGCCCAAGACAATGGCTTCTCCTGTCTCCAGCGCTTCCGCAGTTGGGCCGCGAAGAGGCGCCGAGGGCAATTTCAGTCGTTCGCGCTTGGTCCCGGGCTGCGGCAGGAATTCGCCGTCGCTGTTCGGTCCCTGGTAGACGCCCAACAGCGTCTCGAGACTCAGCGTTGCTTCATGTCGTTGCCGGATGGCTCGTGCCCCCAAAGGGCGCTGCTCGGTCAACAGTTTCCAGCTACGGCCGTCGTCGGTACTCCGCCACAAGGCTTCCGGAACGCTCAACGCTAAACCGCCGCTGCCGCTGCCACCGACGTTGACGCTGTAACCAACGTCCACAAAGCGCCGTCGCTCAGGACCCACGACCTGCCAAGTCGCGCCAGCATTCTCTGTCCGCATCAAGCGGCCATCGCCTCGGATCCCCACCAACTTCGTGCCGAAGGCCGCGATCTGCGTCAGCGCCATGGGGGGTGCACTCGACCGCACAAAAGGGCCGAGCGCCGTGCGCGACTCGTAGGCCGTGCCGCTGGCACCGACGAACAAGAATCCCAACGACAGCGGGACTGATATAAGTAGTCCCTCAGGCGCCAGAAAGGACGACGGCGTCACGCCAGTCTTATCGGTGAGCCATCTCTCGCCATGGTCGCCGACAAACAAGTGGTCTCCCCCGGGCAGGGACAGCTGACCGCGAAGCACCGATGACTGCGGCGGGTGGTATCTCCAGCGGGCTGGTGATTGTCCGCTCTCGATGGGAGCAGAATCGTCCAGCAGCGAGGCCCGGGAGTGCTCAGCCGACGGTGCGCCGGAACTGCACGCCGCCAGCGCGCCACCAGCGGCGATGCCAGCGATGGCCCAGTATTGCTGTGCGATTCCCATTGGCGACTAGATTATGAGGGCAGTAGCCCATGCCCGCCAGAGCACCGATGGATTTCGAGCCGCCGACTGCCCCGCAGCCGAGACCGCGCCCCCCCGTCCTGCAACGCGCTGCCATACGCCGCGCCGCCTCGTCAGTGTGGCTTCACATGACCGCGAAACCACAGGGTCCACACAGCAAACGGTTGGGAGCCTGCCCCCAGAGGGCAGGCTCCCAACCGCACAGGTCTTCGCCGATCGCCATCACGGCGGTCGAGGCCTATCTGCCGCGCTCAATCAATCGTTGAGCAGATTGACGATCTTCGCCTTGCTGGTAACGCCGAGATGCTGAGCGGCCTTTTCGCCGTTCTTGAACACCATCAACGTGGGCACAGAGCGGATGCCAAACTTGGCAGCCGTCATCGGAGACTCGTCGATATCGAGCTTTCCGATAATCGCCTTGCCGACGAGCTCATCGGCAACCTGCTCCACGATAGGGGCGAGCTGCTTGCAGGGCCCGCACCACGTAGCGGTAAAGTCCACGAGGACAGCACCGTCCGCCTTGAGTACTTCTTCTTCAAAGTTTAAGTCGTTGAAGACCTTTACGTTTGCACTTGCCATAGTTTTGCTGAACTCCTAACTCGCCGGAACATAGTCATCGCTTTAGGGGTGCGAAAGCCCCTGCACCGCAAAAATTTGGGTTCTTCGTCGGCCCCCAAGAATGCGGGATAAATTGAGCGTTTCAGACGCCGGGCCAGCAAAAATCAGTAAAACCGTACCGCTTTGTGCCCGCTCAGCGGGAGCCCGTCCGTGCTACCCCCCCCCGGGTAGTGCGACGCGATTTTCCTGAAGTCATCGAACTCGGCGGTCCCGGCATCGAAATGCCCTGGGGTGATGACTGGCAAACGGAAGAGGTCATCGCGTTGCTGGAGCCGATGGTGCAGCCGGCCCGGCAAGAGCGAATCAATCGAGTGCTCGATGCCCGCCTTTCGAGCGTCACTATATTGCTCGACGCGCCCCACGACCCCCACAACGGAGCGGCGATCCTTCGGTCGGCAGATGCCTTCGGGGTCCAGTGTGTGCACGTGGTCCCTCGGGAGGAGAGCTTTCAGGCATCGCCCAACATTGCGAAGGGGACCGAGCGCTGGGTCGACGTAATTCGGCACACGAAGCCTGAATCAGCCGCGGAAGGCCTCAAGGCCGAGGGCTACCAGCTGGTGGCCACGCATCCGGAGGGTAGGCTTAGGCCCGCCGACCTACGAGACCTGCCGAAATTCGCCCTGATAATGGGGAACGAACACGACGGCATCCGACCAGAAATCGAGAAACACGTGGATCAGACGGTGCAGATCCCCATGGTTGGCTTCGTGGAAAGTCTTAACGTCAGTGTCTCTGCGGCAATTCTGCTTCACGCGGGTACCCTGAACCGCCCGGGCGACCTTCCTGACAGTTTGAAACGCCGATTGTACGCCCGCGGCCTTTACCGCTCTATCAACCGCGGAAAAGAAGTACTCGAGGGCGCTCGGGCCCGGTGACAGCCTGCTCGCCCTGTACTAGCTTGCTCTCGCCAGCACTGGCTGCGCAAATCCCACCTGCGCATATCCACACGGAGACGAGTAATGACAGGCACAGTAATCGCAACAGGGCTCACCATAGAAGGTGAAATCACGAGCGATGGTGAAGTGGTCGTACACGGTTCAGTCCGTGGCAGCCTCAGCAGCAATGACGCGGTTTCCATCGCCTCAGGCGGTAGCGTGGAAGCGGACATCCAAGCGGATTCCATCAGCGTAGCGGGCCAGCTCACTGGCAACGTGACCGCCACCGAGCGGGTAGACATTCAAACTGGCGGGCGCTTGATTGGCGACGTCAAAGCGTCGCGCTTGACGATCGCCGATGGCGCGTCGTTCAAGGGCAACGTCGATATGGACGTGTGAGTAACGAATGAGTGATCAATCAGTCATCGGAGCGGGCAGCCTTGTCCGCGGTAACCTCAGCGGCGAAGGCTCCCTAGAAATAGCGGGCTCCGTCGAAGGGGACATCAGCCTCAGCGGCGACGTCAATATCGCTGAATCTGGCAGCGTCAGCGGCTCCATCAGCGGAGCCCTCATCACTATCTCAGGCGAAGTTTCCGGAGACGTAACGAGCAGCGAAAGCATCACAGTCGACGCGAACTCTAGCGTCACCGGCGCACTCTCCGCCCCCCGAATTGGCATCGCCGAGGGCGCCGCTATCGACGGGCAGGTTCGCACGGGTGGCGGCGCGAAAGCCGCCGCTCCCCGGACTGCTGCAGCCGAAAGCGCAGCCCCCGCACGACCCGTTGCCAATCGACCGGCAGCTGCCAAACGACCGGCAGCCGCGAAGGCTACACCGAAGAAAAAGGCCGCTCAGCGTCGCCCACCACCCCCGGTCGTGCCTGCACCTCGTAAGGGCAGCAAGGCCCGCAAAAAAACGCGTCGTCGATAAGTCACTTACCACCGGCACAGCTAGAGCAGCGGAACGGGCAGACACCATGGCACAGGCAGGCTTCTTCAGTTTTCAGCTGGTCGCCCTGACTGCCGCCGGTGTGCTGCTCAGCGTTCCTAGTCATGGCGCCCAAGAAAAGGGGGAACTGTCCGAGACTGAGATCATCAGCTGGCTGGACGCATCCCCGGAAGAGAAAGCCGATCGCGAGGCGGATTTGTCCGAGGTGCCACCTCCGCCACCTCGACACCATGGCTTCACCATCGCGAGCGACATCGGTGCCCTCGGTCATCTCGGGGATCTAAAAAACGTCAGCCCAGCCTCCCCCTGGCTGCACATGCTGGTCGGCTACGAGGTGTTCTCCTGGGCCATGGTGTTCACGAGCGCTGACGTCGCTTTTAGCGATACGTCCTACGTCGAGGGCCCCTCGCGAGCCTTCGCCATGTACGGACTGGGAGGAGGCTTTCGCCTTACAATCCCGATGTCGCAAATGGGTATTTTTGCGCAGTTCGACGCCGGCGCCGCCAAGGTTTCCCAGGATGTACTGACCACCCTTGGCTACAACAAGGCGCACGAATTCGCGCCCTATTTCGGCGGTATGCTCGGCGCGGAGTTTTATCAGATCAACCCCCGCTACGCCTTGGTCGCCCAAGGCGGTGTACGCAATCTCAACGCAGGTTTCGATAGCATCAACAGCACGCAGGTAGCCCTCGCGTGGCTCGGTTCGGCCGGCCTTCGATATACCTTTTAGCGGCGCCGGCTCCGAATGCCTCTAGCTCAAGTCACGGCGAACGACACACAGCATGAATTTTAGGTAGCGCCCTTCCGGGTGGCAAGTCTGGATGGGGTGGTCCACCGCGTGCCCACGGTCGGCGATGATCTGCAAGCTCACCCCCGCCTCCGCGGCAGCTCGCGCCAGGCTCTGACGGAACAGCTCCGGGCTCATCTGACTGGTGCAGCTGGCAGCAGCGAAGAGGCCCCCATCCTCGGTGCACTCCAACGCGGCCCGGTGAAGGCGGTCGTAGGCCCGCTGGGCTCCTCGCAACTGGGTCTTGCGGCGAGCGAAACTTGGGGGATCCGAAATGACGATACCAAATCGTTTCTTGAGCTTCGCTTGGGCTCGCAGGTAGTCGAAGACATCCGCACAGACAGCCTCGTGGTGCTCTCCAGAGAAGCCGTTTTTTTCTAGATTGCTCGATGCGGCTCGGCTGGCGTCCTCGGCCACATCGACCGACGTGACATGGCTCGCCCCGCCCCGAAGCGCGTAGAGCGAAAACGCCCCGGTGTAAGAGAACAGATTGAGTACTTCACAGCCATCGGCGTGCTGCTCGATGAGCTCGCGATTCTCACGATGATCGAGAAACAAACCCGTTTTTTGGCCGGACCAAAGCTCAACAGACAGGGAGAGCCCGTTCTCTCGCACCGAAAAGCGCGGTGGCGGTTCTTTACCCCACACAGAGCTGAGCCGAGGAGTCTCCTCCTCATCGCTCGCGCGACGTTTGAGCAAAATCCCCCGCACGCCGACCACGTCACGGATCGCGTCGACCACCCAAGGCACAAGGGATTCCGTTGCCGCGCCATCACAACTGATTACAGCGAAAGGGCCGTACACGTCCACGACGATACCCGGCAGTCTGTCACCTTCACCGGAGACCAAGCGGTAACAATCCGTACGCTCGAAATTGAGACAGCGTTGGCGTAACTGGTAGGCGGTGCGCACACGCTGCTTCAGCCAATCGCTGTCGGGCTGCTGCATCCTCGAATAGATCCGGAGAGCGATGGGAGAATCGTGATCGTACAAGGCCCATGCCATCGACCCGCCGGCGCGTACCTGTACCCAGGATCCCGTGGGAGCCGCCATGCCCACCGGCACATGATTTCTGTATACCCACGGGTGACCCGCATCGATGGCTCCGCCCAGCGCTGCGGGCAGCACCCACGGGCCCGACTCCACCTCTCCGGTAGCCGAAGCTTGAGCGCTCAAGCCCTTCGCCGGCGCCACCTGTCTCTCAGCATTCGACGGCTTTTTCGCGGCTGGCTGAGAACGGCGCGGTCGACTATTCCTACCGGATTGCCGCGGCCCTGGCTCTGGATTCGATTTCTTAGCGCGGGCTTCCCGCCTCTTTTTTCCAGCTGCCACAGCCGTTTCTAGCAGAGCTGAGGGCGGTGCATAGCCCTGGCGCCTTTCAACCGCTTTTCGAGCGCTCCTGTTAGCGCGCAGGCTGTCCCACCCCGTCCGCTTCGCGCTGGGCCTGAGTCTTGAGCCACGCTCTAGCGCCCGGGCGTGCCGGATGGGACTCCCGGGACTTTTTTAGAAACTGCGTGTACAGCTTCTTGGCGTCAGCGGGGTTGTCGAGGAAATCCGCGTACAACACAGCCAGATTATGGGTGGCCGCTACATGCCCGGGTCGTCGGGCGAGAATGCCCTTGAGCAAGGACTCGGCTTCTCGGTACGATTCGGTCTTGTCTCGGGCCCCTTGGCCCCGCAACGCTGCTGCCAGCCCCAAAGTGGCTTCCTCTCCATCGGGCTCCACCTCTAAAACCGCGCGAAAATGCGGGACCGCAGCGTCGTAAACCCCCGCCTGTACCAACACCATTCCCATATTCAGCCGAGCCGTCGTGTCCTTTGAGTCCAGGGACGACGCCTTCGCGAAGTGATGAAAGGCCACGGCGTCGTCGCCTTGATGCAGCGCGATCATCGCTGCCGTGCGCTCCGCCGTCGCTGTCTTTGGCTCTGCCTTAAGCGCCTCTTCGCTGAGCAATTTCGCTGTGTCAACTTCATCCTGCTCCAGATAGGACATCGCCATCTCTGCGAGAGCGTTGGAGTCTCGGGAACGCCGCAGCAACACTTGCCGCGCCTGCTCGATAGCCTCCGGGATGCGACCCGCCTCGCGGAAGGCACTCACCAACGCCGTCCGGGCCGTCAGAGCTTCCGGGGCTGATTTAACGAAACCCTCCAATGCTTTGACGGCACCCTTCGGATCGCCGGCACGACGCCGAACCTCAGCCAAGGCCACCACAACGTCCTCCGCGTTCGGCGCCAACTTGACCGCTCCCGCCAGGTGACGTTCCGCGGATTCTAGTTCACCGCGCTCCGCGAGCAGCACGCCCAAGTTATATTGCGCCTCCCACAATTGAGGGTCGGCCTTCACGGCTTCGGTGAAGAGGCTTTCCGCTCGTTTGCGCCCATCCGGCTGTTGCGCCGCCTCGACGCCTCGAACCATCTTGGAGAGGGCGCTCGCGTTCACCACCGCCAGCGTCGGCGCCTGGACAGTGCTGGCACTGCCGCCACAGCCGGCGCCTAACAAGGCGCCCACCAGGATTGAGGCTCGACACCACTTCATGGCGTCGCTCCTCCGGCGGCCTTCGGCGCCGCTTTCGCCCCAAGCTTCGACCCAACAGCGCCACCGTTCTTCTTAGCGCTCACCTCCCTCGAGCTCTCTGGCTCGGCTTCGCCAGAGCCTGCCTCGTCCTTGTCGGGCTCATCCGACTTCAGAGCTTTCACTCGAAACTTCGCGCTGGCGCCGTTCTTGGCGCGGCGCGACGACTCGATAAGCACAGGAAAGGGCCTAGGTCCGCGAGAGCGCAGGCCGAAACCCACCTCTTTGAGCGGCGGATACATTTCCGTGTTCAAGCGACCGAGGGCCTCACGCATCTTGGCGGTCCACTGATTAAAAATACCGAGCTCGATGGCCTTGTCCCACCCACTCTCATAGGCCTCGATGCTGCGTTCCTCGATGGGAATCACGAACTCGTCGATTTGCTGCATATAGAGGTCCTGCTGCACCGGCGACAAATTCGCCGGTGCGGGCGAGTCCAGCAGCGCCTGAGAGAAGGTCTCGTAAGTCACACCAATTTGATAGAGCGCTGCGGTGGTCCACTCCGCCACGCCAATCTTCGCTGTGTCCAGGAAGCTGTTCGCCGACTTCTTCAACAGGGCAGCCTTCTTCTTGAGACGTGTCTTGAGCATTTTCACGTCGCCTTCTATTTTGACCGCCTTGTACTCCTCCAAAATTCGTTCGCCCTGCATGTAGCGGGCCTTGGCTGCGAAGTACTTGCCGTCATCGCTCAACTTGCCCTTGTAGATTTGATAGTTCTGCATGGCGCGCGTCAACGCGCTGCTCGCCCCTCGTCCGTCTTTCAAGCGGATGCGAACCGTGGCGAGACGAACCAAGGCTTCGATGCGCGCGTTGGATGATTTCGCCGACCGGGAGTAGCGATTGTAGAGTTTCTCGGCGTCCTTCCAGTGCTCGGCCTTCTCGTGAGCCTTGCCCATGACAAATACGACCTGGTCGGTGTCTTCTCCGCGCGCGTAAACACCTTTGTAGCGATTGCCCGCCTCGATAGCGCGCGAGTGCTCCCCCACCGCCGCGTGAAGCAGCACCGCGTTGAATGCCGCGGCTTTGTGGTGGTCACTCTTGCGCCACGTCCGCGCCAAAACATCGTGATAGGCGGCGGCCTCGGAGAACAGCCCCACGGATTGAAACGCCGTCGCGGCAATCCAAACGCCTTGCGGCGCTTCGGGCCGGTTCTTGTGATGCTCGATGAGCAGCTGAACCGCCTCTTTGAGCGCCACCATATTCGCCGCGCGTCGAGCCTCAATCTCGGCGTTGACCGCAGCCTGCGCCGCCCTGGGCTCCTTGGGAAACTCGCGAGCCGCGCGCAGATACGCATCCGATGCCTTCGCGTGTTTTCCGGCGTTTGCGAATTGCTCCCCTTGCTTGAACACCGCCTCAACGATGAAACCCACGAGACGCTTCTGAGCCGACGGCTCTTGGAATGCAGGGGCGGATTTGAGCCGGCGAGCCCAAACTTCGATATTTTCGTAGTCGGCACTCTTGTTGAACGAATCGAGAATCAACTCACCGGCACCCTTGGTGTACTGGCTGTTCGGATACCTCTCCAGCAGTAGGCCCCACTGGCGTACGGCGGGGTCATAAACTTCGTAGTCATAGTAGAGCTTACCCTGCCGAAACAGCAGCGCCGGCACGTCTTTGTCATTGGGGTACGACTTGACGTAGAGCTCCATCGCTTGAGTGAGCTTCTTGTCGGTAGGGCTCTCCTTGGAGCTCTTCCCGGCCTTCTTCGCCAGCTCAAATTCCTTCTGGCGAGCCCCCTCCAATGACGCGATAGCATTGTACAAGGCGTCCTTGGAATACTTGCTGCGCGGATTGATACGTACCGCCGCCATATAGGCGTCTGCCGCTCGGAGACCGTTGCCGAGGTGATAGAACTGGATCTCGCCTAGATTGAAGTAGGCTTCGTAAGCCCTGGGGCTTTTATCGAATTGGGCGACGTAGACGTAATACAAGCGTGCCGCCGCGACGTACTCCGCACGGCTCTTCTTGTCGGCCTGAGCCTTGGCGTGCAGACCCACCGCGTCCTGGAACAGCTGCTTTTCGATGACCGTGGCCGCCTTCTTCAGCTGCTTCGCTGACTGCGTCTGGGTCCAGGCGCTCTTCTTGACACCGCGCTTCGTCTGACTCTTAGAGGGAACGGTGAAGCCAGCCAGAGTTTGCTGATAACTGGCTTCTAGCTTCTCCCACTCCTCCATTGTCGAATAGCCCATCGCCACTGCGAGGGAGAACTTGTACGCGTCCGGCGCGGTGGGCTCCAACTTGAGCAACAGCTTGTAGGCTTCCACACCGCGTTCGTAATGGGCCTGATCGTAAAACGCCGACGCCAGTGCGCGCACGATGCGGCCGGCGAATTTTTCCCCGCCCGCTTTTTCCAAAAAACGATGCATGTCGTCAGCGGAGTTCTTCTCGTCCTCGACAAACACTGCGACCAGATTCTTCAGGGCTTCGGCCTGAAGCTCTTCCAGCTCGTCTATCTTTTTCTGGGATAGCTTGTTGCCGGTTTCCGTCGCCTGGAACACGACGAGGAAGCGGCGAGCCGCCTCGTCCGTCTGGCCCAGCCGCCAAAGACACCAGGCGCTCTTGAAGAGCGCCAGCTCGTAGAGATCGGATCCCTTGAAGCTGAGAACTTTCTCGTACTCACCCAACGCCGCCTCGTAATCGGGAAAGTCCTTTGTGAACTCCGACTCGGCACGAATCATGTGGGCGTCGGGGACAAACTTACTCTTAGGAAACCACGCCAGGATCTTGTTAAAGCGATCCAGAGACTCGGCCATCTTGCCTTCTTCGGTCGCCAAGAATCCGTCTACGTAGAGCGCCAAGTCGTAATCCGGAAAATCCTTATGCTCCCTGAGTACCTGGGCGAAGCGACGCCTCGGGCTCCCGTACTTAGGATGGGGGGGGGCGCCTCGACCGTCCGCCGGCAACTTTTCCCAGCGTTCGAAGTCCACCAGAAACTGATCCCGCGCCGCTTCCCACTCCAACTCTCCTAGGCGAAGCAGTGCCTCGGGCAACTCGGTTTCTGTCTTGGGTGTTTCGTCAACGAAGAGGGTCAGCAATCGGATGGCTTCGAGGCGAAGCTTTTTTGCATGCGTCAGATTACGAGTAATTCGCCGCTCGATCTTGCGTTCCAAGCTGGCCCGGAGAACCTTCGGAATTTGGTGGGCCACGCGTTTCGAGGCCTTGGCTCGCTTCTTCGCGGTGGCTCGCTGTGACACCGTGGGTCGCTCAATCTTCCCCAACTTTCGTTCGCTGACGTTATTTCTGGACGAGCCGCTAGTCAGCTGAAGTTCTGAGGCAGCGTCCGTCTTGCCCTCCGCGGTGGACGACAGCAGTAGGCTGAGGGGGAGCAGCCACAATACAGGCAGCAGAAATCGAGCGGGCAGCAGAAACCGCGCCGACATCGGAGCATGGGTGCCACATCGAATCATCGCTCTCATCGGAGCCCCTCGCCACCCACGTACTCGTCCGCCCAATCTTCTCCATCGAAGGGCCAGTACTCTTCGTCCGGCTGTAGATACCGAGCCGCATCCAGCGAGTCCACCGCCCCGCGAGGCAAGAAGCCCTGGGACAACGCGTCTATCTCGACTTCCAGAGCTCGCTTCTTGCCGAGCACCGTTTCGATGCGTCCGAGGCGGGCGCGACGTAACAATCGAGACAGACGCAAATCGAGCCTCCCCAAGGCTTCCCGAGCTAAGGTTTCCTGGTCGAGGATGAGCTGGCGTCGGAGCTGTCGACCCTCGGCATACAGGGCGCTGGCTCGCTCGCGATCTTGCCCCACCAAAGCCGGCAAGTCTTTGCCCTTCGCTCCCGACTTCGTCGCGGCGGCTTGCACGTGACTCTTGAGGTTCCGTTGGCGGGTTTCCAATTTGGCGAGCGCTGTCCGTAGCTCGGACGTCTTCTTCTTGTTCGCGGCGGTCTGGTTCTGCTCCAGTGCGCGCAGCAACGAGCGGACCTCTCGCAGCTGGGCAGACGCCACATCGAGCCTCTCCAACTCGGAGCCAGCCAGTGCCTCATCGGATCGAGGGCGTAACTCTTTGGGCGTCGCTAGGCGCCGCCCCACGTCGTCCAGCTCCGTCATGGAACGGCGCAAACCACTCAGCTGGTGATCCAATTGCGCCAACCGCTGGGCCTTCTTGGAATAATCCGCCTCTACGCGGAGCAATCCACCCAAGGCCCTCGCTTCCGCAGCCGACAATCCCGTGCCCGCCTCTGCAGGATCCGTCGACGCACGGATGGCTTCGACCAACTCCCGCAATGCGCCCGGATCCTTCGCCAACTTCCGAGCCGCATCGCGCGCGGGTTCATACTCCTCGATGAAGCCGCGAAGTTTCTTGTCCGCGGCCGGGAACTCACACATCGCGAGATCGAGATAGGCGGCAAACACCTGCACCTCATCAGCGTACACATGATCCTCGAAGGCCGTGAGCTCGTCGAGTAAGTCTCGAGCCCCCCGGTAGTCTTTGGCTTCGTAGCGGCTGGTGGCAGATTCGTAGAGAGCTTCCGGGAACCGCTCGGAGTCGGCCGGAACCAGATAGTAGTAGTAGCGGGAATCGCCGAAACGATATTGCTCGTGGGCAACCCTCCCCAAGCCGAGTCTCGATAGATCTCGAATCTGAAAGAACTTCGTCCCTCCATACAGCGGCGCCAGCTTCGGCGTCTTCTTCGGATCAGCGACTTTGCAGAACAGCTGCTCGCCCTGTTTGAACTGTTTTTTTGCAACGCGAATCAGCGCCGAACGATAGGTGGCCTGCGCCCAGAAGCGACTCACCAGGGAAACAGAAGCGTATCGCTTGAGCGCGCGCTTTTCATCCCCGCCAGCTTCCGCGACTCGGCCCGCCAAGTAGGCGACATCCCCGGTCAGCTCCTTGGGCGCGTCACCCGGCACCCCTTTGAGATCGTCGAGCATCATCGCGCCATGATCGGTCGCAAGGCCCAAGTCCACTAGCGATCGCACCGCTCGCCGATACCAGGTATCGAGTTTCTTGGAAGTGAGCAAGGGCAACAGATAGCCGCGCGCCGGGCCCAGCGCCCCGGATCGCCCCAAGGTATCGCCAAGAAGAAACAACGCGGCTCGCCCCTCGTCAAATTTGGCGAAGGGCTCGAAACGTTTGTCCTCAATCAGGTACACCAAGTCGCCGACGGCCTCATCGGTACGCCCACTGTTGAGGTGCTGTTCCACCCGGCTGATCGATTCCTGAAGGAGCTGACGGTTCAGCTTAGCGCTTGTCCCCAGTCGCCGCTTCTTGAGTGCCGCCTGATAGGCGCGCATGGTCGAAGCACGGGTGTCTCGTCCGATTTTCACGTCGCTTTTAGGCTCTTCGGCGCTCTCGATAGACACCTCAACGGCTTCCGTCGCGGCTGATTCGGCATCACCCTCAGAGGCCGATGCCGCAGCGGACTCAGCTGGGCTGTTTTCAGCATCGGGCTGAGCTCCCACCGGCAGGGACCAGCCAAAAGAGAGACCGAGCGCAACCGCAGTAACAGAAAGGATCCGGTACATCCGATGAAACCTCTCAGTCCACCACTTCGGCTTCGATGTTGATCTCGAGGGAGTACTCCCCCTCCTGGTCCTCAGGGAAGTCCTCGCCCATGTCTGAATCGTCTTCCACGTAGATCAACGTTCTTAGGACCTTCCGTTCCGGAACCACCACCGAAAATCTCGTGGTCTGCCAGGTCTTGTAGGCCTTGTTTGCGATGGCATAGCGCTCGATGGTAACGCCCACCACATGGTGTCCGGGGGCGACCGCGTGCTCGTAAACGATCTTCTCGTCTTCGGCGTTAAAAACGCTGCCCTTGGACTGAAACACGACACCCTCGTCCAGGGTCACGACGAATCGCTTGATCCGGTTGTCGTCTCCGTCCGTCTCAGTGACGATCTGGATCTTGCTAGAGAACAGCGAAGTGGTGAGCGCTCCCACCCGACTACGGAGCGCTGCGATGTCTCCGAGCAACACGTCCAGTTCAGTTGGGCTTTTGGGGGCTGGCTTCGTCGGAAATTCGTTCGGTTTTGGGTTAAGCGGCGACATTGGCTTTTTAGGTTTCGCCCGGGGCGTTGGCGGCTCCTCGTCGATCACGACGTCGTCAGCGGCGCCCTCAGTAGCGCCGTCGGCGGTCTCCTCGGCGCGCTCCCCAGCTTTGGCGGACTCGCCCTTGGCCGCGTCAGTCTCTGACTTGGCCTCGGCTTTGGCCTTAGACTCAGCGTGGGCGACGCCGGGTATCAGCGTCACCCAGAACACTCCTAGAGTGCCCGAAAGAAGTGCCAACCCCAAGAATGCCCAAGGAAATCGCGCGTTCATTCCACCCAGAGTAACACGCAATATCCCTAGCCAGGCCGCCGGGAACGAGCAGTTCGGGGCTAGGACTGGGGGGTCCTCACACCAGCGAGGGGATGGCCCCCCGTAGGACCGCGAGCCGAATGCGAGTAGCCCGTAGAAGTCCGCTCAGGCTCCTTCTTTTGCCACGGCCTCCGCCCGGCCCGCGATCGCTGCGGCATCCCCCGCATAAAAGTGACGGATCGGCTTGAGGTCGTCGTCCAACTCGTAAATCAGCGGGGCGCCGGTCGGAATGTTCAACTCGACGATGTCTTCGTCGCTGATCTGATCGAGATGTTTGATCAGCGCACGGAGGCTATTGCCGTGAGCGACCAGCAGTACCCGTTGGCCCGCGCGCAGGGCGGGAACGATCTCACTCTCGTAGTACGGCAAGAAGCGATCGACGGTGTCCTTGAGACACTCCGAGCGTGGGACTTGGCTATCGTCGAGATTTGCGTATCGAGGATCCTTGCCCGGGTAGAGCGGATCCGTCGTGTCCATGGGCGGCGGCGGCGTGTCGTAGCTTCGGCGCCAAACCTTGACCTGGTCGGCGCCATGTTTGTCCGTCGTCTCTTGTTTGTTGAGCCCTTGCAAGGCACCGTACATGCGCTCATTCACGCGCCAGCTTCGATGCACCGGCAGCCACATCTGATCGAGCTCTTCTAGGGAGAGCCAGAGTGTCTTGATGGCGCGCTTGAGCAACGAGGTATGGGCGACATCAAACTGATACCCCTCTTTCTTGAGCAAAGCACCCGCGGCCCGAGCCTCCTCGATGCCCTGTTCACTCAGCGGGACGTCCACCCAACCGGTGAAGCGATTCTCTTTGTTCCATTGGCTCTGGCCGTGGCGCAACAACACGAGGATTTTCATGGCATCTCCTAGCGGACAGCGATCCGTCCGGTGACGGCTCGTGACAACTCAACTCATTATAGTGAAGCCCCGGAGGGCCGCCCCCATATGGCGAAAACCGACCGCCGAATCAATCGGCATTTCTCGCGACCGGGACTAAAACCAGAGTACAGCGAGCGATGCCGCCACGCTCAGGATCCCCTCGTCGCTGGCTAGTCTCGCCTCGCCGGCATTGAGGTACTGACGGAGCGAATCGTCGCCCCAATGTTGAACATCTTGCTCGCCGGAGGTCCAGGCTCTTGACACCGTCAAGAAACCACCCAGCGCCCATTGATCGCTCAGCGAAAAATCATAGCCACCGAGCGCAGTCAGCGAGTAGCCGTCAGATTTCAGAACGCCGTCTTCCGTTCCCTCTTGTTTTGGCGTCCTCAGCACGAAACTGGCGAAGCTGGCTCCTCCCCCCAAGTGCCAGCCACTATCGTCAGACGGATACCAATCCACCACGGGCCCAACGCTAGACACTGCCATGCTCCAGCCATCGTCCACTTCCGTCTGATCCGGGGGCCGTCCATCATCGACAGTTGACTCGATCTCGGCGCCACCGAGGGCACTGAACATTGCCGCGACCACCAGACCCTCGCCCACACCCCAGCCCAGCGCCAAATGGATATTCCCCGCGCCTGTCGTGTACTTGCGGCGACCAGCAACCAACGCCAGGGCCTCATCACCATGGATAGCCTGGGAAGACGCCGCGCTGATCGAACCCAAGCCCAATCCCAGACGTGCGTAGAAACCGCTGCGGGCACGGAACTCCGGCGGTGGCGGCGGCGGTGGCGGTGCCAGGGGCTGCTGCCAAGCCCTCTGCGCGTGCACCGGCGGTCCCGCGACAAGCGGGTAAACCGGTGGCGGCGGTGCCGGGGCGACAGCGTTGCCAGCGGAGGCAGAGGGAGCCACAGTCGGAGGCGGCGCAGCGGATTGAGCCGGGACCGGCGTCGGCGGGGGCAGCGGCGCAGGACTCATGATGGGCGGCGGGGCGTAGCCCCGAATCGGCGCAGGCGGTGGAGCCGAGGCTTGCGCCAACCCAAGGCTGGTAGCAGTCAGCTGCGCTGTGCAGAGCCCCACACAAAGTTCTACGCGAAGGTATCGAGTGCTCACGGCGCGCCGCTAATTGGTAAAGGGAATGAACACGCTGAGTCCACCCAGCGCCATGACATCGTTGACCACAAACTCTTCGCCTAAGGGGGCGCGGATGGCACGAACTTGATCCCGCACGTCGAGTCGCAATGCCATCCACTGCGCTAGATGAAACTTCATTCCGAACCCGCCGGAGCCGGCAAGACCCAAACTACCCGATTCGTCGGCAGCTCCAGCGCCCACGGATAGGTAGAAATCGAAGCGACCAATTGGCCCACCGAACCAACGGACCTTGCCGTAGGCCATCGACCAAACGAGATGGCCCATGTACATCTCGATGGTCTCCTGGGAGACGATCGTGCCGAGGGTCGGGTTCGCGGCCTCAAAGGCCTCGACGAGCCGGAAGCGCCGTTCGCTACGCAAATAAGAAGCCTCAAGCCCCAGATCTTCCGTGAAGTGGAAGGTGTAGGCCCCTCCGTAGGCGGGAGCTCCATCGGAGTAGTCACCGGCGTACCATCCGCCCATGCCAGATAACTCATGGCGCAGCGCCTTCTTGAACACCCGCGGGACGACCCCGCGATAGGCTCGCTTGCCGACAAGCTGCTCCTTGAGCGCCTCGTCAACGCACTGGGCGTTGGCGAGTCGTGGATCGGCGATAAGCCCGAAGGCAAAACTCGCAATCACAGAGAAGAAGAGAATGCTCCGAGCTAACAAGGCGTCTCATCGGATATCATAGGTTCGCCTTGATTGACTCGGACAGTTTGTGCCGGATAATTCCAGTGCTCCATGCCGGGAGGAGAATAGCCGACGCCCACGAGTCCCCAATAACACCCTATCCCACTGAAATGAACGAGAAAATTACCACACCGAGGGGCAGCCGCAAACCCATGGGCCGACCTTCCGGGCGGAAGGCAACCGGCCGCGCCAGCTCGCCGGTAGGGGTTGCTGCCACGCTGATGCTTCTCGCCAGCCCCGTCTCGGCGGACTGCCGTACCGGGACAGCCACCGCACAGTTGAGCTGCGAGCTGGCGCTGAAGCTCAAGAGCCTCCCAGGCAAGAGCCTGCTCAACGCCTCGTCGTCTCCCGAGCACAACGCGACTTCCAAAATCGCGACGGAGCTTCAGTCTGAACTAGCCAAGCGCCTGAACGCCCAACCCGCACCCCGGATGATGAGCGTCGATGAGGCCACCCGCGAACGAGGCTACGCGCAGGTGATCCAACTATCCCCAGTACTCGACCGGCGCGGACTCACGTTGCGCGCCGACGTCTACCCGCGGCGTACCGTGTGGGATCGAGTACTGGGTCCCGCCAAGACCATCGCGAGCTACGAAGCCTTTCGCCGCCGTGATCCGCACTTGCGACAATTCCTCACGGCCATTGCTCTCACCGCGAGTCCACCCGTAGGCTTGAACATCAAGTTGAACGGACCCGTTTCCCTCGCCTGCGGCTCCGCACCAATCGAGTCAACCGCCGGCAGACTCAGCGAGCCGACCCTCCGCTCTGAGCTCCAGATCGCGGTCGTCGAACGACATCAGATCAGACTCTTTGCACTCCAAGGCAAAACACTGACTCGTCTCGCATCGGTGCCTTGGAAGCGGCTATCAGGTGTTCGCGGCACGCCGTTTCGGCAGCCTCTCACTGTAGCGACACTCAGCGACGGGCTCCTACGCGTCGGAACGAGTGACCGCAGCGACGGCTTGGATCTCAGCTCGAAGCTCGAAGTGCTCAAGCGCTATCCGGATCTTCTGCCCGTCGGCGCGAAGCACTGTGCCAAGCTCAGCTTCCCCGGTCTGGTCGGACCTCAGCCGTGTGAGAGCCGGGCGCTGCGGAAGGGGCAACGACCGCAGGACGCCTTGGCTAGCCTTCAACTCACCGACGACGACGGCACCGTGAGTGAGCTCATGGTCGGGCGTGACTCCGTGACACACGTGGCCATCGTCGCCCACAACGGGCGAGAGTTGTTTCGCCTAACCAACACAGGCGCAGCCTTGGCACTCGGCGATCTCAACGGTGACGGCAACGCCGAGCTCGTCAGTAGCGCCAACACTCAGCTGCCAATCGAAGACGCATTAACTGTGTCGCGCAACGAATCCGGCAAGGCCACTCTTGTCTACCAAGTCCCGTTCCCTTCGGGCGTGCAAGCCATCGCGAGTTGCCCCACCCAGGGCGACCGGCAGGCAGCCATCCTCGTCGCATCCGGAGGGCGCCTATGGCGACTCCACTGAGCGGACGGTTGGGCCCACAGATAGGCCGGCGCGTCTGGCTCGCTGCGAGCCTCGCTACCCCCCTGACATTGGCAATGGGCCGCACGCCGGTAGGCGGGCATCTCCGTTGGGACCTACCATGGCAGCTCAGTGGCCTCGATCCCCACTCCCCTTACGATTTCGCTTCGGCCTTGTTCGCCCCCGCAGTGTTTGATTCGCTGTACGATTTGGACGGCCAGGGACGGCCCTACCCCAGCCTGGCAGTGGATGCGCCGGTGGCCTCCAACGGAGGACTGATGATTCGCCTCCGCAGCGGTCTCCAGACCTCCCGGGCTCGCTCTCTGAGCGCCCGGGAGGTCGTGCACTCGCTCCAGAGAGCCAAGAGCGCCGGTAATCGTTGGCTAGGAGCACTCGGCGAGCCCACGCTAGTTCCTGGAGATCCGCTCGCGGTGCGATTCTCCACGAGTAATTCGCGACTATTGACCCAGCGTCTTGCCAGTCCGCTCGCTGCCATCGCGAGCCGTCAAAGTACCGCCATTCGCCCGGACGGCACCGGTAGCTTCCGAGTCAGCGGTGTGGGGAGACAGCTCGTGCTCGTCCGTAATCTACGCGCGGCGAGAGGTTCTGCGTTTCTGGAGAGAATGAGCATCCGGTCGGTGGCCGATCTCCGCCAATCCCTCAAGAGCTTTGAGTCGGGCAGTACCGACATTGGGTGGCTGGGCGCGGGGCTTTACAAAGCGAGATCTCAATCCATCAAGTTTCAACTCCCTTCGCCCGCTTGGGTCGTGCTGAGGACCGGAAAAGACGCCGGCGCTTGGGGAGCACCGGGGGCGGCGCAGCTACTGAGCAACGCTGTGCCAGCAGCTCAGCTGGGCGCCTGGGGCGTGCGGCGTGAGTTCTCCCCCAACGAACAGACTCGCTGGGGCGGGTATGCCACAACCATCCTGGTACCGCGCAACGAACCCCAGCTGCTCGGCATCGCCCAGTCTGTGGCCGGCGCGCTAAGCACGGCCATGGCCCCGCTAACGGTCGACACCACGGCGAACATCGCTGCCAAACGCCAGCGACGGGACTATTCCCTCATGCTTGATGTCGTTCGCAATCCCCGGTTCTTGGGGGGAACTGCCGAGGCTCTCTACGCCGCCGACGGAGCCCGGCTAACCCGGGCAGGGAGCGCTGCCACGAAGAACGAATACGAGCTCACGCGGCTTCTGCGACTGGGTGTGCTGGGGGAACTCGAGTTCCGTGGCGCCACAATCCCCAGCATGCACGGCATCAGCCAGCCAGCGATGGGCGATTGGTGGCTGGCTCCCAGCAAGCCCTAACGCCGGCTCATACGCTCGCTATACGTTCGCTCAAGGTGCTGAAATCAACCGATGCCCGATCTCGCCCCCCGCCCTTCGCCGCATAGAGAGCAGCATCCGCCCTGGCCACCAATAGCTCACGAGACACTTCAGCTCTGGGAGTTAAAGCCGAGACACCGATGCTCACGGTCAAGTCATGCACGTCGTTACCGCTCCGGAAGGGGTCGCGCCGAACCGCCGCGAGTAGGCGCTCGGCTGCGCCGAGTCCGCTGATCTCGCCGGCGTCTCGCAACAACACGGCGAATTCTTCGCCGCCCACCCGGAACGCGCAATCTTCGGCGCGCAAGGAGCCCTCGATAGTCTGGGCTAGATGAGCCAACACTTCGTCGCCCCGACGATGCCCAAATTGGTCGTTCACACGCTTAAAATGATCTGCGTCGATCATCAGCAGGCAAAAAGAATTCTTATGACGACGCGAATGCGCCATTTCACGATCTAGGTAGGCGTCGAACTGGCGGCGGTTGGCCAAACCGGTGAGCGTATCGGTGACCGCGAGCAGTTCCATCTGCTACAGCCGCTCCTTCACCGATAGCTGCCGGCCCCGCTGCTCAAGCAACGCCTTCACTCGGGCTTGGAGGACGGGCCCGCGGAACGGCTTTTCCAACTGAGCTGAGGCACCCAGTTGGATGCCCTCCACGACGTCTTCTTCTCGGTTCGCATGCGCTGAGAGCATTATCACAGGAATATCCGATGTTGCCGATCCGGCACGCAGCCGCTGCAGTACTTCAAAACCTGCGACGTCGGGCATCATCACATCGAGAACCACGACGCCGACCGAGCGCGCTCGGTCTCTGACCAGCTCCAGTCCAGCAGCGCCGCCAGGCGCATCCCACACATTCATGCCTCCGCGCTCTAGCCATCGCCGTACCAACAAACGGGTGGTATCGTCGTCGTCGATCACGACCACGTGCAGCCCTAGGTCTAGGATCGCGGAACTCGCTGGCTCGGATGCATCTCTCATGAGGCCGGGCTCATATATACCCCTATCTAACAAAGCGCGACCGCGGCAGGACGAAGGGCCCAGGTGGCCGAAACGCTTAGGGTTTGCGGTGCGTCGCCGCGCCACCGCCCCCAGGTAGTGTCTCCGGGAGAGCTACTGAGCCACCGGACTTGATGTACGTAACCACGAGGGAGCTCAACTTCGCATGGGCTTTCACGCACGCGCGGCTCACGTCCCCCATGGTCACGCCCTTGCACTCTTTTCGGCGAGCTCGATAGGCGGCGGTGATGCCCTCGTCTTCTCGCAGGGAATCCCGAACCCCCGGTTCCAACCAGTTCCATTTGATCGGGGCCTGCTTCGCGGACGGAGGTTTCGTTTTCGTCACCTCACCGCCCTCGAGGCTCACACAGGCTCCGTTCCAACGAAGAGCGTCGAAGCCTTCGTCGGAACCGCTGACGGAAAATCCACCTTCCTGGGTCTTACGATGGCGCAGCACCAAGACTTCTTCATCGAAGGCCAGCTCTCCTTCGACCGACGCGCCACCGGACGCATTCCATGCCCGAATCTTGCCTCGCAGATAGACTCGCGTCCAAGGCGTGTCCGGTCCAAACATCCAAAGAGCCACACTGGAGTACACTCCGTCGCATAGCTCAGATACGAAGCGTGCCGGAGGAAGACAATACCCGTCTGCGTCTGTCTTCGCGCATTTGGCGGGGATCTCAACCGTTTCGGCGACGGGCTCCTCGGACTCTGTCGGAGCGCCACGATCCACGGGCCCCGCGGACGCAACATCGACCGTAGGCGCTTTCAGCTCGGTCGCCGTCGCGCCGCCACAAGCAACAGTCCAGGCCGCGCCAAAGAGCACGCACATCGTGCGTGTACTACCGACGCCACGGGTGCGAATCGCACTTGATGTAGATACTGCAGCCTCGGCCGCTGCTTGCCCGTCACCGTTCCAAAAATACCTCACGCGCCACCTCGTCCTTAGGCGGTCAATCCGCCGTGCCGAGAGAGTGTAGCGAACGACGGCCGCCCACTGACGGTCGCCGGTATCTTCTAGTGCTGACGTGACACTCAACCGGGAGCGGAACGCGACGGGCAAAACCCCGTCTACGCTCCGCCGTTTCGCCAGCGTTGTGCCAAAACGAGCAGCTGCCAGACGTCAGCCCTCCCCGCTGAGCGCCTTTTCGTCGTAGTAATCCAGCTTGTGCAGAGGCATCAGGACACTGCTGAGCAAGTTCAACAGGTGAGATTCCATGCGCTTATAAAATCGCGTTCCTATAGTGATGTAGACCACCGTCGCGGCTGGGTAATCGCTCTTTGCCACATCGCGAATGAGCTGGTCGCAGCGCTTGGTTACCCCTCTGCCCTCGACGGTGAGCTCACGGGCGCGGTCAACATCCGATTCGCTGTAAACACGAGCGGCTTCTTTGACCAGTACCACTACCGCCCGAGCCACTTCACGCAGTTCACCCACCAGAGCATCGTCCGGCAATTCGCAGGGCGCGAAACCGGGCACCTCGGATAGGTTCTTGGCGTAGTCGCCGAGGCGCTCCACGTCCTTGACCAAGCTCATCAACAGCAGGGCGTAGGGGACATCCCGACGCACCGGACCGGTCATATGAGCCACCACAGCCTTACGAATGCGTCGCTCCAGCTTGTTCACCTGCACGTCTTTTTCATACAGCGCAGTTCGTTCTTCCGGCGTTGGTTTTTTGCCCCAATACACAGCGCTCGACTCCAGGACCATTTCCTGCGTGAGCTCGAGCATTATCGTGAAATTTTTCGACGCCGATTGGAGTGGGAAATCCCCCGTAAATACGGCCAATAATTGTTTGAGCAAAACCCCTCCTCTTCATCAAATCATGCGAGAGACGAAAATCAACAGGGCCGGAAGCCCATAAAATAATAGCAGGACGTAGACCAAAGCGAGCGAACGAGACCGCACCGCCAAAGCTGCCAGCTTTTCTGCCAATTTCAACGGAATTTCTCGAATCGCCTCCACTGGGTAGACCAGGGCCATGCCCGTCAGATTGAACAACAGGTGCACAATAGCGATCTGAATCGCCAAATGCGCGGTCTCCGCAGGGGCGGCCATCGACGCCAGGAGGGCCGTCACGGTGGTGCCGATATTGGAGCCGAGCGTTACGGGGAACGCCTGGCGCAGCGTGATGATACCGGCGCCGGCCATCGGAACGAGGACGGACGTCGTGATCGAGCTGGACTGCACCATTACCGTGACCACCGCCCCGACAATGATGGCGACAACAGCGCTCGAGTCCAGGGACCGAGTGATATAGGTCTGCATCCGAGTCGCGGCCAGGACCCGGAGAGTCCGCACGATCGCGCCCAGGGATCCGAAAATGATGCCCGCTGACATCACGATCAACAGCACCGTCGCGACGGTCTGATCGTCACTCAGCGCTTGGCTTAAACTTTGGACGGGCTCAAGCGCCGCCTTGGTGGCCACCTTCAGCGGATTCGACATCTTGCCACCACCGCCCAGGGAGCCCACGAAGCCTGCGACCACATGACTGCTTTGGGAGAGAAAGCCGGTCATGATTTCAAGTGGCAGCAACACCGCCACCACCAAGAAATTAAAAAAATCGTGGCAAGTGGCGGCAGCAAAGGCGCGCTTGAACTCCTGGGCGTGGCCCATGTGTCCTAGCGACACCACCGTGTTCGTCACCGTAGTGCCAATATTCGCTCCCATGATCATGGGGATGGCGTTCGCCACCGGCAGAGGATTCTCCGGTGCGGCGACGAGAGCCACAATCATCGAAGTGGTGACCGACGAACTTTGCACCAAGGTGGTCGCCAGAATCCCGACGACCAATCCCATGAAGGGATTTTCAGTTTGGTGAAAAAACGTGTGTAGCGCTTCTTTGCCGAGGCCCTTGAAGCCAGTCCCCATGCCCCGGATGCCGACCAAGAAAATGAACAGCAAGAAGAGGACGAAAATAAACCGTGTCCACGCTTCTCGCTTCCCGATTTCACCGGGAGGTATCGAACGCTGGGCAGCGGACGGTAACGTCATAACTCTCAGCCCGGGTACAGCCATCCCCCAGCGGGCGCAAGCCTTTGCCGCGCGTGATTTCTAAATGTCGCAGCGCCGGCAAGGAGCGCTGGTCCGCCCAATTCGGCTATTCAACCGTCACTGTTTTTGCGAGGTTTCTGGGCTGATCGATGTCGGTGCCCTTCAAATCTGCAATATAATAGGCGAGGAGCTGGAGCGGCACGACCGTCAGCAGCGGTTGTACGACATCAGGCGCCACCGGCACCTCCAGCACGTGTTCTGCGATCTTCGCGGATTCCGGATCGCCGGCGCTAACGATGGCTATGACTTGGCCGTCCCGGGCGCGAACTTCCTGTAAATTGGACAGGGTTTTTTCGTATTGACTGTCCCGAGGCATAACGACCGCCACAGGCATGTCCTCGTCGATCAGCGCGATCGGGCCATGCTTCATTTCCCCAGCAGCATATCCCTCCGCATGGGCGTAGGATATTTCCTTCAGCTTCAGGGCCCCCTCCAGTGCGGTCGGAAATCCCAGTCCTCGGCCGAGAAACAACATGTGCTGCACATGCTGATAGCGCCGGGCCACCTCGAAAACCTTGTCTTTACTCTCAAGGGTGATTCGGATCTTCTCGGGGACCTCGACCAGGGCCTGCAGTACGTCTCGCCCCTTGTCGGCCGAGAGGGTGCCCCGGCGGCGCCCCAGATACACCGACAGCATCAACAGTGCGACCAGTTGAGCCGTGTAACATTTCGTCGATGCCACGCCGATTTCAGGTCCAGCGTGGGTGTACAGCGTGCCATCGGCAGCGCGCGGGATGGCACTTTCCAGCACGTTCACCACGCTAATGACTCGGGCTCCCGCTTCCTTGGCCGACTTCATTGCCGCCAAGGTGTCCGCGGTTTCTCCCGACTGACTCACGGCTATCACTAGATCTTCGGGACCGAAGACCGGCTCACGATAGCGGACCTCGCTCGCTAGCTCAGCATGGGCGGGAACTCGGGCGAGCTGCTCCATCCAATACCGCCCCGCCAAGCAAGCGTGATAGCTGGTGCCACAAGCCAACAGGCACACCCGCTTGATCTGTTTGGCCGCCGCTTCATCGATGCCCATTTCTCGGGGCACAACGTCGCCGTTCTCAAGATCCAGCCGTCCGCGCAGCGTGTCCTCAACCGCACGCGGCTGGTCGAAGATTTCCTTGAGCATGAAGTGCTTGAAGCCGCCCTTCTCTGCCTGCATCGGGCTCCAATTGATCCGCTTGGGCTCGCGCGTCACCGACTCGCCCTCCAAGGTCTCAATCTTGATCCCGTCGGCGCTGAGCTGTGCCAGCTCACCATCTTCAAGGAAGATGACATCCCGGGTGTGCTCCAGCAGCGCCGGAATATCGCTCGCGCAAAGGCTTTCGCCGTCGCCGACGCCCAACACCAAGGGAGAAGCATTCCGGGCGACCACCAGCTGCCCCGGCTCACTCTCACTCAGCACCGCCAAGGCGTAGGCGCCCCGGATCTGACGGAGTGCAACGCGTACGGCGTCCAGTAGACGTTCACTGTCCTTCAGCGCTCGGTGGATCAGGTGAGCGACGATCTCGGTGTCCGTATCGCTAGAAAACTCGATCCCTCCCGAGGCTAGCTCCGCCTTCAGCTCGAGGTGATTCTCGATAATGCCGTTGTGAACGACCGCCACCCCCCCGGCGACATGGGGGTGCGCATTCTCTTCGCTGGGCCGGCCGTGGGTAGCCCACCGGGTGTGGCCCAGGCCCGTGGTGCCCTTCAACGGGGATTCCTGCAGCACCGAGGCGAGGTTCTTAAGCTTGCCGACAGCGCGAACAACCTGAAGTTGCTTGCCATCGTGGACCGCGACACCCGCTGAGTCGTACCCCCGATATTCCAACTTCCGCAACCCGTCGACCAGGATGCCAGCCGACTCTTGCGAGCCTACGTAACCTACAATTCCACACATAGTGTCCTCCACCGGACTCTAACGCGGATAGAGCTAGCTGCCAGAAGCAATTGAGTCCGCTCGCTCCCCGACTGGACAACACCCGACGCCCGCGATCCCATTCGGTTCGCCGATCACCGTTCCGGGGAATATCGGACGCTAGGCGTTGAGGGCTTCGGCGCCGCCGATGATCTCAAGGATCTCGGTGGTGATCGCAGCCTGCCGCACACGGTTGTACTTGAGCGTGAGCTCGGCGATCATTTCAGTGGCATTCTTGGTGGCCGCATCCATCGCAGTCATGCGCGCGCCCAACTCGGAGGCCACAGACTCGTACAATGCCCTGAGAATAGTGATCTCTACGTACATCGGTACGAGACGGTCCAACAGGGCCGTTCGATCCGGCTCAAACATGTACTCAGTCACCGCTGCCACGTCGGAGCTCTCGATCTCGCTGATCGAAGCCTGAAGGGGAAACAGCGGGTGAAAAGTCACCGTCTGAGTCATGGCACTCTTGAACTCGTTATAGACCAGGTAGATGGAGTCGGCTTCGCCGGCCAAAAACGGCTTCACTAACTGTTGGGCCAACTCGCCGGCAGTCTCCACGCTGAGATTGTCCCAGACGGAGTCAAACACCTGAAACACGGGTGCGTTGCGGCGACGGAAGTAGTCTCTGCCTTTTCGACCGATGAGACCCAGCTGGACGGTCTTATCGGCGTCCTCTTGCTCATGCCAGTATCGTTCGACAGCCTTGTTGATGCTCGAGTTGAAGGAGCCGCACAGGCCGCGGTCGCTCGTGATCACGACAACGAGAATATTCTTCTCCGGGCGTTGCGCGAGCAAGGGGTGCTCCAACTCGCCACCGCCATCGCCACTCTCAACCTGGGCCTGCTGGGCGGAATCGACCACACGGCGCAGAACCGAATCGATTTCTACCGCGTAGGGCCGCATCGAAGTGATGCGTACCTGAGCTTTGTTGAGCCGCGCCCCCGCCACCATTTTCATGGCGCGGGTGATCTTTTGCGTGCTCTTTACGCTAGTGATCCGTTTGCGGATTTCCTTGAGGTTAGCCATCAGATGCTTTCAGGTTTCGATACGACGCGGATTTACTTCTGACTGGCGACGAAGGAATCAGTGAACTCCTTCAAAACAGCGTTCAACTTCTCCGCGTCGTCACCCTTGACGACCTTCTTGGTCCGGATGGTCTCGAAGACCTCCGGGTGCTTCGAATCGATGAAGCTGAAGAGTTCTTTTTCGTAGGTCTTCAGAGCGCCCAGGGGCAAGTCGTCGACGTAACCCTTGGTACCGGCGTAGATAATGACGACCTGGCGCTCGACCGGCATGGGCACGTACTGGCCCTGCTTCAAGAGCTCGGTCAGTCGCTTGCCACGTTCCAGCTGGGCGCGGGTAGTGGCGTCCAGATCGCTCGCGAACTGAGCGAAGGCTGCCATCTCTCGGTACTGGGCCAGATCGAGGCGAAGAGTACCGGCGACGGCCTTCATCGCTTTGATTTGGGCGTTACCGCCGACTCGACTCACGGAAATACCGACGTTAATGGCCGGGCGGACGCCGGAGTAGAACAGGTCACCTTCGAGGAAGATCTGGCCGTCCGTAATCGAAATAACGTTGGTCGGAATGTAGGCAGAGACATCGCCCGCCTGGGTCTCGATGATCGGCAGCGCGGTCAACGAGCCGCCGGAGAATGGATCCCGCACGATTTCGCAATCGGCCTTGTCGTCACGGCTCTCGAGAGACTCCTTAGACTGGTCGGGGGCCAGCGCGCCAATATGCACTTTGCCGTCGATACCGCGGAACTTGTGGTCTCCGGGGGGCACTTTGGTGCCCTTCTTGACCACGAAGAATCGGTCCGCCAGCTTGGCTGCGCGCTCCAGGAGGCGAGAGTGAACGTAGAACACATCACCCGGGTAGGCTTCACGGCCCGGCGGGCGACGAAGTAGCAAGGACATCTGACGGTAGGCAACGGCCTGCTTGCTCAGGTCGTCGTAGATGCAGAGCACGTGCTCGCCACGGTCGCGGAAGTACTCGCCGACCGAGACACCCGCGTAGGGCGCCAAGAACTGAAGCGGTGCAGCCTCAGTCGCCGTCGCACAAACGACGGTGGTGTATTCCATCGCGCCGACCTCGGTGAGCTTGGCGACGATCTGGGCGACAGTGGAAGATTTTTGTCCGATGGCCACGTAGATGCATTTAACGCCCGTGCCCTTCTGGTTGATGATGGTGTCGAGAGCGATAGCGGTCTTGCCTGTCTGGCGGTCGCCGATGATCAGCTCTCGCTGGCCGCGGCCGATGGGGATCATGGCATCAACAGCCTTGAGACCCGTTTGCATGGGTTCGGTGACCGGCTGGCGTTCCATGATGCCGGGGGCTTTCACCTCGATGCGGCGTCGGTCTTTGGTCTCAATAGGGCCCTTGCCGTCGATGGGCTGCCCGAGCGCATTGATGACTCGACCCAGCACGGCTTCTCCGGCGGGCACGTCAGCGATTCGGCCGGTTCGCTTGCAGCTCGAACCCTCGCGGATGCCGGCGGGGTTACCCAGAATGGCCACACCGACGTTGTCCTGCTCGAGGTTGAGCACCAAGCCGAAGACTCCGCCGTCAAACTCAACCAGCTCGCCGGCCATGGCCTTTTGCAGCCCATACACGCGAGCGATGCCGTCGCCCGTGGTGAGGACCGTACCTGTTTCAGTGACAAGAGCTGTGCGATCGAAGTTCTGAATTTGCTTCTTGATGATCTGCGAAATTTCGTCGGCGCTAAGCTGCATGGTGTCCTTCTTGTCTGGCTCGCGGTCTGTGTGTCCGCTGTGTAATCTGGGTCTGCGTCGGGGACGGCTGTCTGACGCGGGGAAAACTGTTGAGGGTGGTGAGGGCTCAGGGAGCCGAGAGCAGTTGACGCTCAAGCTCTTGGAGGCGCCCCTTGAGGCTGCCATCGATAATGTGATCGCCGATGCGGGTAATGGCTCCGGCGATCAGGCTTGAGTCTTCCTTTTTCTCAAGGATGATCTTGCGGGAGGTCGACTTCTCCAGTTCCGCACTGAGCTTCGTGTAGAAGGAGGGAGACATCTTCTTAGCGGTGGTCACGGTGGCTCGGAGCACACCCGCCTTTTCATCGGCCAGCCCTTGCAAACGAAGCGCGATGGCTGGCAAAAACTCCAAACGCTGACGACGAGCCAAGAGTCGGATGGCGTTTTTTGCGGTCTCAGCGAGCCCCAGTTTGGCAGCGAGTTCCGTGAGAATGGCTTCCCGTTTGGCTTCGGTCACGACCGGGTTGTGCAGGATGGACTGCAACTCGTTGCTGGAGGCGTAGGCATTCGCCATCCGACGGATCTGCTCGGTCAGGAGCGCGAGCTGTTTGGCTTCCTCGCCAAGTTCGAGAATGGCTCGCGCGTAGCGTTCAACAATGGCGCCGTTACTCATGCTCGGCCTCCTTTGGCGTTCACGGAGGAACCGAGACCGGCCAGGTAATCATCCACCAAGCGTTGGTGGTCGGCCTCGCTGAGTTGTTTAGTGAGCAATTGCTCGGCGGCCGCCAATGCGGCCTTGGAAGTATTAGCCAGGACTTGCTCTCGCGCCGCTTTCAGTTCCTGCTGAATGACCAGTTTGGCGTCGTTTTCCAGGCGCTCCCGGCGGGCTTCCGCATCCTTCACGATGCGCACGCGCTCCGATTCGGCCGCCTCCTTCATCTCTTTGCGAACGCGTTCGATCTCATCGTCCACGTGAGCCAGTTTGGCTTCGTATTTTTCCAACTGGGCTTCCGCCTCGGACTTCATCTTGGCAGCGTCTTCCATGCCGCCCATGATGTCCGCCTTCCGCTTTTTGAGACCGTCCACCAGAGGCTGCTTACCGAGCTTGAGCAGCAGCAACAGCAGCAGACCTGTATTGAAGAACTGTGCGCCTAGGGGAACAGGCATGCCCTTGGGGCGGATCCAGAAAGTAGGCGTCGCGTGGGGATCGCTGGACTCGGAAATCATGCCCTGAAACCAGTTCAGATCCCCAATGCCGTGGCCGTGACTGTCGCCGTGGCCGTGACTGTCGCCGTGGCCGTGACTGTCGCCGTGGGCTGCGGGCTCGTGGTTGTCGGCAAACGCGGGCGTCGCCGTGAGGCCGATTGCCAAACAGAAAACGAAGGATGCCGCGCGCATCAGCTGAGCTCCCGACCGAGCAAGCGAGTCGCGATAACGCGAGCCAGTTCGTCGTTCTTGCGTTTGAGGTCGAAGTGAATTGACTGCACCTCTTCTTGAATCGTCGCGCGGCCGTCCTCTACGATCTTGGCGGCTGCCTCTCGGGCTTCCGTCAGAATGGCGGCCTCTACTTTGGCGGCCTCCGCTCGCATCTCGTCTCGCTGAGCGCCTGCAACCACTCGAACCCGCTCCAGCTCGGCTTCGTATTTCGTCAGCAGCTCGCCGGCCTTCTCTTGCATGGTGCGCGCCTCAGCCCGAGCGCCGTCAGTGCGTTTTTCTCGCTCTTCAAAAATCCTGAGTACCGGCTCGAAGAGCAATGGACGGAGCACCAATATCAGCACAGAGAAGATGATCATCTGCGCGAAGAAGGTGAGATCGAAATCAATGTTCACCCCCGAACTCAGCAATTGGTCGCGGAGGGGAGCGCTGTCCGGCACGATCTGATCGATCGATGCGAGAGTAGAGAACATCTGGGCTTGCCTTGGCTTTCTCTCCCGGGAAATTCACCGGGAAACGCGCCGCACGTACCACCTCGCCAGGAACATGTCTAGATGAGCCCGGAGCCCGCGTGCGCCGGCCCCCGATACGCTGAAATTCCTCAGGAAATCATGGGTCAGCCCGGCACGTTTTTGTCTGCCCAGTTTCTGGAAACCAGGCTGATCTGCTGGTCAGCGACGGCTGGGAGCGACTCGACGTAACGGCATCCGGTCAGCGGGTCGATTGCGTCAGGGACGAGGTCCAGGAGCGGTTGCAGCGCAAACCGTCGCTGGGTGAGACGAGGGTGCGGTACCTCGCATGCTGGATTTTCATTGCGTTGCTGCCCCGCCCACAAAATGTCCAAATCGAGGGTGCGCGGGCCCCACCTGAGCGTGCCCGCCCGCTTCGCGTCCGACTCAGTCGCACGGGTCCTTCCCGCCTGGCGCTCCAGCTCAAGCAATTGCACAAGCAGAGTTTCCGCTGGGCTGTCTGTTTCGAGTCGAACCGCCGCGTTGAGGAAGTTTTTCTGCCGGGGCCCGCCGATGGGAGACGATTCGTACAGCGGGGATACAGCTTTGAGTTGAGCGACATCTCCCAGAAGCCCAACCGCCAACTGAAGAATGCTGAGGCTGTCTCCCTCGTTGGAGCCGAGCCCCACGATGTATTCCCGCATGCCCCCCCCTAGCGAGCGCGCGGGTCGGCGCCTAGAGAGCGGGAAGAATCAAGACTTCATAAGTCATCCCGAACACTTACGGCGGTTCTGGCATCAGCCCCTAGCGGCGCTCTAGGCTCAAGACAGCCAGGGCCCCCCATTTTCTATGTCCTAAGCCCGGCCAAACGACTTTTCCCCGCATCGGCTCTGCCGGCAGAATTCCTCGTGTTTGCCATGGGCGGGTCGTAGAGTTCACCCGTGAACGATACCGGTAGCTACCTTCCAGCGCTGACCCAAGGGGAGCTCTTCATGGTCGTCTTCATCTTCGGCATCGTGGCCACGGCCACCTCGTGGCCGAGAGCTGGCGAACGCCTGGCCATGCTCGGGCAGTCAAAACACAAGGACTCAAGCTAAGGGCGCCGCTAGGGCCCGGGACGGTGTTAGGGTCCTGCGCGTGGGCTCAACACCCCCGAATTTCAAGCCTCCTTCAGACGAAGCCTCCGCTCGGGCGCTGATCTTCGTCTGCGATGCTTCGGCCGAAGCAGAAAGCCTGTGCCGTACGCTGGGGGACTACGGCTATCACGCCGTCGACGTTCCCTTGTCTCTGCTTCGGGGACGGGTATCCGTTCAAGTACCGGACGTCGTCATTTGCGACATCGACGCCCAAGGCTGCATCGAGACGGTTAACCAGGTCCGAGCGCTGCTCAAAGCGAGGGAGCTAGAAATCCTGTTCATCGGAGACGAGGCGCACCACAGCGAAGACCAGATCGACTGGGTCGCCGAAAACGGCAGCGGTTTTTTTGCTCGTCCAGTGAACGTGGAGCTTCTCCGAGAACAGATCAGCGAAATCACCAGCGCGAGCGACAGCCGCCCCAACGCCACCCAACGCCCGCGCTCATTGTTACCCCCCGCGCCCGGGCATCAGTTGATCCACGAAAAGGACTCGGCGGTTGCACGCAATCGAAAGGCGCCCCCCAGCCTGCTACCGCTTCCCGACGACGCCGATCGCAACAGCTCCATGGCTCCCGCCGATGTGGATCTGGCGGCACGACGCGTGCCTCAAGCCGAACTCAGCAAGGAATTGAGCCAACGGCTCAAGGAAGCGGAAGAGCGAGCCCGGGACCAGGCCGTCCCCTCTTCCGTCAACAGTCCTTCCAGCGCGCTACCCGCGCTAACAGAACAGCTTTCGGAAGACGTCCTGCGCGCGCTGGCAGAACCCCTCGACGGAGAGGCTGAGGAGTCTCGTGACGCTCCTGACGCGAGCCTGCCGGAACCCCAATCGAATGCGACCGGTACCAACTCCGGTACCAACTCCGGCACTCACTCGGGAACCAGAACCGGCACCAACGCCAGCACTCACTCGGGAACCAGAACCGGCACCAACTCTGGTTCCCGAGTGAGTGCTGAAGCGCCTGGCCAGATCCAATTGCCGTCGGCTGTGGCTTCGTCCCAGGCGATCCCCGAACGCGAGGAGCCCACCACCCCGGGACGTCCTTCTGATTCAAGCGAGTTGCGCCCCCCGACGCACAACACAACGGCCGCTAGACCGTCCGCGGCTACCGGATCGGCCGCTGTAGCGCAGCCGTCCAGCGGCGGCCAGCTAGACGCCACCGGCATCTTGCCGCCTCAGACTCAGCTGACCGCGTCGAAAGCGCCCAGTCCATCCGCACCGGGACTCAACCCAGAGGCCACACGCACCACGCTAGCCCCTCCATTTACAGTCGCGACGCGATCCGTCGGGGAGCACACCCTTGACACGCCCCCCGCATCGAGCGCCGAAGGCAGCCGAAAGCTCGTTTCCACCACGCCCCCCAAGCGAGCCCCCACGGCTCCGCCCAGCGCGGCGATCTCCGAGCAGCCCGTCAATCCTGCGCCACTCACTCGCGGCGACGAACGACCGCTAGCCAGCAGCTACCTTCAACAGAATTCAAAGCCGGAGGCCGTTGGCGGAGTTCGAGCCATCGCCACCGCAATTCAAGATCGGTTTACCGGATGCATCGCTGTGGAGGTCGATCTAGGAATCCGCCGAGTGCTGTTTCGTGACGGGGATTTCGTCACCGCTTCCTCCGGCGTCCACAACGAATCGCTAGTGGGTTTCCTCGTCAGTCGCGGAGACTTAAAACCCGAGCTAGCAGCCGACTTGGGGGCTCGCCTGCCCAGTTTCGGGCGACATGCAGGAGCGGCCTTGATCGCCAACGGCCACCTGAGTCAAGATCAACTCTGGAGCGTACTGAGGACTCACGCCGAGTTCATCGTAGGGCAAATCGTCGCGGCCGATGCCGGCAACGCGAAACGGGAAGCCGACGTTCCCCAACGCTTGTCTGCTGAACCCGGCGTATTCGGCGGTGCCACCGGCGCAGAGGTGTTTCTAGAAGCTTTGAGACGTCGTCTACCGCCGGAACCGGCGCTCGAACGTATCGGCGGGCTCTCCGCCATGTTCAGCGCCGGGGCGAACATGGCACTCATTGAAGAATCCGCCCTCAGCCCCGACGAACGGATGCTCGTCGACGCCGTACCTAACCAGCCAATCGACGACATGGTCCGAGGAGAGCCCGCCTTGGCCGTCATTCTGTACGGGCTGTTGGAACTGGGCGTGCTCCGTCGAGAGTCCATTGCTAAACCGAAAGCCCCTGAACCGTCGAAGAGCCCCGAAGTGCTCGATGACGAAGCCATACGGAATCGCATCCGGGCGCGTCTCGCCCTCGTTCAAAACGGCGATTACTTCGCCCTACTGGGGGTTCCCCGCAGAGCCACCGCCTACGACATCCGCCGGGCCTACTCTGAACTTCGGCGCGGCTTTGAGCCCAGCCTAATCCTTAGCGCTGGCACCGCGGATCTCCAGAGCGAGGTCGACACCATCGTTGAAGTGTTGGACGAAGCCTACGATATTCTGCGGGACCAAGTGAGACGCGATCGCTACCGGCGCGCCATCGAAGCCACACCGCTGAGCTAGTCGGCGACTCGTGCAGCGGTCGCCGACTCATTCGGCAGCGCTCGAACCACAGCTGACGGCTTCGATACGGATCTCGCCGTCCCGAACGCTCACCGCCGCGGTGTCACCCGATTGCAATTCGCTCCGAAGCACGCTCTCCGCCAGCGGAGCTTCGACCAGACGCGCGATCATTCGTCTCATCGGGCGCGCACCCATCGACAAGTCGAAGCCACCGCGGTCCAGCAGTAGCTCGATCGCCTCGTCTTGAACCTCTAGTTGGATACCCCGCGAGGCAGACAAGCGGGTACTAACGCCGACCAACAGACGTCGGGCGATCTGGCGAACTTCTTCTCGCGCCAACGGATGAAAGACGAGAACTTCGTCTAGGCGGTTGTACAGCTCCGGTGACAACGCCAACCGTGCGGCCGCAATCACCGCATCGTCGCCCTCGCTGACGGCCGCGCTCGCGCCGAATCCCACCCTCCGCTTAGGTCGACTACCCGACACGTCCGCGCCTAGATTTGACGTAAGTACGATCACCGTATTTCTGAAATCAACGGTGCGCCCACGACCATCCGTCACTCGGCCTTCGTCGAACATGGCCAGGAAGGTTTGCAGTACATCCGGGTGGGCTTTTTCGATCTCGTCGAGCAGTATCACTTGATAGGGGCGCCGGCGGACGGCCTCGGTGAGTTGACCGCCGGCTTCATGACCCACGTAACCGGGGGGCGCGCCGATCAGCCTCGCCACAGCGTGGCCCTCACTAAACTCCGACAAATCAAAGCGCGTCATCGCCGATTCAGTGAAGAAGAGCGCTTCCGCCATGGCTTTAGCCGTTTCTGTCTTGCCCACGCCGGTGGGACCCAATAACAAGAAGGTACCGATCGGACGCGCCGCGCCCAGGCCGGCAGCGTTGCGTCTCACGATCTGCGACATGCGACGCAGCACGTCCTGGTGGCCCACCACCCGGGTCGCGAGAGTCTCTTCAAGCTTGAGCATTCGCTCGTGGTCCGCATTGAGCAATCGTTCGATCGGAACGTCTGCAATCTCCGAGACCACCTCCGCCACATGTTCTGGCGATACTTCGGCGATGGCACGCCGACGACATCGCGCGCCGGCCAGATCGACAATGCCAATGGCCTTGTCAGGCAGCGCGCGTTCCGGAATGTATTGAGTGGACCAACTCACGGCAACAGCTAGCGCTTCTTCGCTGAACTTGACCTTGTGATGCTCGCTGAATCGCTCGGACAGGGCTTCCAAAATCAGAAACGCATCCTCTCGGCACGGCTCTTCTACGGGCACGATAGAAAACCGGCGCGCCAAGGCGCTGTCGCTCTCGATAGAATGTTTGTAACCGTCCCAGGTGACGGCACCAATCATAGGAAACTCACCCTTGGCCATCGATTGCCTGAGATCCGCCGAGAGTTCATCGGCACCGTCGCCACTGAACAACAAGTGAGTTTCATCGAAGAAGACGACGATGGGCTGCTTGGAAGCCGCCACCTCGCGACGCAACTCCGCGAGACGACCCGCCAGTGCTCCCCGCACTCCGGTCCCGGCAATTAAATCGGATATAGCGATTTCGATGATTATGTGATCATCCAAGCCTGCAACTCCATCGCCCGCAGCGATTTGCAGCGCCATGGCTCTCACTACCGCCGTCTTGCCAACGCCGGGCGGCCCGACGAGTATCGGGTTGTTGCCATGCCGCTTCGCCAGCACATCCAAAGCTTGCTCGACTTCTAGTTCTCGACCCACCACCGGATCCAACAGTCCTTGTTCGGCCTCTAGAGTTAGGTTCCTCCCTAGCGCACGAAGTGTTTTGAAGCCCTTGGACGGCAGCGCGAACTTCGATCCGCGAACTTCTTTCGGTTTAGCGCGGCTCTTCTTGGGAGTCGTGCGATCCGTCGCTTTGGCTGCCACCTTCGGGGTGGGAATCGCAACGACGCGGCCTCTCGCCCGACGCGCGACTGGCGATTTCGGAGCTGCTTTGGGCGACGGCGGCATGATCGACACCGGTTTCGCCCGAGTCGGTGTCTTAGCCTGCTGCTTCTCGAGGCTCTGAAGACGAGCCTCTTTGCGCGTCACAATTTGCTGGCGACCTACCAAGCCCAGCGCTTGGTTCATGGCAGCCAGACGCAAACGGCCGATGTCGAGTCCGCACTGGGACAGGGCACGGTGCGCCGCGCAGCGAGAATCACTGAGCAGCGCGATCAGTAAGTGTACCCCGGCCGGTTCCCGAGCGCCCATGCGATCGGCGACGTCGTGGGCTCGCTGTCCGGCTTGACGCAAGGGCGCGGAAATATCATCCGTAGACGCACGAGCGGCGCTGAGCAGCACCTCTTGGCTCAGCTTTCGGGAGGTCAACAGGAGCGATGCGACTCCTCCCTCTGCCACCATCGCCGCCAGCAAGTGGGCGCTGGTAACGCGTTCCTTGCGGCTTTTCGCGAGGGACTCAGCTAATTTTCGGAGCTTCAATAGCTCGGACTGGCTCACTTTTAACCGCATAGATACTTACACTCTTGATGCCCATGGCTAGCCCGCGATGGCCAAGTTTCGGCGGTATCTTCAAGAGCTTGCGCCGATTGGCCAGCCGGCGATGCGGGATCTAGTGACGTCCGGGCAACGCCACACCGCTCCCGAGCACCCAACTGCGCAGAGCCCTTCCCCGACGGAGCGCCACAATTTGATCTCTGAACGAGACACGGAGTTCCAGCTCCGCCCCCCTGACATCCGCCAGTCCTCCGTCATCTTCGAAACGGGCATCCCATTTCACAACCCAGCGCTCGGTCCCGTTACGCAAGTACCGGAGCTCTAGCTGATGTTCTGAACGCCCTCGGCTCAAAGCGACGATTCGCTCTCGGTGCACCGCCAAGTCTAAGATCGCCTCCGGGAGCGCGATGGAACGGATCGATTTGAGCTCGTCGCCGAATCGAAGATCGTAGAGCCGGTTCGCGCCCAGCGCCCAGGCCCGTCCCAGGCCATGCGCGGTGAGCAGTCGCTCAGCCCATCCCCACTCCGGGTTCGGCCATGCAGTGCGCTTTCCTCCTGGAAATAGCCGAAAGTATCCAGTCGCTCCCGACCCGAGAAAACTTCCGTCGCTGAGCGCTGCGAACGCGAGAGGCCGCGCCCCCAACTCAAATCTGGCCAAGGGCACGAGAAAGCGGCCGTCCCCCTCCAAACTGTAGTGGAAGAGTTCGGTACCCCGTGCATGAAGAAGGTAGAAACGATTCGTGTCTTGCGGGTCCGAGAAAACTGAACTCGCGCCGAGTAATGCCACCGGCGGGTATTTCTCCGGGGCATCAGAGCCGGCGGACAGCCGATAGCTATGGTCCCGAGCCAATACGATAAAACTGCCGTCCAGAACCGCAACCGCCGCCTGAAGGTCGTCTGCCGAAAAGGACGCGATCGCTCGGCCGCTCAAGGCATGGTGAACCAGAGCGTCCGAGCCCATTAGTCGCAACAGACGGCCGCCACTAATGGCGATCCGCTGCCGAGGCCGGGTCGTGACGAGAATACCGCTGTCGGTAGCCGCCGGTGCTGCCAACAGTGGGGTTCTTTCCCTCGGGAACACCACTGCCGGCATCGGCCCCCCAGAATCCTGCCGGTGCCGTGTCCGGGAAACAGCGGGAGGATAGGCCTTGGTATCGCGATTCGCAGACGAAGACACCCAGACGCCGCCGCCCACCAACGATGCGGCAATTACTACAAACGAGGCATATCTCCACGGGGTCATGAGCGCGTCCCGTCCGCTAGAGTAGCGATGAACGACAATCAGAGCTAGAAGCACGCGGTGAGCGCCGCCACCCGCATCCGATCGCTGTGCCTGCTAGCGGCAGCCACACCCCTCATCGGCTGCGGCCGACTTCAGACCCTGCGGGACTGCGACGAGCTCAGTTCAGCGGTCAACCCCCGGTTGGAGAAGATTGGCGCGACCAATTCCGATAGCTCTCCACGAACCGCTTCCAAGCTGGCCGCTGAATACGCGCAGCTGGCGGCACAGGTCGACAATCTGAGAAGCCGCAATTCGGAGCTGAGCTCTCGCACTGCAGAATACTCAAAACTGCTTCACCAGGCCAGCCATGACCTCGCCATATTCGCCCAACCCCAATCCGACGTCGCTGCCGTTCCCGCAGCCTCAAAAGAACTCCTCAGTCGACGGCTAGCGGATCTTCGAAACCGGGAACGGCACGTCATATTTCGAATCAACCGAATTTGCCGCTAGAGTTCGTCGGGACGCGTTCACTTAACATCGCGAGGATTGCGCTGCGCCTCAAAGGTTCGCACGCTCCCCCATGCGTAGGTCAGTCGTTTTCTGTAGTGACTCCGCACGTCGCCGCCGTACACCCACAGGTACTTCTTGTTCCTCCCCAAATGAACGGTCGGAGCGTATCGCCCGCTGGACGCCCAGTCCAACACTTCAATGCCCGAGGGGTTCTCCCGGAGCACCAGCAGACCACAACGCCGAGCGTAAGAGGGTCCCGCACATCCGCCCGCTACTGTCAGTGGATCGTTCCCGATGGGCCGCCATTCCCAACGCTTCCAGATGCGAAATTCGCTTGCCACCTTTACGTCACGCAGAGCTTTTCTTGGTAGCTCCCGGCGGATTTGGTCCGCCAACAGCTTGTCCGTATTCTTCTTAAGCCAGAGCCCGGCCTTCCCGCTTACCGTCACGCTCACCTCTGCGCTGTTGCGTTCCCCGCTACAGCATCGGAACCCGGTAGTGCCCGACTTAGAGTCTGGTCCTTTCGGGATAGCGTTCGCGCAGCGGCCCGTAACCTGGCCATTCGGAGAGTTGCCGCCACGTAGGGTCACGCGCGGCTTCTTCGAACCCCGTCCCCATGGACTATCCGTCCACTCCCATACGCTGCCGTGCATATCGTGCACGCCAAATTCGCTCAGACAAGAGAAATGTAAACCACTGGGCAAGAGCTTTGGCTTCTGCCCAGTTTCACACGCCTCCGCAGAGTAGCGGTTACCATATTCGTAAACCGTGTTTTCCGGTCCCTTGCATGCCCGCTCCCACTCCAGCTCAGAACAAAGCCTTTTGCTCTGTTCTTCGCATGCGGCCTTCGCCTCCCCCTGAACCATATTCGTGTGCGGAATCGCGCCCTCTTCATTCGGGTAGGCGAAAATGTCGATGAAGAAACCCTTCATCAACACTTGTTCCCCGGGCATTTCCTGATCGGCAATCCGGGGCAGCAGGCTCGGCGGCGTGCCGGCCACTAGCGGGCCCGGGGGGATCCAGACCATCCCCTTCGGCGCTGCCGGTGAAAGCTTCTTCCGTTCCCAGGGCGGAATCAACTCGGCGACGGACGCTGAGGCAGATGGAGTGGACGCGGCCTCTGGTGTGTCCTCCGAACACGCGATACCCCAGAGGGCGATCGAGATCCCTAAAATGAGGCATTTATAGCGTATTCTCGACATCGGCTGTGCTGCAGCTAGCACGGTATTCCGGCGGAGGCGAAAGGCTCGCGCTCCCCCCCCTAGCTGTAGTGCGCTGTCAGCGCCGCGAGTAGGCCGTTGACGCTAATCGCTGCGTTCCCGCAGCTCTAACTCCTTCATCTTGAGTTGCAGGCCTTTGCGGGAAATCTTGAGCAAACGGGCAGCGTGAGTCACGTTGTTGTGTGTCTGTTCCAGCGCTCGAACAATCAGTTCACGCTCCAAGACAGATGTCGCTGCTTTCACCTGGGCTTTGAGGCCAACCCCCGGACTGGTCTGCCCAGCTGGCGGCGAGCGATCTTGTCGAATGTCCGGAGGTAGGTTGTCAACGCTGAGCTCTGGCGTGTCACAAAACAACACGCTGCGCTCAATGACATTTTCTAGCTCGCGAATGTTTCCCGGCCAGGAATAGCCCAGCAATATCTCCGCCACCGCCGGCTCCATACCGTTGATGACCTTGCCCAGAGCCTCGCTGTATTTTTTCGTAAAGTGTTTGGCTAACAACAGGATGTCGTCCGCCCGCTCACGCAGCGGCGCCAAGGGCAGTGGCACCACATTCAGTCGGTAATACAGATCTTCTCTGAATGCGCCGGCGGCGATCTGCTGCTTGAGATCCGTATTGGTCGCCGCCACCAATCGTACGTTCACCTTATAGGTGCGAACCCCGCCCACTCGCTCGAACTCACGCTCTTGGAGCACGCGGAGCAACTTCACCTGCATGTCGACGGGGATGGTACCGATTTCGTCTAAGAAGAGCGTGCCGCCGTTGGCGAGTTCGAAGCGACCCGGCTTCGCCGCGACGGCCCCGGTAAATGCCCCCCGTTCGTGACCGAAGAGCTCGCTCTCCATCAGGTCTCGCGGAATCGCCGCGCAGTTGACCTTGATGAACGGTTTGTGACGGCGCGAGGAGTGCTCGTGCAGAGCGCGGGCGACGACTTCCTTGCCCGTCCCGCTCTCGCCCGTCAGAAGAACCGTGCTGGGAGTGTCCACGACCCGCTCAAGCACATCATACAGCTCGCGAATGGGGGCGCTGGTGCCGATAATCCCGAAACGTGTCTCGGGATTATCGGCCGAGACGTGTGTCGCCTCAATTTGGCTCAGATCGCCGACCCGCAAAGCTTTGCGGACAACCATGCGGACTTCATCTTGATCGAATGGTTTCGTGATGTAATCGAACGCGCCTGTCTTGAGTGCCTCGACCGCATTGTCGACCGTACCGTGCGCCGTGATGATGACAACCGGTAGCTGAGGCTCCAACACTGAGGCCTCACGCAGCAGTTGCATGCCGTCCACCTTCGGCATCTTCAAGTCGGAGATCACGAGATCAAAGTGGTGATCGGCTAGCATCTGCAGGCCCTGCTCACCGTCTTCGGCTGTGTGCACATCATAGCCATCACGCGTTAGTTGTGCCGACAACACTCGCCGCAGATTTGGCTCGTCATCCACGACCAGCAGCTGTTTGCGCTCTGCACTCATGATGTTCCTCTCGGCTTCGGCAGCGAGTCCACGAGATACGCGGCTAGTTGCTGCAGCGTGAGCCTTGCTCAGAACCCGGCAGTAGCGACGTGCAGTAGAATACCGCGACCTTATGGTTACCGGGAGCCCCGGCGATGATCACGTTTCGGTTGTCTGAGCGGCCCATCGCCAGACTCGCTCCCAAAAGGTCGCCACTCTCCGCGGACGAGAGCACACGGTGTTCGGTGAGCTGGTGTTTCGCCGAACCTTCCACATCGTAAACCAGCACCGCTCCCGCGCGTGATTCACCCAAAACGGTCATCTTCGGCGCCCCCACGATAACTTCGCCGTCCCCATCGCCGTCTAGATCGCCGACGGCGAGCGCTGCGCCAAATTCAGACGACCCGCAACCGGACGTATTGATGCGTGAGCCGCAACCGAAGGACGTGATAAGCCCGCCCGCGGGCAGCGCGGCGGTCGAACATTCGACAGCACCCGACGGCGCCATCTGGTTGATCGCAGCGCCAGAAAATACGTAAACGAACTCCCCGTCGGCGACGACCAGTTCATCACCGGCAACGCCATCCACTGCGCCTGATGCGAGGGTTTGCCCGAAGCCACTCGGCCCCCCGAGGCAACCCACCGGCACCACACCGGCAGCATCGTCACTGCGAAAAACCCACACATGGCCGGACTCGGGAGCCGCCACGGCGAACGCTCGGCCGCCTCCGGGCAGCCGGATAGCCGCCACAGCTGCGCCGAAGTCGACCTCGGTTGCCGGCGCGACCAGCTCCACCGGAGTCATACTCATTGGCCTGTAGAACCACGCCAAGCCCTGGTCTTTCGCTCCCGCCACCAAGGCCGCCTCAACATCGGCATCCGACGAGAGCACCAACGGCACCGGGATATTGGAGTTCAAAGTCATCGGACCCTTGATCAGCTCGCTCACCACGGAGCTCGGGACCGGCAGCGTGTATTCTGTCCCGTCCTCACATCGAGCAATCAGCCCACGATCTCGGTCTCTGGCACCGTCGTCTGCCAGGCCAATGCCGAGCACAAAACACAATTCGGAGATCTCGCCGGTGATTTGTGCGCGCCCGAGCCCCGCTGGCGTATCCGCTAGAAAACAAATGTTGGCGCTCTGGACATCCCCCGAGCAGCTGCCGGTGTCCGTGGCGTCAGTGATCGGAGACTGCGCCACACCTAGGGAAAACGAGCCCGCCGGTGAGTGCTCGCCCGGAGATCCGCCGACCAATACCGTCAATTTGTCCGAGCCGTTGGCTGCCACCGCCAGGGATACACCGAAGCCCCGAGACATCGAGTCCGGCTTCTCCAGCAATACGACGGGCACGTCCTCCGAGTAGACGTCGAACTCCCGCCAGTCACAACCGAGTGTAGAAAGGCTCAGCAATCCCAGAGCTGTTAGTTGATGAAAGCGCATCAGAAGCTTCCTCCTACAAAAAATCCTGCGCCGCTGCCTGACGCGCGCGGCCCGAGCTGAAAACTGCCCCGTTCTTCCGGCTCTCTGGGTTTCCGCCATGCCTGGTCCCGACGCCGCGCCATGAGGTCTCGATGCCGGGGGCGATGTACCGAAACGGCCTTGCCACCCGTATGAGGTCGACGATTGAGCGGATCCTCAAACTCCACAGATTTATCAGCCTTGTGCGACGACTCTGGAAGTGGATCGCGGATGAAGTTGTAGGTCGACAGTACTGCCAGCACCCCGCCGAGGACGAATCCAGCATCAGCTCCAGCGGCGAATAACTGTCCCTTCAAGACTCGGTCATCGTCCGCCGTCAGGATGCCGTTGGCGCCGTCTTTTTCTAACGCTTCCTTGAGATCTTCCGATTCGAGCCCGAGATACACACCAGCTCCTCCCGCTACTGCGCCAATGATCGCCTGGGTCCAGGCGGTGCCTCGAGGGAATCGGGGAATCAATTTCAGATGGATCGGCAATACCTTGCCAGCCGGGACGCGAATCAATTGCTCAAAATCTTTGCGACCCTCTGCGGTCACGGTAACGTTGTGTTGACCTGCAGTCGCGCGAAGGTCCAAGGGCGGCTCACCGCTCCGCCAGACGCCGGCCGCTTTGTCGTCGATGCGAACCTTCAGCACCGCCGCATCGCCGTCAATTCTGAGAAAACCGTATCCGACGCGAGAGAGGCTCACCTCGACCTCTTTTTGCTCACCGTTCGTGAGCTCGAACTTGTGCTGAACCGGCTGGAACCCCGGAATTTCTACCAACACTTCGTGGGTGCCGGCTGGAACGAGTTCACCGTAAGGGGTCGTTCCCCATTCCGGTTTGCGCTTCTCAGGATCGTCCAAAAAGACGTGAGCCCCTTTGACGTTCGAGGACACCCGCAGGAAGGACATGAACACGCCCTGGGAGAGGTTCGCCTTGAAATGATAGACATGCCCCGGGGCCACATCGATATCCGTCTCGCTCACGTGGTAGTCGCGGAACTTGTCGATCACGATGTGATAGCGCCCTTCAGAAAGGGATAAGCTGGTGGGACTCCGCGTCTCCATGATTCGTTTCCACCCCGGATGCCCTTCGCCGTACTTGAAGGTCTGTGCCCCAGGGCTCACTTTCTGGAACACGACCAACGGCGCCATCGCGGGCTCGGTTTCCACAACCACCAGGGAGCGGATCGAATCGGTTCCGTCCAGATCCAACTCGATGGGCGGCGGTGCAGCCGCTGTCGGCCCCGCATCTCCCGCGTCCGCTCCAGCATCCGAGGGGGTCACTGGTGTCAGGCGTTTGGCTGCGCGTATTCCCTCCAGCGCGGCCACTCGCGCGTGCACTTTTTCGATGTCTGGAGCCTTAGGATCGGCGCTCATGTAGCCCTGGAACTTGCCCAGCGCCCTATCGACATCTCCCGACTTTTGATAGGCGACACCAGCGTTGAACAAAAACGCGGAATACTTGTGCTTGGCGTAACCGCTCTCGAACTCGGCGGCGGCCTCAGTGTGTTTACCCGCCACGAACAGGGCCAAGCCCCGCTCCATGTGTTCTCGAATCGATGCAAGCTTGCTCGTCGTGCTGGCGCTCTGGGCGCCCACAGTCTGGCCGATCAACGCTACAAGAATCATCAAACCGCCAAGCCACGCCCAGCGGACCCCCGTCAATTTTTGCTGCCTCACCCGCGGAACGATGCCCCCGAACCCCCCCACAATACAAGGCGCAAGATCACGAAGATCACGCAGCCGGCATCGCCCCAGGCCGTTGCCGGCTGCGCGAAAGAGGCCGTCCTCAGCCCCTCGCCCCCGAGAGGAGCGCCCACCAGCCGGCTTCAGCATCCAGTTTCCACTCTCAGCGGTGAGAATAGGCGGCTGACTGTTGCCCTGAGCACCCTGAGCGCCCCGAAGGCCCTCAATTGGGAGATTCCTCTCTCCTGCAAACTCTTTGGGGTTCAGAGCAAAGCAGTTCTATTCTAGTGTTACCCCCACTAAAGGGTTCTTGACTCATGAGCACGTACTCTCAGCTTAGCGGCCCCAAGGCCTCCTTATCCGCCGTTACTGTGGGCGCGGTGCTCCTCATGAGCAGTATCAGCCACGCCCAGGCCCCCGCAGCTGACACGACAGTCGCCGGTTATCCAGCCTGTGCCGGGGCGCCGAGCGCCGCCGACACTGGAGCCGCGAAAGGCGCTTTTCAGGCAGGGCAGGCAGCGTTCAGCGAAGGGGACTACGCCCGCGCGATTCTATACTGGGAGGACGCCTATCGGCGAGACTGCACCGCCCACAAGCTCTTGTTGAACCTCGCCCGCGCTTATGAATCGGACGGGCAACTACCCCACGCCATCCGTGCGCTGGAGACCTACAACTCCCGGAGCCCCGAATCGGCTGATGTCGCTGCCAACCAGCGCCGAATCGAGCGATTCCGCAAACAACTCGAGAACGCAGCGGCTCCGCCTCCGCCCGCGGCCCCCGCCGCAGTCAAGGAACCAAAACCGGCCGAAACGGTAACTCCCGAGGAGCCCAAAGACAGCGCTGGAAAGCGCCCGCTGCTCCCGCTTTACGTGGCAGGTGGCGGTTTCGTCGTGGGCGCTATTGGCGGTTTGCTTTTCCTCAGCGCCCAATCGGACATCACCGACGCCGAGAAAGCCTGCGGATCTGGCGGCCCGGAAGCCTGTGACAACAACGCTGCTGTCGAGGCCGGTCAAGACGCCAACGACAGCGCCTGGCTGTGGGGAGCGGTCTCCATTATCGGATTCGTCGGCACGGCCGGCGGGGCCACGTGGTATTTCCTCAGCGAGCCCGAGCCCACCACCAGCGCTCGGTTTACCCCTGTGCTGGGTCCCAAAGTCGCCGGCTTTTCGGTCAGCGGCAGCTTTTAAGCACCCAACAGAAGCGTCCAGCTCTACTTGGCTGAAGGCGACGCCTTCGCGGGGGATTTCGGAACAGTCGGAGCGCCCGCAGATGAAGCCGGTGCCGCGTCGGCTGACGGAGCAGCGCCCTGATTCGGCGAGCGCAGTGGGGGCAGCGGCACCGACCCAGCCGGTGCCACTTGGCCATTTCCCCAGGTAGACACGGATGAAACGTCGGTATCTTCCGGGAACGTTCGCTGGATCCGGGCTTTAGAGACGGGTCTTGTTGGCATCAACGGGTCTCCATCGTCGGCCGACGGCGCGAACACATGAGGGCCTGGTTCAATCGGAGGCGGCGTTTCGCTGGAGGAGCCGCCACAGCCGACCAGCCCAAGGGCTGCCAACCAGGAAACGATACGTCGCATGGGGCGGACCTAGCACGAGCCCACCTTTGGCTGGTCGATTTAGATCTCGCTCAACAGAATCTGGCGAATTTCCAAAGACACCCAGGTTGAGCTCCAAACACGCCTTCCCACCGACCGGCGACTCGTCCCCACGCCCAATCACCATCCGCGCAATTGATCGTTGTCCAGGCGCGGGCGTACGGCTAGGTTCCGTCCGTCCCATGATTGGCCGTTTGAGGGGTGAAATAGTCGACAAAGAGCCCAATGGTCGGGTGACTGTGGATGTGGGCGGCGTCGGCTACGACGTCTTGCTTCCCCTCGGGACCCTGGGGCGGGTCACGCCCGACAGCAATGGGCGAGTCACGTTGAGCATCCACACCAACGTCCGGGAGGACGCTCTGGATCTCTACGGCTTCGCGAACGAAACCGACCGCCAGGTGTTCCGCCTGCTGGTTACGGTGCAGAACGTCGGTCCCAAGGTCGCAATGGCCGTAATGAGCGAACTGCCGAGCGCAGAGCTCTTCGCGGCGGTCGAAGCCAAGGACATCCCGCGTTTAAATAAGGTTCCCGGCGTGGGAAAGAAGACAGCGGAGCGTCTCGCGCTCGATCTCGCCGGCAAATTGCCTAGAATCGACCCCAGTCCCACCGGCGTAGCAGTTGCCGCCGACAGCGGTGACGAGGGAAGGCTGATCAGCGCGCTCACGAACATGGGCTATCGCACCACCGAAGCTGAAAGGGCTGTAGAAGCCCTCGGGCCCCGGGTAGGGCGCGAGCCCCTGCCCGATCTGCTAAAAGCTGCCTTAGCCGAACTTTCCAACTGAACCGAGAACTACGTAAGTAGCTTCCGTCTCTGAACCCCGACTCCGCGGCCTCCCGACCGACACCCGAGCGAAGAACTCGTCCTTTCCTGCCCCTGACGCCGTAGACAAGGTTCCCGGGACCGGGCAGAGTGTCCTACTCTTAGGCAGGGGGCCTTGAGAGGTTTTCCGTCCGACCACATTGGCGTCCGACGATATGGAGCAACGCGAACCGTGATTACTTGTGACAAGTGCAGCAAAGAGAATCAGGACCACTACAAGTTCTGCCTGGGTTGTGGAGCGGAACTGCCGCGAGAAGCCGCAGCCAAGTCCTTCTCGGCAGCCACGCCGCCCCAAGGCGTAGCTGCTGTCGCCGCACCTGAAGCGACAGCAGCTCCAGGCGACATGGGTCAACAGCCCCCGCCCGATGGCACCTTGGCATCCGCGGACGTCCCGGCGTCGCCGTCAGCCTCGCCAATTGCAGCGTCGGCTCCCCCGGCCGCAGCTCCGGCTGCGCCCGCCGCAGCAGCACCTGCCGCGTCAGCTCCACCAGCTGCCGCCCCCGCAGCGGCAGCTCCCGCCGCCGAAGGCGCAGCTCTCCCCTGTCCCCAGTGCGGGCACGAAAATCCGAACGGAAATCGCTTCTGTGCTTCCTGTGGCTACAACCTCAGCGCACTGCAAGCAGCCGCTCCAGCTGCGCCCGCCGCAGCTTCGGCGCCAGCACCCGCCTCTTCGATTCTACTCACCGCGCTGCGAGCGGACGGAAGCGAAGCGGGTACCTACCCCCTTCCCGATGGCGATACAGTTCCGGTGGGCCGCGACACGGGTTCTATCTTCGCCGGCGACAGCTACCTATCTCCTCGCCATGCCACCTTCCTGCGTCGCGAAGGTTCGCTCTCGATCAAGGACGAGGGTTCGTTGAATGGCGTTTACCTGAAGGTTCAACCACAAGTTCCCTGCCTTCTTGAGTTCGGCGATATCTTCCGAATCGGCCAAGAAATCGTTCGCTTTGAAGCGCTCAACGGTCAGGCCGACGACAGTGACGGCGTCAGACGACTCGGGAGTCCTTCCAACGGATACATCGGTCGTCTAGCACTCGTCGTTGGACGAGACACGACGGGCAATGCGTTCCCTATCCCCGATACCGGCGTGCACTGTGGTCGCGAACGAGGTGACATCCTCTTCTCCGAGGACGGTTACGTCTCCGGACTCCACTGCCGTATCGCTCCGGAAGCAGACGGCAAAGTTTACCTAACTGATGTCGGCAGTTCCAACGGCACCTTTGTGCGATTGAAGAACGAGCATCAGATCACAAGCGGTGACGTGCTGCTCATGGGACAACAGCTGTTCCGCGTGGACATGTAGCCGCGCGAGCCAGCCTTGTCTGATATCAGCGAGCTGCCTTCCATCCGGGTAGTCGCCGCGGTGATCGAAGACGACGGAAAATACCTCGTCACCCAACGCCAGCGCCACGCCGAGCTGCCGCTGCTATGGGAATTTCCTGGCGGACGAGTCGAAGAGGGCGAAGCCGACGAGGTCACCCTCCGACGGGAGGTGGAGTACCGACTCAACGTTTCCGTCAAAGTCGGAGCACTCCTGGGCTTCGTTACCCACAAGTACGTGAACTACTCGGTCGACCTCTACCTGTACCAGGCCCGTCTCGAAGAAGTCGATATCAACCCGACGCGTGTGCACGCCTTTCGCTGGATCTCCAGCGACGAATTCGACAACTATCCATTCACACCCGCTGACGAAGCGTCCATGTCCGCCCTGCTCGGCATTAGCTAGCCCCCTAGCCCGCCCGTGGAACTTCGTATTGACGACGCCCCCAGCCCCAATTCTCAGCAGCCAGGATCCGCGCCGCACGAATCAACGCAACCGGTCAGGGCGATGGCCGAAGTCCAGTCTGTGGCCCCCCTGACAAACAATCGTCGGCGACTCTTCGTCGCGGCCGCGGCATTCGCTCAGCGACTCATTGCGCCCAGCTATTGCCAGCATTGCCACGACTATTGCCCCTCATCGAGACTCCTCTGTGATCGCTGTGGTCCCGCTCTCGACTCAGTCCCGCTCCCAGCGCCCAGCGAACTCGACGCGATACCAGTGTACAGCAGCGGACTCCACCAGGGGGTGCTCGCCCAATCGGTTCGAGCCCTCAAGTATTCGGGCGCCACCCATCTAGCGCAGCCCCTCGGGCAACGAATGCGCATGGCTCTCCCAGCAGCTCTGGCGCGCATCGACGTCATCGTGCCGGTGCCGTTGCACGCCGTTCGCCTCGCCGAACGCGGCTACAATCAATCGGCCTTGCTCGCCCGCACGTTGGCAAAGGATCTCAGGATACCGCTACTGGCGACCGCGCTTCGGAGACAACGCGCCACCCTGCCCCAAGCGCATCTAGGCAGGGAACAACGATGCGACAATCTGCGCCAAGCTTTTGCCCCCGCTGATATTACGCCTGGCTCACGACTGCTGCTCGTGGACGATGTAATCACTACCGGCAGCACCCTACGCTCCTGCAGCGACGCCCTGCGCCAGGCGGGTGGCCAGGTTGTCTGTATCCTCACCACCACCCAGGCCCCGCTGCCTCCGGCGGATGCTTCGCGAGCCCCAACGGATGCGTCGGTAGCCCTAGCGGTGCCGTGAAAGTGGACGAATTCCCCCACTGGATCCGGAGGCCTCTCCGCCAGCCGCTATCGGGAAAATCAGAGTAGCTGGCCGCGGCAGGCCGCCTTGAGTCAAAACCCCAATGACTTTGATTAGACCGCCCGAGACGCTAGGCTGCTGCTCGGACCGGTCCCAGCGGTCTCGCCGAATTCCGCCCTCGCATCATGCCTCCCCCGCCTCTTCGCCGCCCATCCCAATGGATTCGATCGACGCTCGTCGCCGGCAGGCTCACCATTGGGCTCACTATTGGACTGGCGTCGGCATCGGGCTGCGCGCTGCTCGGCATTGGCATGCGCGGACCGTCCACGGTCGCCCAAGGACTCGAATACGAATCCGGCAATGAACATTTCGACACCTTTTTTGGCAAGTTGCATGAGCAGCAGGTCGTGCTCGAAAAAACCATCAAAGCAGATGACGCGCTACGCAAGAATCTCGCCCTCTCCTTGGGATTGTCTCCCGGTACGGAAACAGCAGATCTCGGGATAGAGATACATCGTCGAGTGAACGACCTCGCAAGCAAGAGCGTGCACTTTGAGCTTCAAGCAGCGACGGACTCAGAGCCCGCCAGTCTCGAAGTGATGGGCGAAGAACCGTCATCCGCTGCGACTCGACTGGGCGCGAGCATTCAAGCTTCGCTGAACGCCGCCGAAGAAATCCGCGAGCAGATGAACCGTTCTGAATCCCTCGTCGCCAAGCTTGAGCCCCAAAGGCAAAGCCTCAGTGAGAAAGCACAATCCACCTTCTCCCGGCAAGGGCTCGCGAAACTCGCCGAAGTTGAAAAAAATCTAGAGGACGCAGCCGAGATCATCTCCGTGATAGGTGAACGCGCGAACAAATACTCCGCCACCGCCGTCACCCTCATCGAAACCTTGACCGAGGCCGTCGCGCCCAGCGCCGAAGAGCCCGACAGCGCCGAAGAGCCCGAGCCGAAAGCCAAGCCGGCACCGGTGCATCGAAGGTTGCGTGTTCGCCCCGCTCCTAAAGCGACTCCGGCTGCGCAGGCGCCTGCCCCTGCACCGGTGGTGCCTGCCCCCGCCCCCGCGACTCCCCCGCCAGCGCCCGCGCCGAGCCCAGACGCCAACGACTTCGAACCCTGAACTGCCAGCAGGATGGAACGCTGCTTGGCCTGCAGCGAGCGCGCTACTCCACCGACCGAAGTTTCGCTAACATTTCGTCTGCCTCGACGAAATCTGTGAAGCGTGCGATCTCGATTCCAGTCGAATCAAACAGCACCACAGTCGGCAAGCCCCGAACCTTCAACTGGGACATAGCAGTCACCACTACCGGATCTTCGTCGTCCGTCGCGTCTACCTTCACCGCCAAAAAGCGACCGGCTTCCTGCTTTACGCGTTCGTCCGCGAAAGTGAATTTATCGAGCTCCTTGCACGACGCGCACCACTGAGCCGTAAAATCTACAAGCAAGGGTCGCGATGACTCGACAGCTTTGACCTTCGCCTCGGCCACTGTGATGGCCTTCTCCCACTCCAGCGAACGCTCGGGCGTCAACGCGCCAAATACGAACTGCACCGCCCCCACGGAAACGAGCAGCACGCCCAGCCCCTTGGAAGCGCGAACCCAACGGCTAGGGTCGTCGAAGGTCTTATGAACGGCACCCAGGGCGAGCCCGACCAGCGCGACCATCAGCGAGCCCGCTAGAAACGGTGTTGTCGGCTTGGCATATTGGGAGAGTATGCTAAACGGTCCCGCCAAAAAGTAGACGGCGACGATGAGCAAGATGATGCCCATCACGGACTTGATATGCATCATCCAGCGACCGCTCTTCGGCAACTGAACCGCGAAGGCTCCCACTAAGAAAAATGGCAATCCCAGCCCGAGGGCGAAGGCTCCCATGGCTCCGGCGCCCATGAGCGCGCTCTGGGTGCTCGCGATCCACGCCAAGATGCCCGTGAGGAAGGGACCCGTGCAGGGCGCAGCGATGGGACCACAAACCAGACCCAGGACGAAGGCTCCGGCATGTCCACCGCCGCCCACGCCCGCCAGCTTGTTTTTGAGACCGGACGGCAAATCGAGATCGAAGGCGCCGAACATGGACGCTGCCATGACGAGGAACAAGGCCGAGATGCCACCGACCACCCATGGGCTCGACAGTACCGAACCGAACACGCTACCGCCCAAACCTGCCGCGACACCGAGCGGCACAAACATGGCAACGATGCCCGCGACAAAGGCGGCCGCTAAGCCCGCCCCCTGCCAGCGGCTCTTGACCTCTTGAGCCCCGAACACACTGACGGTGACGGCGACCATGGGGTAGACACAGGGAGTCAAGCTCACCAGCAGCCCACTACCGAAGGCCGCCAAGCCAGCGGCCAAGGGGCCTCGGGAGACCACTTCAGCGAAGCTCTCCTCGGCAGCCATTGCGGTGCCGGGAACAAAAAGGAACGCCAGCATCAAGCTGGAGACAAAAAGAGAGCGGTTGGGGCGTTTCTGCATGGGCGTCCGGGAAACCCTAACACCCCCCTTGAGGGCGTTCGACCGACGGGAACTTTCACTTGGGAAAACGGTGTAGTCTGGCCGTAGGTTTCGCGAGTCCTTAAACTTCCGCCACTTGAGCGGTGTTATCGAGCTCCGCCAACAGAGATTCGGCACGCCGGATCTCGCCGCGGAGCGCCACTTCTAGCGCGAGACGACCGCCCTTGCTCCGGTTGATGAAACGTTCCAGATAGCTACGAGCGGCTTCGAAATCGCCCTGCCGATGGGCCAATTCGCCCAGAACGAACTGACCATAACCCTGGCCACAGGGAGAATCTTCGAGCACTTCCCGCAGCTCGCTCAACGGCACCGACCCGCCGTCATCGTGTGCACGTTTCGCGAGCTCCAACTGCGCCGCATACAACGGTTTTTCCGTCGTTCCCCAGCGAAGCGCCCTTGAGAATGCGCCTACGGCTTGTTCCGACCGACCCATCAGGTACAGCACACTGCCGAGAGTCCAGAGGTGAAAGGCCCTGCGAGAGGCGGGACAGACGCGGCTGGCGATCCTGAGATGCGACAGGGCTGCACTCTCATCGCCTTCTCCGAGGCACGCTCGGGCAGCGTCCTGGCGCGCCACGTCTGGCATCACGCCGATGGCCACCATTTGTTCGGCGACCATACGTGCGTCCGAGAAGCGGCCTCCTTCCATCTGGGCCAGGTACAATTGCCGGCACAACATGGCCTCAGTTTCCTCGTCCAGACCGCGCAAAGACAGGCCGCGTTTTGCATAGTTGGCCCGTCCCACGCTTGTGCGGGCCAATGTGGCTTTGTGCAGCATGTCGGCTGCGGAAGGGACACCACGGGACTTCCCTGACTGGCTTCCCTGATGCCGTGACATGCTCTAACTCTAGCAGTACCTGGACAAGCGTCCAGATTTCGGGCTCCATCCCGTCCAGCCTCCCCGGGGGCAAGTGCTCGACATCTTGGGCGTCCGCGCTGTAAAGCTCTCAGCCATGCCCGTGCCCAGCCCCGCACCGCCACGACCCTGGCGAGCTCTCCGAGTCGGGGCCGCGCCGATCGTCGCCCTCGTCGCCCTCGCCGGCTGCGGGCGACCGGCCACCGAAGAAGAGTGCGGACGGATCGTCGAGCGAATCACCAAGCTGGAGCTCGCTGAGGCCAAGATCGGTGATCCGAAGAACATCGCCGCGCAGGTCCAGCGCACGAAGTCCGCCCTCAAGGCGACGGCGATGAAACAATGCGTGGGCCGGCGCATCACGGCCGCAGCTCTTCGCTGCGTCGACGAGGCGACCAGCGCCAACCACATCATCGAAGTCTGTTTCGATTGATGACCCCGCGCTGGCGATACACCACCGCCGGATGGCTCAGCGTGGCTTTCTGCTGGCTAGCCGTCGCCTGCCACTCCGGGCCCACCCCCGAGCAGTGCGAGTTGCTCCTGGACCGCTACACGGAACTGTTGGTCAAGCAGGAGAATCCGAAAGTAGGCGATCCCGAACTACGCACCCGGAAAGAAGCGGCCCGCAGCCTCGCCGCCACCGATCCGAGCTTTGAGTTTTCCAGCTGCCAAAGGCGAGTCTCACGACGGCAATACGAGTGTGCGATGGCCGCTCCCACCGTAGACACGGTCGAGCGATGTCTGCTCTAGACCGAAACGCTTGGGCGATGCTCTTCCGTCGTGGGACGTCCCCGTGAATTCGCCATCCTCAACTCATGCACGACAGAACCATCTGCCCGAAAAAACCCAACGAGATTTAGAGTGGGGCCCGCTCTTGAAAAATATCGCTCGGGGCTGTGCGGGAGAACCCGGGCGTCGCAGAATAGAAAGTCTTGCCCTGGCTAACAGTCCCAGCGAGGCCACCCGCCGCGTGCGTCTAGCTAGGAGCGCGCTGGCACTACTCGTCGAAGATTTAGCCCTTCCAACGATCAGCATCTCACCGTTGGAACTCACCCTGGATGAGCTCGCCGTTGGACGCAGCCTACTGGGAGAACAGTTACGGGAACTCGCCACGACCATCCGCGGTGCGTCAAAATTTGCCAGTTACGCCAGAACTCATCAGGCAGTTCATCCAACGTTTTGCGAAGAGTTTCTCTTTGACACCACGCTGAATGAACTAGCCAAAGAGATCGCTCACTGCATCGGCGATGACAACGAAGTCCTCGACCGAGCCTCGGACGAACTCGGACGCGCGCGGCAAGCCTTCTCCGAAGTGCGCCGAGATCTCATCGTTCGACTCAAGCGCGTGCTGAACAAGCAAGGCGAAGCGATGTCCGGGGATTTTTACACCGAACGAGACGGCCGCTACGTCGTTCCCGTTCGGGCAGACGCTCCCTTCCGCGTTGAGGGCATCATCTTGGGGTCGAGCGGTTCTGGGCAAACGCTCTACGTAGAGCCCAAGGAAACCACGGCACTGGGCAACCGATTGCGAGTTGAGGCAGCCAACGTAGAACGAGAATGCGCAAGGGTGCTGACCCGTCTGAGCAGCTTGGTGAAATCCCAACTGCCGGCCCTTCGGGAGGCCTTCGAAACCTGCGTTCGAGGCGACGTGCTCGGCGCGATTAGTGGCTGGGCCATGCGGACTGAATCGATTGCCGTCGAAGCCAGTGATTCGGCCACCCTAAACCTCGAGAAATTCCGTCACCCGCTCCTACTGGACGGAGAGACAGCTGTTGTCGCCAACGATTTGAGATTGGGGGAGGGCGCGGGAGTGGTGTTTTCCGGCCCGAACGCGGGAGGCAAGACCGTTTCGCTCAAATGCCTGGGGCTGGCCGCGCTGATGGTGCGTGCCGGGTTGCCCATTCCCGCCGGGCCCGGCTCCGTGGTGGGGTGGTTCGAAATCGTGCTCACGGACATCGGCGACGAGCAATCCATCGAACGATCGCTTTCCACCTTTAGCGCTCAAGTCGTTCGCATCTCGGAGTTCATCGCCGCCAGCCAACAGGGGGTACTGATCTTGCTCGACGAGCTCGCTGGAGGCACGGATCCCACTGAGGGCGCATCCCTCGCTATCGCCATTCTCGAAGAGCTGACAGCTCGGGGGGCGAGCGTTGCCGTCACGACCCACTACGACCAGTTGAAACAACTAGGCGCCCGCTCGCCCCGATTCGAAAATGCCTCAGTCGGCTTCGACTCCGTCGAGATGCAACCCACCTACGAAGTGACGTTCGGCGTTCCCGGGGCGTCCAGCGCCCTGATGGTGGCCTCCCACTACGGAATCGAGCGCGAGATCTTAGACCGCGCCGAAACCCTATTGGGTGAGGAAAATCGCGCCCAACGCCAGTTGCTTCAGCAACTGGAGAGCGAACGACAGCGGGCCCAGCAATCGCGCTTGGATACCGAGACGGAAGCGACTCAACAACGCGAAGCCTCCGATCGCCTCCGCTCCCAAGAGCAGGTAGCGCACGACCTGGCCCAATCCACTTTACGACGGGATTCTACCGCCCTTGGCGCCGAGCTCCAGGCCGCTCGGCGCCAGCTCCGTGACGCTCAAGAAAAAATTCGCACAGCCGAGAATGATTCCGAAATCCGAGTCGCCACGCAACTCATCGAACAAGCGAGCGGCAAGCTCGCCATCGGTAGCTCTGTCGAGAAAGCCACCCGGGTGGAACCGCAAGCCAAGCAACCCAACGTCAGCTTGGTGGTAGGCGCCCAAGTCTACGTGGAACGTATCGGCGCCAAGGCGAAGATCATCGAAGCCGCGCGCCGGGGTACCGTCAAGATCGCGGTGGGTTCGATGACGATGAAGGTCAAGCTCAGCGAAATCCGGGGGCTCCAAGGAGCCCCGCCAGCCGCGGCGAAAACAAGTGCCCGGAAGCCTTCCAAGCGACTCGCCGCGAGCGCCCAAGACTCCGTACGCACAGAGCGAAATACGGTCGACCTCCGCGGCATACGCGTAGAAGCGGGACTCACGCTTGTGGAAGAATTTGTGGACCGAATGCTCACCGAAGGAGAGGACGCGGGCTTCGTCCTGCACGGACATGGAACGGGCGCGATGAGAGATGCGGTGCGCGAATATCTAGCGACTTGCGCCTACGTGGCTTCTTCCATCCCCGCCGACAAAGCGAGCGGTGGCGACGCCTTCACTGTGTTCACGCTCAAGTCGTGACTCATCGCCCAGGCGGCGCGGTGCCGGGCCGGCCGAAAAATCGAGGCCAGCACGCGGCGGCTTCGCGCTAGGCGCGCCTAGGCTCGAGGACATCATGGCCGCGGGAGAATGTTCCAGATCGGAGCGCCACGGCTCTGACGCCTGGATGAGCCTGGCAAGGCGCAGAAACATTGGGGTTTCTTGCGCCCCGGAGGATCCCGGGGGCCTCGCCCCTCGGTGTGCGAAACTTTCATAAACGCCCCCCCCAGTGGGTTCTGTGGCTACACTTCCCCCATGGCCCCCCGACAAAAACGACTACTCCTGGTCGAGGACAATCCGCTCGTCGCCCGTGGGCTAGCGCGCAGATTGTCTCACCGTTTCGAAGTCTCGCAACGGAGCACGGCAGCCGCCGCGATGGCAGAGACCGAGCGATTTGATCTCGGCGTATTCGACATCGACTTGCCCGACGGTGATGGCGTCAGTGTTGCCCAAGTCCTCGCTCAACGCGGAACGGTGACCAAACTTCTGTTTTTCAGCGGCTGCACCCAATCGTTTACGATCAGCCGAGCCTCGCAGGTGGGCACATTTCTCGGCAAGGAAGCTGGGGTGGAAGCATTGTTTTCACTGATCGACGAACTCGCAGGGAGCGACTCCGGAAAAGCAGAGCCCGCCAAGAGTTCGGCGGTCAGTTCGCGAACGAGACCGATCGGGCAAGAGGATCTGCCTCGCGGCTGCGTCCGCTAGCTCTCTACTCGCGCCGGCTCAGCGAGCATGCCTGACAGGGTGCCGACGCCTAGGCCAGCGGACGTTCCATGTAAGTGACCATATCGGGCACCTCGTAGCGCTCGCTGTAGTGGGTCACGCGAAATCCAAGCCTGCGGTAGTAGGGTCGATTGTCAGGCTGTTGAGAACGGACGGAGATCTTCAATTGCTCACAGCCCAAGGATTCGCTGATCTCCACCAGGTGCTCGACCAGGGCCGCTCCAATACCGCGCCCCTGAAAATCGGGCAGAACAAACATGCGCTCAAAGCTCAGCGAAGCGCCCGCTTCCCCCTGGCGCTTCGCCGCGAGCGCCTCCGCAATCACCAGCCCCCGGGGCGCCTCTGGGCAGCGAAGTCTCACCCCGCCCACTAGCATCCACGACTCCGCAGAATCGGACGCGGGGGACGATTGAGCTTCAACCAACACGCCAGCACCCAACGCCAAGGCGCGCCGAACGTCCTGTTCCGTCTCCGTTAGGGCGCTCGAAGGCAGCGGATATCTCCTATATTCGGCGAAACCGAGCATCATCAGCCGATGCATGACCGCTGCCTGCTCGGAGTCGATCCACCGATATCGCAGGACAAGTGGCTCTGCGCCCATGCCAGTCAGTCCCCGACATCCAACATCATGCCCAACAAGCCGTCGAGGGCAGAGACACCAAAGAGGATCGCGAGGCCGAAACATGCCCCCATGGGAAGACCCAGCAGCCAACCCCGAGATTTGCCGTAGTGGACAGGCACGGCCAGCACCGAAAACATAACGATCGCCACCCACAGACTCGCGTTATTCCAGCAACGCGCCCGGCGGGCCGGAGATAGCCGGGCGATATCCCGCCGAAGCCACCAGACCAGTGTTCCGATGAGCAGGGCCTGAACCAGGAAAAATCTCAGAATCAGCACGGGACCTAGGTAAATCTACCCGAAGCCGGCAGAACAGTCCGCCCTGGAGAGCGAGCGGCGTCTAATGCGGCACTTTGACCACCAAAGTGGGCGATCCGTTGGGAATAGAAGCCATCTGATCATTGTCCACCGTGGTGCGTTCGCGATATATCGCGCCATCAACTCCCGGAGTGAATCACCATGCAAGATGTCCGCGCCCTGAACGAACTGGTCGCGCGCGAGAGCGCGTTCGTCGACGACCTGTTCAGCGAAGTATCCAAAGTCGTCGTCGGTCAGCGCTACATGATCGAAAGAATCCTGATCGGCCTTCTGACCGGGGGCCATGTGCTTTTGGAAGGTGTGCCGGGGCTGGCCAAAACCCTGACGGTCCGCACGATCTGCGAGGCCATCTCAGCCGAGTTCTCCCGCGTGCAGTTCACACCGGATTTGTTGCCTGCCGATCTGACGGGGACCGTGATCTACAGCCAACAGACTGGCGAGTTCAAAAGCAAGCTGGGCCCCATTTTTGCCAACCTAGTCCTGGCGGACGAAATCAACCGCGCCCCAGCCAAGGTGCAGAGCGCCCTGCTGGAAGCGATGGCTGAAGGACAGGTCACCATCGGCGACACCACCTACCCGCTTCCGGTCCCCTTCGTCGTGATGGCAACTCAGAACCCCATCGAGCAGGAGGGAACCTACCCCCTGCCGGAAGCCCAGATCGACCGCTTCATGCTGATGATCAAAGTCGGCTACCCGAGTCGAGAGGAAGAACGCCTCGTCATGGATCGCATGACCAGCACGGTGAAGCCCACCATTCGGCCTATTGTCACCACCCAACAGCTGCTGCGCGCTCGCGATGTGGTGCGGGATGTGTACTGCGATGATCGCGTCAAGAACTACATCATTGATATCGTGCTAGCGACCCGCGACCCCGAATCTTGCGGCCTGAGAGAATTGGGTCCGTTGATTGAGTATGGGGCGAGCCCAAGGGCTAGTATTGCCCTGAATCTCGCGGCGCGCGCCCACGCCTTCCTGCAACACCGTGGCTACGTAACGCCCGAAGACATCAAGGCGGTCGGACCCGACGTGCTTCGTCACCGCTTGGTGGTCAGCTACGAGGCAGAAGCAGAGGAAGTCACACCCGAAGATATCGTTCGTAAGGTGTTTGAGGTCGTCGAAGTCCCCTGAGGCACTGAAGCAACCGAGGCAAGCACGTATCCGAGGCAATGTGATCCCCAAAGACCTGCTCAAAGCGCTGCGCAAGATCGAAATATCGACCAAGCGGCTCGCCACCGAGCAGCTGTCGGGCGACTACACGTCCGTATTTAAGGGACAGGGTCTCGCTTTTCGTGAGGTCCGGCAATATCAAGCCGGCGACGATGTGCGCAACATCGACTGGAACGTGAGCGCTCGTAGCAACGACGCGTACGTCAAGGTGTTCGATGAAGAACGCGAGATGACCGTAATGCTGGTGGTCGACATCTCCCGCAGCGGAAAATTTGGCACACGAGGCGCCACCAAATCTCGCGTGGCCGCCGAGGTCGCGGCCCTCTGCGCGTTCAGCGCTATCAAACACAACGATCGCGTCGGGCTCATCCTCTGCACAGACCAGGTCGAAAAAATCGTGCCGCCCAAGAAGGGCGAAAAACACGCCATGAGGGTGGTCCGCGAAATCCTCGGCGCCGAGCCCGAGCACAGCGGAACCGATCTGAACGCTGCACTAGAAAGCCTCTACAAGGCGGTCAAGCGGCGCAGCGTCACGCTAGTGATCAGTGATTACTTTACCCAGGGCTACGAACATAGTCTGAGCCTCGCGGCGTCTCGGCACGATGTCATTCCTATCCTCCTGTCCGATCCTCGCGATCTAGAATTGCCCAACGTCGGTCTCGCGAACTTTTCCGATCTAGAAACCGGAGAGGAAGTTCTCGTCGATACCAGTAGTGCGGAGGTCAGAGAACACTACGCGGCGAGCATGCGGGCTTTGCGCGAGCAACAAGTCGCGATGTTTCGCAAGTTGGGTTTGGATCATTGCGTCGTCAACACGGACGAACCCTATGTCAGCCCTTTGCGCGCTCTGTTCCGGCGACGCGCGCGGAGAGCCCACCGATGAAACAGCTCGCAATCTGCGCCATAGCCCTCGCCACCCCGCTCACGCTTCAGAGCGCCCGCGCCCAGGATTCCGGTGCGGCTCGGCCCCCCATGTCTTCGCCTATCGCGACGAGCCGCGCTGTGTCCCCAAAGATCGCCGCCGAGGCGCCCACCTGCCAGCGCTACATCCCCGAAGGCTCGGTAGCGCCGAAAATGACGGCGACATTCCCAGATCGCGGCCTGAGTGGATACGCCCTCTGGCTCGAACTGGAGATCCAACACGATACGGGCGTCTCCGTTCTGCCCGGTGGCTTCGAGACACAGCTCCGAGGCGCCGAAGCTAAATCCATCGAGCAGGCGGGTTTCGCGCTCACCGATCCCAAAGGCTATGCGTCACCGTCAATCGAAACCAGCGACGGCCCGTCTGGACGTCGCTTGAGCAAGGTGAGGATCGCGGTCATCGCATTGCCCAAAAAGGCGGGTCGAGCTCAACTGACGCTTCCGGCCTTTCCCATCGCGATGACTCGCGGAAGCGGGGAGGTCATTACCCTGTGCACGCAGCCCCACAGGATCATCATCGAAGATCCGGTCGCCAACGAGTCCGACCCTAAGCCTCATTCCAATCCACAGCCCCAACGCCAACTGGAGCAATGGTCCGCCATGCGCAACGCGGTGCTCGGCGGCTTGATGGCGCTCGCCGTTGGCGGGCTGCTAGCCTGGTTGATTCACCTCTGGCGAAAGCGCGAACGGCCGGTGGCCCCCGCGCCCCCCGCCCGTCCCCCTTGGGAAACCGCATTGGAGAGTCTCGACCGTCTTCGACGCGGAGCGATGGAAAGCGACGATGACCGAAAACAGCAGTACGATCACATTTCCCACGCCGTGCGCCGCTACTTGGGCGATCGCTACGATTTCGATGGCCTCGAAAGCACCACGGCGGAAATCCTAGAAGGCTGCGAGCAGATTCATCCACGAATTGGCCCGCTCGAAGACATCGCCCACTTCCTTCAGTCGGTGGACGTCGTCAAATTCGCGAATGCCACCCCCACCGAGGCCGAGTGCCATGTGCTCCTGGAGCGCGGCCTCGCGATCGTCAGGCAAACCGTGCCATCGCCCAGTGCCGAAGTCGATCCAACGGTCGACGCAGAAGCAGAGCCACGCCCATGACGAGAGTCCGCTCGAAGCGTCCCCTGTCCTCGTGGAGGGTCCTGAGCATCCTCAGCCTGACCATTCTGATTAGCTTGATTGGGCTGAGCTATTCCTATTTTGGACTGGAGGACGGTTGGCAGGGGATCAGCTGGGATCAACCTCAACTGCTGTTCGCCGCGCTGGTCCTCCCCTTCGTTCTGTGGCGCGGCACCGTGGGCGAAGACAGACGAAACCCGCGCATCATGATAGGAACAGTCGCTCCCCTACTGAGAAGCCCGGGGGGGTTACGGCTAAAGTTCCGAGACTGGCCGGGCATCTTGCGCACTGTTGGCCTCGGCCTGCTCATCGTGTCCCTGGCGCGGCCTATCAGCACCATCTACCCCGATACCAGCGAGGAAGAGGGCATCGACGTCGTACTCGTACTCGATCTCTCCGGTTCGATGGCGGCGGTGATCGACAAATTCCCAGAAGATCTGCGGAGACTACTGCCCCCCAAGGCTCCGGGCCTCCGCCCCACACGGCTGGATGCTGCCAAGGCCGTAATATTGGACTTCATTGGTCGCCGGAAGAGCGATCGCATAGGGGTTGTCGTATTCGGCAAAGCAGCCTACGTGCTCTCCCCGCCCACCCTGGACTACCAACTGCTGAGCACCCTGGTCAGCAAGATGGAACTCGATCTGATCGATGGCTCGTCTACGGTCATCGGTGACGCACTGGGCGTTGCCGTCGCTCGTCTCCGTAAGGGCACCGCCAAGAGTCGAGCCATCATCTTGCTCACCGACGGAGACAACAAAGGGGGCGGGATCGCACCAGAGTACGCCGCAAAACTCGCAACGGTAGTGGGAGCCAAGGTGTTTCCGATTCAAATCGGTGACGGCGACACCGCCGAGCTTCAACAAGGCTTCGATCTATTTGGCAACCCACGTTACGCGCAGGTTGATTTCCCGGTAAACCCTACCTTGCTCGAAAAGATTGCGTATATGACCTCGGGGCAGATGTACGTTGCCAACGACGCCGAAGCCCTGAGAGCCAGCCTGCATGACGTGCTGGACCAGTTGGAGAAGACTAGTTTCGAGGCCACCGTATCGAGCTTCCTCGATCTGTATCGATTCTTTCTGCTCCCCGGCGTGTTGTTGATCGCCCTCGACGCTATTCTCCGAACCCTCGTCTTTCGGAGGTTCCCGTGAACCACCATTGTAGCAGCAAGGCCCGACGATGAAGTTTGCTGAGAGCCATTGGCTATTCGGTGTGGCCTTGTCCATCGTTCTCACAGCCGTGATCGTCTATGGCACCGCTAAAATGGTGCGAGCCAAAAAGCAGTTTGGCGATCTGGCTATGGTGAATGCACTGGTCCCTGACGCATCGGGTCGGCGCCGAGCGCTCAAGGCGATTTTCCTCATTCTCGCCGTCGCCCTTTCATTCATCGGACTGGCGCAACCGCAGTACGGCCGCGGCTCTCGATTGATCCCCTCGACCAATCTCGATTGCGTCATCGTGCTCGACTACTCCAAGAGCATGTATGCACGCGATGTGAGCCCCTCGCGCACCGAGCGAGCCAAGGCCGAAGTCACGCGGATGCTACGTGCCTTGCCCGGGGCACGATTCGGCGCCGTCGCCTTTGCCGGTGAGCCCGTCAGTTTCCCGCTCACCAGCGATTCGCCCGCCATCGCTCAGTTCTTCCGCCAGTTAGAGCCCAACGATATGCCCGTGGGTGGCACGGCCATCGCACGGGCCATCGACTCGGCCTTGAAGTTGTTCGAAGGGGACAAGAGTCGAAATCACCGCAAGGTCATCGTGCTCGTCACCGACGGAGAAGATCTAGAAGGCGATCCGGTCGCGCTGGCGCAGTCGGGGGCGAGGCTTGGCGTCACCATCCACGTAGTCCAAATCGGCGGGCGCACTCCAGAAAGCATTCCCGAGGTCGATGAATCCGGCTCCTTCGGTCGCCCCCGGCTGGACGAAAACGGACGACCCCTGATGACCTCTCTGTCAGCGGAAGGCGAAGCTCAGCTGACAGAAATCGCGCGAGTCGCCAACGGCGAGATCATCCGAAGCGAGCGAGGCAGCACCGGCATCGAGCGCATCACCAGCGAGATGAAACGCATGATGACCGCCGAACTCTCCGAACGGGTAGAGACAGTCTATGCGGACGTCTACTTCTATCCGGTGGGCTTGGCTGTACTGTTGCTCGTTCTTGAGGTATTCCTAAGTGCCTCGAGTGGCGGTCGCTCCAGTGAACCTTTGCCACCGCCCACGAAGCCGAGCGCCCGGGCCCGACTGTCCCGCACTGGACGGCGACGAAAATCCGAAGACCGAGGCGAAAAAACCCTTGCTGCCAGTCTCTGCCTGTTACTGAGCTTTGGCTGCAACGAGTTCGACAAGCTGTTCGAACGCAATTCACCCGTCGTGGACCGGGCGATTGCCAGCTATGTGGCAGCCGACGCAGGCGGTGCCGCCCACCTACTGCAACAGTATTTATCTACCGGGCAATGCACAGATGGGCACTTGGGCGCACCCCAGTCCCTTCACGAAAAAGGCTCGGCCAGTTTCGATCTGAGCCTCGCGCTGTTCAAGATCGGAGAACGCTACGGTCAAGAATTCGGGCACGCCGCGGCGGCTCCAGTACCCGCCGCGATGGCTCCGGGACAGGCGCCGTCAAGTCCGCCAGCCCCCGGCCCCGATCCTGCGGATCTGACCCACCGAAGCCATGAGGTCGATTGTGCTCTCGGTCTGAGCCGAGCGATCGCCAAAGACGGCTCCCATCCCTATACACTCCGCGCCCGCGCCTACTATCTGTCCGGCAACCTGGAGTTCTTACGTTTTAACTACCGAGAAGCCATCGAGCACTACGACGAAGCCCTCAAGCTGATTCCGGCAGAAGTCGGTGATGCCGGAGATGTCACTGGTCGACACGCCGCACACAATCGCGCCATCGCCCAACGACGTGTGGAAGACGAGCCAGAGCCACCAGACGCAGGAGCGGATGCGGAGCCAGGGGATTCTGGTGACGGAGAAGGCGACGGCGGAAACGAGACCAATCCCGATGGCGCCGCGCCCCAGGGCGACTCCGGATCTGACAAATCGGATCCCAAGGACTCGGACGATTCCCAAGACGAAGACAACAAACCCCAGCCGTCTCCCTCCGCGGCGCCCTCATCAGTCCCCCCTCCCAGTGCGGCACCGCCTCCAGCTGAGCCACCCAGTTCCTCCAGTCAGGACCAACGCATGTTGGACATGCTGGAAGACGCCGAAATGCTCAACCTGTTCCATGGTCGACTACGTAAAGTGAAACCGTCGGAGGACAAGTGAGGGCGCTGTCCGCTTGCCTAATCGCTAGTGCACAACTCGTCGCGACATCCGCCGCGGCCACCGTGACTTTGGAAGTCAGCGCACCGGGCGAGGCCGAAGTGCGGCAAGCCTTTCGCGTGAAGCTGATCGCACTCAGCGATAGCCAGGAATCCATTTCCAGCCCTCGACTGCAGGTGGCTCCTGACTTCACAGTGTCCGGCCCCAGTGTTGGCAGCTCCCAAAGCGTCTCCTTCGTGAACGGGAGTTTTACAAGACAGAGGGGCATTCAGGCTACTTGGATCGTGACTCCTCAAAGTACCGGTACCTTCATATTGGGTCCCGCTACCGTGCACGCGAGCGGCAACACCAGCAAGACCAATCGCTTCAAGATTCGCGTAGTCAAAGCCGGCAGCGGCCCCGCACAAACACGCCGCCAACGCTGGCCGTTCGGAACATTGGCCCCCTTTGGTGGACGGCCGGGAGCACGGGATCCCTTCGGTGGGCTTTCACCGCGCAGACGACTCGTCGCCGCTCCCGCCGAGTATCAAGTCGATAGCGCCGGAGATCCGATTGCATTCCTTCAAAGTCGTGTGCGTCCAGCTCGCGTGGTGGTTGGCCAGCAGGTGAGCTTCGCCGTGTACGCCTACGGCTCGCGCGGACGGTTTCAAGAAAGCGCGCCCAAGGAAGCGAGCCGCCCCGACTTTTTCGCATTCCCTATCCTTGATTACTCGGCGCGAGAGCCCCGCTACGAGATCGATATCGACGGGGCCCAATACGTGACCCAGCGAATTCGCGAAACCGCCCTGTTTCCACTTAAAACAGGGCGCCTCGAGATAGGGGCCATGAGCATGGCCTTCGCCGGACGAAACTACCGTCGCCCCACGACTCAGCAGATCGAGCGCAGCTCGGCGCCAATTAGTGTAGAAGTCATCGAGCCACCCGTTGACGGGCGTCCCGCGGGGTACCGCTTAGGAGACGTGGGCCGATACAGCGTCACGGCGAAGGTGGCGCCCCAGCTTATTGAGCAGGGGGATGCGATACGTGTCCGCATCCAAATCAGCGGAACAGGGAACGTCCCTCGTTCGCTCCTCCTGCCGGAACAAGCGGGTATCATTTGGCCCAAACCCAACCTGAGCGAACAAATCGATATCAAGCAAGGCCAGGTACAGGGCTCGCGCACACTAGAGTTCGTCGTCACGCCCCCTCGCTCCGGTGCGATCGATCTCGGGAGTGCGACGCTCCCCTTTTACGACCCAGGCAGGCGACGATATGGGATCGCGAGTGTGTCCCTGGGCCGGATCCATGTCGCGCCCAGCAGCACCAGCACGCCGGTAGATCCGTCGGCCTCCGATAGCGCGGGTCCCGATCAGGCGGAGCCCAAGAATGGCGTCGATGCTCGAAGATCACTCGCGAAAATGACCGCTGTCCGAGCTGCGGTCAGCCCGACCCGAGAAGCTCGTCGCTACCTGAGCGAGCAGCTGTCGCTGTGGCTCGGTATCTGGCTACTGCCGGCACTCGTGCTCGTCCTGCGGAGGGGGCAACAAACGGCGACCAGGTGGCGGCAGTCCAGAAAAATAGGCGCCGGCGCCAAACCCCACGAGGCGCGTTCGGCTCTGGACCGCGCCCGCACCGCCGCTCGCGACGGGGAGACGGCCGCTGTGGCCAAAGCTATCGAACGCGCGATCTACGCCAGCATAGAACACCTTTGCGGAGTGCGCGGGCGAGCGCTGTTGCTCGATGATCTCGCCGATGTGCTCCAGCACGAGGGCATGCAAGAGACGCTGGCCGTCGAATGCGCGCGCTGTCTTCGGGAGGCCGATGCGCTGCGCTATGGCGCCGGGGCGGCGAGCGCTGACGAGCTCGTCAGCGCGGCGGAACAGTGCGTCGGCACACTGCTCGACAGCAGCGCGCACTGGGGGCACGGCGGATGACTACGTGCTTTCGTCATCGCCAACTCCTCGCCATTCTGCTCAGCTGCGGGATCTTTCTCGCGTCGGGACTGTATGCTCACCTGGGCTCGGCCACAATAATGGCCCCCCCGGTTCACCAGACCGACGATGAGCTATTCCAAGCGGCCGCAAACGCTCTTGAAGAGTCCTCCCCCGAACTCGCGATCCGCAACCTAGAGCTACTGCTCGATCGCGGGAAGGTCGGCGTGAACGCCAGCTACAACCTGGCGTCTGCCTATCTCCGGCGCGCCAGTACAGAGGGCGCACAACCCGGCGACTTGGGACGGGCGGTGGCAGCATTGGAGCAAGGGCATTTGCTCGACCCCAGCGAGACAGAGATGCAACGACTCGCCGAACGAGCGCGCGTCACCATCCTAAGGGAGCGGAGCCAGCTGGGGCGCTCCCCGGTTCAGATCGAGCCCAGTCTCGGTCACGCGCTCACCTCACTGCTGGAAGAGAACAGCTGGGTGCACTTGGCCCTCGCCGGAGCCCTGGCGCTCACCTTCGGCTTGGTAGGAATGATTTGGTCCCGCGCCAGTACAGCCCGATTGTCTGGAGCGATCGCCAGCGCGATGGGAGCGCTCTGTCTGATCGCCGGCACCGCAGGAGCGCTGAACGCGCGAGAATTTCGTCTCGGGACGGAGGTGGCTGTGGTCATCACAGTGGATGCGCGAGTCCTCGACGAACAAGGGCGTAGCAGCGATGTCGGGCAAGGCGCGCTGCGGCAATCGTCCATTCCGGAGGGGAGCCGTGTCTACATCCAAGAGCGAATCGGCAATTTGACGCGAGTGCTCTGGGGTAGCGACGAGACATGGCTTCACGCCAATGCGCTGAGAATACTCAAACGCCCTTGAAACTCAGGGATTTAGCTCACTCCCCGCGCCCCAGGTCGTGAGCGGCTCATGCCGCAGAGCGTCTCGCTAGCCCAGCGCGCTCGGGGCCCCCGAACTCGCGAATCCCTGAGCGTGGTAGCATTAGCAGGTGTGGGTACGACGCTCTGCCATTCGCCCCGTCCCTGAATACGCACGTATCGGTCGCGCTGCGATCGAGTGCGTTCGCCAGCAAATGACCGAAGATGAGCAGAGCGCCCGCGATCAGTTGGATCTCGCCTTCGATCATTTTGAGCGCCACCAGCCACAGCTCGCAGCCCACATCGGAGAAACCCTCGGTCGGCCCCTAGACGAGACCGCCCTGGCCTTGGGTTATTTCCTGAGCTTGTCCGTGTGGCTCGTGTTTGAGCGAGCGCTACCCCAACGGCTCGATGCCGTGACAACCAGTGAACTCCAAAGCACCATCGAGTTGATCGCCCTGGACGAGGAACTACGGCGCGCAGATCCGGCCGAAGCGATCGATACCGAGGACATCGTCGCCATGGAGCAACCGGAAGTTCTCGCTTTCGTGCATGAGCATGTCGACGCCACCCTAGAAGCCCACGCCGACGGGATCGATGTAGACGACGTACACGAGATCTATCATGTGATCCTCGTGCAGATCCTTGCGCTGTCCTACGCAGTCCGGCGGCCCAAGGGCTTTCCCATCGGCAAGAGCGAAATGCTCGCGTAGCGATCGACGCTACCGCATCGAGTGCTCAGGAAATCGAGTGCTCAGGAAATCGTTTCCGCCCGGCGCTTCGCGGCGGCAGCCAGTCGCTCGCCGATGATGAGTCGCACCTTCACCAGGTCGTAGCGATCTGGGCGGTCCCCCTCGTCCATCATCGCGACCTCTTGAGCGATGCTATCGGCATGAGCTCGCGGACGGGGTGGAAGCTTGAGCGCCTCGCCCAGCTGACCCAGCGCTTCTGATTCATCGCTCGTCACCTTGCCGTCGAGACGGGTCATCCACGCCGCCACCGAGTAGACAAACAATCGATCTTCCTTACTCAGAGCGCTCAGATCGATTGTTCCGATCTGTACCGGCTCCTTGCACGCGTTTTCGATGGCGGTGACTTCGTCGAATTCGAGCCCCTCTTCGAGAGCCGTACGAACGATAGCGTCAGCTTCATCGCGGTCGAGCGTGCCGTCAGCCCAGCCGATCGCCGCCAGTGCGATAAAAACGTCTTGCCCCAACTTGGTTTTTTCAGCCATCTCCGCGCCTTTGCTAAGCCCCGGTAATCGCGGGCTCGGAAGGGTCGGGTTCTATCACAAGCGAGCACGCGATCTGCCGCTGGATTTAAGCGGGCTGGCCCATCGCCGACGCATCAGACCTTGCCTCCACCAACAGCATCGACCACCCTCGGAGACTCGATGGCTGAAATATCCATGCTCTATTTCGCTGGTCTGCGCGACCTCTTGGGAATCGAGAGCGAGACGCTACAGATCCCCCAAGGCTCAAATATCGCTGCTCTTCAGGCCATATTGCTGAAGGCACACCCAACGCTAGAGGGGCATCTGGAGAGCGTGCGCTTCGCCAGAAACGAGGAATTCGCCACCAATGAGGACGTGCTCAGTCCGGGCGATACGGTCGCTTTGATTCCACCCGTGACGGGCGGATAGAAATGCTCCTGCGCCGCGATGGTCCAGAACCCAGCGGACGTCAGATGACAGCCCCAAGCAATCAGGTCTTTCCGGTCAGGACTTTCCGGATCTTGCCGAGCAGCTCGTCGATCTTGAAGGGCTTCGTAATGTAGTGTCGAGCACCCGCTTGGATGCCCTGAATCACTTCTGTGGGGCGCCCGCGAGCGGTCAAAAAGATAATCGGAATAGACTTTAGGTCCGCCGCGTCTTTCATAGCGGCGGCAATCGCGAAACCGTCCATGCCCGGCAGGTTTACGTCCAGCAAGACAAGATCTGGGGATTGCTCGCGAACGGCAGTCAGCGCCTCGGTGCCGTTGTCACATAGCGAGACCTGGAATTGTGCCTGCAGGGCCCGTGACAGTAACTGTCGGATGGAAGGATCATCCTCCACCACCAAGACTCGCTTGGGGGCTCCTCCGGCCGAACTCGGTACGCCACTCATCTGCCTTGGATTACCACGGATCCTCCGGCAATCGAACACCGACGAAAGTTCCGCCAAACGATGGGAATCGCCCTAGTTTTCGTTCAGGCCACGAGGGCCGGCCCAGCGCCCGGTCGCCGCCGAAGTGGGGATATCGCGAGCGCACCATCAGTGCAGCCAACCGAGTAGGCTCCGCCCCGATGGTGTTGCGAATCGGCACGGACGAAAATGGCCTCGGCTCACGGCTGGGGCCGATGATCGTGACCGCCGTTTCGGCCAACGCCACGACATCCGGCGAACGCCTGATGACCCGCAAGCTGCCCGCGCGACTTCGGCGGGATCTCGACGATTCGAAACGGCTCGTCAGCCACCACAACATCGCCCTAGGGGAAGCCTGGAGCCGTGCCCTGGTGGGGCCGCACGCCAAGAACCCGAGCGCGCTCTTTGATGCGCTCAGCTTCGAGGGCATCAAAGAGCTCACCACCCGCTGCCCCCGGCACATCAAGAAGCAGTGCTGGGGCGTACGGGCAACGACTTTTCAGGCAGATGACGAGCTGATGGAACGAATCGTCGGGCACGTCGATTACTTGAACAACCGAGGCGTCCAACTTCGACGCGCCACCAGTAGCGTCTTGTGTGCGAAACGACTGAACGACGAACGCGCGGACGGGGAGAACCGTTTCACTTCAGATCTTCACGCGATGGAGCGGATGATCATTTCAGTGCGCGAAGACAGCGATGAAGACGTCCTGGCCATCTGCGGCAAGGTGGGCGGCATCGGGGACTATTCCAAGTTCTTCGGCCCGCTGTCGGGCAGGCTCCATTCCGTTCTAAAACAGGAGCGGGCCGAGAGCATCTATCACTTCCCGGGACTCGGCGAGCTTCGCTTCCTGCGAGACGCCGACGCCGCGGATCCCCTGGTGATGCTCGCATCCCTGATCGGCAAATACGTCAGGGAGCTCCTAATGAGCCAGATTACGGGGTTTTATCAAGCTCGCATCCCCAGCGCTCCCAACGCCAGCGGCTACCACGATCCGGTGACCGCCAAATTCGTCCAACTGACCAAAAAGCAGCGAACGGAACTACGCATCAGCGATGAGTGTTTCGAGCGCTTCGGTCCGAAGAATCCGAGTCAAAAAGTGACGAAAGCGCCCCGGCGCGCTAGAAGCGCGGCGACCCGCCAGTCCGGCACATTGCCCGGCCTTGAGTCTCACCACAAATGACCGACTCCTCCGTGAGCAGCGAAACCATCCCGCCCGAGAGTACCCAGCGAATCCTCAACGGGAACCTGGCTGTCGAGGTCGCGCGTTTTGGCTTTCCGCTGGCCCTCGGCATGGGTCTCCAGACCACCTTCAACCTGGTGGACTTGTACATCATCGGTCAGATCGAGGGCGAGCTCGGAACCGCTAGCGTCGGAGCCATCGGGATTTGCGACAACCTCGCGTCTCTCGGCACGATCATGAGCTACGGCCTGTCCATCGCCACTGGCGTAATCCTCAGCCGGAAGCAGGGGGAAGGCGATGACAGCGGTGTGCACCGCGTCGCCTGGCAATCCATTTTGATGCTGACGGCAATGGCCGCGGTGTGTGGATTGTTCGGCGTGCTGGGCGCCGAATTCTTCATGTACGACGTCATGGGCGCCAAGGGCCAAGTCGCCGCCCTCGGCACCGACTACCTGCGAGTGGTGATGGGAGGCAGTGGTACGATGTTCCTGCTGCTACATCTGGTCACGCTCCAACGTGCCCTCGGCAGCAGCAAAACTCCCATCGCGATGTTGCTCATCGCCAACGTCTTCAACTTCGTCTTAGCCGTGCTCATGGTGTACGGCCCTGGCGAAGCCCCCGAAATATTTTCTTGGGGACCGCCCATCGCCGAAGCCCTGGGCATTCCCAGAATGGAACTCGTCGGAGCCGCCTGGGCCACCGTGCTGGCTCGCGTGTTCGCCCTGGTCCCGACCCTCGTGGTTGTGATCTGGCGCTACGAGTTGTTCCGCAAAAAACACCGCTCGCCGATCAACCCGGGCATCATGAAACAGCTTTGGGAACTGGGCTGGCCCACCAGCACCCAACTCGTGGCACGTATCATCGCCATGCTCGTGGTGCACTCCTTTGTGGCCCGAGCCTTCACCACCGAGACGGACCAATCCGCGTCCACGGCTCTGGGCGTGGTGCTGCGACTCGAAACCATGGCCCTGTTTGTTGGACTGGGCTGGGGCAGCGCCTCCCAAACCTATATGGGCCAAAACATGGGAGCCGGGCAGTTGGACCGCGCTAAAGCTAGCGGCTGGTACGCCGCCGGTTACGACGCCGTCATGATGGCAGGGCTGGCGGTGATCTACGTCAGCTACGGCCCGCAGATCGTCAGTTTTTTCGAAGACGATCCCCGGGTGGTCGGTATCGCCGTCGAATATCTAAAGTGGGTCGCCCCGAGCTATGTCGGTCTAGGTGTCGGCATCGTGCTCGGGTCAGCCATTCAAGGCGCCGGTGCCACCTTCTACAGCTTGGTGCTCGACGTCTCTGTGGTCTTGGCCTTCCAGTTACCGCTCTGCGCCCTCGTCGTGTTCGGCCTGGAGCTCGAGCAGTACCGGCTATGGCAAGTCGTCGCGACGACTTACGTCTGCTCGGCGGTGGTCTACATCTTCAGCTACCGCCGCGGGACGTACCTGAAAACCCAGCTCGCGTAGCCCAGCCGGGGAACACCGGCTATCGACCGTGTCCCGGACCCAAGATGTGGGGCCACGCCTGCCGAACTTTCCAGTCACGGCCGACGTGGGGCTCGTGATGACACTTCGAGCACAGGCTCTGAGGAGGCCGAACCGGCTCCTGGGAATCCGGCTCGGCAGCATGCCGGCTGAGAGGCCCGTGACAAACCTCGCACTGCACGTCCTTTAGCTGGTCCACAAAGGTCACCGTGGAGCCTCCTGGCTTTTCGTAGCCCGTGACGTGGCAGCTCACGCAATCGAGATTGAACTGCTTGTGGTCACGGGAGAGCGTCTCGTAGGCGCGGGCGTGGGACGTCGTCTTCCAAAAAGTGACGGCTTCTTCGTGGCATTGATTGCAGGCCGAGATACCCGCGTAGGAACTGTGTCCATCAGCGACCGGCTCTGGCTTTCTATCGGCGAAGGCCTCGCGGTTATGATTGTTCACGCGTTGGTAGTAATCGCTCATGCGTGCAGCGACAGCCTTGTCCATTCCGGAGGATTCCCGCACCATCGCCAGCTCGTAGCGAAAAAAACTGCCACTCTTAGGGGCGACCGGTGACGCCATCTTTCCCAGCTGCGTTTTGAGCTGCGCCAGCTCGAGTTCCCTAGCCGCCAGATCGTTGCCAGTCACCGCTCCGTTGGACTTCCATCGGGCGATACGCTTTTCCAAGATTGATTGACGACGTTCGATGCTCTGTTTCTGTTCGGCTTGGTCCAGACCCGCCGCGTCTTGGAAGGTCATTTTGCCATCGCGGACGAACAGGTCCAACACGCTCAGGGCTTGCAAATGGTTCGGCGGCTGTACCACCACTGTATTGCCCACTCGAACCGCCGGTAAGGGCGCGTCATTGGCCTCGCCGCGATCCAACTGCTTACCCAGTACAAACACATGAAATCCGGGAACGCTTTCTACAAGACGTAGCGCTTCGCCGCGCTTCATCGCGAGCAGGGCGATGAGCACCTTGGCGCCCCCCGCCTTCAGGGCCTTTCGAGCTTGCACCAAGGCGGCCTTCGGATCCGACGAGCTCACCCCCTCGGGCAGATCCGTCTCGCCCAATGCGCTGATCCCGGTGAGACCCACGCGCAAACCACCCCGATCGATGATTTGCGTCGACTGGATGCCGGGGCCCGTGAGGTTGGCGGCAAGCAGTGCGGCCCGACTGCTCTGCTGCAGCGAAGCTAATGTTGATAGCCCCCCCGCAAAATCGTTCACCCCGGGCGCCCAGGCGACCAAGTCTAGATCGGCGAAGGAATCGGCGATCGACTGCGCCTTCCAAACATCCTGTTGGCGCCGCGCAGCTTCGAGCTTCGGATCACGGAAAAACATCGGACCTGCGGCAAGCATGAGCGAACTCTCCGCGCCCTTCTCACTTTGCCGAAGCAGTGCGGCGGCATGGTCGAGCCCACCCAGCATGTCTTTTACGCAGCCGCAGGGTTCCATCGCACCGGCCAAGCTCGACACCACATGGATACGCAAGGTGGGCTTCACGTCTGCTGTCGCAGGAGCGCTCGGAGCGGAAGTCTTCTGGCAACCGACCACCGCAATTCCGTTCGCCCCGATACCGAACATCAAGCTGCCCGCAAGCCACAGCGTCCTGGGAAGCCGCGTCCCGGAAGCCGACCCAAAACCAAAATCCAAAAAAGACCGCGACATTTCAGGCTCTTCTCTTAGCCTGAATGCTGCGCGATGGCATCGGAAACGACAAATCTCAAGGACTAGGAACGAAGGGCAGCATGGTCTTGATGTCTTCGTCGTTAAACTTCAACTGCAATCCAACAAAGTAATCGCGTCGATCGAAGCTCAGAATGTCGTCCACGCCCCACAACAGCGACAAGCGATTCACGAAGGCGTAACCCAGGGACACACGCCAGCGGGGCTGCGCCGTCTCGCCGAAGCCGAATAAATCTTGGCGGAGCTCAAACGCGTCGTCCAACAATAGGAGATCGAGCCCCGCGCCGCCGGTAGATTCCTTGATACCGAAGCGCCCCACCAGCGGTCCAAATCGCTGGGCAAACATCAGAGAAAAACGAAAATCGTTCGTGGTAACGCTGCGAATCTCTCGGTAGGTGGGCGGGTCGTTGGGGTTCGTGGTGTCGACATCCACCTGCTCGATGCGGGTCAGGCCTCGCGGGTCGTTGATCAATTCAATGGAATAGTATTTGTCTTCCCGAGGTTGCAGGCGCAGCTCCACGAAGGTCTTCACCGTTGAGGTGCGGAACTGATAGTCGCCGCGCAATACCACGATGGTCTTGAGTCGGTTGATGCCGCCCAACAAGCTGTTGACGCTCTGGGCAACACCTTCCACCTCGTTGATGAGTTTCTCGTCGTTACTCAGGCGCCCCAGGGTTCCCTCACCGGCTTCCAATCGGTCCGACGCCTTTTCCAGATTGGCCAGCGTCCGTTCGAGACTGCTGCTCGCACGATCAATCTTTTCGATCATGCCCCGAACCTCACCGGAGGCGCCTGCTTCCCCGCCTTGTACGCCGGCCACCAGAGTCCGGATCTCTTCGGTCGTGACCCGAACGTTTTCGAGAATTCGCTGAACCTCCGGCTCGCCCCTGACCGAGACCCGCTCCACCGTGCTCAAAATACTTCGGATCGCTCCGCGGTTCTCCCGGACGGTTTCGTTGAGGGCCCGCGTCACCTCCGCCAAGTTCGCCAGCGTCTCCGCTAGTTGCGCCTTGCCCTCTTCGCTACCTATCGAGTCCGCTAAGGCGGAGGCCACCAGCTCGATCTTTTTCGCGATCTTCGAAACATCCTGCAACACGTCGTCCGTGGTCGCAGATTTCACGATGACCATGATCTGATCGCCGTCCTTCAGCTTTCGGCGCCCTTCTGTGCCCTGGGCTACTTTCAGGAAGTACTCACCCAAGAGATTGCCCGAGCTCTTGGCGACGGATGCGTCCTCGAATAACTCGACGTCGTCTTTGACCCGAATGTCGATGCGCGCCTTGCCTTTGTGCAAACGAATGCTCTGCACACGCCCAATGGGAATGCCGGCGGTGCGCACCTGCGAAAGCTTCGATATGCCGACCGCATCATCGACGATCGCATAAACCACGTAGCCGTCGTCCGAGCCGCCCTTATTCACAAAGCGGTAGATCATCGTGCCCGCGACGACCAAGACCACCGTGAAGAGGCCAACTTTGGTTGCGGTCGCGGTTCGACTCATACGCTCGCGAATTCCTAACCCCTGGGCTCCCATCGTCGAGGCTGCCCTGACGGATTGAGGCTGCCCTGAAAGATTGTAGTGACCCTTGCCGGTGCAAAGTACCAAAGCGCTGCCCCGAGGTCGACCAACGGGAGGAATTAACCAACGAAAGCTGCCAGAACATGGCCCTGGGTGCAAAACTGACCGAACCTGCCGCCGCGCCGACACCCAAGTCCTCTTGCCTTCCGCCCCCCGCCACCGCCCCAGCCCCTTTCTGCTTCTGGCTATTGGGTGCGTCTTCAGCACGTGGGCATGCGGACCCACTCTGCACGAGCAACACAATCAGTCCCCCAGCGTAGCGGGCGCCAACTGGGGCGAGACTTCTCCCGTTTCGACGCCGCTACAAGCCCCTCGCGGTGGCTGGGCTGTGAGCACTCAATCGCCCACTCCCGGCCCAGACCTCGGGGTCCTGGAGGCTCAATTGGCATCCCAATGCCCCCGAGAAGAGGGCAGCCTCACTCGGGTCGCACGCCAAATCTTGGAGCGTGAGAACGGCGAAGAGCCCTCCCTTAACTCCTCGGAAATCGATTTTGCGATGCGCGCCGCGGGCTCGCCCCACGTCTGGCCCCGGGCCTGGACACTCCGCGGAAGTCCCATAGGGGAAGCGGATTCCGTCGCTCGATTCAAACGCTGGCTCCACAGCGATCCGGGGCCGGGAGAAATCCGCTGCGGCGTGGCCGTTCACCGGGAGCAGGGCCAACCCACAAGCATTGCCGTGCTGGTGGTCAACGCACTCGCGGATCTTCGGCCCGTACCGACCCAGATTCCACCAGGTCGCTGGATCGATCTACGAGCCACCTCACTGGTGGAGCTATCGAATGCCAAGCTGGTGGTACTCGGACCCCAAGGGGCACCCCGTTCGCTGCCCACCACCCTCCGTGGCCAAGAGATATTCGCCCGAGTGCGAATCGATCGTCCGGGGGCATGGCAGCTACAGCTACTCACCAACGTGGAATCAGGACCGCGCCCCGTGCTGGAAGCCCGGGTGTACGCCGGCCAGCAGCCACCGGCACGGCTCGAAGACGCCCCGGCACCCGGCGAGCAGAGCGTCGGAGCCTCAAGCGACCCGATAGCTCAACTCACGTCCATGGTAGCTGCCCTTAGAACAGCCGAACGGCTGACCAGCCTGCATCGAGACAGTCGACTGGACCGGATCGCCCAACAACACGCGGAGGCCATGCGCGCGACAGCGCAACTGGGGCACGACGTTGGAGACGGAAACCCAGCAGATCGACTGGTTGACGCCGGGATAGTGGCCCGTTTCAACGGCGAAAACGTGGCCCGCGCGCGTTCGGTGAAAGGCGCTCATCGAGCGCTTTGGGCGAGTCCCTCCCACCGCGCCAACTTACTACACGAAGCATTTACGGCCATCGGCGTTGGTGTGGCGGCTGACCAACGGGGCGGTGTCTGGGTTTGCGAAACCTTCGCCGATTTCGGCCTTGCTGGAACGCCACACCGTAGCTCCCCATAGAACTGCAAATTCACCGTTATCCGACCGGATATCTTTCACTTAGTGCCCAGCTAAAGTACCGTTCTACGCTGTGGGAACTGTGAAAATGACGGGGCTTATCCGTCAAAATGGAGACTGACGCACCATGCGGAACCGCCTGCTTATTCTGGCCTCATTGGTCTTTGTCTTAGCTCTGTCCGGGACGGCCAGCGCGCAACAAACCACCTTTTACCTAGAGCGGATCCAGCCCGCTGGTGCCCCCGACGATGGCATCACGGTCATACGACCCTACATGTCGGAGAAGACCCGGTTCTACGCCAACCTGTCCGGGGGCGGCACCCTCGGCTCCCTTCGAGCGCGAAACATCGCCAGCCCGCAGGAGGCGACTCGGATCGATGATCCGATGGAGCACCAGGGAACGATGTGGCTCACAGGAGGCGCCGAGTTCATTCAGTTGATCGCCGTCCAGGTCCAGTTGCCCATTGGCATCCTTGCCGGAGGCGGAGCGGATCCCACCGAGAGTATTGACAACATCAACGGCTTGGACCGCGGAGCAGCCGGGCACGATCTGCGCATGGACGTTCGCGTACAAGCGTTCCAGTCCGACAACCGACTGCTGCGCCTCGGCGGCGGCGTCACCCAGTGGTTCCCCACAGGCAACTCGATTCGCTTCGCCAGTGATGACGAACCCACCACGCGAATCTACGTCAACGGCGAATTCGATTTTAAAGACTTCTTGCTCGCCGGTGATATCGGGCCGCACTTTCGTCCCGACGGCTTGAGCCTTGGCACCCTCAACATCACCGACGAGCTGCGTTTCGCGAGTGGCGCCTACGTGTTTTTGCGCGACGGTGAGTACCGCCTCGGCGGCGAGCTCTGGGGCACCACGGGCATGGGCTCAGACCGCAACGACGAGTCCACGTTCTTCTCCGGGCAGCACACCGCTGTTGAGTGGATGGCGAACATTCGCTTCCCCTTCACCAAGACGAAAAAGTGGTACCTGCAAGGCGGTGGCGGAACACGCCTCACCGACGGCTACGGTGCCGCCAACTTCCGCGTCTTTGCCACCGTCGGCACCTGGACGCCACTGACCGACGCAGCTCCCCGCTCCAACGCGCGTCACCGTCGTGCCCCCGAGGTGTCGATGCACGATAAGGACACGGACGGTGACGGTTACCCCGACTCCATCGATCTGTGCCCGACCATCAAGGAGGACGGCAAGCCGCCGCGCCCGGATGATGGCTGCCCCGCCCCCCGCGACCGCGACGGCGACGGCATCTACGATCACGAAGACAAGTGCCCTGATGATCCAGAGGACATCGACGGCATCGAAGATCACGATGGCTGCCCGGAAACTGACGCCGACGGCGACGGCATCCTCGACGTCGATGACGCCTGTCCCACGGTCAAGGGCGTGAAGACGAAGGATCCGAAGACCAACGGTTGCCCCAAGAAGAAGGTGAAACACTTCATCGAAGAAGAGGGCGAACTCAAACTGCTCGAGCCGATTCAGTTCGAGTACGCCAAGGACACCATCAAGAAGGTCAGTTTCCCGATCCTCGACGACGTCGTGGAACTGCTCATGACGCGACCTGACGTGCGCATGGCCATCCACGGGCACACGGACTCCATGGGCGGCAAATGGTTCAACTTGCGACTGAGCAAGTCGCGAGCCAAAGCCGTAATGGATTACCTCGTCGGCAAGGGCGTCCGAAGGGGTCGTCTGGAGTCCGAGGGCTTCGGCCCCAACAAGCCGAAGGCTGACAACAGCACCGAGGCAGGTCGCGCTCGCAACCGTCGCGTCGAGTTCCGTATTCTCGAAGACGACGACTGAGAGCCACCCCAACAGCTGAGCAGCCCGCTCGGCTAGGAAACAGCCCGCCTGCTAGGTGGGCTGTTTTCGTTTGTGGGGACAGCTGCCGCCTCGGTGAGCGCCCAGGTCAACGCCTCCGTCAGCGCCGCAGGGCCTCGAGGTCGGGCAGCGCGTCCGGACGCGGCACAAACAAGACTGGCACAAACAAAACAACGCCTGCAGACGAGCTACAGGCGCAGTTAATCAGAGCTTGGCTTCGGGCAGCCGCTCCGGGTCGTGAAGACTATTTACTATGGGGAGGCATCTTCGCCTCCTTGAACAACACGTGCTGACGAACCTTGGGATCGTACTTCTTCAGTTCAAGCTTTCCGGTTTGGGTGCGCTTGTTCTTGGTGGTGTAGTAGATGAAGCCAGTTCCAGCGGAGGAAACCAGACGGATGTTTTCACGGGCCATAGGGGCGGGAAGTAACACGGCCCTTCCCGGGCTGGCAAGCCCACTTCAGATCCGCTGACTGAACCCCTGGGCAAGCCGTCCCGAGGCTCCCCGGATATCAACAGGACGTCTCACCGCTCCAGCCTCAGCGCAATTTCGGCCCAATGCCCAGTTTGTCGTGGTACGCCGCTCGGGTTTCAGCCCGGGACACGCCGCCTGCTGCCAGCTCCGTGAGCCGACGAAATGCAGCATATTTGGGGGATCGACGGAGCCCCATTATGCAAGTCTTGCTGGCCATGGCGCCGGCACCGGGTTCCGTGAAAAAGCCTGTTAAACTTTCGACATTTGCGGCTTGACGACCCCCGGTGGGCGTGGCTGATTCCCCGCCCCCGCAGCTCGATCCGAGCATCCGGGAAGCTTTTTCCGGAGCGCGTCCAGCGCCCGGCCACCCCCGCCCCAAGAGGCAATTCATGAAACGCACTTATCAGCCCAGCAACGTCAGCCGCCTGCGAACCCATGGCTTCCGCAAGCGCAACAAGACCCGTGGCGGCCAGAACATCCTCAAGAACCGTCGTCGTAAGGGTCGTTGGTCCTTGTCGGTGAGCGCCGGCAATAAGAAATAGTCGTGGACCGCGCCCGACCTGAAGGTCGGTACCGCAAATCGGCGCGTGTTCGTAAACGGGCGGAGTACTTGCTGGTTCAGCAGGACGGCCGCCGAGTCACCACGCGCCACTTCGTACTGCTTTGTTACGCGCGCCCGATATCGGATCCGGCGCGCCCTCGCCTCGGCATCACTGCTTCTCGGAAGGTTGGAATCGCTATCGTGCGGAACCGCGCAAAACGACTCGTCCGTGAGTCTTTTCGATCGACATCAGGACTCTGGAGTCCTGGGCTCGATCTCGTGGTCATTGTGCGTCGCGCCCTCACCGACATGAAGCTGGATGACGTCACGGCCGAGCTGCTCGCCCATCGCCGCATCATCGAGAAGAAGAGCCAACAGGCCTTTGACGACCTACGCGTCCGGCAATCACCGACCCCCGCCTGATCCATGAAGCACGGCATGCCCACCAGGTTCCCGCTGCTGCCCCAAGGCTCCGTGCCGACCCGTGCTCTCCGAATCACCACGCTAGCTGAAGACCGGCCTAGCAGCAGCGGCGAACAAGCCCCAATCCTGACGCAGCACACCGAAGCTGTCACGCCAACGCCAAGCACCGCCAGGCAACTCGTGTCCCATCTTCATGCCGCGATCAGCCTGCTCCTGCTCGGCTTGATTCGTGTCTATCAGCTGACGATATCTCCCTTATTCGGCCCCTGCTGCCGCTTTGCACCGAGCTGCTCGCACTATGCCGCAGCCGCGATCCGCAGCCGTGGCCCGTGGGTAGGCGGATTCCTCGCCATCAAGCGCATACTCCGCTGCAATCCCCTGTTCGCCGGCGGCTACGATCCTCCGCCCCCAGCGCAGAAGGGCTTGGGCTCCGCTCATGCCAGCGTTCTTGCCACGACGCCGGCGGTTCACTCTACCGCCGTTCGACCGCCACTTGGGGGCAACTGAGAAAGACTATGGAAGGCCTCCTACGCGCCCTGATTTTCGCCGGTATCGGCGTCGCCATGTACTTCGTGTTCAACGGCGATCCGAGTGCGGAGATCAGCCGCCAGCCGATTTTCAAGACCTTCCACGAGGTAGCGGGAAAGGGAACGCCCGAGACCTCCTGTACGCTTTGGACTCCGGAGTTTCGGGCGACCTTCGCCTCCCGGGGCGCCGGCATCACCTCCTATCGCTTGCTGACGGCCAAGTACCAGCATGACGATGAAGGCCTCGATCTAGCGACCACTCCAGATCTCGAACTGGACCGCTCTCTTCGTTTCCATTTCAGGAACCCGGCCGTAGCCGCACCAGGGAAACAGGAGTGGAACGCCAACTTCGACCTCGTCAATTGGACGCTAGTCCGTAGTGAAGCCAAACTTTGCGAGTTCCATTACCAGGACGAGAAGGTCGAGCTCGCCAAGACCCTGCGCACCACCGAGCAGCCCTACGAGATCGAAGTCACCGCCAGCATCAAGAACCTGGCTGACAAGACTCTGCCCCACGCTCTCAGCGTGAGCACCGCCGCCTGGCGTTATCAGCACGAGGTCGAAGGTAAATTCGGGCGCATCAGCCCGTACATCACGAGCGTCGAGTGCATTCCCGTCACTGGCGACGAAGAGCGCAAGCTGCCGGACGAGTTCGAACCGGACGATTTCGCGGACGACCAACTCTTCCGCCACTCGGCACTGCATCGAGGCGACTGGATGCAGCCCCAGGGCGAACCCGCCTTCACGGCGGTGACCAACGCCTACTTCGCCCAGGCCCTCGTTCCGCTGAAATCTGCCAAAGCTCCGGTTTGCCAGCTGCAGATCGACGAACGAATTGACCCGCGCTCCAACGCCAACAGCGGCTCGATTTACCGAGCCCGACTGGCCTACCCGGAGCGCGATCTGAAGCCGGGGGAGTCCACCGAATACTCCGTACTGAGCTTCATCGGCCCCAAGGAACGTCTGGTTCTGGCCTCCGCCGGCAAAGGCGAACACCAGCTCGACAAACTGATCGATCTCGGGTTCTTCACGGCCATCGCCAAGGTGCTCGTCAACTTCTTGCTCACGGTCTACGGCCTCTTCCCGAACTGGGGTGTCGCCATCATCGTGCTCACCGTGACGGCTCGCTTCCTGCTGTTCCCGCTGTCTCTGCCCAGCATCAAGAACATGATTCGCATGCGCGAACTCAAACCAGACATGGACGCCCTGAACGAGAAATTCAAGGACGACCCGCAGCAAAAGGGCCTCGCCCAAATGGAGCTGTGGAAGAAGGAAGGCGTGAACCCCTTCAAGGGCTGCCTCCCCCAGCTCGCCAGCATGCCGGTTTGGTTCGCGCTCTATCGCACGCTGCAGTCCGCGGTCGAGCTCTACAACATCCCCTTCCTCTGGTTCCCAGACCTGTCCGAGCCGGATCCCTACTTCGTGCTGCCGCTGATCATCGGCGTCGTATTCTTCCTCCAGCAGAAACTCATGCCGATGCAGGGCGGGGATCCCATGCAGCAGAAGATGATGATGTACTTTATGCCCGGCATGTTCACCGTGTTCATGCTGTTCCTACCGGCAGGGCTGGGCGTGTACATGTTCACCAACAGCTTGCTCGCCATCACCCAACAGCAGGTGGTCGAGTGGCACACAAAACGAAGCACCGGGCTGAACCGCGACGGCAGCACCGGGTCAAAGAAAGCGGAGAGCTAACCACTCATCCAAACGAAAGGTACGAGCAATGAGCGAGTCCAAAAGCGCAAACGAAGTCGAAGACAACTGGGACGAAGAGGAAGCCACCGAAGAAAGTGGTTCCGAGGAAAGCAACACCGAAGAGGGCGCTTCAGAGCGGGATGCTGCCCAAGGGGACGCCGAAGAGCACTACAGTACGGACGACGAGCGTTCGCTGAGTGCCCACGAGTTCCTCACCGAAGTAATCGATCAGATGGAGATGGACTGCGACGTCCAGCTCCGCCGACCGAGCGAAGAACAGTCCTCCGACATCCGCCTGGAAATCAGCGGGCCCGATGCCGGCCGAATCATTGGCAAACGGGGACAAGTACTGAGCGCCCTTCAATTCCTCTGCAACCGAGCGCAGAATCGACCCGGCGAGGAACGCCGCTACATTACGGTGGACGCCGAAGGCTACCGCAGCCGTCGCGACGACTCCTTGGCCACCATGGCGCGCCGCCTCGGCAAAAAAGCCGTCACCGACGGCAAGATCATCACTTTTGAGCCGATGAATCCCCGTGACCGCCGGGTCGTGCACCTAGCCCTCGCCAAGTTCGAAGGCGTGATCACCAAGAGTGAAGGCGACGGCGACGATCGCCGCGTGCAGATCATTCCCGTCAAACGCTAGGGCATTGTCCGCCCCTGCACTGGAGTGGGCGGACACATCGTTTTCGCAGGTTCCCTGGGGTGCCGATGCAACCCAGGCCGATGCAACCCAGGTGCTGCACCCTTGCCGATCTGGCTGTTGGCGCCACTGTTGACCCGCCTTCACGTGCGAGAGCCGGTCCCAATGCGTAAAAGCGCGGGTTGTGCGACTCTGCCCGTACGGAAACCTTCCCTCTCCGCCCGAATAAGCGCGCGAATCGGGCGATTCGACCGGCTAGATGAGGGTTTTGGGCGAAATGGTCCCCTTCTCGCGCGAGCTGTAGAACACTTCTGGCGGGAGATGCGTCTAGCTCCCTGAGTGGAGTCCCGAAGCGGACACCCTCTGCACTCTTGCACACGAAGGACAGCTCATGCTCCGACAACGTCTCTCACTGGCACTCCTCATCACCGTCACCGCTTTGAGTACGGGTTGCGGCCCCTCAGTCGTACGCGGCTCCGACGTGGAGGGCTTGGATGACGAAGCTTTCGGGACGGGTCTCGACCGCCGAGATCTCGAGACGATGTTGAACAAGAACATGAAAGCCATGCAGTCGTCGGCCGTCATCGCTCGTTGGCAAAAGGAGGAGCGCCCCGCTCTCGCCGTACTTCGCATTCGCAATGAGACTAGCGAACACATCGACAGCGCGCTGCAAGCCATGATCAGCGACATCGAGACCATCATGATCAACGCCGGCCACGTTCGCGTGATCAGCCAAGAGAGCCAGCCCGGCCTTGTCGAAGAGGTGCGGCGGCAACACTCCGGCGCCTTCGATCCCTCCCAGGTTTCCAAATGGGGCAAACAAGTTGGCGCCCGCTACTTCATCACCGGCAAGGTCTTCTCCGTCGATGAACGTAAAGAGGACGAACGCCGGGTTCAGTACTTCCTGTTCATGCAAGTCTTGGATGCGGAAACTGGAGATATCTTGTTTCAGAACAAGACCAGTGTGACCAAAGCTATCGTCAACTAAAGCCGCTACCCCTTTCCTCACGGTGCCAGCTCTGCAGTCTCCCTCGCCCTACCGACATTTCGGCGGGCTTGCGCTGATAGCTCTCGTTAGCTGCGCCTGTTCGGGGCACGCAGCACGAACCGAGGCCGCCCGCAGCGCCCTCGACGCCAGAGACGCCGACGGGGCCATCGCGGCTCTCAATGAAGAGCTTGACGTCAAGACCGCCGAGGATTTGCCCGACGACGTCAGTGGCGACAACACCCTTTTGTTGCTCGATCGCGCCATGATCTTGCAGCAGATCGGGAAGCTAAAACTCTCGAGCCGCGATCTCGAGATCGCCGACAAACAAATCGAACTGCTCGATCTCTCGTCTAGCGCCGCGGACGATATCGGAAAATACATCTTCTCCGACGACACCGGTCCCTACCAGGCACCTGCCTACGAAAAACTTCTGATCAACACGACCAACATCGCCAACTACCTGATGCGCGGCGATTTGAACGGCGCCCGCATCGAAGCCCGACGGCTCGCGGTGATGCAGAAGTACCTACGAGACCGCGATGATCCCAGCCTGTCCATGAGCGCACCGGGTAGCTACCTGGCAGGCTTCACCTTCGAACGCAGCAACGAACCCCAAGAGGCCCTGCGCTTCTACGACGAAGCCCTACAGTTTGTACCCTTCGCTAGCCTTGAAGAGCCGGTGAAACGCCTCAGCCAACGAGCCTCCTATCGCTCCCCGCGGATCAACAAGATCCTCGGTATCCCCACACCTGCCGCCAAAAAGCCGGAGAAAGGCTCCCAGACAGCTACCAAAGGCTCCACGCCCCCATCACCCCAGGCTACGAAAAACAGCAGCTCCAAGGCACGGCCCGCCGATCCACCAAAGAACACGGCGTCCAAGAACACGGCGTCCAAAGGCTCCTCCTCTGATTCTTCTGCCGGTACGGCGTCTGGGACGAAAAAGGCATCCGCCGGGTCGACCACCAAACGTTTTACTGACGTGCAGACAAAACCGGCGACGCCTGGTACGCCCCTCGGGGGCTCAGCAAACCCGAAATCCAACCCGCAGCCGATCACTGGCACGGAACAAGCCGCATCAGCTGACGTGCCTCCCGCCGAAGTGTTGGTCATCGTCAACTTCGGACGCGTGCCGGCAAAAAAGGCCGAACGCATCCCCATCGGTCTCGCCCTCACCTATGCGTCCGGCGCCATCAGTCACCACGACCGACGAAAAGCCAATATGCTGGCAGCCCAGGGTTTAGTCACCTGGATCAACTACCCAAGCTTGGGCAGAGCCCGCGGTAAATACTCGGTACCGAAATTCTTCGTCAATGGACACCAGCGACGACTCGAAGGGGCTCTGGCCGTGGACCGAGAAGCGGCGCGGGCCTGGGATGCCGCCAAGGGGCGAATCATCGCGAGCGCGATTACCCGAATGATCGCCCGCCTGGTCGCCGGCGAGGCCACCCGCAGAATCAGCGGTGGCGGCTTGCTTGGCTTCTTACTGAGCCTCACGACCCAGGCAACGCTGAGTGCCGCCGACACGCCGGACACCCGTAGCTGGGGCACCCTGCCCGCCCGCATCGCCATCGGGCGTGTCACGCTGCCACCGGGTACTCACACCATTCAGCTGGGCGCCCGCGGAGCGGAAGATCGGCAGACCCTTACCCTAGAACCCGGTGGTTGGGCGGTGTTGGGACTCACGGTCCTGTACTGATTGCCGAATGACTCGCTCCCCGTCAGGAGACTCACTCAGATTTTTTGACGTAGCGCCCACCATCGTAGTGGTAGTGCAGCGCCGGCAGCTCCCTCCACGGTACCGGCAGGGGCTCCAAGCCACCGTAGGGGTGACGATCGACCGGGAAGGGGTAATTTTTCCGGGACCAGCCGATGGCGCGCCCGGGGTGTAGCTCGATATCGAAGCCGTTGTCGGACTTGGTAAAGCGCAGGGTCGCGATGATCGCGTTCTTGCCCAAGCTGCGACCAGTCTCCGCGGCGAAGATCCGCTGGATGCCGCCGCTGCTCACCTTGTAAACGAAGAACGCATGTCGAGAGACCACGTCGCCGCCACGCTTCTTGCTAGCGCGAGCGTGAATGATGCCACGAACGATGATCTCCGCCTTGCCGTCACCGGTGATATCCCGAGCCGTCACATCTTTGATGTGAGAGGCCTCTTTTACGCCCATGGTGGTGTAAGCGTAGCTGTTGCCGTTTTTGTAGCCTTTGCCGAACACAACCAGATCCTTACCGTGCACCAACACCCGTTCGGTTTGCTGGTCAGCAGCGACGTCGGTCACGAAGTCGAAACTCGCACGGCTCTTACCGAGCCCGCGGTCTTGTCGGTAGAGCCCGTAGACCCGGTCGAGAAGTTCGTCCACCGAGGGCGGGCGCGGAGGCGGCGGCCCGTCACGCCGACTGGAGCCCGGAGAGCCACCGGTACTGGACGAACTCGATGAGCGCGACGCAGTCATCTTGCGTCGACCTCGCCGGGGACGCGACATCTTCGGCTGCCAATGTTTGTCGTTCTCGCTTGAAAAGGTATCGCCGTCCCACTCGTAGGTGCGCACCTCGACTTTGGACCAAGGCATGATCGCGGACTTCATGCCGGCGGCCTTCGGCTCGTCATAGGTCTTCGGATCCACCCCCGTCACCTTGCCCTGGGACACGATGATGGCCAGCGACTTTCCGGTTTTAATCTGCAGCTTGTTCTGAATCGACAAGTCCGGGGTGTAAATCCCCAGCTCTTGCTGGAGCGCCACAAAGGGTTCGTCGCTGCCGCTCGGCACACTGAGCACCTGCAGCACATCGCGATGGTTAGGCCCCTCAGTGAACTTGAGCCGAAGCACGATCTCTTTGCGGGAGTCGCCGGTCAGCTCCATCAGTTTGAGGCTCTTGACGGCATGGGCGCTGTCGACCGCCAAGTCACGAAAGAAGAACTGATTGCCGCGGCGATACTGAGAGCCGGCGATCGTGAGGTATTTATCGTAGACCGCCACACTCTCCCAAGTGCCGCTGCCCGAGACATTCCCAAAGACTTCAAACTTGGGTTCCGCCCGTAGGTTTCGCGCCTGCACCAAACCCGTGTCGATCGCGTACTCCGCGTCCAGCAATACGCGGGGCATGGCTTTGCCGCGCGATTTGCTAGTGGCGATAATGCCCCGACCCGCGTCCGAGTAACGCAAGGCTCCTCGCAAGCCAACGCGAACCCATCGCGCATCCGGGAAAGCACGCCACGGGATTGATGCCTCGAAGACGTAGCCACCGCGACTGGGGGCTTCCACAATTTTTGCGCCGGAGATCTTGCGATCGCCTATCTTGACGGCACCGCCAATGCGGCCCGGCTCGCCCGCGTAGAGCTTCACTTCGTAGGTCTTGTAGCTACCGCTTGCCGTCGGAAAGGCCAGTACCAAGGAAGCGTAGTCCTCGGAGCCACCGTAACCCCGGGTGCGCACAAATTTTGAGTCTTTTACGTCCATGGCGACGTAGACGTTCTTCTTGTCGAAGCCGATCATGCCACTGGCACTAGCGCCAGCTCGTCCCTTCATGCGGGAGCTCAGCTTCGTCATGCGCCCGGGCCACTCCCGGAGCATTCCGTCTACCCGAAGCTTTTTCCCCGCTAAGGGCAATACCTCAACACGACTCTCCCCGGCGAGTGCGGTGCCGGTCAGAGGCGTACCGGCGAGACAAACAAACAGGAGCCCAATGACTTGGTGTGCGCGCCGCATCCCGGTTCAGCCTTTGGTGACGAGTGCTCGTTGCTCTTCTGCTTCGAGTTCGGCCAAGGCCGCAGCAAGTTCGTCTTGTTCGGCGTCATCCAGAGCGTCAGCCGCGGAGCTGGTGTCCACCCGGACCTCGGCTGTGGGTGCGGGGGCTGCCTCGGGGGGGGCCAATCCCATCTTGCGCTTAAGGGCAGCCAAATCGTCGTCTGCGCCGGCGCTGCCTTCTAGCTCACTAAACTTTCGGGCGAGCACGTCGCCTGCGCCCTCTTCAGCCATCTCCGCTGAGGCTTCCGCCTGGGCCTCGATGTCGTCAACCTTGGCCTCCATGCGCTCGAAGGCGGCAAAAGCGCTATTGCTCTTCATGCCGCTCATTGTCTCGTGAATGGACTGCTGGGCCTCGGCGCGCTTCTTGCGAGCGATGAGCACGGATTTTTTTCGCTTGGCCTCTTCGATCTTGGCGTTCAGAGCGCGCAGAGCGAGCTTGAGCTGATCGACCGAAGCCTTCTGCTTCTGCCACTGATCACGGTACACTCCGCACAACTCCTGATGCTCTTTCATCCGGAGCAGCGCTTCCTTGGCGAGATTGTCGTCCCCCGCCTTCACCGCCAGCATCGCCTTGCGTTCCCACTCGCCAGTGGTCACAGCCTCTCGGTCGAACTGCTTCTGCAGCTTTTTCTCATCCGCGATGGCCTGAGCCACCTGCCTTTTCGCCTCGCCGAGCTGGGTACCCATATCGAGAATGATCTGCGTGAGCATCTTCTCCGGATCTTCGGCGCCACTGATCAGGTCGTTAACGTTGGATCGAAGTATTCGAGCGAGTCGTGCAAAGAATCCCATAACTACTCAGGCGCGGAAACGCGCTTCCTTCCGGGGGCTGTGGCCACACCGGTCAGTGCGGCGTAGGCAATTCGGTGGGGCGTAGGCAATTTGATGCGGCGTAGGCAATGCTGCGTCCGTCAGATCAACGCGCGTAGCGCGGGTACATGTTCAGCGATCGCCAAATCAACGTCGGCAAGCACTGCTTCTAGTTCATTGAGATCCAGGCTCGCCAACTCCAAGGCCGCATTCAGCGTAATACTGTCACCCTGGATCCCGTAGGCGGCATGGATGAGATCCGAAGCGTTCAGCTCCAGCAGCCGGCGGAGCAATTTAGCCCCCGCCGCATCCCCCGCGGGTGCCGCCCCAATCTCCACCTGGACCACCAACACGGGGTCCGCGAGCCGCAGAGCAGCCGGCGGAGCAGCGCCGCCCAGGGCGATCAAGAACGTGCCTTCCGACACCTTTTCGAATCGCCGACCGAGCCGGACAAGTTGAACTTCCAGTTCCTCGTCGTTCGCAATCATAAGCCCCACCACAGTACCATGGCTCTGGGGGCCAGCCGCACCTCGCGCAAGGTCCAGAATGGGGCCTCCGGTCCATCAATTGACGATTTTTCCCGGCAAAACAGCAATTTCTAGCGTTGACAGTCCCGATCGAGCTTGAGAGAGTCCGCCGCGGAGAGGTGTCCGAGTGGCCGAAGGTGCCTGATTCGAAATCAGGTGTGGGGGCAACCCTACCGTGGGTTCGAATCCCACTCTCTCCGCTAGGGTAGACAGGAACAATAGCCAAGCAAGAATCAAATAATTCGAGTTCCTAAACTCAGTAAGTCTTAGGAGAGGTGTCCGAGTGGTCGAAGGTGCATGATTGGAACTCATGTGTACGGGCAACCGTACCGTGGGTTCGAATCCCACCCTCTCCGCCAATAAAAAAGCCCACAGCAGATGCTGTGGGCTTTTTTATTGGCGGAGAGGGTGGCTGTACCTCCAGGGTTCGAGCGTTTTTGGAAAGTTCCAGCAAGCTGGAGCTTTCCAAAAACGCCTACGGTCGAGACGCCCCTGCGGCTCGTCGCGCCAAAGGCGCGAGTCCATCCCACTCCCCCCAGTCTTTAGCCCAGCCCCACCCCTCGCCCAGACTGGGTTCAGCAACGCACCCTCACGTCCGAAACCTACGCCCTCTGCCATAATGCGCGCACCGCATATCTCGTGTGGACGGGGCCAATGAGAAAAACAGAAGCCCCGCGGCTCAACCAGCATTGAGTGCCGCCGTTCGATGAGCCCGAAGCCACCACCACGCCGCGAACCCGACCACCGGCATGCTGAGGGCGAGACAACCGAGGGCCCAATGGTTCCCGTGTCGATCAATGGCGACGCCCACTGCAGGGCCGAGCGCGAGGAACGTCAGCCGAAACACCAAACTGCGAAGGGAGAGGAATCCGGCTCGATCCTCGGAAGGAATTAGACGATTTTCCGCATGGTGCAGCGCAGGTCCGAACACGCCTCTCATGAGCGTCAAACAGAAATACCAAGCGAATCCGAACATCCCGTAACTCAGCGCAAGCCCCCCGTAGCCCAGAGCGATGAGGCCCACGCAGGCTAACATCGTGGGCAGGAAACCCAAGCGCTCCGCGATGCGTTCGCTGTAGAGTGACGCGATCGCCACCGTGTAGTTCGCCACCGCCCACAGCGGACCGATCCACTCCGCTGATAGGCCTGCCTCGGTCGCGTACAGGGGGACAATCCAGACGGGTAGGAATGCCGCCATACCCAGCACGATGGTGAAGCCGACCACAGCGCTGAGGTGGTGATTGTCCACCACCATATGTCGGACCATCCCGCGAATTTTTTTCCAGTGGCTGGTGGGCGCCGCGCGCCCCCGAGAGGGCTCCACTAATCGCCACGCGATCGCCAAGTTCAGGAGCCACATGACGGATTGCACGGCGAAGGGCAGCTGTGGCGACGCTAGGTAGAGCATTCCCGCGACCAGTGCCGCCGTCCCTTCGCAGCTTTGCCCCCAGAATCGAACGCGTCCGTTCCAGCGAGCGAAGCTTTGTTCGTCGTCCATATCCGAAAGCGACTCGTACATGAGCGCGCTATCGCAGCCTGAGGCCATGGCGATGCCGACTCCCAGAATCGCCTCTGACACGATCACGCCCGGCAGACTGTCAGAGCAGGAGTAAGCAACCCAGCCGATGAAACTCAAAACGGAAGATACAATCAGCGTGCGCCGATAGCCCATACGATCCGCGACATAGCCCGAGGGGAACTCGAAAATGGCCATGGTGAAGCCGAAGAATGCTTGAACCAGCATGATCTCCGTCATGCTCAAGCCAACATCGTGTTTCCAGAACAGCGTCATGATGCTGACTGGAAACAGCGTCATCTGCACCCCATGGAACGCCACGAGGAGGCGCGGGTTGGATTCGACGGAACGCATGGGAGAAAATCCGGAACGATCGGCGGGGCAGTCCGCGCCATCAGGGGAGGCGTGCCATACGCGCTTCTGCCAACGGGCGGTAGGCTATCGCTATGCTGTGAACAAAGGGCCTGAAACCGCTCGGTGATGTTCGAATCAGACGGCCTCAGCCGCGGCCTTGAGTTCGCGGTTGAGCTGGTTGTAGTCGCGAGTCATCGTGGGGACAGCGAGAGCTGCGAACACGTTGGCGATTCCGGAGAAACGTTCGTAGTGCACAAAGCGCACCCCGCCAGACTCCAGCGGCTCCAGGTGGTAGCCGTGACTCCCCATGAGGATTCCCGGCAAGCCACCGGTCCATAGGATCTTCGAGCGACCGTCGAACTCAACGAGAGTGACGCCAACCCCCAGGAGGAGCCCCCCCAGACGTAGGCGCAACTTCATGCGACCGCCGACATGCCGCGGGCCATCGAGACCGACAAAAATTTCACTCCAGCGATCCCAGTTCGTGCTGTCGTCAATCAACGCCCAGACTGTTTCCGCTGAGGCGTTGATATCAATCTGGGTTTCGACGGCTTGTCCCATGGTGAGAGGAGCGTATCAGTCGCTTCGGTTCCCGGTACAGCCATACCTAGCGATATCAGAGCGGACTTGAATCATCGAGTGCACCGATTCGCTAGGCGGGTCCAAAGAGATGAGGGTTTCGGATTTATGGACTCGCCAGAGCTGTCGGCTGCCTGCGCTTCCCTCGTCCGCCGGGTCTGCTCAATCTATCGAGGCTCAAACTGCAGTTCGTTCTGTTGAACTCCGGGGCGGCGGGCCCGGTGCCGTGTCAGAAGCTGATTCCTCTTGGGTGGACTTCAGCCACTCGTGTGCCAGTTCTTCCGTGGCAAATATCTTCACTGGAATCACCGGTTGAGCGATCCAAAAAATTGCCGTCAGCACTCCTCTCCAGACTGCGCCATCTGCCACATAACCCGCGCGTACAATAGCGCGCTTGATCAACATCTTGTGGTCGCCACGCCATTTTCCATAAGCCCCTCGAAGAGGAGCATCGGAAATAGTGAGGCCCGTCAGATCAACGATGAGGAGAATGGGTTCGTCGAAACTAGCCAGCCATTTGGCGATACCGTCCAACACACCGCGCAGCTCGGCCAGTGACGGCGCACCGCCAATGGTGCAAACGTGAATGCCCGGTGAGAGTATGTATCGCGTCGGGCGGTACACAGCGAATGCGGGTGACGTTACTGACACATCGGGCTGTGCCATGTCCTGAGTCCTCCCACAGAGACATGGCACAGCCCGATTTCTGAACTCCGCGACACGCGCCGCCGGGCTCCACCGCGGCGCCCGGCCACCCTGCATCTTCCCCACCGCCGCGGCGAACCAAGTGACCGATGTCGCGTTCCCTCACGCCGCACACACCAAGGTCTGTCGCGCGCCGCTCGCCACCAAGAGTCCTGAGAAAGTGAGCCCCAAATGGTTCCCTTGAACGAGGCCCCGATGCCGCAAGCGAGCCAGTACAGGGCGGACCCGATCCGGTACCTGCCCCACCGCCGTACATAGGTCGTCCAGGCAGGGGCGCCGTCCTAGCTCGGCGTGAAGAAGGTAGAGTTCGGAGAGCAGAAACTGGGCACTGGCGCCTGATGTGTTGTTCATATGCACTGGATACCTGAGCAGTAAAACATGGGCCAAATTAACTGTCCTCTTGTTCAGTGCTATTCTTCCCGCATTCATCTGGTGTGAGGGGATGTAGGTAGAACGCCGGCCCTGGCGCTGGTAAGCCATGCATGGCGCAACGATTTCGAATCGTGCAAACCCCGCTCGCATCCGTGCTCATGTTCCTTGGCGCGTCCGTCTTCGGCGCGTTGGGCCAGTTTTTGTACAAGGCGGGGGCTGCAGCGGCCACAGGCGGTCCGACGAGCTACCTGCTTAACCCGCAGCTGCTGAGCGGAGTCGGCTGTTACACCGCCGTCATGGTGCTGTTTGTGGCCGCTTTCAAGCGGGGCGGATCCCTCAGCGTGCTGTACCCGGTCTACGCGAGCACCTTCATCTTCGCCGCCATCATCAGCTACTTCGCCTTCGGCACGCCCATCAAGGCGGTCAACGTGCTCGGCATGGGGCTGCTGGTTGCCGGCATGTTCTGTATGGGGCGCTGAAGCGTGGCGGAAGCTCCCTACGAAGCTCCCGACCGAAGGCCGCTAACCAGCCGCGGATTTGCCGTGTTCCAGGCGCTCGCCACCACCTTGGTGCGGCGGGGCGTCTCGCCGAACGTCATATCGACGTGCAGCATCGCGTTCGCCATGGTGGCAGCGGGCGCACTGCTCGGCACGTTGAGCTGCGACGCCGCCTTCGAACGCGGCTTATGGCTGGTCGCAGCGGGGGGCATCCAACTTCGGCTGGTGGCGAATCTGTTGGACGGCATGGTGGCCGTGGAGTCTGGCCAGGCGTCTCCCCTGGGAGAGCTGTTCAACGAAATCCCGGACCGGATCTCCGACATCACCGTACTGGTCGCGCTCGGCTTCGTCAGCGGCAGCCACGTGCACCTCGGCTACTCCGCCGCCTTGCTGTCCGTTTTCGTCGCCTACGTGCGCGCGATGGGGGGCTTGGCCGGCGCCGGACAAGTGTTCTCCGGATTGATGGGCAAGCCCCACCGGATGTTCATCGTCACGGTTCTCTGCTTATTTCAGGGTTTCGCCCCCGCCAGCTGGCAAGTCGCTCTCTTGCCCCACGACATCGCAGCTCCCGGTTTTGCGCTCGGAGTGATCTGCCTCGGTTGCCTGGTCACGGCGTTCGGGCGGCTCAGCCAGATCGCAGACAAGCTGAGCGCTACCCAGTGATGCCGGAATTCGCCATCAGCGCGGATCCCATTTTCGGGACCTACGCGCTGTGGGTCGGCACGCTACTGGCGATCGCTGGCGTGATTCTGTTCGTCCTCGGGACTCTACTCAAGCGGGACGTGAGTCAGGTCTGGCTGACCTATCGCGGGTGGCTGATCATGATCCCAACATTGTTCGGCACTGTCATGTTGGGACGTACCGCCAGCGTACTGGGCGTCGCCGCGCTTTCGGTCGTCAGCTTCAAAGAGTTCGCGCGCGCCACCGGCCTGTACAAGGACTGGTGGCACACATGCACCGTCTATCTAGGCATCGCCGGCTTGGCAATCGCCACGCTGTTGCCCGATCCGACAACTGGCGCGAACGGTTGGCACGGCCTATTTCGGACAATGCCCGTCTACGTGATCGCTCTGCTGATGATCATTCCCGTCATCCGCAACAAGACGGACGGCCAACTGCAGCAAGTCTCCTTGTCGATTGTCGGCTTCGCTTATATGGGCTGGATGTTCGGGCACCTGGGCTTCCTCGCCAACTCGCCCCATTTTCACGGCTATGTCGCCTATCTCATTTTCGCGGTCGAAATCAATGACATCGCAGCGTTCACCTTCGGCAAAGCCTTCGGCAAACACCAACTCCGTAGTAACGTCAGTCCTAGCAAGACCGTGGAGGGCGCACTCGGAGCGCTTGCCGTAGCGATGGCACTGCCCTGGGTTCTGCATTTTTCGTTCCCCCATTTCGGCACCACCGAACTCATCCTCACCGGTCTCATTGTGGGTATCGGAGGCCAATTGGGTGATCTCACCCTCAGCTTCATCAAACGGGATCTCGGCGTGAAAGATATGGGGCAATCCATCCCCGGTCACGGCGGCTTCCTCGACCGCGTCGACAGTCTGATCATCGTGGGGCCGCTATTTTTTCACATGGATCGCTGGTTCCACGGGATCTAGGGGCAAGTGCTGTGACGATGGAACCCTGGAGATATTCTCCGGCTGCGGACATTGACTCGACACTGCCCGAGCGCTTTCGCTCCTTTCCGCGCGAGCCCCACCTCTGGATGTATGTGCTGCGCTTCGTCGCCGCCCTGGTGATGCGTACCTGGGTCCGAATCTGGCATCGCCTGGAAATCCATGGCGCCGAACACCTTCCCCAAGACGGTTCCTTCGTGCTCGTGTGTAATCACCAAAGTCACCTCGACATGCCGTGCTTGGGTGCAGCTCTTCCCATCAGCTGGATCCATCGCGCCTTTCCCGCGGTCGCCGCTGACTATTTCTTCAACAACGGACCGCGCAGTGCCTTCTTCGCCATCATGATCAACGCGCTCCCCTTCGAACGCGAAGGCGACACCGATCAGAGCCTTCAGCTCTGCCGGGAATTGCTGCAATCTGACGGCAACATCCTGATGATTTTCCCCGAAGGCACGCGCAGTCAGTCTGGCTCGGTCGGTCGATTTCGTTCGGGTATCGGTCGGCTAGTTGAAGGCAGTGATGTATTGGTCGTGCCCTGCCACTTGGACGGCGCCCACCGGGCCTTTCCGAAAGGCGCCGTGATTCCGAGACCCGTCAAGCTGAAACTGCGTATCGGCGAGCCGCGGGATTACTCCGCGCACCAAACGGGACGCGAGACGGTCGCTCAAATCAGTCGAGATCTGGAATCAGCTGTCCGTGCCCTCGGCATCGGTGCCCCTTCGAAAACACAGAAATATCGCGCCCGGACACCGAAGAACGCACGAAACTCACCCGGCCGGCGGCTGCCCGGCTCTCGCGGCTCTCGCGACACCGTCGTCATGGCACCTCCCGTGAGCATATGGATTGCCGGGGATGTGTGCGACAACCCTCCCGTGACCAACAACGACACTCTACGACGAGTTCGCTACGCCTTCGACTTCAGTGATTCGAAGATGATGCAACTGTTTGAGCTTGGGGGTCGAGAGGTAAGCCGCGCTGAGCTCAGCGACTGGCTAAAGCGCGACGACAACCCCGACTTTCAGCCATGCAGCGACGTCGTGTTAGCAACATTTTTGAACGGCTTGATCGTCGACCGCCGGGGACGACGGGAGGGTCCCCAACCAGAGCCGGAGACGCGGCTCAACAACAATCTGGTGCTCACGAAGATCAAGATCGCGTTGAGCTTGCGCAGCGAAGACCTCGTCGAGATCCTCCAGTTGGCCGCCTACGGCATCAGCCAGCACGAGCTCAGCGCGTTTTTTCGCCGCCCGGGGCATCGCCAGTTCCGTGAATGCCAGGATCAAATCCTGCGGCGCTTTCTGCAGGGCCTCCAGATTAAGTACCGCAACCAAGACCCACCGCCGCCCACCGATTGAACGGCCCCTTCGACCTCGGACAGCCGAGCAGTGTAGTCCCTACGCCCCCGCGAGCCCCTGCCAGAGGAATCCACCAATTAAGCGCAGGGCGAGAACCGTGAGCACCAGCTTGTACAAGACGACGAAACGTCGCTCGCTGACCCGGGTGAGCAACCATTTGCCAACATAGGTGCCACCGATGGCTGCGGCGCCCATAGGAATGATGAGCGTCGCTTGATGAGCAAAATCGAAAGCGGGTACACTACGCGTGGTCAGCAAGGCCGGGTACAGCCCGGAGAACGCCGCAATCTTTAGCAGGTGCAAATAGGCTTGGCAGGCGGCCTTGGTAGCGATGACTTCCCGCTTGCTGAAACTCGGGCGCAAAAAGAACGGGGCAATCATGGGGCCCACTGCGCCGACAATCACGCCTATAGTCCCCCCCACAGCCCCTGCGAAGGCGAAGGATCCTCGCTCGGAGAGTCGGGTGAAAGCGAACTTCGGGAGCCACACCGACATGATGATCATCAGACCCATGGCACCCCGCACGGCTGTCGAGTCGAGTCCCTCCAGCCAACGGAGGCCGAGCAGGGGTCCAGGCAACGCGATCCCTGCAAGAACCCAAAACGCAGCCGTCCGCACATGATGTCGGTGGGCGACAACTCGCGAAGCATTCGCGACCAGCTGCACCGCCGCATGCACCGGAACCACGAGCCAGGGGTCCAAGCCGGAAAAGAGCATAATCGCGAGCAAGAGGGTCCCGCCCGCCATGCCAATGACGCCCGATAGCGTCGCGCTCAGTAGCGTTCCCAGCACCAGGAGTGAGAGAAGGGACGCCGATGCCACCCATCCGAGATACGCCCCCGGGCTCAGGCTGACAAGTGCTGTTCCGATTCCGGCTCCAGGCTCATGCGCCGAGCCCACGCCACCTCAGCCTGTCGCGCCCCGCGACAGCTCACAGAGCGGAGTTGAGAAAGTCGGTAAGACACATGACCAGTGAGTTCATCACCGGTAGATCCGGATCGGCGTACGCACGCTGCTGCGATGCTGGATCCAACGTGGCCTCTTTCAGTACGTGGCTCATTCCGTCGACCAGGCAAAGCCCGGCTGTCGGAAGCGCCGATGCCAGGGCGTCAGCGTCGGCGATGGGCACCTGGATATCCGACGTACCCGCTGCAATCAAGACAGGGTCTTGAAGCCGCGTAATCTCCACACGAGGATCATAGGAGAACCATGAGCGCAGGTACGGCTGGACAGAGGGGCGGAACACCGCCGCTAACTCCCGGGGCACCGTCTCCACGGTCTCGCCAGCCAGAATGCGTGCGAGTATGTCCAGCGCAGATTGCTGCGAGTCACCGCTTAATTGAGTGCTCAATTGCTCGCTCAGCAGTTCATCCGCAGGCCTTCCGACGCCCGCCAAAGAAACAAACGCCGCGGCCCCCGTTCTTTCAGCTGCGACCATGGCTATCAGCGAACCTTCGCTGTGACCGAGCAAAACAATGGCGCCGAAACGGGGATCTGCGGCTAGCTGCGAATGCCATAAAACCAGATCATCAATATAATCGTCGAAACGTAGAGAGGCCTCGTCGGTCACGGTTCCGACGCTCTCGCCCACGCCACGTTTATCGTAACGAAGCGAAGCCGGCCTGGCCCAGCTCTGTGGCGAGCAAGGCCAAGCTATCGTTGTCAGCCGTCCCGAGGGCACTGTTGCCGTCTCTGTCGGTTGGGCCTGAGCCCGCGTGGAACAACACCAATGGCATGCCGTCGGTTGCGCCATCCGGTAGCTGGACGGTTCCAAACAACGTGCCTTCCGCGATCTGCAGGGTCACCTCTTCGCTGCCCGGCGCATAGGGCCCTGCCAAGTCTTCGCCACAACCCCAACCTAGGCAGCCAAGGACGCACGCTACGAACCAGTGTGGACTAAACATCTGTGAGCTGAACAAGTCCGGATCCCCCAAGGACACGCCCTCCAAGCTACCACAGTGATTGGATAGTGCCCGGCACCGAGCAAAGCTCTTCTCCCGCCGTGCGCGGTCTCCGGGCCGGGTGTTGACCCCCATTGACGGGCTGGACTACCGTTCGAATCCGGCAGAGAGTTCAGCCTCCCGCCGTTACCCAGCCCCCAACGCGCATGCCCCCCCCGTTCAACGTCATGCTCTCTTCCGCCGGCCACCGCGTCGCGCTGATGAACTGCTTCCGAGAGGCTCTGACCACGCTGAAGCTCGACGGAGAACTGCTGGCAGTGGATCTGTCGCGCTATTCTTCCGCATACCAACTCGCCGATAGATCCTGGACGGTACCTCGTGCCACAGCTCCAGAATTCATTCCGCGCATGTTAGAGATTTGCGAACGCGAAGCAGTTTCACTGCTGGTACCCACCATCGACGTAGAAGCCGAAACTCTGTCGGCCAATCGCGAAGCATTCACCAAGATCGGTACCCACGTGATGATTTCCGCCCCGGAAGTCATCCGCATCGCCAGCGACAAGGTGCTTACTCACAAGTGGCTCAGCGAAGAAGGGCTCGACACTCCTCGACAGGGCTCCGTGGCCGACGTCCTGTCCGCGCCGGCGGACTGGAGCTATCCTCTCATTGCGAAACCGGTAAACGGAAGCTGCTCCATCGGGGTCGAGGTCGTGCATAACGCGGAGGAACTGAGTCACGCCTCTCGCGACGAGGCGTACATCGTTCAGAGTATCGCCCCCGGGGTGGAATACACCGTCAGTGTCTACGCAAACCGAGGCGGCCAAGCGCTGTGCGCGGTCCCACGTGAGCGGCTGGAAGTACGAAACGGCGAAGTCTTCAAAGCCCGTGCGGTGCGAAACGCCGCCATCGAAGAGCTCGCCTGCCGCGTCATCAATCGCCTCCCGGGCGCCTCCGGTGTGCTCAACGTTCAGATCTTCCACGATGCAAAAACGGGCGAGTTGAACATCATCGAGATCAATCCACGATTCGGCGGCGGCTACCCCCTCGCCTGGCACGCCGGCGCACGCTATCCCCAGTGGCTGATTGAGGAGCTCCGAGGGCTTCCGTCGAGCGCCTCGGCTAACGGCTGGACCGGCGGGATGGTGATGCTGCGCTACGACGACGCCGTATTTGTGCCCGCCGGCGCCGTACAATCATGAGCACCGCCTGCGTCGTATGGGATATCGACGACACTTTGTATTTGGAACGAAGCTACGCGCGCAGTGGCTTCATCGCGGTGGGAGCTTGGGCGACCGACCGTCTCGGTGTTGACGGCCTGGGCGATATTTGTTGGGAACGCTTCGAAGCGGGGAGCCGAGGGCGTATTTTCAACGAAGCGCTTGAGGCACTGACAGTCGAGGCAACCCCGGAGTTGATCGCTGAGACCGTCGGAGTCTACCGCGAGCACGAGCCAAACATTGTCCTGCTGCCGGACGCCGGCCGCGCAGTGCAGGCTTTACGCAACGCAGGAATTGCGATGGCCGCCATCACCGACGGCCCAACCTCCAGCCAGCGCGCGAAGGTGAAAGCTCTGGGAGTGAATCGCTTCGCCGATCCGGTGCTGGTCACTGGCGACTACGGCCCAGGATTTGGCAAACCACATCCCAGGGCCTTCCGCGACGTGGAGGACCATCTCAAGTTGACGGGGGAGCAACTCGCATACGTGGCGGACAATCCGGCCAAGGACTTCGTTTCTCCCCGACAGCTCGGCTGGCGGACTGTCCGCATCCGGCGCACCGGAGGGCTCCATGCTGAGGTAGCCGGCGGCTCAGACATCGACGTCGAGCTCAGCTGTCTGGACGAGCTGCTGCCCGTGCTAGGAATAAGCTAATGCAACGTCTCAGTCAGACCCCGCTCGAACAGTTTACGGTAGGTTGCCTGGTCGCCCGAGACCATTGCGACACCGACCGCCTTCGAGAGTTGTACGAAAGCATCAGTGATGATGAGCTAGTGTTCGACTTCGCTCGGAAGAATCGCGCCACTAGCACCATCGGCTCTCGTCTCGTTCAATTGTACGGTGCCGATGCTGTGACGACGCAATGGCACGACGCTATCGCTGATGTCGGCAGCACCATCCAGGAGTACATGGATGAAACGGACCGCGTAGCGACATTGCTAGCCACAGAGGGCATATCGCTGATCGCGCTCAAGAACTCCGGCATCACTCGCGGGCTCTATCGTTACCCCGCCGAAAGCCCCATGGGAGACGTCGACGTTCTGGTCTCCCGCGGGCGCATACGCGACGCCCACAAATTATTGACGGAAGATGGCTACCGCCTAGGCCTTCAGTCGACCGCCAGCGGGCAGGACGGAGAGCTGGAAGCGATGCTGGCCGAAGGCGGAACCGAATACGGCAAAGAGCTGCCTAGCGGAAAAAACTTGTGGTTCGAGGTCCAGTGGCGTCCGGTGTCCGGACGCTGGATACAACCCGACCAAGAACCCGACGGCGACGAGTTGATTGCCCGCTCCGTGGCCATCGAAGGTTCCGACATTCGCCTCCTGGCACCCTTGGATAACCTCATCCAAGTCTGCCTGCACACCGCGAAACACACGTACGTTCGCGCGCCCGGCCTCCGGCTCCACACCGACGTGGATCGCATCGTGCGTTACAACAAAATCGATTGGACCGCGTTCACCATGAAAGCGCGCGAACTGCACGTCACCACCGCCGTGTATTTTTCTCTCGCCATCCCCGAGGCACTGATGGGCACGCCCATACCCGAAGCCGTTCTGACGGCGCTGCGCCCCCCCCATTGGAAACGAGAATTCATGGCGAATTCACTCCGCCGTGCGGGTCTATTTGACGCCGATGCACCCAAGTTCAATCGCGCCGAATACATCCTGTTCGTCGCGATGCTCTACGAGAGCATCGAGGAATTAGGCCGGGGAATGCTCCCCAGCTATGAACAGATGGCCGATCGCTATCAGATCACTAGTAAGGCCCAACTGCCAGGCGCCTGGGGCCGGCGTTTGGTCGATCTGACCTGGCGCCGGGGCAAAACATAGCGACAGCTAAACAGTGATCGCGGATCGTCCGTGTCTTCCGCCCGCCAGCTGTTAGGGTCTCCGGGTGTCTGGCTTTCGCATCTTCAGCATCGGGAATATCCCTGTTCACCTGAGCCCTTGGTTCATTCTCATTCTCCTTTACTGGACCATGAGCGGGAACGCGCAGGACGGCCTCATCTGGGGAGTTGTCGTTACCTTCAGCATCCTGGTTCATGAGCTAGGGCACGCCGGAGTCGCCCAAAGCTACAAACTACAGCCCAGCATTCTGCTACACGGGCTCGGGGGGCTCTGCTCACATCAACCCGCCTCCCGTCCGCGTCACGAGGCACTGATCATCGCTGCCGGGCCCGGCGCCGGCTTAGTCCTGGGCTGCCTGACATTCGCATTTGCGTTTTCCGACATCGAAATCGGTCAGTCCGCGCAAGCTAAGCTGATTCAAAATCGGGTGGTTACGAATCTACTGTTGGTCAATTTTTTCTGGTCATTCGTAAACCTAGTGCCATTGTGGCCGCTGGACGGCGGACAGCTGTTCCGCCTGTTCCTTCACCGCTTCACCAAGCCCGGACGGGCCGATAAGATCACCCATCAGGTCGGCCTGATGGTGGCCCTTGTCTGGGTTGGCATCGGCTATTACTTCCAAGAGATGTTCCTCATGATGCTCGGTGGGTACCTGGGTTATCTCAACTACCAGGCCATGCAGGGCGAGTCCCGGCAACGTGCGCCAGCCGTCGTTCGAGCGGATCCTCAGTCTCTGGATCTGTTGAAGCGTGCCCAGGCGGCGTTCGCAAAAGAAGACTACGCGAATGCTGCTCGTTGCGCAGAACAGCTTCGCTCGGATGGGCACCTGCCGGGCCACGTCATGGCTAAGGTTTGGAACATTCTCGCGATATCCAGTGCCCGAAGCGGCGAACACCGACAGGCGCTTTCCTACTTGAAGCGTGCACCCGAAACGGCGGAATCCGTTGAAGCGACCATCGAGTGTTTGCATATGCTCGGCCGCGACGACGAGCTGCAGTCCTTGCTTCGCTCCGATTCCTTCCGAAAACTCGGCAAGACACGGCGGAGCGAAATTCTTCGCGTTCTCAACAGCGACTGACGGCGATCGATATAGGCCGACGGTCAGTCCCCCCGAAGCTTCATCGCATTCCGAAACATTGCGTTATGCTCATATCGTGAGCGGATACCTACACGGCAGCGACCGAGAGACTTCCCGACTCTTTGAACAGGCGGCTTACCTACGGCAGTGGTTCGCTCCTCACTGGACCCTCCCCGATTCAGGTACCGTCCTAGAGGTCGGTTGCGGTGTCGGAGCACAGACGGCTTGGCTGCTCGAACAACACCCGGCCCTCCAATTTCATTGCATCGACGCCAATCCAGATCAGATTGAAATAGCGCGAACTACTCTGCAGCCCTTTGTTGCACAAGGGCGAGCCACCATCGACTGCCTGGACGTCGTCGACATTGCACCCAATCATCAATTCGATGGCGCCCTGTTTATATGGGTGCTGGAACATGTGCCAGACGCCCTCGAAGCGTTGGTCGCGTCCGGACGGGCACTAAAACCAGGAGCTGGCATCTGCTGTACTGAAGTGCTCAACTCGTCATTTCACCATTGCCCTGCGAGTCAACCGCTCACTCACTATTGGGAGCAATTCAACGAACTCCAACGGCATCTGGGAGGGGATCCGGACGTCGGCTCTAGGTTGCCGGCACTACTCGCCGAAGCGGGGTTTCGGGAGATCCAGGTCCAGCCCGTAAGCCTGTTCTTTTCCGATCACCACCCCGACGCCCGACGCGAGTTTTTTAGCTACTGGTCGACCCTGCTGGCCAGCGCCGCCCCCGGCTTGCAAGAAGCGGGTAAAATTGGCGGAGCAGAGCTCAGCGAGATGGTCGCCGCCTGCGCCGAGCTGGGAAGTCGTGCCGGTTCAGTGTTGTCCTACACGGCGATGGTCGCCAGCGCCCGCATCCAGTAGACAGAAACGATGCGACTCAGCGAACTATTGCGGAGGGAGGACGCCGAATCACTCATCTGCCAAACCCTCGCATCGGGTTGGTCCGAGCAGTTCAACCAAGAGATCCGCATCAGTCCCTCCGGCACCGGTCAGGCTTGGCGGTATCAAAGTCTACTGAGTGTGATTGTCACACCCGACATCGAGCCCGCGCCCCGACAATTCGTGCGCGAGCTCTTCCGATTTAGCCCACGCCCGTGGCGCGTCGTCCCCCAGTGGTTCGTGGGTACCGCTCTCACCACCAGCGCAGGCTTACGATTCACCAGTCACCCATTTTTTCGCGCTACCCCTGGACTCCAAGAGGCTCAGCAAGTCGTTGTTCTGCCCGGCAACCAACGGATCCGGACTCTGCACTTCGGACTTGGCACAACGCGTGTGTTTTTGAAAACGGGATTTTCCGACGCCTCTATTAAGACGGAGGTGGCGATTCGTGGAGCCGGACAGGACGGTCCGTTTATCCCGATCGAACGCCATGATCCAAACTGGCAGTGGTTCGAGGAATCCATCTTCGACGGGTTCGCCCTTTCGCGCTGCCCCACGTGGTTTCCGAAAGCGCGCTTGGCGAAGCAAGCGCTCGACGATCACGACCAATGGTTGCGGCGCAGCCGTCGTGAACTGCCCACCAGCGAGCATTGCGAAACGCGCCTCTCTACAATTCGAAGTGCAATCAGTGATATGCACTCTCGATTCCCCGAGGATAGCGCAACCTTAGACGAGCTGGTGCGACTCGGAACGATATTGGCAAGCGAGGCTTCGGCCGCCCCGACATGTGCTGTAGGCGTCGGGCACGGGGATCTGCAGGCGGGAAACATCCTGGTGGATCGAAAGGGGCAACGCGCTTGGCTGAGCGACTGGGAGGCCAGCGCTGAACAGTATGAGCACTATGACCGCATGGTGTTCGCGCTCCACATGCGAGCACCTTCGGGTCTGGCAAGGCGGATACAACGCTACGTCGACGGACACAGGACCCCCGCGCCGCTGAGTGAGTTGCCACAGGATCGAGAATGGCGACACCGGGCAGTGAGCCTGTCACTGCTAGAGAACTTGCGGTGGCAGGCAGAACAGTGCGCTAGCGGTGTCTACTCGCGGGTGCCCCCCGACTTGACGGACTTTCTTGGTGAACTGCGGCTCTACTGTGCTTCGGGGTCTTGACCCCAACGCCCGAACACGGCGCCAGGAACGACTCGCTACGCTTTCGACCCGACTCCTACCAAGCTCAGAATCGCGGAATGGACCTCATCAATGCTCTGGGCGGCATCGATGGTGGTGAACGCCCGGCCTTGAGCAAACTCCTGATAAGCGTCGTAGCGAAGACGGCGAACGGATTCCGTATCCGGAAAGGGTTCGGCTTTGGCGATGGCGCGCTCAGTTTGCAGCTCCCAATCTAGGTTGAGCAGCACAGCATGATCTGGCCGAGGTAGCACGCGGGCCAAACCAGCGCGCACTACCTCCAGTAGTCCCGAGAGCTCAGGAAATCGGAAGCGCAAATCTAGAAATGCATCCTCCAAGTAGCGGTCACAGATCACCACGTCATGGCGAAGCAACGCGCGACGGAGACTGGCGCCGTATTCAATCGTGAGATCGGTCAGCGCCATGATCACCCAAGCGACGCGGACCCCAGATTTCTGAAAAATCCGATCACGCTCATCGGACGGGCCCGCCTTGGGGAGCGCATTCGCCCGCCGGCTGCGAATGCGCTCGCGAATATGGTCAAGTCGATCCGAGTAGCCAGGGCGGAACCAACGGGTAGACGTGCGCAATCCTTGCGCCGCGCAAGCCTCCGCCAGCAGGTCGATTTGAGTGGTCTTACCCGAGCAATCAACACCAGAAACCGTAATTAGCAGACTCATTTGGGTTCAGTGTGTCCCATTATGGGAACTCCCCTACCAGGCGTACCATCAGAAAACCACCGCCAAGCAACGCTGAGCTCGCCTGTAATGTCAGGAAAGATCGGGAATATGCGACGGATCACTCAAGACGATCCGGCCGTTGCCGTTCTGATTTGGGGCGGAGAAATTAACAAGGACCTTCTGATGGAATCCGATTCGAGTGCAGCGATTTCTCTGGAAGTCGCCCACGACAGTATGATCGCGACCGTGGACGTTGCCCGATCGCGGCCATCCGCCGTTCCACCCGTGCTAACCGATATCCAAGAACTGCTCGCCTCCGAGGCGAGTGACTCACGGAATCGACGTGGGCAAGATCGAGGAGGCTTTAGCGCAGATCGCGTTCGCGGGGGCGGACCCGCTCAACTTTCTAGTAGCGCTGGGGGACGAGCCCCACCCGACGCAACACGCCAAACTCAGTTTCAGCTTCCGTATCGCCGCACTGTCTCCCGGGGGGGGGTTACCGAAGACGTCCGTTCCGACAAGGAGCGGGCTCGTCAACTCGTGTTCGAATTGAAGACCCCTGGCGACGTTCTGTGAAAGCAGGCACCCAGTGAAGCAGCCGTTGTCGGCAGGACGGTACTGGGTGAGGGTATCGTACCGCCGCCCGCATCCACTGGCACCGCCGGCCCGTCCATCACAAGTGGGCGTGACATAAAGTTTCTGCCCGATAGCAACACGTTCGTGAGCGACGCGAAAACGGTCGCCTACGCGCATCTGCGCAACGGCAAGCTGATGATGACTTCGCCGATCTGCGTTTCCGACGATTCCCTCCGCGTCACGCTCATTGTGCACCCGGTGGCTGGACACCACCTACGCTCTTTGGAGAAACGTGATCTTGTCAGAATACTGAGCAGCCAGGGCATACGATACGGTGTCGATTGGTCCGTAGTACGGACAGTGCTCGACCAGGCGACGCGCAGCGATCGCATCCTGGCCGATGAAGTAGCGACGGGTCGCGACTGCAGTGGACGGGGAAGATTCTCGCTGTGAGTGCCTGCTCGAAACCCAAGAGGTACCGGGCTCTTGCTTGAGAATGGCGAAATGGATTTTCGCGAACGGGGCACAATACAAAACGTCAAGGCCAATACCGCGGTCTATGAATGCCTGCCTCCAACAGAAGGCGCCGCAGGCGTCGATGTCTTCGGGCAAATCGTAAAACCTCGCATTCGGGTCGATCGCCGAGTCAAAGCCGGACAGAATGTACGCCAGGAGGGCAACTACCTCTTCAGTACTCTCGATGGCGTACTGCAAGAGCATGGCAACAAGGTGAGCGTACTCGGCGTCATCAAGATCATGGGTGACGTCAATATGCGGAGCGGTAACATTCGCGCACCCTATAGCGCCGTCGCCGTGAGCGGCAGTGGACAATCCGGTGCCACTATTAGTGTGTGTGTGGGGGGGGTGGGCGGGGGATCCACATCTCCGAGGTGGTGGAGGACGCGACTCTTCAAACCGACAGCGACATCATCGTCGGGCATTGCCAAGCCCGGGACAGAATCGAAGTTGTCGAGGCGGGTTCCGAACCACGGGTGACCACCAAACTACGGGTGGGCAGCAGCGAAGCCGACGACCCGCTCCGAAAAGAGGTCCGAAACCCTGAAGCCGAATTGTCGAGCCGCGGCAAAATGATCGGCAGGAGAACTCACGAGCACCTGAGCGCGTTACCCGAACGTACCCGCTCGCGTTTGCGTCTCGCTATCACCGAGCCCACCGCCGTCATGGAAACCCTGGAGGCACTCAAGCTTCGTCAGAGTGAACGCAAGGGGCTCGACGCCGATAGCGCCGAAATTATCGTTCGCAACTGCGCCCTCCCGGGTGTCACCATCATGATCAAAACGCGGTGCTCAAGATCCAAGAGACTCAACACCGCTGTCGATCGCACCTGTCAACCGAAGGCGACATCCAGCTCAGTAAACTTCGCTAGTCAATTGTTGCAGTGAACTCCCGTTCGCGACGCCGCGAAATAAATCCGCCAACGGGTGCGCCGTGCGCTTTGCAGATTCCGACCTGAACGCAGTCGGGGGGGGGGCAGTCTATCCCACGAATCTGGCGCCCTCCCAGGGAGCAATCCGCGCACACTGAAAAAGGGCGATTGGCGCGTAGATGGCCTTATCCCCTCGCATGAAGCCATCCATGCCCCCCCCGCCTGCGAACTAGACAACACTCCGCGCCGACTCATCCGCAAGTCAAATCACCTGACGCGTTGGGAGGAAGCTATCGCGAAGAAGGTGAGGCTTTCGCGCAATCGTTTGAGCTTGCTCAAACTGATCGTCACACCCTGGGTGCTGTGGAGCCTGATAGCAGCGCCCGGCCCCTTGTTGCCTATGCTGGGCTTCGCGGTGTTCGGTGCCCTAGACGCCTTAGACGCCTTGGTGGCGCAAACTCAGCAGCAAACGACACGTTTCGGTCGAATCCTGGATCGCCTCACCGACTATCCCTTGCTGTTCGGCGTCGCTATTCTCAGCTCGGAGATCGTGCCCGCCGGCCCGTTATTTCTAAAACTCGGCTTCGACATCGTATTGTTCGCTCAGTTTTCCTTTTGGCGCGGGACTACGGAAAACCGCCTACGCACGGGGCTCAACTACGCGACCGTCCTCGCCGTGGCTTGTTGCGGACGTCAGTGGATCCCCGAGTTGTTCAATGAGTCGATAGTCACCGCACTGCTGTGGTTGAGTGCGAGCTTTGGCGGAACCATCATCTTGCACAACGCGCGACTCTTTCAGCGCCGCTTCATCGCCGATCTTCTAAGTATGAGCAACCTCTGTTGCGGACTCCTCAGCATCCACTTCGCCTCGGTCGCTCAGTTTCCCACCAGTTTGCTTCTATTGCTCGCCGGCGCTGGCTTCGACGGCCTCGATTGGGCAGCCGCACGCCGCTTTGATGGCACAAGCTTCGGTGTCTACTCAGACGACATCGCCGACGCCGTCAACTACGGGATTGCTCCAGGATTCGCCTTGTATTTCGCGGTGGGCGGGCTCCAGGGCTTCGTGCTCGGCGGTTTCTTCACCCTGTTTACGCTCAGCCGTCTGGCGTACTTCACGCTCAACAAGACCGACGCTGATCCTGGCTATTTTTCCGGAACCCCCCGCACCGTCGGCGGCATCCTCGCCTTGTGCGCCGCCATTCTGTTTCCGACACAGCCCGCGCTGATTGGACTGTCCGTGGGGGCGGCGGTGACGCTGATGGTGAGCTTCCAGTCCCGCTACGCCCACCTCGAGCGTTGGCTCAGCTCCGCCCGCCGTCCTCTCGCCCAGCTCGCCCCCTGTGTTCTGCTACTGATCGCCGGACACATTTTTTGGAGTGTCACGGGAGCGGTTGCCGTCATCTTTGCCGGAAACTTGCTGTATGGCTTCTGGCCAACGCTCGAGAGCGCCTGTCACATCGCCCAACGCCGCCTGGTCGCCCGCGGCCGGGACCCCCGAACCGTCGACGAACAACCCGCTAGCGCCTAGGAGCGATCACCGAAGGGACCGAGGCCGTGCAGCAGAATCGCCGCCGCTGGGTTTACGGCGTAAGAATCCACGCCTTCCCTCATGGGAATGCTCACCAGTTCGTCGAGCGTCTCGCTCACGCTGTCGGACAGTCCGTGCGCCTCACCGCCCAGATAGAGCGCCCGATCCCTGCGGTGCCGACCCAAGGCGCCGACGCGTTGACCTCCGGATACCACCGCACCCACCGCGACAAAGCCCGCCGCCTGGGCGACCCCGACGGCCTCCTCCACTCCCGGAAGACTGGCTAGCGGCAACTTAAAAACACTACCTCGCGAAGTCCGAAGCGCTTTCGGGTGCCATATATCTGTTCCTTCCCCCACCACCAGCATCCCAGTCGCTCCTGCCGCCAGCGCCGTGCGGCAGAGTGCCCCGAGATTTCCCGGCTCTTTGGTATCGACCGCGACCAAGACCAAGCGCTCTCCCGGAGAGCCCAAAGCGAACAGTTCATCGGCGCTGAAACTCCGGGTTTCAACTAGCGCGACCACCCCATCCGCCGATCGTCCCTCACTGAACTCCTCGAGCACCGAGCCCGGAGCTTCGAGGATCGTCGACCCAGCTTCTTTCGCCTGCCCGAGGGCGATGCTGAGACGTTCGGTCTGCGCTTCTCGGTCGGCGAGCACGATTGGAACGCGGACACCGGCTCGCAGCGCACGCTCTAGCAAGCGCAAGCTTTCCAGTAGAGTACAACCGGCGTTCTGTCGCCCTCGGCGAGTGGTGACCCCCCGAAGGCGCTCAAGGACCGAGGGCGAGACGACGTCAAGAACCATGAGGGAGACATAGCCCAAGAACTCGAGCGAGGGCTAGTACGCCCCGACCGATCGGCCGCGCCAAGGGGATCGAGGCCAGTCTCTATTAGTTGATCAGGACTGTGTCGCAGCCGAATTCGATGATCACGTCCGTGACCAGCCCGCTTTGGATTCGGTCACAGGCGGCGCCGACAAACTCAACCTGGGTTTGAGTCGTGGGATTGACCCACTTCCAGCCGTTGTTGTTGTCCTTGGGCACCACCGTACCGTCGAAAAAGTAATTTACGCGGCTGTAGTCAACGTTGGGCCCTTGGTTGGGCACAGCAAAGGTACAGGAGTGAATTTGATCGGCGATCTGTTGGAATACCTCCTTCAAGTCGTCCCCGGTCACGGCGGGTATATGGCTGCTAAAGGCGGTCCCTCCCGCAGCGGCGATGGTGTCGATCTCGGTCGTTTCGCTCGGGTTGCCAAATCCTACCGAGAAGACCCTCACATCATGCCGAGAAACCAACTCGCTGGTGTAGCCGCTCATCTGAAGCAACTGCGCCGCCGCGTCACCCTCACCGCATGCCTCCGAGCCCGCACCGTCCGTCAACACGATGACCGCACCGGAGACCTCCGGATCCGCCAGCCGCCCCGGATTGCCCACCAAAGGCTCCAACGACCCCAGCAGCGGCGTCCGCGTCCCGAACTCATCGTAGCTGCTCAAGACGTTGACAATGCTCAGCCGTCCGTGCCGTGACACCGGCACGTCGCGACTCAAATCTACATTGCAGTTGTCAAATGTATCTGAATCAGGAAACAGATCCAGACCGAATTCCATCATCTCATTGGCTGGATTGGTGATAACGCTGGTTATCGCTGAACTCACCTCTGACCATTTGTCACCAAATGCCATGCTCAAGGATGCGTCCACCAGGAAGAGGACCGCTGGCGGCGGAGCCACCAGTTTCACGTCACGAGTGCCACACACTTCCCCGCCGACCCGAGTCGGACAACCGAAGGTAGTCTTGACGTCCGCGCCATCGCGTACGTCCTGGCAAGTCTTTCCAGCCAGTTCGATTTCCAGCTCGATACTATTCGCAAAGTCCCAGCCATTTTCCCCGGTGCGGTCGCGATCCACGATGACACCATCAACGTAGACATTGATTTTCGAGGCGTCCGCAGCTTCCGCTACCGAAGCCACTCGGATACTGCAGGACCGTGCCGAAGCCGTGATCTCGTTCAACGCTGTCTTCAGCTCGTTCTCGTCCATGGCGGAAATATAGCTACCGAAGGATGAGCCCCCGTTGCTCGAGATCGTGTCGAGCTCCGACTGATCCGCATCCGGGCCGAGGCCCACGGCGATGGTCTTCACATTGCCAGCAGAGCGCAGTTCGCTCACCAAGGAAGCAATGGTGATCAGACGCGGCGTCTCATCGACAATGCTTCCTAAGGTGTCGTAACAAGTATCCGCGCCATCGGTGATCACCACGAGGTAGTTCGAGCGTGCCTCGTTGCGTAACTCGTTGTCGTAGTCGAGTTGGTAGTATTCGAGAGCCGCAACGATCGGCGTGCCCGCTTGGCTCGGTTCGTGAGTCCCCAACCAGTCGGTAATCGCGGCGCGGTTGTCCGGGCCAACCGGAATCGCCGCCGGCGATGTTACGTCACAGCTCACCAAACCGGCGTCCTCCGGAATGACGTGAAGACCAAAATGGATGTCCGCGTTCGCCGGATCGTTGACGATGGCGGTGATAGCGCTGGTCGCAGCGATCCAACCGTCACCCTTCATCGAATTGGAGCCATCGAGTAAGAACTGAACGCTCACCCCTTCTAGGGCAACGTCGATTTCTTGGGAATCACATTCGAGGCCGAAGTCTTCGATGGCAGCTTCCCCACCCAGATCGAGACCGAAGTTTTCGTTTGCAGAGCCTGAGCCCGGATCAGCATTGCCTGATGGCCCGCCATCAGCACCGGTGTTCCCGCCGGGCGTCGCGCCCTGGACTGAAGTGCCGCTTTCAGTGGCCTCCGGCGAGCAGGCATTCACTACGGTTATCAAGCCCATCAGGGCCGCTACGCCCACGATCCCCAAGTGTCGTCCGCTCATTTCCAACTCCGTCTTCATCTGCGCCTGGAGCCAAGCTGATGCGACCGACGAGGTCCGTCAACGGTTATGTTCCCATTGGCCAATAGCTGGCCGGCGCATCACGAGTGCACAATTTGCGCAGTTTCGGCACTTTCCGCCACCAGCCAAGACCCCCAGCGTCGGTTCAGCCCCGGTGAAACCGCCCCAAGGCGCGACGACGCTAGCTCAGCGCATCCCTTGGCTACGCTCTCAGCTATGGCGGTGCCAAGCCCTTCGAGATTGCGCAATCTTGGAACTTCGCACTTTGCACACTGCCGTCAAAGAAGCGAAAAATAGTGTACCTGCGGTAGCGGCTGACTCGCGCGATTGAGGGATCTGCTCCCCTCGCGGCGCTTCGATGTTGGGCTTCGGGGTCGGCGCCGCACACTGGGAGGGCGTCAGTCTCTCGTTAGCTTCTCTCTTTGGCGCTGCAGCTCCGAGCGTGGATACAACGGCGACCGCACGATCCAATTCAACAAGCGCCCCACCCGATTTGGATCCTGGCGCGCGAGGTCCACCGCATCGGGCTCCTCCGCGGCGGTGTCGTAGAGTTCCGCCTTGCCATCTTCCAGCACTAAGACGAGCTTGTGATCGGATTCCGGATCCAACACTCCGATGCGGACGAGGGTTTCTTTGCGTTGGCCCACGAACATGATGGGCAAAGGCCGAGAGGTGTCGCCACCTACCACGCCCATCAAATCCACACCGTGGTAGCTATGCTTGGACGGAGAGTCGCCGAGAGCCGAGCCCAAGGTGGGAGCGACATCGACCATGGACACCGGAGTCGGCACCGACTGCGGCGAAACTCCCGGGATCTGAATCATCAGGGGTACCCGGATCAGATTCTCCCAAACCACGCTGCTGTGGTACCAGCTCTTCCATTCTCCCAAGGATTCACCGTGATCGGACATGAAGATCACGATCGTGTTCTTCTCAAGTCCCAGCCGCTGCAGCCCACGACGTAAGCGCCCGAACTGTCGGTCAACAGAATTCGCAATGGCTTCGTAGATCCCCCGACGGTTCGCTTCCGTGGTGATGCCCGCGGCTTTGGCCGAGTCCTGCACGTATTGCTGATTCATTTCGTGCCATGCGTGCACCTCGAAATTAAACACCCAGCCAAAGAACCGCTCTCCCTTGTGCTCCGCAAGCCACTGAAGAGTCTTGTCCACCAGGCCCTCAGACGACGGTTGGTCAGCGCCGTAGCCCCAGACCTTCTTGTCTTCGGCATAATCCGGTACCTCTAGCACCTCGTCGAAAACGAATCGGCGATGCTCTTTTCGAAGGAACTCCCGAGCGCTCTTGGGGATGGCGACCCAGCGATGCATGCCCATGGCGGAGGTCACCTCTAACAAATCGCCGGGATGGGACTCGTCCAGATCGATCCGCCCCCCGGTGATACCGGGCAGAGAATTCACGGTATCTGAACCTGTCACGTAGGCGCGACGAAAGTTCAATGACTCTCCCCCAAATCGAACGACTTCCGACATGACCCGTGGGTCCGAGGCTACGTCGTAACGCAGGGTGTCCACGTAAAAGATCAGGACGTTGCAACCTACACACAGGGCGCTGGGCGGGCGATCGGACGGGGGGGGATCCCATCGGGGATCTCTGGACGTATCGCTGAGGGCGAACTCCTCTTCCAGCGCCGCCAGGGCGGCCGCCTTGGAGCCCATCCAGCCCTGGGGGTCCTTCAGATACAGGCGTAGGAAGCGCAGACGATTGAGCTGACGTCCGACATAGTGTGGCTCACGGCTCAACGACGGCAACTGCGTGGCTAATGAATCGGCCCACGCTGGGCGTAGCGAGCCCGCCAAACTGAGCACGGCCCAAGCCCCAGCCCAGAGCCACAGGCGGCCCAAAGAAAGCGTTCTCCGTACGCCCCTCAGTCCTAGGACAATGGCGATCAGCACGACAACGAAACTGGCTGCTTCCAGCGCCAGATGTAGGCGTAGATACAACCCCACGAAGACATGAAGATCGACCCATGTGCTGGCTACCGCCACTAGCAACAAGGCAGCTATCAGGGCGCGCGCCCTGCGCGGCACTCCACGGTCCTGAGCGCGGCACGCCGATTCGATGGCCATACCCAAGGCGGCCATCGCGATCCCGGCCAGAATCAGAACAACGCCAGGACCGTAAGGAGCCCAATGCTTTTGACTCACCCAGGCGCCTTGAAACATCCAGCGGGCCGTGGGCGAGAGCAGTACGACCCCCGCTAGCACCGCGCTTCCGATACGCAGGGCGGGGCCCCAAACACGCGCTCGAATCGCCGCTAGAGGTGCCGCTAGCACTGCCACCGGCACCCCGACCAACATCGCCGCTGTCACACAAGAGAGCCCCCCTACCCCCCAGTAGGCGAACGAGGACTGAGTGGCATGACTGCGCTGCCAGCTGTCGACGACGAATAAGAAGAAGCCGCTCCAGGCGCTTGCAAGAATGAACTCAGGTACGAAGCGGATTCGCTCCCCCAGCGCTTCGACCACAACGGGACTGGTGCCGGACTCGGAACTCACGCCCTGCCATGCCACGCGGGGGAGTAAGAGGAAAGATCTGTCGAAAGTGCCCGATATTGTGGGGTCACCACCCAACGGCCCTATAGCGCGCCGGAAATCTCCACGCCGCCCACTGCGAGACTTTGACGTCTAACCCCACCGAACCCATCGATCTTGCAAGTCGCCCATCTTTCAGCATCGAACGACGACCCCGAGAAAATGCCGTAGGTCCCAGTTCTTCAAGCATCGGTACTTGGCATGTCTTGTGCTCTACCAGTGAGTCCGCAGGCAGCCGGACGCCGACATCCTCGGTTCCCACTGCCGCTTACTATCACGGTGTCTCTCTCCCGCCCTCCCAGAGGGGCACCGTGTTCCGAGCCGACGGCGACCCCAAGGGTCGCCGTCGGATTTCGGAAGTTCGTCCCAACTCTCTCAATTCGCCACCTCGGTCTCGCCCGCAAATCCCTCGTACCGACGCGGTACAGTGTGATACATGCGAGCCATGACCGTGAAGAGGGTATTGGTTTCGCTGGCTTTGGTCATCGCCTTGTTCGCTGTGGGCATAGCCGGCGTGGTGATGAACTTCGCGCTGAAGTGGCCCCCCACTTTCCCCGACATCCCTACCCCGGACATCCACGCCAGCACGGATCCAAAAATCATCGCTCAGGGAGAGTACCTCTACAATGCGGTCGCTCACTGCCCGGCTTGTCACACCCCCTCTGAGGAATATCAGGCATCTAAGCCCGGCACGGTCCCCCCCCCCAAAGGCGGGCACGAGTGGCACATGGGACCACTCGCTACCGTCCGATCGGCGAACATCACCGCGGATAAGGACACCGGTATAGGCAAGTGGAGCGACGGCGAAATCGCTCGAGCGGTGAAGTACGGCATCCGGCCTGACCACACCGCCGCACTTTTCATGTTCGCTGTGGGTGCAATGGCGGATCAGGATCTGACCGCATTGGTCTCGTATCTGCGCACGGTTCCAGCCGTTAAGAATCAGATCCCGGACAGTGAGATCGGAGCCCTCGGCAAGGTTCTGTTCCAATCCGTCATGGGCTTCTTCGCGGGACCGAAAGACTACCCCACGCCTGCCTACGTCGCCGCTGGCGAAGTATCGATAGCGCGAGGGCGCTACTTGGCAGAAGGTCCTGGCATGTGCGCTGGCTGTCACAGCGACCCGCTCTATGCCGATGGCAAACTCCAGTACGACGGCCCGGTCTTGTCCGGACGCAAGAACCAACCTTGGCCCGACGAAACCGACCCCGAGTTCGAATTCGTCGGCCCCAACCTCACTCCAGCCAAGTCCGGCGCGATCACCGGATGGAAACTGGAGCAGTTCGTAAAACGATTTCGCACCGAGGGGCGTCGTTTCAAGGGCAGTGTCATGCCCTGGGAGTCCTTCGCTAATCTCACAGATAGCGATCTAGAGTCCATCTGGCTCTACCTCTCCAGCCTGCCCCCGACAGAGAAGAAGGTGGGACCTCAGCGGCGCGCGAAGGGCTCCCAGCCGCAGTAATCGTCCTCCCTCCAACCGGGTCGAGGCCGCTGCGCGGATACGTCACGAGAGCGGATACAGTCGCGCGGCAGAAACAGCCGTAACCCATCCGACGCGATCGACTACAGACCGCGCTCTTTCGCTTCGTCCATCTCCCGATAGATATCGAGAATCAGGGCCGTGGAGTCGACGCTCAAGCTGAGCGCTGTATCGGATACCTCCGCCTTGTCGAAGATGAACTGACCGCTTCGCGCGTCGACAATTTGTGCGAGCACGCGGCGAACTTGCTGACGAAGCGTACGCGTCAGCTGTTTTTCAGTCACCACCTTCTTATCAATCAGTTCCGTCACGACATCGTCGTCCGCCAACTCTTCCCAACCGGTCCCCAGAGCTCTCACCAGCGCCATCTTCAGGACCTCGCGGTCGTCGAGCAAGCTTTGAGCCAGGCCTCTCTCGCCTTCCAACGCCGCCGTCGCCACTCGACCCCGAGCAATGGTCAACATCGCCGTCCCCAGAGGTGTTTCAATCCGTAGACGGCCTGTCGCCATCTTGTTCTTGAGCAAGTCGAGGGTTTCGCCGACAGGAAAGTCTTCCAGGCTGCCGCGGAAGGCATTTTCCGGACCCGCCCCAGTGACCGGTGGCGGCGCCAAGCTATCGTTGAGCGCGTCAGTGATTTGGCCGTCATCGGGAGCCAGACTGGCAGCCCGCAGTAGAGCGCTGGTGGCTCCCTTTTCGTCACCAGACTTCGACAATAGGCCACTCAGCCGATGCCACGCGCCAGCCGACTCTGGTTCCAGTTCCAGCGCACGCTGAAAAGCTTTGATGGCTCGCCCCGCATCTCCGCCAGGCCCCAAAGCGTCGGCTAAAGCCATGGCGGCTTCCGGCGATCTCGGGCGAAGCCGACAAGCGATCTCGGCGGACTTCACCGCCTCCGCCGGCTTGCCCGCATCGATCAATGCGATGCTGAGGCTCAACTGCGCGTCTGCCGAATCGGGCGACGTGGAAACAAACTCTCGAAGAACCTCCACGGCTCGCCCCGCCTGACCGGCAGCCAGATAGGCGTCCGCCAGCGAGCGAACTGCCTTGGGAGCCTGATTCGTCAGCTTGATGATTTCTTCCCACGCGCTCACACACGACGAGCTCTTCTTTAGTTTCCCGTAAAGCTCGGCACGCAGATAGAGACGCGGCACCGAGCGCGGAGCTCCGGCAACAGCGAGCTGCGCATGCTGCAGAGCTGGCTCATAGCTCCCCAGCTGCTGGTAGGCCTGGGCGAACAGAAACTGAGCGGAGCCGGGAGTCTCATCGCTGCCATCCATCTGCTTGAGCACTTTGATGGCACGGTCTGGCTGGGACAGGTCGAGCAAGAGCTTTGCCCGTAGCTCCATAGCACCAGGCAACTTCGCATCCACCGCGACTGCGCTATCCACGCCTTCCAGAGCACGCTGGAAACAACCAACGGATTCCAACCCACGAGCGATTTTCAAGCGGAGCTCTGCGGATTCGGGCTGCAGCGAGAGGGCGTGCAACAACGACGCTGCGATGGCAGCAGTCGCTTCCGGATCTTCGCGCAGCGGTCCGGCGGCTTCGGCCGCCTCAAGTAGCCCTAGACCCAATTCGAGCCAACGCTTCGGTTGAGCCGGGTCTTTTTCAACAGCCAGGTGTAGGGATTCAGCAGTCGTCATGTCAGCTACTTCAGGTACGGGTTGCTCTCGACTCCACCAAAGTCGTCTGTCACAGCTGGGCGTTTGGGCTTGCGCCAAACACCCTTGGGCTTGGGAGCGGCCTTCCGGGCTGCTTTGGGCGCCGGCTCGGCGGTGTCAGTCTCTGCCGCCGCTTCTTCAGCCTCATCGCCACGGGACCCGTCATCTTCAGCCGCAGCCGCAGCCGCAGCCGCATCCGCCGCGGTATTCACACCGGGGGCCACCAGATCTTCGGCAGCAGCGGGGACGAACTCATCACCGATTTTTTCACCGGACTCGACGCTATGCGGCTCCGCTGCCGCGGCCGGCTTCGGCGCGCGGGTCACAGCACTCTCGCTCTTGTCGTCTTCGCCAACGCCCATTGCCATCACGCCGCCTCCCAAGAGCGCAACGGCGGCGACGGCCACCATCACCCATTTGCCAGCTCCTCCGGACGGGACCGGCGGCTCCGCCGCTTCGGCTTGCACGACCGGCGCCCGCGCAGCAGCGAGGGCGGGGCCGGGAACCACAGGAAAACCGCCGCTTTCGGCGGTGACACCCACGACTGATGCGGGCACGGCCGCCACCGTGGGCTCCAACTCCGCCCATCCCAAACAATCGGTGGGCGACGGGCTATCGGGGCTGGCCAAGCTGCTGATGAGGTCCAATGGCTCGCCGGACGAACGCGCAGTGCCACGATTCTCTGGTGCGAGCGCCTCTTTCTCCGATTGCAGTTCGCCGCCGAACAGAGATGCCAGCCACTCCGCGATCTCAGCGGGCGGGGAAATTCCGCCCGCCAGTTCGGCGGCAGCACGCAGATCCGTCGCCATCCGATCCGCGCTTTGGTAGCGCGCATCGGGACTGCGACTCAAGGCCTTGAGGCAGACAGCGTCAAATACAGCCGGCGGCTTCCGCCCCATTGCGCTGGGCGCAGGAATTTGCCTCCGAAGCACGTTATAATGAGTGGCGTGGGGGCTCGCACCGTCGAACAGACGCTTGCCGGTTAGAGCATTCCACAACAGTACGCCAACCGAGAAAATGTCCGAGCGTACATCCAGTTCTAGCCCCTGCACCTGCTCTGGCGATTGATAGGGAGCGTGCCCGTTGACCACACCAGCCGCAGCCGTACCGTCGGCACGATCGGCAACAGCGCGAGCAACACCGTAATCCATCAGTCGCCCCCCACCATCGCTGCCCACCCACACCGTCAAGGGCGACACGCCGCCGTGCACTAATGGCGCCGGACGTCCCTCGTCGTCTCGAAGCCCGGCAGCTGCCGTTAACGCCCCGAGCACGTCCAAGATAACGCCGATACAATGTCCGGTTGAGCGATCACCGCCCGACATTTGGAACATCGAGCTAAGGCTTCGACCGGGCACGTACTGACTCGCAAAGAACACGCCGTCTCGGGTCGTGCCCACCTCGATGAGTTTTGGAACCGAAGCGTGCTGCAATCTGACGGAGCGGCGTGCGTCGCGCAACCGTTCTTCTGCGGGCTCACCAGCTCCGGCGACGCTACTCAACACCCTGACCGCCACCAGATCCGTGGCGCCAGCACGCTGACATACGAACTTTTCGCCCAGGCGTTCCGAGCCGATCCGCCCCACCACCTCGTAAAAGCCAAAGCTCAATCCCTTCGGGGCCACAGCCGGCACTGAACGGGGCACATTGGGAGCTTTGGGCAGAGACGAGATCGACGAGATCGACGGCACGGATGGCGCCTTGGGCACGTTCGGTACGCCCGGTCGCTTCGACGCCGGGGGGACCGAGCGCCGCGCCGGCGGCGTTGGCAGCTTCTTGGCCACGCGCTCAGGCTTGGATTTGGGAGGCTCGGACATTAGAAGGTTCCGCCGAAGCCATTCGGGCGGAATCCAGTCTCGCCCCCACTTTCTGTCTCGGCGGTCGGCAGCATGAAATAGCCCACGATAGTCGCCACGGCGAACAAGCCGGTGGTTCCCATCAAGATGTTGCTGCGAAACTGCCGGCTACTGCCGTCATCAAAGCCCGCACGCGAGGGCGAATCGACGTAGTCGTCCTTTGCCTGCTGAGTGTCCCAGAGCGACCACAAGGACGCGCTGGCAGCGAGACCTGTCAAAACGACTCCACCGATCAGGATCGGTGTTCGATGTTCGGCGATCCCAGTGGCGGGACTGAAGCGAACAGAGGCAGCTTCGGGCTCCGCTTCAACGGGTTTCTCAGGAGCCTTTGGGCTCAGACTCAGGCGCACGTTTTCCCCGGCCTCGCCGGCCACCGGCTTGTTGGCGCTGCCGCCCTCTTCGGTTTCGGCGACAATCTCGTGGCTTCCGCTCGGCAGGTAGAACACGTGCTCGAGCGAGGCCTCCAAGCTGACCACTCGGTCGTCCGCGAGCACCGCGCAGGAAACATCACAGCTCAACGCAACCCGCAAAAATTGCGGGCGAATCTTTTGGAGCATCTTGCTCGCCAGCTCATGGGAGCTCTCGTCCCCCGGGTACATGGCGATCAAGCCTTCGGCGTGCCCACCCGCTGTCGCCAAATCCCCGGCGCTGTAGCGAGCTCGTGCCGCGCTCCGCAGAGCGGTCGCCGACGGCATCAACGAGTTAGCCAACTCAAACATCTCGGCTGCCTTGGCGTCATCCCCCGCCATTTGCGCACTCTGGCCGCTCTTGTAGGCGCGACCTGCTGCAGCCAGGTCCCCCGCCGAAGCTTCAGCTCCGAACGCAAACAGCGCCGTCGAGATGAGAACGGTCGCCAATAGTCTCTTGCTGCGCAGCATAGGAATCATGGTCTTGTAGCCAGCCATCAGGGCGGGTTGGGGGGGGCCAGCATGAAACAGCTCGCCTCGAAAATAAGGAAAACTGGCGAGCCCGACACGTCGCTCTCCGGTACGAAATACTGGCACGCGTTGTTCCTGCCGGGCCCGGAGCGCAAAGTCACTGCGTTCAGTACCGAGCCCTAGCGACGATGATGGTGCCGACTGAGTCTTAGACATGGAACATTTCGTACAGGGCGTATTAGGCCAATGGCGGCTCCCGCTTGATGTGAGCGCTCGCGGCGGAATTATTACCCCGAATCGTAGGCGCCAGAAACGTCGATTAGCCACCAAACTGCAGGATCTTGCTCGAATTCGGTGCTGGAAGAGCACGAATCGAGCCCGGAGGCGGTGAGAGCGGACGTTCAGCCCCGTGAGACCGCCTGGGCCAGCCGACTTATAGATGAACAATATCCCCCCCGATCGACTCACCAGGCCTCGTTTTTCGCGCCCGGCGGAGTCAGATCGTCCTGCGGCCGTCACCGACCGGCGCGAGAACTGCGAGCGTTAGACTTCCAGCGAGCACCCAGCGAGCACCCAGCGAGCACCGTGATATTCTACCCCCCAACTTCCCCACCCGGATTCGCGATTGAGTTCCCTAGCTATTGCCTCGTGGCTCGCCACAGCCACAGTCGCGCTACTCGCCCAGAGCTTCCGCTCCCGGGCCTTCGCCATATTTCGGGGGCTCCTCCTCACCATCTACACGCTGATCTCGCTGGCGGTGTTGCCCCTGCTGCAAGGCGGCATCAGCGACTGGCGGCTGCCCCAATCGATACCCCAGCAGTGCCTCTATGGGGTACTCCTCTATTTGCACGCCGCCGTGTACTTGGATCCTCTGCTGTTGATTCGACCGCGTCTACGTCGCTGGGGCTATCGGGTTCTGGTGAGTTACCCAGCGCTGTATTTCACCGCGGCTATGCTCATGAGCTGGCCTTGGGCGGTTGCTAGCGCCCTCGGCTGGCCTCTATGGGTGCCCGCTCTGCCCTTCGTTCTGTGCCTGGGCGGCGTGGTGCAGTCACTGACCACTCGGACCAGCGAGCCCACCATATCCGTCGGATGCGTGCCGACTACCAGCGCGTTGCAGCGTCTACCCCTCGGGCAGCTCAACGCGTCCCCCGACAACCCCGCAGTCGCCACTAAGGCAAGCGCGCTACGGCTCGTGCAAATCACCGACCCACATTTAGGGCCATTCATGTCCGTCGCGCGCCTCTCCGGTATCTGCGAGCGTGCCGTCGCTCAAGATCCCGATTTGATCGTGCTCACGGGCGACTATTTGACGATGGAATCCCAGGCGGATCCGAGCGCCCTGACCACCGCGCTATCGCCCTTAAAAGGCTTGCCTGGAAGGGTCCTTGCTTGCCTCGGCAATCACGATCACGAGGCCCTTGCTATCGTAAAAGGCGCGCTGGAAGCCAACCAGATCCAGTTGCTCGTGGATGATTCAACCCAGCGCGATACCCGAGCCGGGCGGGTGCAAATCTTGGGCTTCGATTTTCATTTCCGAAATCGTAAGGAGCGAACTGCGGCCGTGCTCCAAGAACATCCGAGGCAGGACGACACTCTGCGTTTGGTGCTACTTCACGACCCCGGAGCGTTTCGCCACGTGCCGGACGGGGAGGCGGATCTCGTACTCTCAGGGCATACCCACGGTGGTCAAGTCGGGCTCTACAGTTTGGGGCTGGCGTGGACTTTCGTTCAAGCAGTCTCAAACATTCCGGACCACAGTCTCTGGGGCATGGGTACGAATCGCCTCTACGTGCACCGCGGGACCGGTCACTACGGCTACCCGCTCCGGCTGGGGGTCCCCGCTGAAGAAGGCGTACTCTCCGTTGTCCACCATCGTTGATTCAGCCCCGTCGAAAGAGCAAGGACTCGACAAAAGTCGGGGGCCATTCGGATGCAGTGTCGAGAATTGGCCCCGACACTGCTAATGCCTGCCCCCATGCCGAGATCATTTGCCACCTTCCGCTACCAAGACCGCCTGGATGGCGGCGATGGCGCGCTAGTGACTCAAGCACTCCGTAAGCTTTTTCCTGATTGTCTATTCCGTCGGCAGGACGAAATCCTCAACGAAGATCTCGAATGGGAGATCTACGCAAAGGTGGGCCGGACCCAATTCATCATCAATCTTCAGGTCTCTGACGCCTGGCTCGTCAGCATCGTCCACCAGCGTTCTTTTCGACAAGGAGCGCGCGCTGCCGACACCGAGACCGATTGGCTCGAAGTGGTGAAACGGATCCATGAAGGGCTGAGCGCAGATGAGCGATTTAGCGATCTGCGCTGGTGGTCAAAACACGAATTCGAAGCCGGTGGCCGTGGGGCCATGGCCCCCACGGCCGCACCCACTCAGGGCTGACGGTCGAACCCCTTGGCCCCTTCCAAGGTCTTCTTCAGAAAGCGCAGGTGCCGCTTATCGGGCTTCCGCGCCCCGTTCGGAACGCCTTCGGGTGCGCCCAATAGTGCCATCCAGCTACAACCCAGCGCGAGTGCTAGAAACGGACCCGCCAGCCGCCCCGCCCACGTCCGACTTCCCGGGGCTGGCCAGGCGAGCCAAAGTGCAGCCACGAACAGATAGGCGCCGAAGAAGTATACGCTGAGCTCTCCGTGGCCGAACCAGAGCGCCGCATTCCTCACCATATAGCCCTCGCTCAACAGCGGGTAGGCCACTTCCGCCAACACATTACCCGCTGTATCCGGCGGCGAGGGATAGGCTCCCGTGATCGAGCCCATCACCCACACGGAAGCGATGGCGAGTCCGGTGAATACGCTACGCCCCCACTGCCCTGTTCGGGCCCACGCCTGCACGCCTAGCAACGCCAGAGGAAACATCGCCGGTCCGAGGTAGCGGGGACCGATCGACCAACCGTTCATCCAGCGGTACTCGCCGAGGCTGCTGATGAACAACAGGTACATCGCCACCATCGCAAATAGCGCACGGTTCGCGCCAACGACCGCGGTCGGCGCCGCACGCAACACGCCACGTCCGACCACGCAAATAATCAGACCGGCGGCTAACCACGGCATCAGGGGTATCAGGCCCATATAGGGATCCACCATGTGATCCCGCAGCGACTCCCAGTGGAGCCCGTCCATGCCCAGAAACCCCTTGGCCTGACCTGCCCGATTGTGCGCAGAGGCCAAAAAGTAATGTCCTGTCCGCAGCGGCGACAAGAACATCTTCTGATGTAAGGCCCCGAGACTGCCCGCCATGATCAGGCTTCCCACCGCATATCCAGGCATCAAACGACGTCGCTGGCCAGTCAGCAGCACCCACACCGCGACACACAAAACGGCAATCGCCGCGTGATACTCGAGCAGCACAGCGAAGGCGCTGACAGCTCCCCCCGCCAGGGCCCATAGGAAACTCTTTCGTCCGTCTCCTGCGCGCATCAGGAGGTACACGCCAGCGACCAAGCAGCCTCCTGCCAGCACATGTCCAACGGCGGCGATGCCATAGGGAAAAATTTGAGTTCCGAGTCCCGCCGCGATCACGCCTTTGGCGATCCGATCAGGCCTCAGACCGGCACGGCGCAGCCACCCGATGAACGCCAGGAGGCAGCCGATGAGGGGCAACACGAGCCCGAAGTAGCGAGCGATCCAGTGCGCTCTTTCCTCCCCCGCCGGGCCGGGCTCCAGCCACCCCAGCCTTGCGGCGACCGCCAACGGCGGAGCAGCCAGCAGCGCTGCCCCCGGTGCCTTCGCTGGGTAGATAGGGCCAGAACACCGATCGGATTTTCTCGATCCGTCCACGCAGACGACGGCCACATCGTTGACAAACAGATCCCGATGGGAACGGCCGTAGAGGTCTCGGACCCGACGTATGGATCGGCCGCGGCGCTTTTGCCGATACACTTCGCCAATAGCCAGCGAGCCGGAATCAGCCAAGGCCCGCGCTTGCAGAACCCGAGTGCGTTCATTCGGATTGTTCAGCGACCGGCTGTAAGGGAAGACATACAGCATCCCCAGCACAACGAACGCCAACGCGCTCAAGGGACGCTGGTGTATGCCCATGCCCTTCGACTAGCGGGTCGACCCGGCTGCAGCAAGCCTAGAAGCCGCCGCACATGCTCGACCTCAGCACGCCAGTGGCTCGCGTTCAGCACGCCAGGGCTGCACGTCGGCGCAACGCGCTAGCGATCGGGACACTTAGCGATAGACTTCCATCAATTTTATCAAGCGCGGGGCGATCTGCACACGTTGTTTCTTCGCCTGGGGCAGATTGATGAACAGTTTCGGACGTCCGGAAACTAGTCCGATACCGAGCACGATACCGTTTCGAACAGCGGACAGCTCCGAGCTCACCGTGAGTACGCTCACGCCGTCTAACTCCCGACGGATATGAACCGCCTCTTTGTCAAAGCTACCGGCAAAGTAGGCCATGGCGACGCCACGATCTCGGATGAGCCGCGCCAAGACGCCAGCGTTCTCGAAGGTGTGAACCTCGACCGTCAGCTTGCCGCCAGCAAAGTCGTGCTGACGTTTCAACGCACGCTCGACGTTCTTCGCCAGCCGGGCGGACTGAGCATTGCCCCGCCGCACGATGAGTACCCGAGCGTGCTGAGACACCCGGGCCGCCATGTTGCGATCGTAAGCCGCGACCTTGGCGGTCAACTTGACCTGGAGATCCACAGGGACTTCCCGGGCTTTGGCATAGGCCAATGCGGTCGTCGTCAGGATGACGGCGGCGAGGCAAACAGCCCGCCAGCGGGCAGAACCCACACCGCATCGACCGCGCGAGGCGGACACCGGCACACCAACCCGCACCCTGTCGTCGTTCCCCGCAGTACCAGGCTGCCGGGCAACGACGTTGCTCAAATCGGCGGACAAAATCCCCACAATGAAGGTTCTACCCGACGTGCAGGCCCCTCGGCAACCGATCTCGGAGCAGTCCGATCGACCCGCCCCCCCCCAAGGCCCCAATCCACTCGGGGCACGCTGAGAATCGCCCGTGATCTTCACCTACGGCGGGGCACACCTACAGTTACTTACCTGGCCGGCGCCACCTGCGCTGACTCGGATCACACGCCGCGTCATGGGGTCAAGATCGCCAAAGTTCGGGGCGGAGCATGCAGCGCGCCGTTGACAGGCTTCGTACTCCTCGACCACATTCCCGCCCGTGGGGCATCGATCCAAAAGCGCAAACCGTTGCGCACGCTGCCGCATGCACAAGGAGCGTTGCCTCTGCGCCCATATTCCCGACTTAGATCTGGAAACACGGCTGGCCCTCGTCATGCACCGTTCAGAAGTGCAAAAGACTACCGCCACAGGCCCCCTCGCCCTGGCCGCTCTCAGCAATCACAGCCTGTACGTGCACGGGGTTCGAGACACGCCGCTCGATCTACGACACCTGCACCAGGAGGGCCGGCGCGTGCTCGTGCTCTTTCCGTCCGAAGGCGCGCGCCCGTTGAGCGCTAGCTTGAAGGCCGAGGATTCACGCCCCATTACCCTTGTGGTGCCGGACGGCAACTGGCGACAAGCCAGCCGTGTGCCCAAGCGTATCCCCGGACTGCCAGAAGCCGAGGGCGTCACTCTGCCCGAAGGGGCGCCGACGGCATGGGGCATCAGAAGAGAAACCAAATCCTCGGGCTTGGCCACCTTTGAAGCCATCGCGCGAGCTTTTGGAATCCTCGAAGCGGAGAGTGTGCAAGCGCAGTTGCAGAGCTTATTCACGCTCATGGTCGAAGCCACCCATGCAGCGAGGGGCTACGACAAAGAAGGCACGCCGAACCGAGGCCATGATCCTCCGCTCGGCGACTTACCCATCATCTACGAGGACGAGCACCTGATCGCTATCAACAAAGCACCTGGCCTGTTGGTGCATCGCGGTTGGGGCCATGACGACGTGCCCGTGGTCGCCCGCTTGCAAGCTCAGTACGACCAGCGAATGTTCCCGGTCCATCGCCTCGATCGGGCCACCAGCGGGGTGTTGCTCTTCGCGCGAAGCTCGGAGGTGGCTCGCGACATGCAGCGCCTCTTCGACGACGAGGGCATCGCCAAACGCTACCTAGCGCTGTGCCGGGGACACGACGAGACCCTGAAACAAGTCGACCACCCCCTGGCGAGGGAGAAGGGCGAAAAAAAGCGCCCGGCGGTCACCGATTTTCGCCTACTCGGACAGTTCGAACGCTACGGACTATTCGAAGCGCGGCCCCGCAGCGGACGGACCCATCAGATCCGTCGACATCTCAAACATGCCTCCCACCCGATCATCGGCGATGTGCGCTACGGCAAGGCGGAACACAACCGCATCTTTCGCGATCACTTCTCGTTTCATCGCATGGCGTTGCACTGTGAAAGCATGAGCTTTGGGCACCCGCGCACAGGCGAAGCTCTCTGTATTGAAGCTACTGTGGACGGCGATTTTCGAACGTTGTTGTCCCAGCTAGGCCTGGGTGAACTCGTCTGATTTCGAAAAAACTCGAAAATCTTCCCGCTTAGCCGACCGTGATCTTTCGATTCTTTTTTTGCAAATCCGTCTTCCGAACGAAACAGTAGCGCCACGGCCTTGCCCGCCGAGTTCTCGAAACCCTGAAGCTTGACTACAATCGTTCCCGCCTTGGGCTTAGCGGCGAGAGCGCGATCGCCAGCGAGGCCGAGGCTGAATACCAGCCCGACCGTCAGGCGCGAACCCAGCAAGCGCTGCTGTCCCCTTCTGCGCATTGCAGTTCCGCCTGTCATGCGACCCAGGCGCAGGCAAACAGGCCCGGCGAGGGGCTCCCCGCCAATCCTGGCATCGTGACCACGGCGCAGGAGCGATTCCTCCACGGGTTCTAGCCAACCTTCACTCTTCGCGCCGGGGCGGTTCGTCCGCGCGGCGGTGAAGGAACCTGCCGAGATGAAACGTTTCGACCAACCGAATTGCATAGCCTGTTCAATCGGAGCGACCCATTGAATTGTAGCAGGCACAGCTTCGTCAGATTCGATCCCCCTCATTGGCGATGTATTGCACAGGCCTTCAGGACTGCCACACTCTCGACTACAGTCCGCGGGCGGCCATCCTGCCAACATAGAGACCCCCCATGAAGAATCAACGCAGCGTCGCACCAAGTGCCCGCGCCCATCGCCCCGTATCCCCCCGTCAACTCCGTTCAGCCACCGTGACCGGCCTGTTGATGGCGGCCACGGCCTTGCCCATCGTCACCACATCGAGCTCCGCGTCGGCAAAGACAACGCTGCGCATCGCCACATTAGTTCCCAAGGCGTCATCCTGGGGCAAGGTGCTCAAGGTCTGGGCGAAAGCTACCAAGAAGATCAGCAAAGGCGATCTCGAACTGAAGGTTTATTACAACGCCGTTCAAGGCGGCGAAAAAACCATGGTCGCCAAACTGCGCACCAATCAGCTGGACGGCGCCGAGCTAAGCCTACTTGGCCTATCGATGATCGATAAGAACGTACGCCTGCTCGCCAGCGGCGGTTTCATCAAAGACTGGGCAACCATGGACCGCGTCCGCAACGCGCTGACGCCCCAGTACAAAGCCGAATTCAAGAAACAAGGCTACGCCCTACTCAGCTGGACTGACGCCGGCATCGTGTACCCGTTTTCCACCGGCGTCGAACCTCGAAGGCCGAAGGATCTCATCGGCAAAAAGGTTGCCGTGTTTCGCGGCGCGCCCGAAGGCAACCTATTCTTCGAAGCCATCGGCGGCGCCGGAGTGGTGCCAGTCACTCCCTTTGAAGTTCTGCCCCAGCTACGTTCCGGCAATCTGAACTACGTCACCGTGCCCGCCATGGCCGCCGAGCAACTCCAATGGACGCCGTACCTAGACAACGTCGTGCTCAACCCCATGGCCTGCGGCTTCGGCGGCACCATGATGCGCCAAGCCCCCCTCGACGAATTGCCCGCCGACTTGCGATCGCGCTTCCTCAAGCTCCAAGACGGCCTACAAAAATACAAGATCACCCGCAACCGAGCCGAAGACGACGCCTCCCTGGCACGAGTCACCAAAAAGCTCAAAGTGATAAAACTAACCCCAGCCGAACTCGCCTCCTGGAAAAAAGTAGGCCAAAAAGTCCGCCAAAGAATGTCTCAAGGCCTGTTCTCGAAAACAGAAATGCAGCGAGTCGCTCGTTTAGCCGGCGTCGATTACTAGCCTCAGGCAAGTCCTGTATACGAGCCGCGCCGCCGCGCACCGTCGAACATGATCCGTCGAACGGTAACAAGTCTAATTGTGCTCTTTTTGAGCGCTTGCGGTGCAGACGGTGAAGGTCAATCCTCTGGGACCGGCGCATGCAGCAGCAACAGCAATTGCGGTGTGAGCTCTGGCGGGAGCGTTAATAGCTCCGACGCTGGCGAGTGCCAAGGGGCCACCGATTGCTCCCATTGTCCGGAGACACCCCTGGGGGTGTGCATCGAAGGACAGTGTCGCGACTACGATAGCGCGCTCGGCTGCGCACTGCCGGCTGAGTGCATCGACGCTGATGATGATGGCTACCCGCTCGATGGATGCGAGGGCCGATTTCCTGCGGATTGCGATGATTCGGAACCCCGTGCCCGCCCAAATCAGCGTGCTTTCTTCCCGAGCCCTACGGCAATTCCAACGACAGCTACGACTACAATTGCGACGGTGTGGAAACTGAAGAGTGGGCAAGCCGCATCATCCAAATGGAGCGCGATTACGATGATTGCATCTCAGGTTGGGTCTATTTGTGGGCTCCCGCTTGTGGCGAAGCTGCTGACTGGGCAGTCACTGAGTTCGTCAGTAATTGCATAGAGTCCATGATGCCGCCCCAATGCCAGGAGGGCTGCGAAACTGAGCTCGAACTGCGGGTCCAGGCCTGCCGCTGAGGCTGGTGAGTCCACCGTACGACTCGCGCTAAACGTTTACGCATTTCCCCCGCGAGTCCGCTGCCGAACCCGGGGACGATCGCTACGCGGTCCAGGCAGGACCGCACCGATACAAACGCAAAAACCGCGCAACGAACGTTTCGCTGCACGGTGTCTGTCGCCTCGTACGGTCTGGCCACGATACCCGGCTGCCGGGCGAGTGAGGTCGGGGCCTCACGCTGCAAGCACCCGCAGCTCCGGAGGAGCGAGGACGCCGCAGCCGCCTTGGCGGCGAGGACCTCAGAGAAACAGGTCGAGCGAGTCACGCTGAACGAAAGAGCGAAGCAAATCCCCCCTCCCCCAAGGGGCTCATGATTGATCACAAATATTGAGCCTGATCATCTCTTGATAGAACGCCTCCCCGGTCGCGAGCTTTTCGTATCCTCGCCCGAGCGTTAGCCAGCCTGGTTCGCCGTTCTGCGACAGGTGA
>JABSRN010000070.1 GCA_013214025.1 Polyangiaceae bacterium
CGACGCTCCCGACGCGGATCGCCCAGCTCAGAACCATCAAATTCAGTCGCCACATCGCCCGCCAACCACTCCCCAGAATTCATGAACAAGGGTAGATCATGCCCGATCGGCGATTGCTACTTCTGTATGATCATGAGCCCAAGCGGGGGGGGAAATGCTTCGCTCGATTCACGCCGAGCTAGCTCTACTGGAGCTATTTTTTAGGTCCTCGGAGCGTTGCTCCTGCGGTTAAGCGGCGCTGGGTAGCGTCGAGTCGGGCTGGGGGCAGGGGACAAACGCAAAAGGGCGACACTGGATAGCGCCGCCCTGATTACGATGCCGGAAGCTGCCTAGCAGGCGCCGATTCGGCTGAGGATATTACCAGGAATCGACGTTTTTACGCGCTGGCAGGCCTTCTTGAAGACGACTTTCCACTCGGCCTTTTCTGCGGCGGTTTGTTTGTGCACCTTCAAACGTCCGGTGAGACGCTTGTAGGACTGGCCGTCGGCTTTTCGGATGAGGCCGTTGAGCACCTTCGCTGCCTTGCCACCTGAGCTGATCATCAACGCGCGCTCGTCGGCTTCGAGGGCGTTCAAGGAGCGTTGGGATATCATCAGAGCGCCGACGCCGTACGCGATGCCGGCGTCGTTGATGTGCGTGAGGCGTGAGGCCCACTGGAGCTGTTCGGCGGCTAGGGCCGAACTCATGATGACGTTGACCTGACCGTTTTGCAGGTTCGGCAAGATTTCACCCATGGTGCCGACCTTGGGCGTGACGCCTCCGATGGCGGCGTAGAGCTTCGGGGTGATGATGTCGTCGCGAGACTGTGCGGGCGTCTTGCCCTTGAGATCCGACGGATGAACGACCGCGAAACCGCGGGACATGACGTGTCCGACGCCGGTGTCTCCCCACCCGAGAATTTCGAAGCCACCCTCGCGGATGCCCTTTTCGAGATCACCCTTCATGGAGTCGCGGGCCTTGTCGAGCTCTGCCCAGCTATTGAAGACGCCTGGCATTTGGAGGCCGAGCACAGGTTTGTAGACCTTGCTCATGCCGATCGCCGTTAGAGCGGCACCGGCGAGCTGCCCTGACTTAACTTTGCCAACCGCGCCAGATTCGGGTCCGGCGGTGCCGTTCCATAGCCACTGAATCTTCAGGCTGCCGTTGCTCTTCTTTTTTACGGCCTTGGTCCACGCGGTGAACACCTTACCCCAGGGGCTGTGTTTGGGGGCTAGGGTGGCCATCTTCAGAGTCGACTTCGCTTCCGCGGGGGGGGCGGTCAGCATGGTCGCGGCACAGGCGGCGCCTAGAATAAGTCCGGTTACTTTGCGGTTCATCAATCAGGTCTCCAGATAACTGTACGCGTAGGCTAGCGAGACTCTCCCCGATAGCGAGGGAAAAACCACTGCAGCCGACGCTTCGAGGCGCCTCTTCGTTGGGCAAAGAGCTAACTCGGTGCGGTCAGTGAGGCACGCAATCTCTGAGCGGCTGGAATAGTTCACTGTGGCGGCATCCGGGACTGGGCTCTCCCTTGATGACGGGCAGCGACCCCGCTGTATTCAATCGGCACCCCGAACTTGGGATTTGCTGGTCAATCGTCGTCGTCGTCGCCGTCCAGCGGCCAGCGGTCAGCGAATCCCACGAATTGGGGTTCCGGCTCCAGTTCCAGACCGAAGCGGGCATCTACGGCGGCCCGCACGCGGCGAGCTAACTCGATGATTTCGGCGGATGTGGCGCCGTTGTGACACACGATGGAGAGGGCGTGCTTACTGGAGAGCCCGACGTTTCCGGCGCGCGTTCCGCGGGGCATGTCGGACTGCTCGATGAGCCATCCGGCGGCCAGCTTCTGACGTCCGTCCGGCTGCTCGTAGCAGGGCATAGAGCCCTCGCCGGTCCAGGATGCGCGAATGCTGTCGGCCGTTTCGCGGCTAACGATGGGATTGACGAAGAAGGAGCCACAGCTGCGAGCGTTTTCGTCACCCTCGCGGATGACCATCGATTTTTCGGCGCGAGCGGCGAGCACGATCTCGCGTACCTGAGCGAGCGTCGGCTTCTCGATGCCGGCCTCCTCGAGCCGTTTCTGTAGCTCCGGGTGTTTCACATCGGGGGAGCCATTTTTCGGTAGCTTGTAGCTGACGCTCAAGACCACGTAGCGGCCTGGTTCGTGACTCTTGAAGAGGCTGTCGCGGTAGGCGAAGCGGCAATGGTCCGGGTAGAGTTCGGCGCCCCGCTTCTGGGAGCGATCGAGCACACGAACTTTCGCGATGGTGTCGCTCACTTCGGCACCGTAGGCACCTACGTTTTGTACCGGCGTGGCACCAACGCTTCCCGGGATGCCGCTCAGGCACTCCAGCCCTCCTAGGTCACGCTCCACACATTGAGCTACGAGCGTGTCCCAATCAACGCCGGCCCCGGCGGTGACGATGACGTGATCGTCTGCCTCTTCGAATTCTACTTCGCGTAGGCAGAGCTGAACGGCTAGTCCGGAGAATCCGTCATCGGCGAAGACGACGTTGCTGCCGCCACCGAGGATGAACACATCGTGCCCGCGGCTACCCGCCCAGTCGAGGGCACGGCGTAGATCGCTCTCCCGTTCGGCCTTGCAAAAGAACTGTGCGGACCCGCCCACTCCCATGGTCGAGAGTTGAGCCAAGGCGACGTCGCGTTCGATGCTCTTCATGTTGCGCCGTCCCTATAACACTCATGTGGAGAATTGGGAGCCCGGGTATGCGTGATCATCGGCCGGTGGGTCGCGCATGCCCGGGCCGCCGAGCGCGCTCCTCTGGGTTCGACGAATCTTGGCGGTATCGCCGGGTGGCCGACCGTGCCCCAACTCGCGGTGCAATTAGGAACAGTGGGGGGCCGGGGACTGAGTTAGGAGTTTCTTCGGGTGAAACGCAGCCCGGGGCCAGGGGGAGCGGGGGGTTCGGAGGGAGCCGGGGGCTCCTCCTCTGTCGAGGGCGTGACCTGGGGCAGGGGCCCGTCGACAGACACGTCCCGCCGTTGCTCTAATTTGTCCCGCACCGCAGGCGCCATTTGCACGTCCTCGGTGTCGACCTGGGCAAGAGCGCCGATCAATGAGCCGATCCGCTCCGCGAGGGTCGCGCTTTCGTCCACTAAGATGAGATATTGCCCCTTGAGCTTACAGAGGCCACCCGCGCTCCCCGCCTGGGACAGATCCTCGATACGCACGGGTAGACCGAGCTTTCGAGCGACTGCCAACAGTCCGTCGTAAAGGGCCCAGGGTTCCACGCGTGGTTAGCCTAGTCTCAACTCGGAGTCGTTTCCTCACCCAAGCTCGTCGATGTGGACCCCACACGGGGCAGGTCGTGGGTCCGGCATCCACAGTTGGCGCAATAATTAGCTATTTTGTTCCAGTGAGTCCGGAATGTACCCGAATATCGCCACGGCCATGCTACACCGCCGATCACCGGCGAGTTGTTCGCCGGATTATTGGATGGGGCCACCGGTGGCGGGAGCACAATGCTTCCCCGGCTCGAGCTCCGACAGAGGACGAAAAGTCCCTGAAATGGACATAGGAAAGAATGACTTTTACAGAAGCCGCGGCGCAGGTTCTGCGCCTCGTTGGTAAACCACTACATTACAAAGAGATCACAGACGTAGCGATTGAGAAGGACATGCTCAGCCATGTCGGCAAGAGCCCGGAAGTCACCATGGGTGCGCGCTTAGCCGCTCTCGTGAAAAAAGGGGATCCCAGCAATCCGCTTGTCCGCGTCAAGCCTGGGGTATTCGGCCTCGGCGAATGGGACGACAAAAAGGTCAAGGCCGGCCTGAGTAACAATACCTCGGCGCTCGATATCATTAAGAAGGGTGAAGCCGCCGAGGCCAAAGCCGCCAAAGCCAAGGCCGCGGAAGCGCCTAAGGAAGCAGCGGCTCCTGAGGCAGAGGAGGCTGAGGCCGAGAGTGCCGAGGATGAGGCCAGCGCCGATGCTGCCGACGCGAGTGGCGAGGACGCAGCCCCGTCTGACGCGAAGCTGACGGACGTCGAGCGGACACGCGCCGAGTTGGCCGCTTCGGCGGCGGACATATTTGAAGCCGAGGACGATGACGACGAGCCGATTTTCGGTAGCGCGTCTGAAGACTCGGACGAAGAACGCACCGACGGAGACGGACGTCGCCCGCGACGTCGTCGTCGTCGTCGCGGTGGCCGTGGCAGCGAGTCTAACGGCAGCGGTAACGGCAACGGTGGAGGCGGAGGCGATGACGACGGCTTGCCCTCGTATACCGTGAGCGACGCCAATCTCGACGATGGTGACGAGCAGCCCGCCGAGGAAGGCAGCGAGGAGCCGCGTCCGCGAGCCCGCAGGTCTCGAGGACGTGGAGACCGTGGAGACCGTGGAGACCGCGGTGAGGGCCGCTCCGAACGTGGTGAAGGCCGCTCCGAACGTGGTGAAGGCCGCGCCCGCGGCCGGGATCGCAGCGTCAACACGAACGTGAACGTGAATCTTGAGAACGCTGACGGCGCGTCATTGGCCGACGGCCTGGTGGAGTTGCTCGAAGGATCTGACAAGCAGACTCCCATGCAGCTTCGGTCGCTGGTGGAGGCCGCGCGTCGTTCGAAACTAGGTTCGGACTCTCAACACGCCCAGGCACTCGTGTCTTCGGCAATCCTGTCGGACAACCTTCGCCGCAGCAATCAGAACCTACGTCCGCGATTTGCGTACTCCGGTGGGCGCGTCGCGCTGACGGAGTGGAGCATGGACCGCGATCTCGCGAAGCTCGACCGGGAGCTGGAGGCATTGACCGCCAAGTACCGCGAAGCGAGCCGACGGATTCTTCAGAAGCGTCTGCAGGACCTGCCCCATCGCGCGGGCACCGAGCTTTTCTTGCTCATCCTAGAGCAGATGGGCATCACCGACGTGGAACCCGTTCGTCGCCAGGGGACCCATCCTCAGGAGTTGCATTTCAGCGGCGTATCCACTCTTGGTGGTGGGGAGCTAAAGCTAGCCATCGTGGCCCGTCGGGACGGCCGTGACATCGGTCGGGAGCGCGTAACGGACGTGCGTGGCTCTATGCACCACTACGGTCCCGCGACTGCAGCGGTGTTGCTCACAACAGGCCAGATCCTCAGCGGTGCCAAAGAGGAGGCGGCCAGTGCGACTGCAGCGCCGGTCAGCCTGATTGATGGCGCCGCTTTGGCGAAGACCTGCGAGGAGCGCGGAATTGGTGTGACCATGACGTCCCTGCGGGTGCCGTTGGTGGACGCCGAGTTCTTCGAAGCTCTGCGCGGTAGTTGAAACGTGAACGGCGATATCGTGTCGCCGTCTGTGAGACGGGAGCGTCCTGCTGGGTCTTGGAGACCTCTCGGGGCGCTTTTGCTCATTTTGTCCTGCATCGGGTGTTCTCGTCCTCCGGCATCGCCAATTCCCACCGCCCGCGCGGCGGTGGAGCGCATGCGGGCGACCTTGTCGTGTAGCAACGGCGTGAGGGCGGATTCCCGGCTGGACTACATCGGGGACACCGGGGCCTTCAAGGCCCAGACCCTGTACATCGCTACCCGTCCCGATCGCGTGCGCTTCGATGTTGTGAGCCCCTTCGGCGCGGTCCTATCGACGCTCACCAGCGACGGTACGCAATTCGCACTCTTTGACGGTATGCAAAAAGTGTTTGTCTCGGGCCCCGCCCAAGACTGCAACATCCAAAATTTTACAAAGGTGCCTGTCCCCGCGACGGCTCTGGTGATGATGTTGGGCGGCGAGGCTCCGGTGCTGGTGCACGAGGATGGCGACGCCAGCATCGCGTGGGAGTCGGGGGCGTACGTGATACGGGTCCGGAGTCTACACGGTGCGACCCAGGAGATTCATCTGGTCCCCATGGACGAAGACTTCGACAAGGCATGGCAAGAGCAGCGTGTTCTAGTGAAAGAGGTACGGGTCGTGCTCCGCGGAGTCGAGTTGTACCGAGCTCAATTTGACAAGCACCATGTCGCCAAGCGGGCGGATGCTCTGGTAGATCCCGACGGCATTGACGATGACGTGGCTCCAAGCGGACCGGTGTGTTCAGCGATGCTCCCCCGCAAGCTGCATTTTAAGGTGCAGAGTTCCGGCCAGGACTTGATCGTGGAAAATCGAAGCATCGAGCACAACCCGCCGATTCCGGATGGTTTCTTTGAGCAGTTCCCGCCGGGTGGTGTGCGTCAACAACGCAGTACGTGCCGGGACGAGAACTCAGCGCCGACGTCGCCTTAGATCTCGCTCAGCTTGGTGCTGCGATTTCCTGAGAATCCGAGTCACGGTGGGCGATAATAATTCCGTCGAGCTCGTTGCAGATATCAGTGGCGACTTGTTTGGCGCGCTCCAGCTGATCGCCGGGGAAAGCGATTCCGCCCACCACCGGGTGTCCGCCGCCACCGTATCGAGCGCAAATAGCGCTGATGTCACAATCGAGCGTATGGCCAGCCCAGGGGTTGAAGCCGACGCTTATTTTAGCGCCGTTCTTCAGTCGCGCCACCACGACGGAATACATCGAGTCGGGGTACAGGGCGTAGGTGACGAATTTGCCGATGGTCTCAAGCAAAGCATCGGTGAGGTCGACGAGTACCACGCGTCCACGGATCTGGGCGCGACTTTTTACGCGTTCGACGAAGTGTTCGTGTTTCTTGCCGAGGGGGCGATAACGCTTCGTGACGTATCCGGAGTTGGCGATCTCGTCTAAGGGTTTTCGCAGCAGGTCGGGTACGAAGCGATTGAGAAAGGCATCATCGCCGTAGTGCTCGACCACCGTGACCAGGCGCATGAGCGGGTCGCTGCGATCGATCGCCTCGTCGGGTGAGCGAAAATTGGCGGAGTCCACGCGATCCGCCCAATCGATGAGGGCGTTCAGCGGAGTTAGATCCATGCCGAACTTTTCGGTTGCCGTCTGCGCGATCAGTTTGGTGCACGACGTGCAATCCGCATCGAAGAAGAAGCGGCCGTTGTCGCTATTCTTCTCGAAGACTGAGTGGTCGTCATCGTTGGCGAAGGCCGTACGGTGGTGGTCGAAATACCAAGTGAGCTTCTCCGAAGGGGAGAAGCGGTAATCGAGGATCGCGTTTTGATCGCCGCACAGCGCGTTGGCAGTGGCGTTGCTCTGCCCACTTCCGTAACCGCAGCCGACGTATTCAAATTTTGCGCGCGCTCCCTCGATGTTTTGCAGCATTCGCGTGAAAAGCGCGGCGCTGGCGAGGCCATCGAAACAGTGACCGTGGGTGGCGACCAGAATCTTCACGGCCCCATTGTTATCACAGCCCTGGTACTTCTCGCGATTCGGGGTGTAAGCTTGTGTTTTCGGGCTGCGGACTCCTTCGAGGGCGGCTCCTACTTGAAAGGACTTGCTAATGATTTCAACGCGTTGGATCGGAACATTTCTACTCGGAGCTCTCGCTCTGGGCTGTGGCAAAAGTGGCGAAGAGGAAAATCCCAATACCGCGGCGAATTACCAGCAGGGCCAGCCAGGTCCCGGTGGACAGGCGCCCCCCCCAGGTCAGCAGCAGCCCGGCGCTCAGCCCGGTCCCGCAGGATATCCGGCCGCAAGTGCTCAGCCCGCTCCAGGTCCCGGTGGCCAACCCGGAGCCCCGCCCGCAGCCGGCGCCCAACCGGCGGCTGGTCAACCGATGGCACCCCTCGGGGCGATCATGGCGAACCCGGCAGGTTTACAGGGAATTATTGCTGGAGCCCTCTCCGGGGGAGCTGCAGCTGTCGGCGCACTGAGTGGCGGCGAGCTCGGCATGATGGAAGCCGGAATCAAGATGCAAGCTGGAATCCAAGCCAAGGGCATGACCGCCGAGGGCCAACTCATGAGCGCCAAGCTACAGCAAGGAGCCCACGCTGAAGGGCACTTCACCATGCAGCCGGGCGTTTGCTACACCATCATCGGCTTCGGACTTCCGGGGGTCTTCGACTACCAGATCAATCTGATCACCGATCCCCCGATGCCCCCCCAGGTGCTCGCTCAGAGTGCGGTCGGCGGAGTGAACCCTGTGGTTGGCGCCAATGAGGCGTGTATCCGCAATCCCTTCCCGTTGCCCATGAGCGTCAAGGTGGACATGAACTTGCTGCGCGGCACCGGTATGGTCGGAGCTCAAGTTTATAAAAAATAATCGGCCCCCGACATTTCCGCCGCTGGCGGGCTGACGGCGATTTTCCGCAACTGAGGCACGGCTGCCCCCGAAGGGGAGGCGTGCCTCGTTGTATTTCTGGCAGTCAGTTGCCGCCACGCCTTCGGGATTTGCCTGTTGCGCCTAACCGGGTGTACGTCGAGGGGCCGCTCCCCATTCGACCGGGAGTGGCCATCGTGGGCACTCGTCAACCAACGAAGGAGGCCGAAGCCTACGCCCGGAAGTTGGCGAAGCAACTCGCGCGTGAGGGCGTAACGATCCTTTCCGGCGGTGCCCTAGGCATTGACACCGCGGCCCATGAAGGAGCTCTAGATGCGGGTGGGTCGACGGTAGTGGTGGTTCCCGCCAGCCTCGATCAACTCTACCCCACCGAGAATCAGCCCCTCTTCAAACAGATCTTGGATAGTGACGGCGTCCTGCTTTCGCTCTGGGAAGCCGACCGGGGGGCACACTATTCGACGTTCTTCGCGCGGAACGCAGCTCTTGCCGCTCTTTGCCATGCGCTGATCGTGGTGGAAGCGCCCATGCGCAGTGGGAGTCGCAACGCAGCCAAGTGGGCGCGAAGACTGGGACGCCCGCTCTTCGTAGTTCCGGCGACGCCATGGAACGTTCGAGGGCGGGGCTGCATCTTGGAGCTGCAGGCTGGGGCTAGACCGCTGCTCTCCTACAAGGAGGTCCTCACTTGCCTGAGAGAGCAGCGAGTCTTCGTTTCCTCGAGCCATGATCCGGCTCTCCAGGCGGCCCCGTCCGCGAAAGACGCCCGCCCAGCAGAGGGTAGGGCAGAGGCGAAGGCGCAGATGTCGCTGTTCGATGGGTCTCGGCAGCAGCCAGTGGATCCACACGCCTCTGAGCCCGCCGCGGGGGGCGTTTCCGAATCGGAGCGCTGGGTAGCGCGATTTGCGGCGGGTCCGCGTCATGTGGACGTGCTGGCCCAAGAGTGCGGGCTTCCCCTGCCGGAGCTCCAGCAGATGCTGCTTCGCCTCTGCTTGGACGGCGTGCTAAGGGCTCTGCCCACCGGAGAATATTGCCTCGATGATGTCCGCCAGCACGTCCCAGGGTCCCAGGGACACCCAGAGTCCCATCGACGACCAGAGTCCCAGCAAAAAAAAAGCTGAAGTAACGATCATTGGTGCGGGCCTGGCTGGATGCGAAGCGGCGCTTCAATTGAGTCAGGGGGGACATCGCGTTCGGCTGCTCGAGCAAAAGCCCGAGCAGCGCACCCCGGCGCAAAACGGCGACAGTTTTTGCGAGTTAGTTTGCTCGAACTCGTTTCGAGGAGCCGCAGTGAGCAACGCGGTGGGGCTGCTCAAAGAAGAGATGCGCCGGCTCGGCTCCTTCGTGATGAGCATCGGAGCTGAACACCAAGTGCCCGCCGGGGGGGCCTTCGCCGTGGACCGAGATAAGTTTTCGGCCGCGATGCACGCTCGGGTCGAGTCCGATCCAAACATCACTGTGGTGGTAGGCGAAGTGACCGCTCTTCCGGAAGCCCGTCCGCTCATTGTGGCAACGGGCCCACTGACGGGGGATGCGCTCGCCGCGGATATCGAGCGCCTGATCGGCACCGGGGCTCTCGCGTATTACGATGCGATAGCCCCCATCGTAACTGCTGAGTCCATCGACTGGGCGAAAGTGTTCTTCGCCTCGCGTTGGGACAAGGGCGACACCGAGGAAGAGCGTACCGCGTACGTTAATTGCCCCTTTACGAAGGAGGAGTACGAAGCGTTCGTACAAGCCGTCGTCGACGCCAAGAAGGTGGAGCCGCGCCCCTTTGAGAAAGTGAAATATTTCGAAGGCTGCTTGCCCATTGAGGTGATGGCGGATCGCGGACCGAAAACTCTTTCCTTCGGTCCCATGAAACCCGTTGGCTTGACCGATCCGAAGACGGGACGCTGGCCGGCGGCGGTCGTTCAGCTCCGGCGAGAAGATGCCGCGGGCACCGCCTACAACCTCGTGGGCTTTCAGACCCGCATGAGCTGGGGCGAGCAGGGTCGGGTGCTGCGCATGATCCCTGGGCTGGAGAACGCTGAGTTCTATCGATATGGTGCCGTTCACCGGAACACGTTTCTGAACGCGCCCGAGCTGTTAGATTCGACATTCCAGCTGAAGAGTGCAGACGGCGTTTATTTCTCCGGGCAGATTTCCGGGACCGAAGGTTACGTGGAAAGCGCTGCTTCTGGCTGGCTGGTCGCGCACTTTGTGGCGGAGCGACTAGCGGGGCGCGAGCCCGTCGTGCCGCCGCCGACGACCGCGCATGGCGGATTGGTCACGTTGATTCAACGGGCGGACGACGGCTATCAGCCGTCGAACATCAATTTTTCGCTGATCTCACCGTGGGACGGAGACAAGCTGAAGAAGAAGCCGCGCAACGAGGCCTTGGCAGCGCGTGCGCTCCGCCACCTCGCTGAATGGGGCAAGAGCGTGGGCGTTTCGGTGACCGAACCTGTGCCAGTTGCTGAGCCAGTGGTCGAAGAAGCAACCGGAGACTCTCCCCCAGCGGTGTAGGCCTGCGGTTTCCCGCTCATGTAACGCGGCTGAGCAGTCCTTACATGAGCCGCGCGATGGTGTCGTCGGCGAACAGCCATTGCGCCTTCGGGATGTAAATACGGGAGCCGTCGCGAGCGAGTCGGCCTCGTGCGACGAGTCGAGCCGCGGCGCGCTGCCGGTCGTCGGGCCACGCTTCCGTGCCCAGTTGACGCGCGGCTTCTTCGATATCGAATCCAGATGCCAGGCGCAGATTGAGCAGGATGCGTTCGCTAAGCCGGGTCTTCGGGCTGAGGGGTTCGATTTCGTTGATGAGTCGGCCCGGACCGTGCTCGTCTAGATTTGTGCTCGCCCAGCGCGTGCTGGACTCAGTGTATCGGGTCGGCACGGTGGTATTTCGGTATCGGGTACCAGCCAGAGTGCCCCACGCGCCACAGCCCAGTCCCAGGTATTCGCGGCCCGTCCAGTAGCCGACGTTGTGTTCGGAGTGGTGCCCGTCAGTGGCGTAATTGCTGATCTCGTAGTGCTCGAAGCCGCGGGCCTCCAGGCATTCTTCGACGGCAGAATAGGTGTCAGCGATGGCTTCGTCCGGCAGGATCGGGAGCGTTCCTTTTCGCTCTCGTGCTCCGAATTCGGTGCCGGGTTCGATGGTCAGCGCGTAGGCACTCACGTGGGTGGGACCCAAATCGGCCACCACACCGGCCATATCAGCTGCCGTGCTCGCTTCTTGCCCGCTGATTCCGAATATCAGATCGGCCGATACCCGAGGAACGGGAGACGCGACGGCGGCTTCGAGGGCTTGCAGTCCCTCGTTGGGTGAGTGCAGCCGGCCGAGGAACTTCAGTTGTTTGGCGTCCAGATTTTGCAGACCGATACTCAGGCGGCCCACTCCCTGATCGGCCAGAGCGCTCGCGTGCTCGCCATTCAGGCTATTGGGGTTGCATTCGACGGTAATTTCGAGCTCGTTCGGGGTCGTGCCCAGGGTGTCCGTGATGTGCCGCAAGACCCGTCCGAGGGCCGTGGGCGCCCAAAGTGAGGGCGTGCCGCCGCCAAAAAAAATGCTGTTTGGAGAATAGTCGCCAAGAGAGGGCCTGCGGCGGTCAAATTCGGCGATCACGGCGTCGGCATAGGCCTCGCTGGGGATCTCGTCCCGGGGGCGCGCGACGCTCAAAAAATCGCAGTAGGGGCACTTTTTGAGGCACCAGGGGAAATGCACGTAAATACCTAGCGGCGGTGGGGCCGGGGACGGCGAGGCGGGGGGAGGGGAGCTCACTTGCGGCAGGACCTAGGAGTGTTAGCTTCTTAGTGGGCGTTCACCGCCTACGTTTACTAGAATTTATGCATGGTCGCCCTGGGTGAGCTCGTCAAGAGCGTTCGTCGTCATCACCCGAACGCGGACTCGGATTTAATCAGTCGCGCCTACGAATACGCGGAGTGGGCCCACCGAGACCAAAAGCGGAAGAGTGGGGACCCTTATTTCGTACACCCGGCATCGGTCGCGGGCATCCTGGCGGATCTTCGACTCGACCCGGCCAGCGTGTGTGCCGGATTGTTACACGATGTGGTGGAAGATACCTCCGCTACCTTTGAGGAATTAGCGGACGAGTTCGGTCTTGAGATCGCCGACTTGGTGGATGGCGTTACCAAGCTGACAAAGGTCAACTTCAACTCCCGTGAAGACCGCCAGGCTGAAAGCTTTCGCAAGATGGTCATGGCCATGGCGAAGGACTTGCGCGTACTGCTCGTCAAGCTCTGCGACCGCCTCGACAACATGCGCTCCCTCGAGCACATGAAAACCGAGAGCCAGGAACGCATCGCTCGCGAGACGATGGAAATCTACGCGCCCCTAGCCAACCGATTGGGCATGCATAAGTTGAAGAGCGAGCTGGAAGATCTCAGCCTCAAGTACTTAGAGCCCGACCAGTACCAGCACATCACCAAGAAGCTGAGTGCCAGCCGCCGGGAACGCGAGCGTTATATCGACGGTGTCGCCAAGAGCTTGAAGGCGCGCTTGGCCGAGATGGGGTTTGCCGCTGAGGTGAGCGGAGGGGCTCGGCACATCACGAGCATCTATCGCAAGATGCAGGAACACCATTGTCGCTTCGAACAGGTGTTCGACATCACGTCGTTCACGGTCCGTGTGGAGTCCGAGGCGGATTGTTACGCGACCCTGGGCGTGGTGCATTCCCGGTGGACGCCTATCCCCGGACGGTTCAAAGACTATATCGCGCTGACAAAACCCAATCGGTACCAGTCACTGCATACCGCTGTCGTGGGCCCGGGTCAGCGGCGCTTGGAGATTCGCATACGAACCAACGAAATGAACCGTGTCGCAGAAGTGGGCGTGGCGGCCCATTGGTACACCGACGAGACGGCGGATCGCTCCGGTGCGCTCAAACCCGAAGATGCGGCGCGCTTCAAGTGGTTGAAGGAGCTGGCGACCTTTCAGAACGATCTCAAGGACCCCGCGGAGTTCTTTGAAAGTGTGAAGATCGATCTCTTCCCTGATGAGGTTTACGCTTTCACGCCCAAGGGTGACGTCAAAGTCTTGCCTCGCGGCGCCTCCGTGTTGGACTTCGCCTATTCGATCCACAGCGAAGTGGGAGATCGCTGCTCTGGTGGTCGCGCAAATGGTCAACCGGTGCCCCCTCGGTACAAAATTCGCAGCGGGGATTTGCTGGAGATCACCACCGCAAAGAACGTCAAGCCGAGCAAAGACTGGGTGGACTTTTGCGTGACCAGTCGCGCCAAAAATCACGTGCGCAGCTACCTGCGATCACAACACAGGATGAAAAGTGTAAATCTCGGTCGCGAGCTCTTCGAGACAGAAATGCGGGCAGCCGGCTTGAGCTATGGAAAGTTTTTCAAGAACCCTGACCAAGTCTCAACGCTGATCAAATCGAACGGTTCTGAAACTCTCGACGATCTATTGCTCGGCATCGGCTACGGCAAGGTCCAGCCGGAAGAGCTCATCAAGATCCTAAACTCCAGTGGTGGGGGCGACGACGCGGTTCCCGCCTCCATTCGGACCGGGCCGCTCGAAAAAATCGTCGATCGCGTAACCGGGCGCGACCACACGGGCATTCGTGTCAACGGCGCTGACGACACCTTGGTTCGTTACGCACGCTGCTGCAACGCTCTGGCTGGCGATCCGATCATCGGCTTCATCACTCGCGGGCGCGGCGTGACCGTGCATCGTCGCGATTGCGCGAAGGCGTTCAATAGCGATCCCGAGCGTCGTGTCGACGTTAGCTGGGGGGCGAATGCCAAGGGGGCTCGGCCTGTTTCCCTGAAAATCGTTACCCAGAACACTCCTGGCATTCTCGCGACTGTAGGCCGCGCGTTCAGCGCTCAAAAGATCAACCTGACCGAAGCCATTTGTAAGGCAAACGAGGACGGCACTGCCCAGAACGAGTTCACGTTCACCTGCAATGATCTCGCGCAACTCAAGACGGTGATGCGCGCCCTGGTGAAGGTGAAGGGCGTTGTCGCTGTAGAGCGGACCTAGAGCACAGGCTCGAGCCCCAGGCGTTGGTGTCCGGCCCCGCGCTTCGGTCCAAGGGCCCGCTGGCGCATCCGGCGCTTTTTGCCTTTTGCATGCCCCACATAAGTGCGGAGAATCGCCGGTAAATTACCTCATCCGGCGTAGGTAAACGGGCTTGACAGGCCCCCCCTCGAACAGTAAACAGGGCGCCTAATTGCGGGAGTAACTCAGCGGTAGAGTGCGACCTTGCCAAGGTCGACGTCGAGGGTTCGAATCCCTTCTCCCGCTCTACTTAAAGTAGAGTTTACGATAACTTAAAGACCGGCTTAGGCCGGTTTTTTCGTTTTGTGTTCGCGCCGACCCGTTAGCTCTCCCTAACCAGTTTCGGTCCCAGCCAACTGCGCTGCACCCGGCACCGCTACCGGCGGACTGACGGTAGAGGGGGTGCACCCGTGTGCGTGAGTGCGGGTCGCGGAGTGTATTTGCGGGCGCATCATAGTGTTATATTGACACTATGTAGAGGAAGCCGTAGTCCTTGTTCGGGGTGAGCAGCCTCGCCCCGGAGAACGCCCGTGAAAG
>JABSRN010000071.1 GCA_013214025.1 Polyangiaceae bacterium
ATGAATGAACTCGACCGGACCGCCGGGTGCGGGAAATCCGCACGCCCGGTGGGATGAGGGGGCGCCGGAAGGAATCGACCATGCTGAGATACTCAGGCACTGCCAATCGAAAGAGGCAGAACCCGCTACGGCTCAGCTACCACCGGTTTCTTCCGGGCTCTACTCTACGTCCTCCCACTGCCACGCCGAAGTTCGGAACGCCCGACTAGGTGCCGAGGAGTCGTTCGGCGAATGGGCACACGCCAATGGGCACCTCCGACGGATCACCGCAGATCCTGACGAATCACGAGACACGCCCTCTGTTGGAATAGCGTCATGCGTCGCTATGACGCCTGAATTCGCCGCCTCCGAAGCCGAGGGTCGAAGGTTCGAATCCTTCGTGGCGCACTGAAAAACCACTGTTCCTGCATTGGGCACCTTGGGTGGCCAATGCAGGAACCACCCCCACGGGGACCTCCAAGACCTCCGTCAATCTGACGTAGCGAATGTGGGTTGCACTCGACTTGTGGCCGGCCAGCGCCATGGCTGCCTGCATGTTGACGCCTGAGCGGGCGAGGGCTGTCGCGTAGGCTCGGCGGAAGCTGTAAAAGTCGACCGGTAGGCTGGTGTCTGTCTCCGATTGGAGGGTGCAGAGCTGCTGGGTCTCCTGCTCGGGTTTTTTGGTGTCGGCTCCGGCTGCCTGGACGGGACGAAGCGAATCGAGTGCGGTCTCGAAACCGGGCAGAGGACGGGCGATTTGGGCGTCCCACAGCACTGAGCGGAGGAGTTTGGCGTAGCTGAACTGACCTTTGCGCTGGCCGGTACGAGGGCCACGTCGGACGGGGAAGACTGGACCGGCGGTTGGGCGTCCCAGTCGCTCCCACCAGTCCTGAATGATGAGCTGGAGGCTTTTTGGACTCCGGAGACGCTAGACCACGCGTCGCACCCGGTTTGAGCTACCATCCGTCACGTGCAGTGCCCCGCGCGTAGCAGCCGGGCGAGACATTCGATGAAGGACAAAGTCGTGAACCCCAACGAGCTCAAGCCGAACACATTTTTCATCGAGGTCTCCGGCTCCGGTCTCCCCGAGGTGGACGGCCTCTTTGTGCCTTCGACAGCGCCCCCAGTCGAGTCCGAATCGGGAACCGTGTCCAGCCTCGGCTACTGGAACGGCAAGATGGCGTGGGACCGCGCCGACGGGAAATGCGAGCGAAGCCCGGCGCTCTCCTACTCCAACAGCTACACCTCGTGGCGAATATGTCGCCTCGATGGCCACTTGGCCTACGACATCACCAGCACGGACGACATGCCGCCCACGGCCCCCGAGTGGCACGTCTACAAGAAGGGAGTTGCTCCTGCGCCCAAGGTCGTACTTCACCACTTCGACCCCAGAGAGCCGCTCCCCAAGCCCAACGTCATCTTCATTCTCGGTGGGCCCGGCAGTGGCAAGGGCACCATGTGCTCCCTCGCTGAAACGCAGCTCGGTTGGACCCACTTGTCGACGGGGGACCTCCTGCGCGCCGAGCGTGAGGCGGGAGGGCCAACCGCCGCCACAATCGAGAAGTACATCACCGCGGGGGAGCTCGTGCCGAACGAGATCACGGTGACGCTGCTCAAGAACGCCATGGAAACGGCGACACGAAGCACAGGCAAGATCAACTTCCTGCTCGACGGCTTCCCGCGCTCGCTAGACAACATGGAGGGCTGGTACGAGATCTTCGGGCGCGAGGCTGAGCTCCCTAGAATGCTCTATTTCGAGTGCCCCTACGAGGTGCTCGAACAGCGGATTTTGGGTCGTGCCAAGTACTCGGGTCGCAGCGATGACAACGCCGAAAGCATGAAGCTACGGTTCGATACCTTCAAGGCGAAAACCCTGCCTACGCTGGAGCTCTTCAAGAGCAAGAACAAGGTGGTGGAGGTGGACGCCAGTCAAAGCCGCGAAGATGTCTATGCCCTCGTCGGCAAGAACCTCGAGCCGTACACCGACCCGGAGCTTGTGGCCCAGCCGCTCTCGGAGAAATCGGAAATGCTGCTCGGCCTAAGGCCCTGGCCGAGGAAGACCTAGCGCGCGCCGCCCTGCTGCACACATGAACATTCCGGAGATGTAGCAACGCAATTGCACATCCCGAAATTACTCACTTTTCTCGCAGCCGAATTTCCCCAATACTGACCGGCTACCCCTACCGGAATCATTGCCAGCATCGAATCCGGGCTCAACGATAAGCCTTACGTTGTGATTGAGAGCGGCGAACCGCGGAGCTACAATCGTCTGCATTGCCGCCCGAGAGATCCGAGCAGGGCATTGAGTCTATCTAAGGGGCACAAAATCACGGTCTGGGGGCAGCGATTCGAATCAGCGGTGACCGCGGGCTCGTGAAGGGCGGGGGGGGGG
>JABSRN010000072.1 GCA_013214025.1 Polyangiaceae bacterium
CCCCCCCCCCCCCCCCCCCCCCCCCCCCCCCCCCCCCCCCCCCCCCCCCCCCCCCCCCCCCCCCCCCCCCCCCCCCCCCCCCCCCCCCCCCCCCCCCCCCCCCCCCCCCCCCCCCGGCAGTTGGGGGCGAGCTGCTTGTAGACGAGGCGGAGTTGGGGATTGCGGTATCGGACGTGCAACGCGGCTTGAGTGACGTCGAGTTGTTGACCATTCGGTTCGATGGCGATTGGGTGAGCTGCAACCAGCGGCAAATCGTGGTGAGAGTGCCGTGAGCCGTTTTTGACGAGGCTGTGCAGACACTCCTGCCCCTGGGCGAGGTTGTTCATCGTGAAATCCGCAGCACAAACGTAACCGATCAGGTTCGGGCGCTGGCGGTCAGGTTGCGGAATGCCCGGGCGCTTCGGGGTCGCTTGACCGCGCTGTTTGAAAAGGCGGATTCTGTGAAGGCATCGTTGGCTATTGGACAGCAACTGGCTCAAGTTACGCTTGAGCGCGAACGCATTCAAACAACGATGAAGTCGTTTCAGAGTCGCATCGCGTTTGCAAAGGTCACGGTGAATTTCCGTGAGAAGCAGCTGTCCGAGGAGGTCGTCCTCCACGCTCGTTGGCGCCTGCCGTTTCCATGGCTGCAGGAGCTTGGCTTAACCCGATTGTTGGAGCTGTCTGAGGGCGCGTGAACGAAGCGTCAAAAACTGGAAAAGACGAATAAGTATACTGAACACCCTTCTTCTCGTCCTCGGGTGCACCGCCTGTGGTCGCCCCCTTGATATCAACACCCCCGCGGGATTCATCGAACTCGCTGAGCAGGAACCGGAGTTCGCTTATCGGACAACCGACGCGAATGGAGTAGTCAGCGGCGTTCGAGTGAAAGAAGCGGAGGATCGCGAAGACCTAAACCTGTGGGAACAAGCCGTCTCGTTGCGTCTTCAACAGGTGTACGGCTACCGGATGAGCCAGTCTGCGCTCAATATGGCCGGCATGAATCTGCGTCGCGATCTCGCGCCACGAGGGATTGCGGTGGCGCTATTGCACACTGGCTTTGTAAAAACGGACATGACTCAAGGCACGGGGAACCTGACGCCAGCGGAAAGCGCCAGTGGACTGCTCGCGCGGATGGCCGAACTGTCGATGCCGAGCACGGGTACGTTTTGGCATGCCGACGGCACTGTACTGTCGTGGTGAGTGGCGAAGGCCCGCAGCCGCAACAACCCCAGGGTTAGTTGCGGCTGCGGGATAACCCGCTAAAATCGATAGATGACGTCTGCGTAAGGCAGCGAGTGAGTTCGGGTGCCGATGGGATAGAGGGCGTGCGTCCAGAGATAGCTGACGGACGTGGACCACGTGGAGTTGATGTCCCAAGTTAGCGTGGTGCTTTGCTCGATCGCGTAGCCGCCGTCGAAGGCAATGTCGGCGGTGTCGAGCGGCAAGTAATAGTACCGTAGATCCGTGTGATATCGGATCGGCCCCCAGACGCTGCCAAACACGGCCCCCCCGATGTCCGCTGTAGCTGTGGAGTGACTAGCGGCGAATCGCGGGTAAAGCAGAGGGAAGTCGAGGAGCGGCAGCCGCCCGTCGGTAAATCGAGGGGCCAGCTCGGCGGCGATGCTGAGACTGAGCTCGTGGGAAGCCCCCATGCCCCGTCCAGTCATGAGCTCCGAGCGTAGGCTCACAATGAGCGGCACATCGGTGTTGGCAGGAAGCAATCCACCCGCCCCCTCCTTGGCGATGCGTTCAAAGAACCAAGTCGGGTAAGAAAGGGTATTTCGGCTCGCGAAGGACCAACGCTGGGCGCGGGGATCCCCGCCGAATAGGTGGAATTTTGCACTCGCTTGGGGGAGCAATAGTGCCCCAAATACCCGTGTCGATAGCTCGATTCCCTCGTAGGCGCCGTAGCGGAGTGGGGAAATCAAGCCGACTTCACCTGTGTCGGGCGCCAGTGTTCGAGCGCTATCGGGGGAAGGGCGCGGCGCTATATTCTCTGGCGAGGCGATGGCCGTCTCTCCCATGCCGAGGCGGATGCCGAGGCTGAATAGCGCCACCAATACGCGGCTCCAGGGAACCAACACGAGGAACCGAGGAGCTAAGCGGGGGAGGCCGTCGCCCGTAGTAGTGCAGCGAGCTCCGTTCACGGTAGGACTAGTTCAGCGGATATGGGAGCGTGATCCGAGAGCGGCATGGTGTCTTGTCCCCCGCTAGCGCTGTCTTGGTGCACGAGACCCTGCAGAAATTGGCCGTTAGTGAACAAGTAGTCCAGCTTGCGATTCCACCGGATCTGGCTTGAGGTCGAGTGGCTAAAGTAGGGGCCATTATCGGCTTGATAGTCGTCGAGGGGGATCGCCGAAGCGAATCGTTCGTACAACGGCGCCAGCCAGTCTTCCTCGCCGCGGTAGTCGGACGCCTCATAATCGCCTTCGCACACGGCGTCCGCGAAATTGTGAGTGTCGACAGAGCCCGGTGGAATCGCGTTCAGATCTCCGCCGCCGATGACCCAGCTGCCCTCGTCGGACGCCGATGTCATTTCGCTTTCGAAGCGCTGTAATTGCGTGTGTTTGGTGCCGTCTTGCGAATAAGCCGAAGTATGGGTGTTGAGCAAGACCACCGAGCTATCACCGACGCGGACCCGAGCCTTCAGAATGTTGCGTTTCAAATAAAAGTATTGGGTGAGTGCGTCCTGATCTCCTCGCAGCGGCAACGCCAAGCGGACAACATCGCTCAGGGGATAGAGGCTCAGAATCGCATTGCCCGAGTCTACGGGACCGAGTCCGTCGCTGGGAACGTAGTCGCTTCGCCATTGGGAAGCGTAGACTGCGTAGTTGAGCTCGCTGTGATCGAGTAGCCATTGGAGCTGGTCGAGATACGCGGCACGCTTGGAGAGAACGTCTACTTCTTGGAGAAATACGACGGCGGGACTTGCCGCTCGTATTTTTTCCGCAATGCCCTGGAGGTTGCGAAGGGTCTCGCTTTCCGTCATGAGGACGCGGTCGCCGTGGCAGTCGAAGAAAAAGTCGATTCGTCCGCCGCCGAACTTCACGTTGTAGGTCATCACGCGGAGCGGCCCTGTTGGCGCCGCCGCCGTCAATTGAGCCGCGGTGTAGTAACGGGCGTCCTCGATGGACTCGAACTCAGTGTGGAACGGGTCGCAGGCACTCGCGCCGAGGAGGCTAAGAACGGCGAGGCTCCACTTCAGCCCGTTGCGATGTATTCCCATGCCTACGAATGGGTACTAGTTCGAATCCTCTGTGCCGTATAGGGGGCAACACCGGCACGCCGGAGAGCAGGACCGAGGGGGCTGAGCGTCGTGTGGGCTGACGCGACGAAGAGCTGCTGCAACAACTCTACGGCGCGCTTCCAGGCTGAAGTTGCCACCGCGGGTCGCCTCGCAAAATCCATGGCAAGGCCTCACGCACTCGCACCGCCACGTTCCCACCATAGGTATGGCCCGTTCCACTAGCATGCACAGTCCGTGCACCCAGTTTTGCTTGGGTGAGCCATTCCACGTTTTGTCTCGCGTGCTTCTCGCAACCGGCTGTGCCGCAGGCGAAGAGCGTTCGGTCGCCGCCTGAACGACGATACTTGATTCCAATTCCTACGTTCCATTGCTTGAAGCCACCTTCGACGAGGACCAATCGTGGGAAGCGCTTGGCATGCTTGACGGCCATCAGGGCACCCATCGTGGCGCCCTGGGAGTATCCGGCGAAGACCATGGAGGTGCTATCGACATGCTCAGGAAATTGGGCCTCCAAGGACTCGATGGCGCCGAGCACGACGCGCTCGAGCTCGAAATGATTCGGGTAGTAGTGCCCTTGCCCGCCTCCCAGGGGTTTTCCGTTCGGACACAATATCACTCCTCGTTGCCCCAGCAGTCGGCGCCAATGCTCGCAGTGCCAGCGCCCGGAGCCCCCGGCGCCGTGGGTGGCAACGAGCACGGGCTGCGGCCAGCTCGCGGAGGTCGGAAAGGAAGCCACCGCCGGGGGGAAGCCTGAAACCGGCAATTCCACCAGGGACGGAGGGGCGGTGAGCGGGGACTCGACGGCTGGCTGCGGCCTGTTACCCGGAGGGGCACCCGCGTGCTTTGGATTTAGTGCGGGGCTGGCTGCGGGTACCTCGGAGACTCCGACCGCTGGCTGAGTTGCTGGAGACAGACAAGCCGTGAGCGCGAGGCCCCATGCGATCGATCTTATCAACAGCCGCCCTTGCATGTTGGACACCCTAGCAACTTTCCGTTTCCCTCACATCGGCCGCCCCCTCCAGTCCCCACTGGGAATGTTTCGGGTGGGACGCGCGATGACTGGGTCGGCAGAGTTTCTGTCCGTTCTGACGTGAATGGGCCATGCTGCCGCTCTATGACTGCTAGCCGGAGCGACGGACCAGGAAATGCAGCGGCGGTGTTGGTTCTGGGGCACGGCACCCGAGGGTCGCTCGATGACCCGCCGCTGCCCGCGGTCGCGCGGCGTCTCGGCGAGCTGGGGATTGACGTGGTCCGTTTCGAATTCCCGCGTCGCTCAAGGCACGGCTCGGTGGTGGCGGTCGATGCCGCCGAGTCAGACGATGTTCTCGCGGCATGCTTCGCGAGCGTGGTGCGGGCACTGGAACATCCCGGCGCACTCTTCGTTGGCGGGTATTCTCTCGGGGCGCGCATAGCCACGACGATCGCCGAGCGGGTCGGAGCTGTAGGTGTGTGCTGCGTGAGCTATCCGTTTCATCCGGTGGGGGAGCCTCGGCAGTGCCAAGCCGTGGAGCTCCTGCGTCGTTGCGCCCCTCCGGTGTTGGTCGTTCAAGGCAACCGAGACTCTTTCGGGAACCGCGAGCAAGTTACCGGCTACGATTTGGGCTCGAAGGTTGAGCTTCGGTGGCTGTCGGACGCAAACCACGGGCTCGTACCGCGTCAGCGTTCGGGCTTCAGCCTCGAACAGCACCTGGCAACCACAGCCGGCCACATAGAATGCTTCATTCAGGCCTGCTTGGCTTCTGGGTCTTGAGCTGCTGGGCGAAGTGCGCCGAGCCGGTGGCGAGTTGTTCCACGTAGCCCCGGACGTGAGCTCGGGATTTTAAGGGCAATTCGTGAAACTCCGAGATGAGCTCCTCGGGCACGTAGCGAAACGATGTGCTGATGCGCCGGAGTCGGAAGTCGGGGACCGGGCTGCTCAGTTGGGGTTCTTCCCCGTGCCGAACGCGAACGAGGCGGTGATAGAGCCGGTCCTTAAAGACGGGACCACTGAAAACAACGACCGATCGATGGCGAGTCCACACCGCGAGCTCCGGTGCCGTTGAATCCGGTTCAAGAAATTCGAGCAAACCGGGTTGCCCAATGGAGAACATAACCACGGGGCCGGGCTCGCCGTCTCGGTGCATGCGCAGCCGAGCTTGATCTACCGGCGGGCCTTTGCCGATCTCACTTCCGTAGTAGTTGATGAGGCAGGTGTTGGGTGGTCCGGCTTCAGCGACGTGAGGATCGTGGGTTTCGAGCAGAGGACGCAGCCGCTCGAGAATCTTGTCGATGACGAGCGAAAAGGGTTCCGCCCGGAGACAGCGCCCTTCACGGTAATGAGGCTCGGCGTAGTACCCGAGGCAAGCGAACTGCCAGCCACCGAGCCAGTATACCGGGCGCGTGATTCGACGAGATGAGGCACCGTCTCGAGCGTGTGCGTCCGAGCGGTGCCGAGATTCCCATATCGGATTTGCGGACGTGAAGTCGGCAATCAACTGTTCGGATTCCGTCAGTGAGATGAATCGCGGCAGGTAGCTGAAGCCATCGCGTTCAATCCCGGATCGACCATCGTGGGGCTCGTCGGTCATGTGTGCGCACGCTACTCGAAAGGGAGCTTCTGGCCCAGGGCGACACTGTGCGACGGCTGGGTTAGGATCCCCACGTGTCCAAGGAGGTCGAATTCTTGTGGTGGGTGCATGGCTGTTCGTCGAACGCTCTCGACCGTGTGTTCTTGTTGTCTCACTACATTGGGGGGGGCCGTGCGTGGCTCGGTATCATTGTGGCGTGCGTGCTGGGTTGTTTGGTTGTCCGGAGATTTCGGCACGCTGCAGTGTGGGCGGTGCTCGGCATTTGTGTAGACGTGAGCCAGTCCGGCCCCGGGGTCTGACTCGGCCGTGCTCGGCCAGAATTGTGGGAAGGGCCTGTTTCCCATTCGAGCGCTGCCATGCCCAGCGGGCACGCGCTGGCGGGCGCGGCGTTTTATTTGCTGATGGCGTATCTGGCAGCTGAGCGATTCCCCAAACAGAAAGTCCTCTGTTACGCCGTGGGTTTTTTGGCGACCGCCTTTGTGGGGGTCGGTCGCTTGTACTTGGGAGTCCACTGGCCTAGCGACGTAATCGTCGGGTGGGCGATCGGCTCTGCCTTCGCGGTTGTGGCATGCCGATATCTGAAGGCCGGGGTGGCTGCTGTTATATCTGACTCGGATCCAGCGAATCGGAGTCCGGGTTGATGAGCACCTGAAAGCGCCGCTCGACGGACAGCACCCCCCAGTCTTTTCCGTGGGCGTGGGGAGTGTACCGGTGGGTGAACTGGCTGGAAGGCGAGCAGCAAGCCAGAATGAATGCAGCGTCCCATCGAATTTCGGAGAGTACGTCATCGGAGTTTACATGGGCGTGCACGAAGGTCACGACGGTGGGTTTCGGCGCCATGGCGTTGAGCTCAGCCATGGCGTCTTGGATTCGGCTGCGACGCCAAGAAAACCGCTCGATCTGATATTCGTCTTGCCAGGAGCGAACGACTCCCTCGTTGATGATCGGATCCACGCTGATGTTCAGCGAATCGCTCTTGAGCGCGAAAAGAGCAGCAGTTCGAGCGTGTGCGCCGTCGCCGACGTGGATACCGCGACAAGATCCTAGCCGTTTCATCGAGGGGCGCAGATGAACCAACGCTGAGAAACTTTCAGTCATCTCTTTTGCAGGCTGGGTCGCCTTCGCGAAGAGGGGCCAAAGGGCGGCAAAGGATTCCCGCCGCATCAGACGATCCATATACTGGCTGTGCGGCTCAGGCATCGTCCCGAAGCCTAGCCGACTTCTCCGCCGTTACCAGTCGGTCTACGCAGCCAAGTTCAGAATTGGCGGTTCAACGTCCTCCAGCTGTATCGACATCAAGTCGCGAGCCTCACCATTGATAGCGAAAATTAGTCAGTTGGGCGCCGGTCGCCTGCGCTTCTAGGGGAGACGAGTCGGCATCCAGCCCCCGTCTGCTACCGGTATCCGCACCGGCGTCGAGACGACGTTGATTACTGCCTGAGTCGACGGTCAGCATGAAGATTGACAACGAGGCGATGCGGCTGTCGCTGCGGACTTCGCTAACGAACTCGATGCCGTCCATCATGGGCATTGGCAGATCGCAGATGGTTGTGGTCTTGGGGCATGCTCGGCAGGGTGGCGGCGTGCACGGGGTTGTGTCACCGGACCCCGTCTGGAGAGGCGTTGACCCACACCGCTCTACCGCCCGTCACCCGATCGTAAACGGCGATAGCCCGCCGACAGAAGCGCCACCCGTCCCGAGGATGAGGGAATGACGGAGCGCGGGCTCCGTCATTCCGACGGTATTCGCAGTTTGCCCAGGCTCCCTACAGCCCACCACACCTGAAATGGGCCGTGCGGAACCGGGAGGCTTCCGATATGCTTCTGAATCTGTGACGGCTCTCGACCACGACTGGATTCGACCCGCCGATATTGACGGCATGCCCGGATCTGGCACGGATCCACGTATCGTTCGGGTTCAGCCGCCGCCCCGAGCGACGCTCGCAGAAGTCGACCGCTTCCTCAACGCGCTGGAGGATTGGTACGACAGGGTCGATTCTGCCTTCGCTTTTGTCATGGATCTACGACTTCTGGAGGAAGTCGACGGGGAACAACGAGCGCGATTGGATCGCCACATGAACAAGATGAAGAGACGTCCGAATTTGCTCAACGCCGGCTCGGCATTGGTCATTCAGTCCGTGTGGATTCGCGCTATCGCAAAAGGGATCCTGGCCATGGCGCCCTCCCGGACACCGGTGAGCGTGCATCGAGAGATTGAACCGGCCTACGAGTGGGCGGGGGAGCAACTCGTGTATTCCTCGAAGCTGCGAGGCTCTTGGCGTCCAAGCGCACGCTCCGACGCACCCACTGAGCGGACAGAAATAACGCGTTGAGCCCCGAGTCACCGACCCGCGCCGTCTCTTTTCGCTCGTGTCAGTTGCCGTCGGTCGAGTCGGCGACGGCGGCGCGTAACTAGAAATGAGGGGTCGCCCTTACCCCCCCCCCGGCGAGCGACCCCTCAACTCCCATAACGGAACAGCTGGAGGACCGCTTAAGCCCAGGGGGCGATATTCTTGAATATTTATGGCTGATGTGGCTTAGCCAGTATAAATCGTGCCTGTTTGTGCATCACGGATTTGTGCATCACGGATTTGTGCGGCACGGGCATTCGCCCCCTCGTCGCCGCTCAGGGCGGGGATGTGGGCCGGCGCAGCTGTTCTTGCTCTGCGCCGGTTCTGCCGAGCGCAGCTTTGAGCGCCTGCGGGGTCACCGGTTTTGATACGAAGTCGTCCATGCCTGCCGCATGGCACGCTCGTATTTCAGCTCCCATGGCGCTAGCGGTCATCGCGACGATTCGAACGCCGCCCAGCGCTGGCCTCTCGCGGAATTCTCGCGTCGCCTCAAAGCCATCTAATACCGGCATGTGACAGTCCATGAAAACTAGGTCTGGCAGTTCCTGTTCGGCGGCGGCTAGAGCTTCTCGACCGTCGGTAGCCAGGCGCACCTCGCAGCCGAGTTTTTCGAGCATTCGTTTAGCTACCATGCGGTTGGTCGAATTGTCGTCGACGACCAAGATATGCAAGCCCTGTTGGGCTGGCGGGCTGTTGCGGGGTGTCGCGAGAGGTGCCGAACAAGGAGCGAGGGGCAGTTCAAACCAGAATGTGGACCCCAAGCCGAGCTGGCTGATCACGCCCATCGATCCGCCCATCAGTTTTGCTAACTGAAACGATATGGCCAGGCCCAAACCCGTTCCGGCGCTCCGATTGTTGGCGCCTCTGACCTGAGTAAATTGGTCGAATAAGTGCTCTTGATCTGCTTCCGCGATCCCGACTCCCGTGTCCACTACGTCCACGCGAAGCGCTGGAGGGTCATCGGCTGTGGCGGAGGCTCGTAGGCTAACGTTTCCGTCAAACGTAAACTTGATCGCGTTACCCATCAGGTTAAGCGTGAGCTGTCGCAGCCGGGTAGCGTCTGCTGCGATCCATTCCGGGAGTTCGGCATCCACATCCAGGACTACCGCCAGTTTCGCCTTGTTCGCCAAGGGGCGAAGAGTGTCGAGGGTGTCTTGAAATATCTTTCTGAGCTTGAGCGGTTGCTTCTCGATGCTCATTTTCCCGGCCTCTATCTTCGAAAAGTCGAGAATGTCATTGATGATCGTCAGTAGGGCGTGCCCGGAGTCTTGCAGGACGTTGATCAGTCCCTTTTGCTCATCGTTGAGCACGGTGTCGAGCAGCAGTTCGGTTGTGCCCAATACGCCGTTCATGGGCGTGCGGATTTCGTGACTCATGCGCGCGAGGAACATCGCTTTCGCGCGGCTCGCTTCTTCAGCAGCTTCTTTCGCCATCTGGAGCTGTTCGATGAACTTGGTGCGTTTCACCGCGTAGCGGATCGCGTGGGGTAAGCGCGCCAGGGAGTCCTTCCTTAAATAGTCTTGGGCTCCGGCGTCCACTGCGTCGACGGCTAATCCTTGCTCGTGCATTCCGCTAAGCACTAGAAGAGGGGTTTGGGGGGACGCTGCGCGCAGGGCGGTCACGGGTTTGAGACCCTGGGCATCGGGCAAATCCAAATCGGTGAGCAATACGTCAAAGCTGACGGTCCCGAGGCGATGCCGCGCCTCTTTCAGGGTTTCTACGTGGGTTAGAACGTAGTCAGCAGCTGGTTGTAGCGCGTCCCGTACGGCCAACGCGTCCGTCGACGAGTCCCCCAACAGCAAGACGCGTGTTATTTCCACCCCCGCTCTTACGGCCTCGTGGGGGCGGAGCATAAGCCATCGGGAGTCCGGAATTCCGCGTAAGGTGTTCCAATTCGGAATGCTTGGAGCTTCCAGATCGCCGCAATGACGGTGGGCAACTGTCGGCGGCTAAAGCTCAGCGCAACCGGTAAAGTTCGGGCAGCTGCTCGACGTTGTCGACGGACAAATCCAGATCTTTCAGCAAGCCGTCGTTGAGCCCGAAAATCCAGCCGTGCACGGTCAACGGCTGCCCGCTCTCCCACGCCCCCTGAACGATGCTCGTGTGACAGACGTTCGCGACCTGGGCCGCCACGTTGATCTCACACATTCGGTCGGTCCGCGCGGCAACGTCTGCGATGCCATCGAGCTCTTCGGTGTGCTGGGCACATACGTCCTTAATATTTCGCAACCAGTTGTCGATCATTCCGTGTTTGTCGTTGCTCATTGCGGCTTTGACGCCACCGCAGCCGTAGTGTCCGCAAACGATGACGTGTTTCACGCCCAGCACCTCGACGGCGTATTGCAGTACGGACAACAGATTGAGATCCGTGTTCGCTACGACGTTCGCCACGTTGCGGTGAACGAACATATCGCCGGCATGGACGCCGCATATTTCGGTGGCCGGGACCCGGCTATCGGAGCATCCGATCCACAAATACTCAGGGGCCTGCCCAGCCGCCAAGTCCTTGAAAAAGGCTGGGTTCGCTTCTGACTGGCGTTGGGCCCAACTCTTGTTGTTATCGATGAGTGCTTTCGGAGACGACATGGCCCCAGTCTAGTCAGTCGCTCCCATCGTGTCGACCGAGCCACGCTGGCGGTATAAATGCAGGGGCCGCACGGTGTGGCCGGTCCGTCCCTCAGCCGAATTCGGTCAGTGCCAGCGGAGCTAGCTGCACTTCTCGCCCCCAAATTCAAGCCGTTCCGCAAACTTTTTTAGTCGCGTTGAGAGTGCACGCCGACCGCCGTTGACGGGGTGACTGGCTGGTTAACCGCGACCGTCGGGGAACGTTTTTTTGCTCGGCTCGCCATCCCCCGACTGCACCGATTTTGATCGTTATCGATCCGTTTACCCACCCCAGCACACCCCCCGTGGATCAGCGATCTCCTGAGTTCCGGGTTTTCAGTAAGACTGCACGTCATGGCCGTCACGCTGCCGTGTGAACCACGATAAACGTGGGTTGATGTCCAGATTTCCGCGGGACTGAGTCGGGGCTCAGGTATTTGAATCCCGGTGGGCTAGCGAAGACAGACTAGTCGCACGACCAAGACAGGTCCCAGGCGAGAGCGGCAGGACGACTGGCAGAGACGCGACTGACTGTCGGGATGCCTTCGCCGCGCTGAACGAAGCAAGTTCGGGCGCAACTAAGCTCTTTACTGCACAATCGGAATATAGCACATACGTTTGGGGATCCTGACGCGACGGCCGAAGGATCTGAACGCTGCACCTGGTGCGTACACTGCGCATCAGCACGGCCACTTAACTGCTGAGTAGACAGAGCTAGAGCTTATGGCTTCGACAAGATCTCGTATTAAACACCTGCAACTCGCCGCAGGCGCGACAACCCTCGGTGTGCTCATGGCCATGGCCTGTTCCGGCACTGGCGGCGACGGCGGGTCCTCAGTGGCTGAAGGTGATGCCAGCACTGCTGCCGTCACGTTGAATGCTTTACCAGACGGGATCGTCCAACGCGCTCGCATCCTCCGCGGCAACACAGAAGCCATGGGTCACTTGGATGGCACCGCAGGGGCAGCACTCCGCGTTCACGGCGACCAGTTGCTCCGCCACACCGCGGCGGATGGGCAGCCTGCTCGCCTGGATGTCGGAATGGCAGTTCGGGCAGACGCGGCCCTCGAAATCTTTCCGATTCACAACTCGGACAGCTTCGTCACCTTTACCCCCCGTGGCGCGACGGACGCGTTGGGCCACGTGGATGATGACGGACGTGTTCTCTACAAGGACGCCTACCGAGCCACCGACGTCATCCGCACTCTAGACGCAACGGACCTCAACCAGACATTCGTCATCAACGACAGAAGCGCTCCCCGTACCTTCCGTTGGACCATGGAGACAGCTGAGGGTCTGCGCGTCGTCCCCACATCTGAGGACGGCTACGTCCTGGTTAACGATAAGAACATCCCCCAGCTGGGTATTTCGGCCGTCGAAATCGTAGACGCCGAGGGCCAAAGTACCACAGGTCGGTTGCTGATCAACGAGGACGCCCAGCAGGCGACTCTGCGTGTGGATACGGCTCAGCTGGCTCTGCCGGTCGTTGTGAACTGGGGCGTGACCGTTACGGTTAGTGCCAATGCCGTGACGACCAGCATCGTTAAGGGTCGCGTCATGGTGATCCTGGATACGTCGGGCTCGATGCTGCTGAACTTCGGCGGTGGGACCCATACTCACGGCGACGGTCCCGAGACGGGCTCGGTGTTTTGTGGCGGCGATATGGCTGACGTTACGGGAACGACGCCTTCGTTTCGCTGCGAGGACAACGTCGAATGCACAGCCGCCAACGGCGTAGAAGCGTATCCGGTACCTAGCGAGAGCGATCCCAGCCGCATGTTCGGCGCGAAGGAGGCGCTCGCCAATGTCATCAACGCTCACTCCGGATTGTTGGACTTCGGGCTCACCCGATACATCGAGAATAGCAGCGCATCGGCGTGCCCGAATGAGACCTATTGTTGTGACCCAGCTGCCGATAACGACGACCGCGGGCGATGCAATACGGCGGACGGCGGAAGCTGGGAATATGAAGACTACTTCGACACGGATTCCGACGGCCTGACATACAGTGGCGGCTGCGGCACGGTGGACGGCGGCGCTCGCGTGCTGGTCCTGCCACAATCCACCGATTCGAGTCTCAACGTTCTCCCTTGGGTGGATCACGTCGAGGACTTTTGCGCTGAGGTGGGCGACCCCGACGTACCGAGGAACCCGGAAATTCGCGCGAACGGCTCAACCCCGCTGGGTCGTTCAGTGATTACGGCTCGTACCGATTGGTATCAGCCCATCTACGATATCAGTCAGGACCCCGGCAACAGCGCGGATCCTGACTACGACGAGCTCATTGATTGCCGAAGCTACGCGCTGGTGGTCATGACCGACGGTATCGAAAGCTGCGAAGACGGCGATCCTGATTGCAACTCTGACAGCGACTGCATCAGCAACGACTGCCCTCAGCAAGGGGGAACTGATTACTGCACTTGTACCGACGATTCTCAGTGCAACGCCGACCTGGGTTGCTGGAACGGTGAATGCGTCAACTTGGATGAACGCCCCCTCGCAGTCAGCCACTTGGTCGCGGTGAACTCCACCAACCCAGTCAAGGTCTACCCGCTCGGCATGGGCAACGAGTCCGGCCTGGACGTTGACGAGCTGGACGCTATGGCGGTTGCCGGTGGTACTGGGCCGACAGCTCCGGTCGCTACCAGCCAATCCGAGATCGAAGCTGCTTTCGCTGACATTGTCGCCGACTCCGCCAAGTACGAAATCTGCAACGACCTCGACGACAACTGCAACACCTTCATCGACGAAGGTCTGCAGGTCCTTGAGAGCTGCGATCCCGAAGGCGTGAACACCTGCAGCGGCGGTCAGACCTGCGACGCCACGGGCCGATGCCCCTGCACTGGCGGCGCCGGCCAATGTAACGTTGGCTACACGTGTGATGCGCTAGACGGAAACGGCGGCGTTTGCCGTAACTCCTGCACCGTCGATGTCTTCGCTTGTAGCGCCGCCGGCGTTCGTAAGTGTGGCTCCGATGGCGCGGCCACCTGTTGTGAAATCGACGGCGCCTCAGTCTGTACCGAACTAGCGGACCCCACCGGAGAGCCCGAGACCTGCGATAACCCCGGTGTCGATGACGACTGCAACGGCCTCATCGATGACGGCACGGATTGCGCGGGCTGTCTCGATATCGAGATCTGCAACGGGTCAGATGACGACTGCGACGTTGCCATCGACGAATCTCCGCTGTTCCAGCTCAGCGACCTCTGCGACGACGCCGGCGACTGCAACGGCGGTGCTTGTATTGACGGCGAGTGTGGCTGCGGCAGCGACGCCCAATGCGAGGCCGGTTACAAGTGTTCGTCCTCCAACGTGTGCCGCCCCGAGTGCGGTACCGACGAGGGCGTTTGCACCCTGGGTTACACCATCTGCGACACCGGTGGCACGGACGCTCCGGCGTGTGTGGACAACTACGCCGGCACGACCGAAATCTGCGACGGTCTGGATAACGACTGCGACGGCTACATCGACGAAGGCGTCTCAGACCCGAACGTCGGGTTGTCCCAGAACTGCTACTCCTACGGTACCGGGACAGGCGACGCCACGGTTGGCGTGGGCATCTGCCAGCTCGGTTCGCAAGTTTGCACTGCAGTCGTTGGCTCGGGTGTTCCGGCCTGGGGTACCTGCGACGGAGAAGTAAACCCCGCTGGCTCCGACCCCTGCGACGGCCTCGACAATAACTGCAATGGCCAAATCGACGAAGGCCACGGCGTCTTCGACACCTGTACGGTAGACGGCGACTGTGGAGCGAACTGCAACGCGGGTCGCTGCGACTGCGGCAGCGACTCTGATTGCGCCAATGGCTTTGAGTGTTCGTTCGGGCTTTGCCACTCGGTTTGCAGCATCGGCACGGACGCCTGTCAGACGGACGGCGTCAACAAGTGCGACAACGGAAGCGCAGAATGCTGTCTCGCGAACTTCGATATCTGCTCGGTAGCCACTGCGGGAACACCGACCACAGAGATTTGCGATGGCATCAACAACGATTGTGACGGCCAGATCGACGAGATTGACGGCACCTGCTGTCCCCTCGGCTGCACCGGCGACGGTTCCGGCGGAGATCCCTACGTCGGCGTGGGCGCCTGTTCCCCGGGCGGTTACATC
>JABSRN010000073.1 GCA_013214025.1 Polyangiaceae bacterium
CAGGGCCAGAAACACGCTGAATCGATCCGGCGTGTCATGGAGACGATATTGGCCGCACTCTATGCGGAGCGCCGTATTCCCATTCTCGGATAACGACTCGCGGGACGCCGCCTAACCGGCTGCTGCAGCGGGCCGGCTAGGGCGTAGCCGTTACGGAGCTGAGATACAATGCGAAGTGACGAGGCGTATCGGCCCCGGCAGCAAGGCACCGCCGGCCGCTGAGCGCCGATCCGTTATGCCGCAACGCGAGGTCTTTCGTCATGCTCGGCTACAAGACACGGCAAGAGTCGCGTGCGACTTTGGCCACTCGTTCTAGAACCTGATGAACTACTGCGAAGATGATCACGTCATGGGTCACCTTCTTCTTACCGTCCTTGTCGTACGCAAGGAAGTCGGCACCTTTCTACGCTGGGCCAGCGACGCCGCCGGGGGTTGCGAATGACATCGACGAATGGCGCATCCCTCGACTTCGAAGTGGAGCTTCGGGGCGCGATCGACGCGGACAACGGGAGCCTGACGGTCCCGGAAGCCTGGGAGGGATTCCCGGGCAGGGCTTTCGGCGGTTTCCTCGCCGGGGCGGTGTTGGTGGCGGCGTCCGCCCGGACCGAGCACCCGAGGCCCTTGAGCCTCTTCTCTCGCTACTACCGCCCGTCGCCGGTGGGCCGCGCCGTACGGATCGAGCTGGCGGCCGAGCGGAGGGGGAACAACCTCGACGCCTTCGCAGCGCGGCTAGTCGATGGCGACCGGCTGCTCTCAACCTTTTCCGTCGCCTTCGGCCGCGACGGCGAGGCGCCGCTCTCCTCGCAGGCGTTAGTGCCGCCCCCTTCGCTCGTCCGACCCCAGCCGGCCTGGCAATACTGCGAAGAGATCGGCGTCAAGCCCGATCGCCTCATGCGGCGCGTGGGCTACCGGGCAGAGACCGAGGCCGTTCCGCCCGCGGAAGCCGCGGCCGGCTGGAACCTGCGGTCGGAGTGGCCGGCGACGACCTGCGATGACCCGGCGGTGCGCGCGGCGGTGGCCGTCATGGCTATCGACGTGTTCGTGGGTCCCGCCACGATGCGCGCGAACGGGTGGGGTCTCGACGAGGAATCGCCCGTGATGATGCCCTCGCTCGATCTCAACAGCTGGTTCTACGCTCTCGAGGCGCAGCACGACGGCGACTGGCTCACGGTGCGAACCTCGGTTCCCGTGACCCAGGCGGGCTACGCCGTCGGCCGGACCCAGGTGTGGGCCGGCGACCGACTGATTGCCGAGGGGATGAGTCAAGTGGCGCTGGTCCTGCCGTCGCCTGCCCCTTCGACCTGAGAGCAGGCGCCGCGCGGGTCGGCGGCATCGCACTTCCGGACGGTTCGCGCCCTTCTCAGCTCGGACTCTAGCCATGCTGCGGCATACCAAAGCGTTGCAGCGGATCAACAACAGCTCGGTTCAATTGACCTCGGTTGCCATCTGTCACCATAATGTGTCGGTAGGATCGGGGCCGGTCAGTACTGTTGCTGGTCGCTGAACGCCGATCCGTTGGGCAGCGGGATCCGAGTCATGTTCTAGACTGGGAGGGTCAGGTCCTGAAGAGTGGAGGAATCCCCCATGAGTCTTCGTAGAATCAGCCTACTAGTCTGCGGTGCCGCGATCCTGTGGGCCGGCACCGCCTTCGCCCAGAGCGCGGACGTCGAGGGACACGTTTTCAACAAGCGAAGCGGCGTTCCCATAGAGGGAGCAGTCGTTGTAGTCTACGAAAACTTTACCTTCGGCCTTGTACCGATCCTGCTGGCGGAGGACGTCACCGACGGGAACGGGTTCTATCAGGTGAGAATCCCAACACCCACTTTTCCTGTTGGAGTCGTTGAGGTCTTCTGCCGCACGCCTAAAGGTATTGTATTGCGCGGCGCCAGTTCGGCACCTCTTCAGGACAGCGTGATCCGGAGGAGGGATATCTATCTGGGGACACGTCGGCGTGTGCGCGAGTGTCTAGAGCCGGAGCCCGGCGACATTCCACCGTTCGTAAGAAACTGACGAGCCTGGGCCGCAGGAACGCCCGCTGCCCAACAAGGCGCTGCAGTTGACGCGGCACAGGAGTTTCAATCGGGGTCTGGTAGTCTTCCGGTATCAACCTTGGGTGCCTCAGCGGCCGCCGACGGTCTTTGCCACGCAGCTGAGCTCCCATCCGTTAGGCGGGATCGCCTGTATCGCTGTTTGATGCGAGCCAGCCAGGTCCACACGACGGAGGAGGCGAAACATGGCGACCGAGGGTCACTGTCTCTGTGAGACCGTCCGCTATGAACTCGAGTTCGAGATCGAAGCCACGTCCAACTGTCATTGTCAGTATTGTCGGCGTGCCCACGGTGCTGCGTTTGTTACGACTGCACTCGTACCCACGATCGCTCTTCGTATCACGGCTGGAGAACAATCGATTGCGCGCCATGACGGACGATACTTCTGTCGGACGTGCGGTTCTCGGCTCTTCAACCGCTCCGATTCATACCCGGATGCTACGTCACTCGTTGTCACGAGCCTTTCGGTAGAACCAACCGCGCGCCCCGTGATTCACATGAACATAGAGTCGAAAGCTCCTTGGCACGAGATCCTCGACGACTGCCCACAGTTCGCTTCCTTCCCTCCTGGCATTGAAGACGCTAAGCGCGGGGTAACGAAAAATCCAGGTTCAGCGTAACGAGGCGCTACGCGGGGTTGGGGCATTCGAGACAATGGACAAATGTTGCGAAGCCAAGACAAACGAGCTGGCGCCCCTGCGGCTTCGCCAGGGGCGAGTCCTGGTGGCTGTGCTGGCAATCAACGCCATCATGTTCTGCGTCGAGTTCGGAGCCGGCGTTCTATCAGGTTCCGCCGCGCTCCTCGCCGACTCGCTAGACATGCTTGGCGACTCCCTCGTCTACGGATTCAGCCTCTTCGTTCTCCACCGGAGCCTGACCTGGCGCGCTCGCGCCGCTCTAGCCAAGGGCTTGATCATGGCTGCGTTCGGTGTCGGCGTTCTCATGGAGGCTGCCTTCCGGCTTCGTGCCGGGGTGCCTCCCCTTGTTCCCACCATGGCGGCGATAGGCACGCTCGCCCTCTTCGCCAATTCCCTCTGCTTCTCGCTCCTCTGGCGGCACCGTTCAGACGACATCAACCTTCGGTCCACGTGGCTGTGCTCTCGCAACGACCTGATTGCCAATGGCGCGGTTCTCGCTGCAGCCGTTCTCGTCCTATGGACGGGTTCGCATTGGCCTGACATCATTGTTGGTGCGGGCATCGCCGTCCTCTTCCTCCGGACAGCAGCCTCGGTGCTCCGAGAGTCACTCGCCGAGCTTGGCCGCGCCCGGAACGGTGCATTCGAGGGCGCCGGCTGACCAGGCGCAGAGCGCCCGGTCCGTTTGGCAGCGTTCATGCTCGAGCCGCACGTCGTCACCTTCTTCTACGGGTCCTATATCAATCCCGCTGTGCTGCGGGAAGTCAATCTCGTGCCGGACCGGTTCGAGGTTGCACGCCTTCCGGGCTTCGACATCACGATTCGTCCGTTGGCCAACTTGGTGCCCTCCGATCAACACACTGTGTACGGGGTTCTCGCCGAGGCGACTCACGCCGAACTCGATCGGCTCTATCGGCATGCTCGAGAGGTCTTGGGCGGGGTCTATCTCCCGCGGTCCGTAGTGGCCGAAACCCTCAGTGGCTATCTCAAGCCCGCTCTGTGCTACATCGCACCGGAGCTCGATGGCGGCCCTCCCGATCCCGCCTATGTCGCTCGGATCGTGGAACCTGCGCGCACTCACGGGTTCCCCGAATGGTACATCGAGCGTCTGCAGCAATTCGCTCGGTAGTCGCACTGCCTAACAATACGATACGGCGGCTTGGCCAATTTCATCGGAAGATCGGGACTCTGTTGGAATGCGAAAGCAAGAGGCGTATCAACCCCGGCAGCAAGGCGCCGCCGTCTGACAAGCCATTGCACCGGACGTGTTCATGCTCGACCGTTCCGGGGCGTGGTAGAATCAAGTCCTTCCCAGGTGTTCACGTAGCCACTCGGCAGGTCGCCGCGCGCTGCTGAAGGCCATATCCGTTGGGCAGTAGGCATGCAGTTCGAGCAGGTGGCCACGCTTGTGTCTCCCGAGAAGCTCCCGTATCAGAGTGGTGTGGAGCGCCTTGCCGATGGAATCCTACACGTCGCTGTGCTCACACGGATGCCCGATGTCTCGCCGAATATGATCAAGTGGTGGTTCGGCGAATACATGGAGACGACCGAACACTACAAGCGATGGCACCCGCGAGATCATCTCTGGATGTCGTGGGAAGACAAGCGATCCGGTACCCACATCGGTGCAAAGCACCTGGTGCACGAGTACATTGGGGGCCAACTCAACAAACTCCGCATAGCCTTCGTAGCACCAGAAGAGTACTTCCTCGACTCCCTTCAACAGGTTCCTGGCGCTGTCGCCATTTGCGCACGTGTCGGCCTGCTGGAACGCCCAATCGACATCGGACGCATGACTCACCTGGCTCTGGTACAGCCTTGGGGCTGCGAACTCCACAGCCGATTCTGGCTGGGATACGTAAGTTCGCGTTCCGGATCTCGTCTCATCGACACTGTGGGAAATCTCGCATGGACTCGACGCTCTCAAGCCCGCATTGCCGTCGGCCGTGCTCTCATGGTGCATTGCCATGAAGAGATGACGACGCTCGCGGGGTTCCTTCCGGGGCTCTACGCGTCTGAATCAAGAGCCGTCTAGATTCGGCTCGCCGTCTAATACGGCGCTGCAGCCGACGTTGCACCGCGCATCCCGATTGGGGTCTGGTAGCCTTCTGGCATCAATCTTGGGCGCCTCAGCGACCCCCCCGGCAGCCTGTGCCAAGCACCTGAGCGCCCGATCCGTTGGGCGGCGCACAGTGTCCTTTGGTCTTGATGACGCACTACTAGGTGTCTCGCTGCTGGGTGCTCTGCTCAGTATTGGAGTGCTTGCGCAGTCCATCGCCTTTCCCGGCAGTCGCGTGTGGCCGGTTCCCGCCGACGCGGATCGCTTCAATGCCTCGCGCATCTTCGTCAACCGAGCAGTCACCCCAGTCATTGGCCTGTCGGCAGCTGCGATGCTCGCTTTGTCGCTCATCGACTTCGGCAGTCTGGGTCTTCCTACCTGGATTCACAGTTCTGCAGGCGCTGCGCTATTCGCTGCGGGTGGCAGCTTCGGCTGGATGGGGTTCCGAACCCTCGGCTTCGAAATCTCGACGGGCAACCCTGGTGACCTTCAAGTCCGAGGCCCGTATCGGATAAGCCGCAATCCTCAGTACGTGGGGGCCGTTGGAGTCCTCATCGGCCTCGCTCTGCTATCCAACTCTCTCACCGTCCTCCTCGCGGCCGTTCCCTGGTGCCTGTGGTTCTGCATCGCGCCGCTCGCCGAGGAGTCTTGGCTCCAGGCACTTCTCGGTGATCCGTACATCTCCTATGTGGATAAGACGAAGCGCTACCTCTAGCGCCGCCCAACAAGGCGTTGAACCGGATGCGAAATAGCGCTGTTCAAATCGCCGCTGTACCGTTCTGGTATCAACCTTCTTGGGCTCGGCCGACTCCGGTGGCGCTATTCCACGCCGCCGAACGCCGATCCGTCAAGCGGCGTAAGAGATGCTGAGATGACCGTCGAAGTTTGGGCTCTGTTCTGCATGACAGAGTTGTTCCTGTGCCTCAGCCCGGGACCTTCCGCACTCGTCGTGATCTCACAATCCTTGACACGCGGTCCCGCGGCGGGAATTCGCTCAACCACGGGAGTCATCGCTGCCAACGCGATCTACTTCGCGCTCTCGGCGTCGGGACTCGTCGCGCTCCACTCCTTATCGGCTGAGCTGTTTTCAGTCATCAAGTGGTGCGGCGCTGCCTATCTCGTCTGGCTCGGCGTGGGCATCATCGTCCGTTCTTTCAGGCCATCCACATCGCCAACTGGCGCTGGGCCGGTCACCGCGGGTTCGCCGTTCTGGCGGGGCTTCATCACACAGGGCGCCAATCCGAACCAGATTGTGTACTTCACCGCAATCCTGCCGCAGTTCATCAGTCTCGATCACGCAGTAGCGCCGCAAGTCGCCTTGTTGGCCTGCAGCTCCTTCGCGATCGAGTTCTCGGTCCTCTCGGCGTACGCAGCTCTATCGGGTCGTGCCGGAGAATCCGCGGCTCCACGCTTTCGTGCGGCGATCGACCGAGTCGGTGGCGGCCTCCTGATCGGGGCTGCGGTCGGTATTGCGCGGATTCAGCGAGACTAGCGCACCGTCGGTCGCTGAGCGCCCAATTCGTTAGGCAGCGACATTCTCACCGTTGGTCGGCGGAGGCTCCCCTCGCTACGTTCCTGTCATGGAGCCGTTCGCGCGCATCCTCGTCATCACCGGACTCATCTTCGTAGCGCTCGGTGTCTTTCTCTACGTAGCTCCCTCCGTGCCGCTTCTCGGCAGGCTGCCCGGCGACATTCGGATCGAGCGCCCGGGTTTGCGCCTCTATTTCCCAATCACCAGCTGCCTACTCCTGAGCCTCGTCGTTTCAGGAGTCTTCTGGCTCTGGTCAAGACTTCGCTAGGACCGCCACTGTGCAGGCCTACCGCCGCGAAACAAGGCGTTGCAACTGAACCGGCGGCAGCGAGGCCAATCCGACCATCTGGTAGTATGCGCTGGGCTCGGGCCTCGGACGTTCGGGAGGATTCCGATGAGCATCCGTTTCAACCACACCCTCGTCCACTCCCACGACAAGACGGAGTCCTCAACCTTCCTCACCGGCATTCTGGGTTTGCCGCCAGCAAGTCCTTTCGGTCATTTCCTGGTGGTGGAACTCGGCAACGGCGTGTCGCTCGACTTCCTTGAAGTGGGTACAACGGCTGTCTCTCCCCAGCACTACGCTTTCCTGATCGACGAGGAAGACTTCGATCCGATCTTCGAACGCATTCGCGCCGGTGGCCTCGACTACTGGGCCGACCCCTTCAAGCAACGTCTGGGCGAGATCAACAGAAACGACGGTGGGCGAGGTGTCTACTTCGAGGATCCCAACGGCCATCTCCTCGAAGTCCTAACGCGGCCTTACGGCAGCGGCGAATCGAGCGTTTAGCGCGCCGCCTAATGGATCGCTGAACCAGACGTCCGAACAGCGTCCTGCAATCGATCCACGGCGGTGGTCCGAGATCCGGGTCGGGGCGTTCTGTTGGATCGAAGCCGGGTGGGGGCGAGGGCGACGCCCGGCGGCGACCGCCGGCGACCGCCG
>JABSRN010000074.1 GCA_013214025.1 Polyangiaceae bacterium
CTGAGACTGCAGGTGCCGCCGCTACAGATTTCTCCGGCGTTGCAAGGAGCGGTGCATCCGCCGCAATGGGCTTCGTCGGTGTCGGTGTCAACACAGGTCGCGATGCACTCCGTCAGTCCTGCTTGGCAACTGAGTGCGCAGGAGCCGTTGTTGCACACCTTTCCCGCTGCGCAAGGAGCGGAGCAGTCGCCGCAGTGAGCCAAGTCGGTATCGGTATTGACGCAGGTACCGCTGCAGGTGGTGAGCCCCAGCTGGCAACTGGTGGCGCAGGAGCCATTGCTACACACTTCGCCGGCGACGCAGGGGGCGGAGCATCCGCCGCAGTGGGCGATGTCGGTTTGAGTGTTGACGCAGGTACTGCTGCATTCGCTGAGTCCGGTCTGGCAGCTGACGGCGCAGGAGCCGTTGCTGCACACCTCGCCGGGATCGCAGGGAGCGGAGCATCCGCCGCAGTGAGCCAAGTCGGTTTGGGTGTTGACGCAAGTGCCAGCGCAATCCGTGAGGCTTGGCCGGCAGCTCAGCGTGCAGCTACCGCTGGTGCAGATCTCTCCGGGGCCACAGGGGTTACCACAGCCCCCGCAGTGGGCCAGATCGGTCTGGGTGTCGGCGCAGGTGTTGTTGCAGACGCTCTGCCCGGCAGAACAAGCGGACACACACTCGCCGTCGTTGCAGAATTCGTCGGTGCAGGGGCTGCCGCATCCGCCACAGTGGAACGGATTGTTATTGGTATTCACGCAAAGTCCGCTGCACTGGCTGAGGCCCAGCTGACAGCTCACGGCGCACAACCCCGAGCTACAGATTTCGCCCGGTCCGCAGGGCGAGTTGCAGCCGCCGCAGTGAGCAATAGCGGTTTGGGTATTGGTACAAGTATTGTTGCACTCCGCCAGCCCCGCCTGGCAGCTCAGCTCGCAGGACCCGCCATTGCAAACTTGTCCCGGCGCACACGGTGCCTGGCAGCCACCGCAGTGAGCCAGATCGCTTTGGGTGTTGACACAAGTGCCGCTGCATTCGTCGAGGCTCGCTTGGCAACGTAGCTCGCAGGAGCCGTTGCTGCAGATTTCTCCCGGCACGCAGGGTGCGTTGCAGCCGCCGCAGTGACTGATGTCGGTTTGGGAATTGACGCAGGTGCCAGCGCAATCCTCAAGCCCGGACTGACAGCTGAGGGCGCAAGAGCCGCCGCTACACACCTGCCCGGGGGCGCAGGGAGCGTTGCATTCGCCGCAGTGAGCCAAGTCGGTTTGGGTGTTGACGCAGGTGTCGCTGCAGTCCGTTAGGCTGGCCTGGCAGCTAAGCGCGCAACTGCCGCCGCTACACCCCTGCCCGGGGGCGCAGGGGGCGTTGCACTCGCCGCAGTGAGACAGATCGGTCTCGGTGTCGACGCAGGTGTTGCTGCATTCGCTCTGCCCCTCTGAGCAAACGGACGAACAGGAGCCCGCGCTACAAAATTGGTCTGTGCAGGGCTCACCGCACTCCCCGCAATGGGACAGATCCGTGTCCGTGTTCACGCACTGCCCGCTGCATTCGGTGAGATCGCCTTGGCAGCTAACGGCGCAAAGTCCGGCGCTACACACTTGCCCGGCTTCGCAGGGCCCATTGCACCCGCCACAATGGGCCAGGTCGCTCTGGGTGTTGGTGCAGATGTTGTTGCACACGGTGATCCCCGCTTGACAGTTGAGGGCGCAGACTCCGGCGCTACAGACTTCTCCTGCGGGGCAAGAGTTGCGGCACTGTCCACAGTGGCTCAGATCGGTCTGGGTGTTCACACACGCGCCGTCGCAGTTTGTCGTGGCTGGGCCGCACAGAGTGCCGCCGGCATCGACGTCCACGACCTTTGCATCGGGATGCGTATGGGGAGCGGGGCTGGTGTCAGTGGTCGCGTCGTTACAGCTGCAGCCGCTTAGCTGGAGCCACAAAAGAATAAGAACGATAATTCGCAGATTCCGATGCATCCAGCTGTTGCTTTCTAGAGCCGAGACGATGCCGCGGCGCCTTGCGCCGTCCCCAGGCGCGTCTCTCTAATGTTGACTGGTTCCTCCGCCGAGGGCAACTGAGCCTCCACGTGAGGTTCCCAAAAGCCCAAGTGGTGCCATGTATGCCTTCATAGTACAGCCACCACGGGCAGGGGGCTTAGCGCGCGTCTATGTTGGCAACTCCGGGGCCGCGGCTTGGGGCGTGAGAGCTGAGCCGCGCGGTGCCAACGGGAGGCTGCGCTTAGGCGGGGCTCTCCGAATTAGTGTCAGCCAACCGCCGCTTCTGCCCCTCCCGCATCGGCGGTCGCATACTCGATACGGTCGTTCACCTGGAAAGCGACCCCCCGTCGCGCGTGGCGACCCATTCTGTCTGAGACCTCTCAAGCGGGGGTGGGGCATCGCTTGCCGGCGACCGATCGACCATCTGTTTGACCGACGGCAGATTGCCCCTGAGTCGTGCACACGAGCTCCGAAACCTGCCATTCAGAGACGAAACCCGCACCTCCAGTCCAAGTCGGGAAGCAAAAAGTCCCCAGTTCCTCACTCTGGGCCTAGTGCCATACTCACTAGTTCCAGAGTGAGGCACCCCTGGGCGGAAATAACCGGCACTGCGACAAAACCCTGCCATAATGTGAGTTCATTAAGCCATGTCAACCACGCAAAACTCTGCCGATAAAGACGGCCTGACCTTGCTGCGGGTGCTGGTGGTAGATGACGAACCTTTGGTCCTGGAGACCGTCATGGCCATCCTCGAAGACGGCTTCGAGGTAGAGGCGTGCAGCAGCTCTACCGAGGCTTTCAAGCGCCTTCTACACAATGACTATGACGTGCTCTGCACGGACTACCAAATGCCGGGCATGAGCGGGCTGGAGCTGGTCAGCGCTATCGAACAGCACCACCTTATGATCGGCGCCGTGATCGTAACCGGGCACTATCTCGAATTCGACCGAGAGCGCCAGGAATCCCCGCATTCGATCCCAATCAGCGTGCTGCTCAAGCCTTACCGAGCGGACGACCTGATCAGTGCCATCCGACGTGCCGCGACTTTCGCTCAGATGAAACGCGCGGTAGGCGCGATTGAAGGGTGCTATGGTGGAACGTTGCGTGAGCCACGTTGATCAGGACACCGTGTCGGCGACAATAAGTCGCACGGAGCGACGCCAATACTTGTGGCTGCTGCCGTTGTGGCTGGGAGCGGTGGCCGTCGGTATGGGTATGCTCTTCGCGTACTCCCTCACTCCGGGAGCGGCTGCCCAGCCGCCCGAGATCTGGCCCGCATCCACCCAGCTTCGACTGAGCGAGGGCAAGAGCACAATCGTGTTAGTCGCACATCCCCGTTGCCCGTGCACTCGCGCTAGCATCTCAGAGCTATCTTGGCTCATGTCGAGGCTACAGGGGCAAGTCGAGGGTTACGTGCTGTTCGTCAAACCCCAAGGTGTGGGGAAGAACTGGGAGCAAACTGATCTGTGGCGGAGCGCGTCGATTCTCGACGGGGTTCAAGTCATCGCCGATGAGGGGGGAGTCGAATCCAAAAAGTTCGGTGCGTACACTTCCGGCCAAGTGTACCTCTACGATCGGCAAGGCGCGTTGATGTTCAGCGGCGGGATCACCCCGACGCGATCGCACCAAGGGGACAACGTTGGGCGACGGCGTGTTGTTCACTACGTCACCCAAGGCTCCGCAGAGCGAGACACCAGCGCCGTTTACGGCTGTGCGCTGAACGACGAAGTGAGTAGTGAATCTTGGTTGTTACGGCTGACGGCTGCTGCCCTTGCGGGCTAGACATCCATATTGAGAGGATGTTATGCGGCAACGCCAGATAATTACGAAAGCCCCGATAGAGCTGCCCAGCCGATCATCGGCCTTGCGCATCACGAAGCTGTTTGATGAGCGCTATCTCGGGATGGTGGTTAAGGTTGACAACCTCCTCGCGCGGCTGATGATTGCCCAGTGGATTGCCGGAATCGCCATCGCCTTCCTCATCTCACCACTCGCCTGGGCCGGAAAAGAGGCTGTCCTCCACAGCCATGTGTTTGCAGCGATCTTCGTCGGCGGCGCTATCACGAGCTTGCCGGTGTTTCTGGTGTACCGAGCCCCGGGCAGTCAGCTCACCCGATACGTGCTGGCGATCGCTCAGGTGCTTTGGTCGGCATTACTGATCCATCTTAGCGGTGGCCGGATCGAGACGCACTTCCATGTTTTTGTTTCGCTCTCTCTCCTCGCATTCTATCGCGATATTAAGATCTTGATCCCAGCGACGCTTGTGGTCGCTCTTGATCATTTCGCTCGCGGCTTGTACTGGCCAGAATCCGTCTACGGGGTCCTCAACCCGGAGTGGTGGCGCTTCTTGGAGCACGCAGGGTGGGTCATGTTTCTCGATGGGTTCCTGCTGTACCAATGCGTGTACTCCTACAGGGAGCTCCACTCACATTGCGAGCAGCAAGTCGCGCTTGAGGACGCCATCGATTCTGCCGGGAAAATGGAGAAACTGGCAGCGATTGGAACACTCGCTGCGAGCGTTGGACACGAGCTTCGCAATCCGCTCGGCGCGATCCGCAACGCGCACACCTACATCGAGCGTAAGCTCAACGGAGAGGAGCTTGCTCCACTCGATCCAAAACTGGTCCAGTTTTTCGCCATCATCACGCGGGAGCTCGACGTGAGCTCAAAGATTATCAATGATCTGCTTGAGTTCTCCCGTCCCCGCGAGCCAGACCTTGCCCCGTGCCCGCTCAAGCCATTGGTAGAAGAGTCGATGAGCCTTGTCCCACCGCGAGATGGAGTCACGCTCGTCAATGACGTCCCGGAAAGCCTCCCGATCCCGGATGTCGACCGAGACCAGTTTCGACAGGTACTTATTAACATTATACAAAACGCTTCCGAAGCCTACAAGCCAGAATCAACTGGGGAAGTCCGGGTCGCAGCCAAGACAACAGAGCGGCAAGGCTGGCAAATCATCATTAGCGACAACGGAGGAGGCATCGCACCAGACATCATTGACAAGATTTTTGAGCCCCTTTTTTCAACAAAGGTGAAGGGGACAGGTCTGGGGCTCGCGCTCACTTCGAGCATGATTGAGCGCCATGAGGGAAGTATCGATGTCGACAGCACTGAGGGTCAGGGCTGTATGTTCACGATTCAGCTCCCCCCACGCTCAACGGGCGGGGCGTCGTGAATACGAAACGCATTCTTATCGTTGATGACGAAGAATCGCTTCGATTCACCCTCGCAGCGAACTTGGAACTCGAGGGCTTCACCGTCATCGAGGCTGAGAGTGGTTCGCACGCTCTTGAAATCTTAAAGGCTGAGAGCGTTGACTTGGTACTCTCAGACATCCGGATGCCCGGCATGAGTGGAGTCGAACTATTCTTAGAACTGAAGAAGACGATCCCCGAGATACCAGTCTTGCTAATGACCGCGTTCAGCGCCGATGAAACGATCCAAAAGGCCATCCATGCCGGGGTCTTCGCGGTGGTGTACAAGCCATTCGATATCGACAAGATCCTCGCAGTCCTTCGCCGCGCCCTCAAGAGGCCGGTTGTGCTCGTTGTTGACGACATGGAAACGGTGGCAACCACGACAGCTGAGGCACTGAGAGCAGTGGGGGTCCGTGCGGAGGTAAGCTTTGACGGTAACTCCGCGACCGAAATGGTACGGAAGCGCAGCATCGATGTCTGCATCACGGATCTTTCCATGCCGGACATGTCCGGTGTCGAGCTCACCCGATGGCTAACAAGCGAGGCCCCGTCGGTTTGCGTCATCGCTTTCTCGGGCGCCTCCAACAACGAACAGCTCATGCGCGAGGCTGTCGCAGCAGGCGCTTCTCGCTGCTTACGCAAGCCCGTCGACCCCTCGGTCCTCGTTGCAGCGATCGCTAGTGCCCGCGGAATCCAAAACTAATGAAAGCGTCCCCCCCCCAACCGTCACCTGAGCAGTTGACCCGCGATTTGCGCCACGATTTGCGCAATCGTTTGACCGCCATCCGAAACGCAGCCTTCTACATCCAACGCAAGGCCGAGCGCGTCGGTTTGCCCGATGACGAGCCACGAGTGAAGCGTTTCTTCGAACTCATTATTGAGCAACTCGATGAGGCTGACGACGCCATTGCTTCTCGGCTCACCGCAGAGTTTCTGTTGCCCAGCCATCCTAACAAGACACAACAGGATTGATGGTCAATTCAGCGTCGCGCTTGCTGTTGATAGACGATGACGAGGCGAACCGGCTCACGCTCTCCGCCTTGCTCGAAGACGAAGGGTTTCTCGTGGAGGGGGCCAGCACGGTGGAGCAAGGGCAGCAATGTTTGTTTGATGAGCCCACCTATGATGTCGTGCTATTGGACTGGAACCTCGACGGCACATCGGGCTCCGCACTACTGGCCCCTATACGCAACCATCATCCTGGTGCTCGGATCATTGTGGTCACTGGAGACAAGGCACGCCTTTCCAGGGTCTCCGACGTTGATGGTGTATTTCAGAAGAACGATCGGTTCGAGGCTCTCTTGGCACTTCTTCCAAACGCCCGGCGCTAAGTCCCAAGGGCTCTCAAGTTGTTCGTCTATCTGACCGACGTCAACAAGGACACCGGCCCTCACGTTTACATCCCGAAGTCCCACCACCACCGCGGCTTGGCGTTTCGCGGACAGCGGCGATACTCGGACCAGGAAGTGTGTGCGGTATACGGCGAGCAGGCTGAAAAGAGATTCACCGGACCTGCCGGCACCGCCATTTTGGAGAACACCTACGGCCTCCACAAGGGTTTGCCTGTCCGACGTCGCTCCCGCCTGATGTTTCAGGTCACCTACAGCTTGTTTCCGCTCATGTATGCGCCGGCGAAGCCGGAGGCCGCCGCCTCAGAGCTCAGCGGGAAGTACGATCCACACGTCAACCGAGTCCACGTCGATCCCACTCGCTAAAGCCCACGGCGCACTGAAAAGGAAGAGCTAAGAGCAGTTTTCTGCGCTCTCGCGAAGCACCCATACGGGTACGACGGCTCAGGGCAGAGAACTGGCCGGCTTGCCAGCGATTCGAATCTGCGGTGACCGCGGGCTCGCGTCGGTCGCGGCGTGATGGTATTGAATTCAACAACAGCGAACAGGTTCCACCTTAGCGACACCCGATAATGGTCTAAAGAGTGGGGTCCACTTCACATGACCCGTTTGGGTCTGGCACTACATTCAACAAAAACGAAGGTGGTAGATACCCGAGAAGAAGGTTTCGACTTCTTGGGTTATCACGTGTCTCGCTACGAAGGGGAGGTACAGCTGGACATCAGCCGTCGCTCCCGGCGAAACATACACATGCGTTTGCGAGGATTTA
>JABSRN010000075.1 GCA_013214025.1 Polyangiaceae bacterium
TCCTCCGCCAGTTGGGCAATCGGCTTGTCGCTCGACCGCATCAGTTCGACGGCCTCAGCCTTGAACTCAGGTGTAAACTTTCTTCGCTTCTTCGTTCCCATGTGGACTCCGGTCTCCATTGTCTCTCATTTCCGGCAGTCCACAAAACCGGATCAATCCCAGATACCCTTCGACTGGTCGGAGCGATTAATGGGGAGAGGAGAATATTCACAACCACCTGCGGAAACGGCATCCTTGACCCAGGCGAGCAATGTGAGCCTGGAGATTCAGTAAATTGTGACGAGTTCGGAGATTTCGAGTCACTTACCCTTAATTGCAGTTACACTTCTTGCGGGTATTCGAAGTCGACCTGCATCCATACCGGCGGGACCTGTGGCAATGGCGTGGTGGACGTCGGCGAAGAGTGTGACCGGAGCGATCTGGGAGGCGCAACGTGTGCTGATTTGGGAATGATGTGGGACAGTCCCGGATGTAGCGGCAACTGTACTCTCAACCAGGGTGGCTGCACGTCTCTACCTGTGTTTGACACCACCAGCTTCGCCACTGCGGAGGCTGATTCATTGTACTCAAGGAACATACGGCTCATCGACAACCTGGGGAAGCTGACGGGGGTTTTGGAATTGAGTGGGGAGTCCGTCCGCCGCCTGTCTGTCTATTTCGCAAGGTACGGTCGTACACATTATACGCTCATGTTTGCCGTACACGCGGGCGCGTTCGGGGGAACCGCGGGCGAGCTGCAAGAGGTCGCGCGTTTCAACTTGGAGTACGAGGAGGATCGAGCCACCCCCTTCGCCCATGGGCCGCTTATCAAGATCAACGGCGAAGAAGTAGACAGCGACGGCAGAAGTCTAGTAACGAATGAATTCCCCAAAATCGTCATTGGTGGGACAGTCATCAACCCGGTCCAACCTTTCGGTGAGTTGACGAACGGAGCCGAGGGGCAAACCACGTCGACGGGGTCGTTCAGCCCACACAACGATGGCGGGCAGGCTACCGCAATCACCCTGGACCTCGTTTTGGGAGGCTTAGAAGCGTCTGGGATTCAAGATCCAGCTGAGTCTAGCCCCTATATGTTCGTTGAGGCAGCAGTTCCGTGGGGACCAGGCCTCAGTGAGCTGTTCCACAGCGCATCGATGTCGCGCCAGCGCGGGGTTTGCGGCGACGAGAGCTGGTGCCAGGGAATCTGGAACAGCGATACTCGTAGTTGGGAGGGGACCCGAGCGGCCGCCAGTTCGGTGGCAGACGACTCCGATTGGGTGCGACTCCAGCGGCGATTGACCGACCTAGGCGTGGCGTTCGTCCCGCCTACTGGACTCCCTGATCCGGCCACGCCCACCGCCCTCGATTGTGGTGGCTCCGCTGACGCGAACGGCGTGGTTACTCCCATGGAGTTCATCGCTGATGGTCTTACGTTCCCCGATCAGGTCGTGTTGGTGATGGATGTCTCGGGAAGCATGACAGCCAAGGACGCCTGCTCCACTTGCGGGAACGAGACCCGCCTTGAGTTCGCCCAGGCGGCGGCGCGGCTGTACGCCGGCCTCAATGCGAATAACGGAGTTAAGTTAGGTTTGGTATCGTTCTCCAGCGAAGCAAGAACTGATATGCCCCTGAAGGAGATTGGCATCGGTGCCGAGCAGGCCACGGTAAACGATTTCAATACCGCTGTCGACGAACTGGAAGCAGACGGCATGACGGCTATGTCCGCTGCTCTGCTCCAGGCTTCAGATATGCTAGACATGGCATCGACGAACGCGAAAGCTATCGTGTTCATGTCGGACGGGGAGAACAATCCGCCAGCAGGATGGCGCTGGAGTAGTGATCCGTCTCTCCCCGACCCGGTGGACGTCGCTACGGAACTGGCGAGCGACGGGGTCACGATTATCGGCGTGCCCGTGGGCAGTGGAGCGGACAGAGCGGTGTTCAGCGGAATGGTAGGCGAGCGCAGTGGTGACATTCTCGGTGCAGACCGAAGCGCTGAGCTGCCTTCGGTATTCCTGGGCGCCTACGCTGGGACTCGGGGTGAAACTTTGGCGATGGACCGAATGGTCTCCGGGGTCGAACGGATCCCGCCCATAATGGGGTTCCTCGACAACGCCATTGATGTTGTCGATCGGGCATTCACGGTGATCGGTGACCTCGTCTGGACGTCCAAGATGGCACATGCGCAGACGGACCCCACACTTCCCGAGTATGAGGTGTTCGAATTCGATGTTGAGCTAGGTGCTGAGAAACTCAATCTCCTGATTTCTGTGCGCGATATGCCCGCTGCGGACTGGGGACCAGCTGTTCTCGTTCGACGTCCGGACGGCACAGAGTGTGCGGATTGCAACCTCTTGGTGGATGAGTTTTTTAAGCTGTATACGATCGAAGCTCCTGCCCAGGGCACATGGGAAGTGCAAATTCAAGGGACCGACATTCATCCGATACAGACGAGCTTCGTCACGGCCCATATTGAACACGCAGGACCGGACTGCTTCGTATCGACGAATACTCGCGTCGTAGCGGATGGTGACTCAGTAACAGTTACTGCCTTTGCGTCCACGCTCGGGAACGTGCTGACCAGTGGGGTCGACATCGATGGCTACGTTGAGCGCCTGGATGGTTCTACGTTCCCGTTGAACTTCGCCGCGGTTAGTGAGAATGGCGAATACAAGGCGAGCGTCGCCCCCTCCTCATTGAACGGGCGCAGTACTTACAAGGTCTACGTTTCTTGTGTAGTCGTGGACGGCGCAGGCGTTCACCCGGGGGAGTCCCTATTCGCTGGTACCAGCCAAGATCCAATCCCTACCAACAACGTGGACGTGGACGGGTTCACTCGCAAAGCGAGCACTCAGTTCTTCTATGACACGTCGACGCTCGCCTCTTGCGTGTCGAGCGACAACGAAGATGCCGATCACGATGGCATCTTGAACGTCGACGAACCAGCGGGCGATACCGATGGCGATGGCCGACTCGATATATGCGACGATGACGCGGACGGTGACGATACTGCCGATAGCGTTGACCCCGATCCGACCGACGCGAACATCCCCAATATCACAACCCCCGTACCGGACTCGATCGGCGCGACAGCATACTTCGATGGTGAGCGGGAGTACTGGTTCTCCACACTAGAAATGGCTTGGGAATCGGCTCGCGACACTTGTGATCTTGTGGGTATGGATCTCGTGCGCATCGACGATCCCTCCGAGAACCTGTTCATCAAGGCGAACATCAGCGGAGGCACCTGGATCGGGGCAAGTGAGATCGTTGATGATGAGATTTGGCAGTGGTCCGATGGCACAGCCTTTTGGAGCGAGAGCTGCGATAGCATTTTTGGCTGCAACGGCATCATCAGCGGCGGCGGCATTCTCAGTGGCTTCAGCAATCCCGGTGAGCCCATCGACGGTCTGTACAGCAACTGGGATGCCGATCAGCCCAGCAACAGCGGCGGCGGCTGGTTCAGCAGTGGGGTCGAGGACTGTGCAGAGATGCAGGCTGACGGCAGGTGGAACGACGCGGAATGCAGCGACGTGAAGACATTCGTCTGCGAGACACGCTCGGACGTGCAAGGGCCAACAGCTAGCTCGTCTGCGCCAGCGGCTGACTGTGTTTTCGCGAGTCGTGACGGGGCCGACTATTGGTTCTGCGCCGGCGACCTTGAGCATGACGATGCACAGGCCAGTTGCGCTGCGCAGGGGCTGACGCTGGTGACGATCGATGATTCGGAAGAGAATGCATTCGTTCATGTGAGGCTGAGTCAGAGTGCCTGGCTGGGTGGCTCAGATTCGGCCCAGGAGGGCGCCTGGAGCTGGACGGATGGCACGCAGTTTTGGCAAGGCGACGAAGACGGCTCAGCTGTAGCTGGCCTCTATACGCATTGGGATGCTGGTGAGCCGAATAACAGTGGCGGCGGCGGCTGGTGGTGGTGGTCCAGCAGCGCCAGTGAGAACTGCGCCGAGATGCTGATTTCTACCGGCGAGTGGAACGACGTTTCCTGTAGCAATAATCAGCCCTACATCTGCGAAGCCCCTTAGGAGAACTCAGGCCCTCAGCATGTAGCCATCAGCGATAAGCTGGTGGCTACATGCGAATAACGCTGGCGGTATCCAGTTCACTTCTCCTATTGCCTGTGCTGCGACGCGCAAGTATTCATGATACCGCTGGCACGACGTGGTCCACGTCTGCTAGGCGCCGCTGTGCACGCTCCCACGTTCTGACGTCCGAGCCATCGGGAGCGAGCAGCGCGGGCACGCTAGAGGCTTCCACGCGTACGGCTACACACCACTCTTGGGCGCGGTCGAGATCCCGGGAATGAGGGGAGGCCAGGCGGCGGGCGAGGGCGACGAGGCGAAACGCATTCTCAACGAGCTGGCTAGCGATGACGGAGGCTCCCTTGGCGTCGAACTGATGGCGAAGAAAGCGCTGTTCATCCTCGCGTCGGGCAACTCGACCGGTCCCTAACGACCATCAATCAATACATTCCGATTCCCCTGAATCGCCTCAATCAACCCGTTTCGCTTCTTCTCCCAGGCGCTCGGAGGCTCTGCCTTGTGCCACCGCTTGAACATCTTCTCCTCGGCAGCGGTCAACGGCATTCCGTAGGTAGCGTGCATGCATAGCCACGCCCGCGCCACGTCGCCCCTGACGGCGTCCGTCGGCTCAGCCACCTTGTCGACCAGATCGAAGTCACAGGCTCCGTAGTCGTCGGTTTCAGCCGTCTCGCCATAGGGATGGTTCGACCGGCGAACCCTCACCGATGGAGGGCACGAGGTTGTGGAGATCTGACACCATCACGAAGAACTCCGGGTCGACGCTGGTCTTCTGACAGCAGGCGCGTCCTTTCTTCTTGCACTTCGGGTGCCCCCCACCGTTCGCCGCGACCGCAACGAGGTCGTCCAGGAGTTCGGTGCCGATGACATGGACCGGTATGCTCGGCACGGCTGAGTAGGACTCCCCCGCCTCCCAGGATGGCTGTGTGCCGTGCCCCGACGCCAGCGATTCTAACTCGCGGTGGCCGCGGGCTCGTGAGGGGACGCTGTTGCTGGCCTCCAGAGGGGCTAGGAGGCCCCTTTAGGCAGCGACAAAGGTTTGGGTTGGCCTCGGACAGTCTCGTCCTGCCAGGCCACTAGGAACCTGATGTAATCGTCTTCGGAGATGGTGCGTTCGAGCACGTCCAGGAAGCCGCTTATCTCAGCTGCTACCTCCATTGCCGCTTGGTCCTTCCCGAAATTTCGGTGTCGTGTGCGCTCTAGGATCCAGCGGGCATGGGTGGCGGTGTTTCGCTCGCCGTTTGCCAGGGGATCCCCTGCGGCCACTGTCGCCAATAGGGTCATCTCAGCTTTTGCGCCAGCCACTTCGATCGCGTCGACGAGGGTACGGTAGGGCTCGTCTCCTTTTCGGCCACGCTGCAGCCAGGCGTAGAACGTGGATCGTGGGATGCCGTGTGCTCTCAGCGCCGTGTCGGCGTAGTTTCCTCGTTCGATGGACGCGCAGACGCTTCGGATCAAGTCGTCTGTGAGCCTCGTCTTCCGGCCGGCGGTGGCTACGAGTGTTGTGGGCATCGGCGTGGCCTTTCGTTGATTGATATAATAGCGTGGCAGTCGCGGCGTCCGGGGTGGTTTTGAGTCTAGGAATATCTGGGTTCACGATGATGACCGAGCCTTGCCACTCGAATCAGCTCTGCTGGTTTGGTTTGCGCCTCTCTCGGGTTCAGCGTGTAAAGCGTGCATCCGCCCTCTAGGTGATCGAGGCCGACTAGCGTTGTGCCCGCTGGCTTGGTGTCGAGTGCTGGCAAGATACCAGGCCAATAGTCATTTGGATCTTTCATCGTCACAGCACCTCACTGGCTAGTATTAGTTCGTCTTGGACGAAACAACAGGGGACTCCACTTTCCTCGAAAGTGAGCTTGCTCTTAGTTTCATTGAAGTCACCTTGATCAAACCTTGAAGTCACTTTGATATCACCTTGATGTCGATCCATCAGACATAGGCGTCGGCTTGAGTGGGCATCCCAGGTCTGCGGCCTTCGCTGAGCGCTTCGTAAATTTCAAGCCACCTTGCGCCGTTTTGCTCATGCTGAGCATGCCATGCTCCTGTCAGCTTGGTCTTGGGTCGATATCGGAGCCTGGCAATGCCGATTAGTTGGACGTTCCCGAGGTGCTTTGGCAACGGCACCATCGGGTGGTAGTTCGGTTCCCATTCGGCGTCGGCCATCAGAGCTTCGCTAGCCTCGTAAGCAGCAAGGCCAATTTGTGCCCCTAGATCATCTTCGCGCTCGCCGCTGATGGGGAACATTGGCTCCGCTTCGGCGGAATCGCTTTCCCATACCATTTGGATCCACGTCACCAGTCCGAGGCTCACGAGCTGGTCGAGCCTCTCCCAGATCTCCTTGCCGTGAGTCTTGTACAGGAGGACCCCGTCTCTTGCCGTCGTTAGTTCCCCGGCAGAAAAGCCCCAGACAACGTATCTACCACGCTCCCAGAGCTTCTTCCGCCGGTAGACTTGCCACAATAGCCGGCGACTGATCCCGCCGTCCTCCACTAGGTTCTGCTCCTCATAGAGGTCGACTAAGAGTCGAAGGGTCATCTTGTCCTGAGTCTGCCGAACACGCGCCACTGGTGGAACTTCGCCTGCTGCGCCACAGACAAGGCTATTCGGGAGCCATAGCCATTCTGGCGCCGCCAGCTTGTGGCCGGTTCTTAGTTTCGCGAATTCCTTCCAAGGGACGATAGTGTAGCGTGGTTTGCTTCCGCCCTTCGTTTGTATGAGCAGCCCGGCTGAAATGAGTGAAGCGATAGCGAGCTTCGCTCGCTGCCATGAAATAGCGGCGTGCTTTCTTACGGCTTCGGAGCTTGCAGCGGTGCTTTTCTGATTACGTCCAGAGAAAGATGCAAGCACCAGATATGCGACAGCCGGGTTCAGCCCAACTTCAATGGCAGCGTGCCAACAGCGCTTGTCGACCGCGAAGAATTCGCCGCGTTTGGGCACCTTGCCCTCATTTGCCATCGCGTCCTCTGCTCGCACAGCTTTCCTCGATTCTCCGGAGGCTCGAACAAGCGGGGCAGTAGCAATCACGCCAAGCGGCAGTCGGCAATAGGCTCCCGGCGCGGATCGACTCGAAGGCAGAGGCGAAGTCGTTGCACAGCTCCCAGCACAGGGCAGGCGACAGTTCGACGTGACGAGAGAGTACCTTGTGCAGAATACCCACAAGGTCGAGCTGCAGAGGATGAGTCTTGCCATCTCGTTTGACGAGAATGGTGGCGGGGCAGTGATAGAGCGCCATCAGGGCGTCTCGAGCGTGCGAAGAAATCGGGCCAACTCAGCTTTGGCGAAGAGCAAACGGCTTGAGCCGCTGCGCTCGGGGCGCAGGGCTCGAATCTTGCCTCGAGCCACCATTCGGTAGAGATTGCGGCGCGATGTGCGGAGGAGGGACATCGCTTCCAGCGTTGTCGAAAGCGGTGGGACATCGCGCAACGCCTCGTCGATCCAGGGTTTGTAGGTCATCATGGTGGTGATTGTGGCAGTGAGCATCACAACCTGTCGCGAAACCACCGCCGCGATCGCGTTACCTTGACAATCGCTAAGGTACTATGCCCCGGAGTTTCTCTCGTGACTTGCGGAGGTTGGCGTTCTCAGTCCGGAGAATCTCTCTCTCTGCCTTGATGGCGTCATCGAAACCCTGGGTCATGCACTCTGTCTCGATTCTCGTGCCGAGAATGGGGGGCCAGTTTCCGACGACAATGCTGATATAGGCCAGAGTGTTTCGGTCGGCTGTAACACTCCAGTTCCAACCTAGCCGGCTCAGTAGCGCTTGCCGCTTATTTCGAGGCTTGATCAGCCACTCTGAGCGGAACGCTTCGTCGAGGAACCACGAGAAGGCATCGTCCTCCTTTATTTTCCTCGCGAAACAGTGGAGCCAGTAGTGGCAGGCGTGGTCGGTATGTGGGGCACTCTCGGCCGCGGCGGCGGTGTTGAGGATGTCGAAGATCGTTTGGAAGTCTCGCCGAGCCTTGGTGTTCTCTTTGTCTTCCGACGCGGGGCCGTGCGGGTGGGTGTAGTCAGTGAGCGGCCTGATCACATAGAACAGCCCGTCTTTATCTAGTCCAGTTCTCGCACTTAGCTCGTCAAAACAGCGGCTAGTAACCGAATCCCGTAGAAGCTGCACATCGTTGAACTCGCCGGGTCTCAAGGGTCTGTCGTTGTCAGATTTAGTCATCATTTATCGATCCCGCTACAGGCCTATCCCAAGCGCTTCAACCGCGGCGTTTGCACTGATGCGACAATCTTCGCCATCTGCTTTTCGATCTGCATAGCCGCCTCCAGCGTTTGCGCGTCCCGACGGATTCCACGCATCACGCCAAGGTAGTGCCGCTCCGCAACCTGAACGGAGTGGCCAAGCTGCTTCGCCGAAAGGTAGGCGGAAGATCCGCCAAAGATCCCGCTTGCGTTGGTCAAGTAAGTCCCGCAGCTTCGGCGGAGCACTTGCCAGCCGATCCCATCGGGCGCGCCAAACTCTTTTTGGAGGCGGGCTGCTGCGCTGTACGCGCTGCCGGAGGTCAGGCCGAAAACAGATCCGCTGCGATTCTGCAGACGCATAGCCGCTAACATTCTGCGAAGTGCGGGGCTGACCTCCAGCCCCACGGTGCGGGGGCGCTTCGTCTTAGTGTCTTCTTTTCTCAGATGGATTTCCCCTACCCGGCTGCCGTCTTCATCTAGGGCCTCAAGGTCGACTTGTTTCCAGTCAAGAGAGAGGGCCTCGCCGAGTCGGACGCCTGACAACAGCACGAAGGCGACGAATGGCGCGATCGCCTGATGCTTCGGGGTGCTGCCCTGGTTTTCCCCTGCCACATGTTCGGCCCGGGTCGACTTGAAGACCGCAGCGTCGTGTCGGATGGCCGCGTCAAGCAGCGCCCTCAGCTCATTGGGTTTTCGGTACTCGGCACGAGCTGCGCTATCCGGGAGTTTTTCAAGGCCGTCCTTGAGGTTATCAATGGAAATCCGCGGGAGCAGACCTCGTTTCCGTAAATAGCTGAGGATTGTGCCAACACTACGCAACTCCCGGTTGATTGTGGCCGCGGACCTGGCTTTGCCTCCTTTAGTGACTGAACCGCGCTTGCCGCCCCGTTCGGGGCTCGACTTCTTCTGGCCGATTAGTTCAGCGCGGAACGTCAGGAGTCTTGGCCCGGTGAGGTCGTCTGCCAAGCGAACGCGAGTTCGAGAGGCCCATCTGACAAATTTGGTCGCCGCAGACCGATACGTCTGAACCGTGCGTTCACGGAGGTGCGTGTGCTCGTCGAAGTACGTTTCTACAGCGACCGCGAGAAGTGTCCCGGTTTTCCGGTGGGCTCCTCCATCTAGCTCCAGCCGGCGCTTGTCTAGGGAACGAGACTTCCGACGTGCCCAGTCTTCGCGAAGCTCAGCAGTTCGATAGGCGCGGTCGAGCGTGATCTTGGTGCTCTTGCCCGTGTCAGGATCCACGAACCTGGCCCGCCATCCAATCCGTCGAGACTTCTCTGGCCGAATCAGGACGACGCCGGGGTGTTTTCGCTTGCGCCTCTTAGCCATTCCGTGGCCGATCCGAGCCCTGGCGAAACGCGAGCATGTCTGCTGGTACTAACGCTGGTACTATCATGCGGCCTACCGTGTCATAGAGCGGCATCTTATGTCTCGTACAAATAAGTATAGAAACAAGTGCTTTCTGCGACATATTGGAGCCTAGCATGACGCATGTTCAACGCAACGATCGGCCTTCTAAGCCGTTGGTCCCCCGTTCGAATCGGGGCGGGCGTGCCAGAGAAAAGGGCGGCATCAACGATGCTGCCCTTTTCTTTGGTGCGCCCGGCCTGGTGTTGCTCGACCCCCGTTCGAGCGGAGGTGTAATGGTCCAGCGTGCTGGAGCATTACAGCGACGACCATGTTCGGGGCGCTCCTGCGACCCGACGCAGCGGAGCTGCGAATGCATCGGGGCGGGCGTGCCAATTTCTACGAATCAGCGTTGGGACACGGGGACAGTCGTTGAGACAGTGACTGCCCCAGCGCCTGACGCGATTTCGCTCGCGAGGGCTCAGGGATGCTGGGGTCGATGGGGGCTTTTCGGCCAGGGCCTGTTCCGCCTACGTTAGCTCGCTGATCGCGTCGTTCCTGGGTTCCCGGGGAGGTAGGCACGCGGTGGAATTCACGAACGGCGTGCGAGGGCGCTCTGGGGAGTCATCGCCGCCTGAGCCTCATCGTCTTAGTTCCGGCTACCGGGAGGGAGTGTGACCGTGATATCTACGCCGCCACTTGGATGCCCCTTTTGGTGATGGTCTAGACCCTTGACCATGACCTTAATGTTTCTTGCCGCAGCTCCAATGACGAAGTCATCGATGATCTCGATTACATCGGCGTGAACATAGATGGCATTTGTGCCATCGATTTCGACTGTCGCGTCGTTCGGAATGGTGTTCAAAGACTGCAGTACACTCGCCTTGTTTAGGAAGGAGACGTGTTGCGCCAGGACGATTCGGACTCTTTCGCCGCGTTCCTCAGGCAAGTGGTAAACCTGAAACGGTAGCTGAAAGTTCTCTTTGAGAAGGCCGATGATGGCGATAGCCAGACCAATGCCGACGCCTACCAGAAGATCCGTGAAGACGATTCCGAACACTGTCGCGGCGAACGGAACGAACTGGGCTGGGCCCTCGTTGAACATCCTCCTGAAGAGGGATGGTTTGGCGAGCTTGTAACCTACAACGAGCAATATCGCCGCGAGCGTTGCTAGCGGTATCATATTCATGATGGCTGGTAGTGCTATTGCGCTGACCATGAGGAGCAGGCCATGCAGTACAGCAGAGGCCTTGCTTTGCGCGCCTGCCTGAATGTTCGCTGAACTACGAACAATGACCTGGGTGAGCGGGAGACCTCCGAGAAGCCCCGAAATGACGTTCCCTACGCCCTGGGCTTTCAACTCTTGGTTGGTAGGTGTAATCCTCTTCAACGGATCTAGCTTGTCGGTTGCCTCTACAGAAAGAAGCGTTTCCAAACTAGCAACGACAGCGAGGACAATAGCTGTCTTATAGACTGCGGGGAGTCTCAACGCCGAGAAGTCAGGGAACGTAACTAAGCTCGCCAAGCTGTCCGCGATTGGAATATTGACGAGCTGAGCGGGTGGGAGCGCGAATTCAGGGGTCGCGCGAAAGGCCAGGCTCAATAGCACGCCGGCGGTGACAGCCACCAACGGCCCCGGGACGAGGGAGAAAAGTTTCTGGCTCTTGAACCAGCGTGTTTCCCAGAGGATCAGGATGATGAGCGACACTACGGCGATGACCAACGGTCCCGGACTGACCAAATCCAGCGCAGTTGCCAACTCGGAAAAGGTGGTTTCGCCATCCACTTGGTAAAATGAAAAGTCCCCCTCCGGATCGTTGTCGTAGCCGAGTGCGTGCGGGATCTGCTTGAGGAAGATAATGATCCCAATTCCCGCGAGCATTCCGGTGATCACGGATGAGGGGAAATAGTAAGCGATGACTCCCGCCTTGGCGAAACCTAGTGCTACTTGGATCAGTCCCGCAAGAATGACGGAAACAAGGAAGATGTTGAATGCCCCCAGATCTTGAATCGCAGTCAACACGATTACTGCGAGTCCAGCAGCAGGGCCTGCGACGCCGAGAGCTGAGTTACTCAGCCCTCCCACGACGACACCGCCTACGACCCCGGCGATAACCCCGGAAATCAAGGGTGCTCCGGAGGCAAGCGCTATTCCCAGGCACAGGGGGAGTGCGACGAAGAAGACCACCACGGAGGCTGGTAGATCGGATTTTAAGTTCTCGAAAAGGCGAAATAGTTTCGTCATCAAATGTTTCTTGCTGTGATTGCGCGACCGAGTCGCAGGTCTGGCACGGGCGTCTGAATCGAGTCCGCCGCCATCGACGAGCTCGTCGAGGCCAACACGCTCGATTCGCATGCTGAAAGGGGCGTTGCGTCCACTGGGCGCAGCCTCGTAGGGCTGCGATTAGGATGCCTGGCGGAGGAAGAGAGAAGGGCTAGGTGGGGACCTAGACCTCAACGCTTCGAGGTGGACGAAAGAGAGCACTGTCGGCGGCGTCACGGCGCGCCATCGTGTACTTGCTCGAACGTCTGTCGCGATGATGACTCTCGTGAACCATCACGTATTGTCCAGGAGACCACTGGGCGTCATCGTCGCCCTCGGCGTCATTTTCGCGATCCGTCTTTTCGCCCGGATTCGTGTTCTCGCTCGGATCCGTCTTTTCGCCCGGATTCGTGTTCTCGCCCGGTATGGAGTCGCTGATACCAATGCTGGGCTCGCCGGCCTGAGTGACAGTCCAATGGGAGTAGCCATCAAACGACGCGTAGACGGCGACAGCTATGGTCACCATGGCTGTTAGCCAAACGACGAACGACGTGCCTCTGCCCATATCGAATGGCGGATGCTACTCGATTTCTGAGGGTCGTCAATGACGCACTCGGGCGCCGAGCGAGTAGCCTTCACTCGTTGAACTCTCCGATGGCTTCGTCGAGAGGCGTGAGTGCCCCGACCTCAAGCTCTGCGTACGTTCTGGCCTTTGTAGAGCATCTGGGAACGCGCTTCTGCCCTTCCTAGGGCAAGGCTTACTGTGATGAACGTTGACCTGAGGTCGTGCGTTCGTATGGGCATAGGGGTCGCCGAGCGTCTATTCTGGCAAGCGACGGGGCTTTGGGCTTCCAGTCCCCCATCGCGGATAAGTGCGTGACTCCTTCGCAAAGTGTCCACCCCTGTCCACCTATGTCTATCCCTGTCCCAAAGATCGCTGCTAGGAAACGGCGAATACCGGAGCAATTTCTATTTGTTACGTCGCCTCTTACCACCGATCTTCTAAGCCGTTGGTCCCCCGTTCGAATCGGGGCGGGCGTGCCAAAGAACTCCCTCGTTTTCTGATCGGGGGAGTTTTGGTTTGGGTGCTGCTGGTACGAATGCTGCGGTGACCGCGGGCGACCGTCTCCCGCACTAGCTCCTGGCGTTCGTGTAACTGTGGATGATTGTCGAGCGCCGCGTGAACTGGTGACCACGATGCGCCCGCCAATAATGGTAGGATCACGACGCCATGCTTGTCGCGCTCTCGCTGCTGAACCGAAATCTTATGTTGGGTCGACAGCCGGCTATCCGGAGCTAGTGGCATGGGCGGCACGAACCTACGCGGTAGATCAGAAGAACTGCGGCTAATCGA
>JABSRN010000076.1 GCA_013214025.1 Polyangiaceae bacterium
CACCCTGAGCCCCCGGACCCGAATGACACGACCGCGGGGAGCGCCCAACTGGGACACAAATGCGAGACTGCCGGTGGTCTCCACCATCTTCAGAATGGCCGCGATACTGCGCAGCTCCATCACGACCTTCATCGTCACGCCGGCTTCTCGTAGAGCCGCGTCGATCAAATCGCGAATGGCGGTGCCTGCCTCGAACCCAACAAGACTGAGCCCTTCGAGCTTTTCAGCGGAGATCTGTCGCTTGCCCGCGAGCGGATGCCCGCGCCCAGCAACCAGCACGATGGAATCGGGGATGAGGGCTCGCACAACGAGATCTGACGGATGTTTGGAGTCGGTCGCGAGAGTGACCAACCCTAGCTCCAGCGACTCCTGCCGCACGGCTTCGATCACGTCACGCGAACCGGCTTCTCGTACATCGAAACGCACGTCCGGGTACGCTCTGCGAAACTTGCCGATCGCCTCGGGCAACACGTAACTCACGGCGGTCGCCCCGCCGCCAACTCGCACGACCCCCGCCTCGAGGCGCACGTGCCGCTTCACCTCTTCCTTCATGCGCTCGTAGCGCTCTACGAGAACTCGTCCTTCCTCGACCACCAAGCGGCCCATTTCGGTCAGAGCGATGCCGCGCCCGCTGCGCTCCACAAGTTCTGCGCCGAGCTCCTCTTCCAAAAGGTGGATCCGCCGGGTGAGACCGGGCTGGGATATGCCGAGCTGTTCTGCGGCCTCACCAATGGCGCCGCGCTGAGATACAGCCACAAGAGAACGGAGATGGGTGAGGTCCATGACTCATGCAAATTACTGATGTATGCCATGCAAAGAAACAATTATTCGCATAGTAGTTTTGCGCTAAATACACGGGGTCGGAAGTTGTTCGCGCGGCCGCAGGGGCCGGCACCACCCGACAAAACCATCCGGCAGGCCCAAGCTGTCGGACGATCGATGACTCCGGAGCGCTGTCTCCTGAGCTACCCACCAGAGAAATAGAGAAGACCCATGAGCGCCTACGATAGTTACCTCGCCGAAATTGAAGAACGAAAGACCGCCGGGCTGAGCGCCAAACCCATTGATGGTGCAGAACTGCTCAGTGAAGTCGTCGCGCTCGTAAAAGACACGGCGAGCCCCCATCGAGAGCAGGCCCTCAATTTCTTCACGTTCAACGTGCTCCCGGGCACTACCAGCGCCGCCGGCGTAAAAGCTGCGTTCCTCAAAGAAATCATTCTCGGAGAGGCCAAGATCGCGGAGATCACAGCGGCCTCCGCCTTTGAGCAGCTCTCCCACATGAAGGGCGGCCCCTCCATCGAGGTCCTGCTCGATCTGACTTTTGGTGACGACGCCGCCCTCTCCAAGGAGGCGGCTGCAGTCCTCAAGACCCAGGTCTTCCTCTACGAGGCAGACACCGAGCGTTTGGAAAAGGCACTCAAGAGCGGCAGCGGCATCGCCAAGGAGATTTTGGAAAGCTACGCCGAGGCAGAGTTTTTTACCAAGCTGCCTCCGGTTCCCGAAACCATTGATGTGGTGACCTACGTCGCCGGCGTAGGCGACATCTCGACCGATCTGCTCTCCCCCGGCGGCGAGGCTCACTCCCGTTCAGACCGCGAGCTACACGGCAAGTGCCTCATCGATGATACCGCACAAAAGGAACTCGTCGCGCTCCAGAAGCAGCACCCGGACAAGCGCGTGATGCTCATTGCCGAAAAGGGTACCATGGGCGTTGGCTCCTCCCGTATGTCCGGCGTCAACAACGTCGCCCTGTGGCTCGGCAAGCAAGCCAGCAAGTACGTCCCGTTCATCAACATCGCGCCGGTCGTCGCGGGCACCAACGGGATTTCCCCCATCTTCCTCACCACCGTTGGCGTCACCGGCGGCATCGGTCTCGATCTCAAAAACTGGGTCAAGAAGCTGGACAGCGACGGCAAGGTGGTTCGTGATACCGATGGCGTGCCCGTGCTCGAACAAGCCTACTCCGTGGACACGGGCACCGTGCTCACCATCAACACCAAAGAAAAGAAGCTCTACCAGGGCGACAAAGAGCTCATCGACATCTCCGCTGCGCTCACCCCCCAAAAGCAAGAGTTCATGCGTGCCGGCGGCTCCTACGCCGTGGTCTTTGGCAAGAAGCTGCAAACCTTCGCCAGCAAAGCGCTAGGGGTTGAGCTGACGCCGGTGTTTGCGCCTTCCAAAGGCATCTACCACGAGGGCCAGGGCTTCACTGCCGTCGAAAAGATCTTCAACAAGAATGCCGTCGGCATCGCGCCGGGCGAGACGCTGCACGCCGGTTCCGACGTCCGTGTCGAGGTAAACATCGTCGGCTCCCAGGACACAACGGGCCTGATGACCTCTCAGGAGCTCGAGATGATGGCAGCAACCGTCATCTCTCCGATCGTGGACGGAGCTTACCAGTCCGGCTGCCACACGGCCTCGGTTTGGGACAAGAAGGCCCAAACCAACATCCCGCGTTTGATGAAGTTCATGAACGACTTTGGTCTCATCACCGCCCGCGATCCCGGGGGCAAGTACCACGCGATGACCGACGTCATTCACAAGGTGCTCAACGATCTCACCATCGACGATTGGGCCATCATCATCGGCGGCGACTCCCACACTCGTATGTCCAAGGGTGTCGCCTTCGGTGCCGATTCGGGCACGGTTGCCCTCGCTCTCGCCACCGGTGAGGCCACGATGCCGATTCCGGAGTCGGTCAAGGTCACCTTCAAGGGCAAGATGAAGGACCACATGGACTTCCGCGACGTGGTGCACGCCACCCAGGCTCAAATGCTAGCCAAGTTCGGCGGCGACAACGTCTTCCAGGGGCGCATCATCGAGGTGCACATCGGCACCCTCGCCGCCGACCAGGCCTTCACCTTCACTGACTGGACCGCAGAGATGAAGGCAAAAGCCTCCATCTGCATCTCGGACAACGAAACCCTCATCGAGTCTCTGGAAATCGCGAAGGGCCGCATACAGATCATGATCGACAAGGGCATGGACAACGAAAAGAAGGTGCTGCAAAGCTTGGTCGATCTGGCCAGCAAGCGCATCACGGAGATCCGCTCCGGCGAAAAGGCCGCGCTCGCCCCCGACGACAACGCCAAATACTTCGCCGAATTCGAGGTCGATCTCGACAAGATCGACGAACCGATGATCGCCGATCCAGACGTGCACAACGACGACGTCTCCAAGCGCTACACCCACGACACGATTCGGGATCTCAGCTTCTACAAGGGCGAAAAAACCGTCGACTTGGGATTTGTCGGTTCCTGCATGGTGCACAAAGGCGACATGAAAATCCTGGCGCAGATGCTTCGCAACGTAAAAAAGCAACAGGGCAAGGTGGAGTTCAAAGCGCCGCTCGTCGTCGCCCCCCCAACCTACAACATCGTGGACGAGCTCAAAGCCGAAGGCGATTGGGAGATCCTCAAAGAGTTCGCCGGTTTCGAGTTCGACGACTCGGCCCCCAAGAACGCCGCCCGCAAGCAGTACGAGAACATCATGTACCTCGAGCGCCCGGGCTGTAACCTCTGCATGGGCAACCAAGAGAAAGCCGAAAAGGGCGATACGGTTATGGCAACCTCCACGCGTCTCTTCCAGGGCCGTGTCGTGGCAGACGCCAAAGACAAGAAGGGCGAGTCCTTGCTTGCCTCAACGCCCGTCGTCGTTCTCTCCAGCATGCTCGGTCGCACTCCGACCATCGACGAGTACAAAGCCGCCGTGACCGGCATAAAACTCACCGAGTTCGCGCCCCCAACCGAAAGCCTCACCGTCGTCAGCCGAGGCCCCTCCGGCAAAGGGCTGCCAGTGACCAACTAGGCGACACGCAAAACCAACGTCCAGGCGGCGGCGCACTACTCGTGTGCCGCCGCTGTGAATTTTGGAACTGACGACCGTTCCGGCGCTTGTCAGCTCATGTCTTGGTTACGTGTAGAGCGCGCACTGTTCGAGCTCGCCGCAGGTGGTCTCGAGCGAGTCGACGCGCCGAGGCTCGGGCTCCTCAACCGGCAGCAACGCAAATATGCGCTAACCGTTGACACGTCAAGCGAAGCCGATTTCACGCAAGCGTGCGCCGCTGATGTCGAGTTCGGCGGGCTACGGTAGGGAGTAGCATTCGGTTCCGGATGGTGATGCAGCTCTGGACTTACGTCCTCAAGGATTCCGACTCTTCAGCACGGATGGCCCGGAGCTCGGAGACTCCCTCAGCTGTATGGAGTGGTCCCGCTCTAGCGGACAGTGATCATGTCAGGATTAGGCCGCCTGCGCGAGCCTCTATTCTTGTTGGTAGCGCACTGGGCTGAGGTAGCCAAGTGTCGATTGGTAGCGGGACGGATTGTAGAAGCCGTCGATGTACTTGGCTACCGCGTCGTGCGCTTCAGTTCGCGTTGCAAAGGATTTGTGGCTGATGCGCTCCTTCTTGATGCTTGCAAAGAACGATTCCGCCACCGCGTTGTCGTAACAGTTGCCAGTGCCGCTCATGCTCGCGATGGCCTCCCAGTCCGCAAGCAGCTTACGGTGCCGATGTGACGCGTACTGGCCTGGCTTCCCCTATCTGAGTGGTGGATGAGGCCGGACGTTGGCTGTCTCGTATTGAAAGCGCGCTTAAGAGCCCTCAGAGGCAACTCCGTTTTCATGTGCTCGTCGATGTATCCCGTCAGCTGAATTCGGACAGAAATCGGGTCTGAGCTAAGAGACAATTCGGGGGAGTAAGATCCTCCTCAGGAGTCTCAAATGCCAAGGAAGAAAAAGCAGTCGGCCGAAAGCCACCGGTCGAGCGTGTCACAAAATTCCGTGATGATGTTCACCGTGGGATCGGGCTGCGGCGTCCAAACGTAGATCGGGGCATCGCTTTCCTCGACGTCGTCGTGCCCGAAAATCACCGCGGGGCGGATCGAAATTCCTGCGCGATACCGCTGTTTCGACGACTCCTCCACAAGCTCAAAAAATATCGCATTCGGGGGCCTTGGCCAATAGAAATAGCGCGGCCCTCGCCGCTGCCGCGGCTCGCCGACGCTTTAACTAGAATCGCGCGATGGTCTTGATGCGCAGTTCAGCGTTCGTCCGTTCCGCCTCATAGCGCGAGTAGATGCCATAGGCTGACAGTTCCAGCTTCGGCAAGACGAAGCAGTTGAGACCGACGCCTGTCTCATCGACTTCGTTATCAGAGACGTCGATATCTGGATCTAGAGTTTCAATGCGGGCGACTAGCTGAGTATTGATTGCCGAGAACCTGTAGCCAGCCTCAATACTGTAGCCGATGCCGCTCCTCGCCTGTCCACTATCCGGTCGAGAACGCAAGCCCATTGCCTCCATGTGCAGCCACACATCGTAAGCGGAAAAGACTAGCTCTCCGCCCAGTAGCCGAGTTGTTCGATCTTGATCGAACGGCGTTAACTCGCTGCCCAAGTAAAACGCTGAGCTCGACTCGTCGGGCGTACCATCAGCGTTCACGAGGCTTGGGTCCACCGAGCGCGCGATGCTAGCGCCGATAGTTAGCCGCCCCTTTGTAGGAAGGAATGCCACTCCCGGATTGAGCGCGAGTCTCGCGACGTACAGGTGGTCCGCGGCCGGGCGACGTTCGGCTGGACGTCCACTGAGCGCGCGCCCATTACCGTTGAATCCCGCGAGCGCGTACTCAAGCCAACCGCCTACAGTTCCTCCCTTGCCCGAATGAAGCATCACGCCGACGTCGCGAATCCCCTCCTTGGTCATAGCGTAAACGTAACGGGGACGGTCCCACATGGCCGGACCCGACGCGGGTTGCATGAGAGAGGCACCGAATGGCAGACGAAACTGCCCGGCGCTTACGTTAAGGAACGAATAGCGTTTCCAAGTGCCCTGAACGTCGAATAGCGGGTTGCGGTTGTCGAATCCCAGCTGCAACTTGGTGCCAAAGTGATCGGACAATGGCGATTTCACCATCAACCGCGCAAAGCGGATGCGCACGACATTGCTGTCTGGCTCCAGTGGCGTGTCAAAATCGCGCCCGGCGTTGAGCCACAGAGCCATGAAACCGCTAAGCTGAATCTGACTGGCCCACGAGCTGTCCGTTCCTGTCTCTTTCCCCGTCGCCACTGGCTCGCGACCCTCAGGCCCTCTAGTTCCCGGGGCAGACGAACTCGTGGGCGCTCCACTGCTCCCCATGTCGATATCGGTCACGCCGACTGACGAATCCGAACGAGGTTGAGCTTTAGTTGCTATGGCGAGCGCTTCAACCTGGTTCGCAGATGAAGCTTCCAGTGGCGTCACAGAAATTGCTGATGCGCTCTCTTTAGCGGGATGCGCAGCGCCCGATGGCTCTACGATGGAGCGCCGAAGACTGTGCGCAGAGCTCACGCCGGGCGGATTATCGGCGGCGCCTAACGCTGGAGGACCCGGTGTCTGTAGTGTGGTTGTTGGAGGCGGCGTGCGAGTGGGCTCTTGGGTATGTGCAACGCTCGGCGCTCCCACTGCGATGGCTATCGACAGGCGCCCCACCAAGCCTGGGTTGCAAAACGATCTCAACATCATGCTCCTCTCTTTAGCCTGCGACGCGCAACGAAAACCAGCCCATATTCTTTGACGCCGGACGATTGCGGGCCGCCACACCGCCCCTGCCGCAGTTCTCCGCCCCTCACAATGCCGCAGTTTCCGCTGATTCGGATGCGGGGAGGCAACGATCAGCCCGGAAGAACCCGACGGGTCAGCACTCGCGCCCAGTGAACAAGCTCAGCACGCCCACGAAAACTCGCGCCTCGAAAATGCCCCCACAGTCGAGCGATCTGCCGACGCGCCGCCTCCCAAAATATTGGTACAACCGCTAATAAAGCGATGACCCAAGCCGCCGTAATGAACACGGAGACGAAGTTGCGAAGAATATCGCGGCGTGGCGACCCACCAAATACCAGGTCATAAGCGGTTCGCTGAAGGTCTCCCGTGATCCCATAGAGCTTGGCGTCTCCTCTCGACTAGTGGCTTCGGTTACGGCCGACGCCTACAACGAACACATGCGCCAGCGCGTCCAGGGGCGGCTCCTCGACCTGGTATGCGGCAAAGTGCCGTTCTACGAATTCTATCGCGACCTGGTGAGCGAAGTGGTTTGCGTCGATTGGCCAGGCTCCGCCCACGGCAACCAGCACGTGGATACCGTTGCCAATCTCACCATCCCGCTTCCTCTCGAAGATGAGTCCTGCGACACGATTTTGGCGTCGAGCGTGCTTGAACATTTGCCGGAGCCTGCCGTGTTCTGGAGCGAAGTCTCGCGTATCATTCGCCCCGGCGGGCGGATCATCATGACCGTCCCATTCCTCGATCGGATTCATGAAAGCCCCCACGACTACTGCCGACACACCGATTTCGCCCTACGCCGTGGAGCCGAGAACTGTGGACTCGAGGTCGAGTTGCTCGAACCGCTTGGCGGCGCTCCGGTGGTCATTTGCGACAATGTTGCAAAGGTCGCGGTTCAGGCGGGCGGTCTGGGAGAACTGGCAGCTATCGCAATGCAGGGCTCTTGCGAATGGTTTAGGCGCACCTCTCTAGGCGGGCTAGTGGTTCGAAAGACAGCCATCGTCCAACCCTCGAACTGCTTCTTGATCCTGCGCAAGCCAACGGCAGCTACAGAGCACGAGCGCGATATCAGCGGCAACTAAGGGCTAGGCTATTGGGGCCGAGGCTCGAGCTAGTCTCTCGCTCCGATAAACTGGTTCAGCCTGACGCCGTGACCCGGCGTATTCGCCAACACGAGGCCTTCTTGCTCGTAAACAATTCTATAGCCTGCAGAGCGAAAGATATCCTTCTGTGTCGTTTCAGCTTTCGGGTTCACCGGTGAAAGTTCGTAAACAATATCGGGCGTTCGGACACCACAGGTTTCATAGTTGTCGATGAACTCCTGGTGACTCACCAAGAGACTGAAGTGGTGCTGGCGTCCGGACACAGCTCGCGGACGCGTAGGTCGATCGCGGAATACGTCGCTAGCGGCGGAATGGGACTTTGTAGCGACGGCGTTTGATGCCGTGCACGCGAAAGAACCTGCGCAGGGTGCCCAGACGCTGCGCGGCGCTGGGGTGATCTTCGAAGATGTTGTGATCTTCCTTCGGGTCGGAATTCAAATCGTAGAGCTCTGTGGTGTTCACGCGATCGTCCACGATGAGCTTGAAACCATCTCTGAATATCCAGGACTTCTTAAGGCGCCCCTCGGCAATGATAGGACGTGTCAAGACTGGATCTTGGCCGCGCAGGAAGGGCACCAGAGATTGCCCAAGGAACTGTGGGAGGGGCGCGCGTCCGAACAAATCCAAAATGGTGGGACCTAAATCAATCAAGGACACGGGCTCTTTCACGACTCGGGCTGGGACTTGAGGCGCGCGGACCAGAAGCGGCACGTGGATCAGTTCGTCGTAAAGTGAAACGGAGTGTCGGGTATTGCCGTGTTCGCCGAATGCCTCGCCGTGATCGGAGGAAATCATGAACACGGTACGCTCCCAAAGGCCGGACTTTTCAAGAGTCCGGCGCAGCCGGCCGATGTGCTTGTCCACGTACGCAATCTCTGCGAGGCAGCGGTTGAAGGGGGGATGCTTCTTCATCTTGCGCGCGGCACCGCGGTCGCAGGGCGCGTGAGGGTCGAGATAGTGGAGGTAGAGGAATAGCGGGCCTTCGCCGTGGGAGGCGATCCGCTTGACCGCGGCACGGGTCAGGTCTGGTGCCAAGGTGTAGGTCTGCTTCCGGGACCGGACGAACTTCTCTTCGCTGAGTCCTCGGATCACGCCCACCGAGTTGACCATCCAAGAGGCAGAGGCATACGATACGGTAGGAATACCGGCGCTCTTCAAAATCTCTGGAAAATGCACTGTCTTGTCGGCGTGCGGAAACAGGCGGGGCGTGGCTCTCGTCTTCTTGTCCGGTGCCCCCTTCGACCAAAATTGCTGGGAGAAGTAGGTCCCCGCGAATAGCGTCGTGAGGGAGTACACAGTCTGGGACCCATTAGTCCGAGCTTCGGCAAATTGGGTCGAGATGCGGGCAAGCCGGCGCAGATTGGGAACGCTACGCGCGTGTTGGGGATCGGTCACCATCGGCGCGAAAGGCGTCGATGGTGACCAAAATCACGACGGGCGATTGGCCGACGATAGGGGGCAGAGTCGCAGCGATGGACTCGAGCGTCCCACGGGGTACGAACCACTCCCCTTCACCCAGTAAATGCCGATCATCCCCAGTATCGACAGCCCGAAACGCGTCTAGGAACGGAGCCAGCACAGAACCCTCGTGCTGCGCGAGCAGTGAAGAGACCGTGGAGCTCGGCCGTACAACAACGGCGTGCACAGCGAGGGCTGCCCACAGCACGGTTGTCGGCAGACGCAGGCGCTGGGGTGTGAAGCCCCGTTCGGGCCAACCGGACAGAGCACCAGCCAAGACCAAACCGGCGCACAAGGCGGCCATCGCGTGCACGCCCGGGTAATCTCCAGGCAGCAAGCGATGGTTTGCTATCGCCAAAACGATCGCGGCAATGGTTGCCAGCGGTGCGACTCGCGTTGTACCGGTCGCAATCGCAATCTTCCACAGGACGGCAAAGCTCGCTCCACACGCCGCCGAGACAGCTAGGTGCAGAGCGAGGGCATTGCCGGAGTTACCCAGTTGACGCTCAGTAAATGCTTGAAGATCCTGAAAGAGGATCGCAGATAGAACGCCGAACCAAGCGACCGCCAATACCAACACGGAGGTCCAAAACTTCAGCCGTATCCCGATCAGCGTCCGCAGCCGGATCCCACCCAGGACGAGTAAAGTGACGGCCGCGATATACCCGCTATCGTGCAGGTGCAATTGTAAGCGCGCTAACACCGGCGCACTCGCGGGAGTGGCCAACAACAGCACGCAAACGTTCACGAGCATCATGGCGCAACCCGCGCGAATCACACCGCGCGAGACATCGACGTTGAGGTCGTGAAATGAAAGGATGGAAAGGAGCTTGGACACAGAGGATGTATTCGAGTCTGCGCGGACCTTGCTAGCGATTGTGCACTCCGCGCTCGAGAAAAGCACAGGACGGCCTCACTCTTTCAAGGCGGGCTCTACCAGGTCCCTACACGATTGAGGCGAAGCCGCACTGGGCGTCGAGTCGACCTGGGCACTCAGGCGAATTTGCCTACGACTCCGCGCCTTTACGCTGGTTGTCAGGGGGCTGCGCGCCGCGCCGCGCCGCGCTCCTCTCAAAAAACTCAGATTCGGAGGTGGAGCCGGTCACGGCAGCAGCTCGATCTCTTCCATCTTCCAGAGTCGATAAGGTTGAAGGAAAACTAGAGTCCCCCTCCCTTACACCACGAGCTGTACAATCTCCAGCGATTCGAACCTGCGGTGACCGCGGGCTCGTGAAGGGCCGGGGGTGGTACAGTTGGGAGTAGCTCCGGCCACCATCGACTGCGATGGAGTTTGGATTTCCTGTCCTCCGGTGAGCAGCGGTGAAGGCTTCGTCGGCGGCGTCCAGATCGCCGAGGCGGAACTTCACCATGCCAACTTCGGCTTCGCCCATGGCGACTCCGAGGTTCATGCCGAAGCTATTGAGAACAGCGCAGGCACACTCGGCTTCTTCGGCGGCTTCACGCCATCTACCACGCATGCGTAGGAGTTCTGCGCGGTGGATACGGCAAATTCCGGGAAAGCCGCCGACGGCACCCGATTCGCAATAGCTCGACGCGCTGGCGGACCACTCGTTGGCGCGTTCGTAGTCGGCGAGATCGGTGCAGGCGTCGCTAACGGTGCAGTAAACCACAGCGCTCAGTATGGGCGGCACCCGGTCGTCCTGAACGATGGTCATGGCTTCGTCGAGCAGCACTTGCCCTTCGTCGACGTCACCCAATCGTATGTGCAGCCGACCTTGGCGCGAGAGGGCGACAGATTCGAGCTCAGGATCATCAGCCTCGATGGCAATGTCGTGCGCGCGTGTGGCCAGGTCGAGTGCGCCGGAGAGATCTCCTTTGGCTTGTACCTTGAAGGACTCGATCGCCATGACGTGCCCGGCCCCCACAGATTTCGGTTCTTTGGCGACGAACCGAGCCGCCCTCCGCATCACCTGTCAAAACCCTCACTTTGGCCATCAGAGCAAGCCGAGCGGCATCGAGTTCGGCTCGGGAGTCTTGCGGCCTCCAGTAGCTCGCGGGCGCCGTTCCAGTCGCGAGCCACGACGGCGGAATCGACGCTCTCCTGTGCGCCTGGGCTCGTCGTCGTTGGGGCCATCCTATGAACTCCAGGCTGGCACCGCCCATGCGCTGCAGTCCCCAAGCCCGGGACGGCGGGGGTTAGATTGGGATGATCATTCTGGGATTTTCCCGGCCGAGAAAACTGAGCTACTCTCGGACCGACTATGCACGCTTCAACGAGTTCAGTATGACTGCGCCCCAGTCCCGGCGGGTCCTTTGTTATGGGTTGGCGCTCACTTCCGGCGTCGCCGCGCTCTCGTGGGAAGCCCTCTGGCAAATTCGGGCGTCTCTGGCGATCGGCGTATCGGCCATGGGGACTGCGATCACCCTGGTCGCGACCATGGGCGGAATGGCCGTGGGTTCGCTGGCCATGGGCAAATGGCTGGACGGAAGGGTGGTCGAGCGCCCGCTGCGTCTCTATGGCTGGCTGGAAGGCATTATTGGTCTAGCTGGCGCCGTACTGCTCCAGATCGGCTTTGAAGGTCTTGCGAGCCTCGATTCCACTATCTACGCGACGGCGCCGGGCGTCGCTCACGCAGCACATCTTGCCGGCATTGTCGTCATTTTGGGTCCGGCTACTCTGGCGATGGGCGCCACCATCCCGGTGTTGGGCCTGATTGGGCGTTCGGAAGGCTGCTCTCTCGCGATTCTTTACGGAACGAACACCGCCGGCGCCGCCATCGGCGTGATCTTTTCGACGTTCATCTTGTTGCCGGCTCTGGGCCTTGAGCTCACCGGCATCGCCCTCGGTTTTGTGAACTTGATGGTCGCAGCGTTGACCCAGTTTCTCGCTCCGCCAGACGCGTCTACGGCTGAGCCTGAATCGAGCGAGGCGCCCGCGCCTGCCGCTTCCACACCGAAGTCGTCCGCTTGGATCCTGGCAGCAGTCAGTGGCTTTGTGATCCTGGGGCTTGAGGTCACGTGGTTTCGAGCCCTAAAATCGGTCTTTCATAGTCGCAACGAAAGTTTTGCCATCATGTTGGTGGCGGTGTTGATCCCACTGGCGCTCGGCGCGCGACTAGCGCATTCGATTCGCTCGGACGCTAGCGCTGGGCCGTCGATGGCACTCGGCGGTGGTTTGGTTTTGCTGGCCACCCCGGTTCTCGAACGATTCGACATCTATTTTGCCAGTTTTGTAAGTTCGCCGTGGACCACCTACGCGGCCTGGCTGGGGGCGACTCTTGTGACCCTCGGACCCGGCACGACACTCATCGCTGTGGCTCTGCCACGGCTGCTTCAGACTCATGAGGGCACACTCAACTGGGGGCGCTTGTACGCGGTGAACACGGCCGCGAGTGTTATCGGCTCCCTCGCGGCGGCATGGTTGATACTACCCGCGATCGGTCCGGAGCAGACCGCCTGGGCGTTGGCGGGGCTGGCAGCCTTCACCGGCGTCGCCGTCACTCCTGCCCGACAGCGTCGAGTCGCTGGGGCCCTGTGTTCCGCTTGCCTTGTTGTCGCGATCGTTGGCGCATCCGGTGCTGGACATACACGAGTGCAAGGTGCTTTTTCTTATCCTCTTGTTCGCACCATCGCCATCGAACACGGGCCCGACGCGACCTACGCTGTGGCTGACGACGAATCCGGAGACCGTTTGCTGATCATTGATGGCTTCTCGGCTACCAGTCAGGGAATCACGACTCATTATATGGCGTGGATGGGGAGACTTCCCATGTTGCTACATCCGGATCCCCAGAATGCCCTCGTCATTTGTTTTGGAACCGGCCAAACGGCGAATGGCGTTCGGCAAGAAGGGCCGAGTTCCCTCGACATCGTCGATGTCAGTGGTGAGGTATTCGACTTGGCCCATCATTTCGAGTCGAACCAGGGTGTGCTGGATGACTCCCGAGTGAAACACACGGTGATGGACGGCCGGGCTTGGCTACGCCGCACGGAGCGAGAATACGATGTCGTGACTCTCGAGCCGATGCCGCCCAACTTTGCAGGAGTCAACGCTCTGTACTCGCTGGAGTTCTACGAGTTAGTGCGAGCTCGGCTGCGCCCCGGGGGGATCGTGGCGCAGTGGCTGCCCTATCACTTGCTCTCGTTGCACGATGCGGCGGCGATTGCCGCGACCTTCCGGGAGGTATTCGGAGATACCCTGTTGTGGACGGATCCCGTCGATTTTTCGGGGATCCTCGTGGGTAGGGTCGGAGAGCCGGGAGTGGCGCTGGCGCGAGATTGGCCGGGACTCAGCCGGGCAGGGGTCGGTCGGGATATGACGGCGGCGGAGGTACGGGCGAATATCAGTCTGGATTCGACCGGCACAGCTCGATACGCGGCCCCTGGCAGCATCATCACCGACGACAATCAACTGTTGGCCTACGGCGCCCACCGCATGCAGGGTACTCGCACGGGGCAGGCCATCATGTTCCAGCACGCCCAGCTCGTCTTACAGGCACGGACTCCCGTTAGACAGTCGCCCTAGCGCAGCGGCGACAGCGATTCGAATCTGCGGTGACGGCGGGCTCGTGAAGGCCCGGGGGTGGTACGGTCGGGAGTAGCTCCCGCCGTCATCGACCGCGATACCAGCTGTTCATCGATCCTGACAATTACTTCGGCTGTCGGCTGTGTGAGCCCGAGTGCCCCTGGCAGGCCATCTTTGACGATGACGTGCCCGATGTGTTTGTTGATGACATTGCCTTGAACGGCCTGGCCGCCGAGCGGCCCGAGGAGTTCCACATGCCGACCGAGCGACTGACGCGCAAAATCGAGCCAGAGCACGTGGCGGCCAACTGGAAGAAGTGGGGGCTCGGGGGCGAAGCTGCGCTGTAGAAAGCAAGGCCGGGAGGGCGTTGTCGCGGCGGACTGTGCTACTCAGTAAGTAGCATGCCGCTCAAGAAGTTCTCGATTGCTCTCGCCTCGTCGTCGCACGTGCGATCTCTGCGGCAACTGGCGGCGCACTGGACCGGGGTTCGCAGCGAGGTGTCAGTGTTTGATGGACCGGCCTTGGACGATGACAACCCGGCAGCCGACGCCCGAAGCTGGCTCGGGTGCGCGCGGCTCTGGTCGGATATCCCCATGCGCTTGTTCATGGAGGCGCAGTTCGGCGACGCCGAAGTCCTGGTGCCCATGCCCGAGCCCTTCGCTTTGCCCGCCGCGACGGTCCTGACCCGCAAGCTCCACGGCCGAGCCGTGATCCCGCTGGTCGGAGATACGGAAATCGCCGGACCGGGGCCGGACGAGCTGGGGGCGGTCAGCGCCTTTGCACGCTTCCGGGAGTGGGCGAGTCGGCAATCTTTTGAAATGGCGGACGGCGTGGTGTTTCGCGGGGCTCGGTTGGCAGAGCGCTCGATTGCGCTCTACGGCGAGCCTGCCCGTTGGATCGTGATCGAGGCAGCGACGGACGCTGCCGAGTTTGAGCGCAGCGCCCTGGGCGACGAGTCCGCCCAGACGGATCTGGAGCGCTGGTGTGACGAGCGCTGCGTGGTCTTGTGCGTCGGCGTGTTCGCGACCGCAGAGGAGCGCAACACCCTGCGGGACGGCCTCCTTGCCCTCGGCGAGAAAGCTTCGGCGTCCGGCCGGCGACCTCTGGGCGTGGTCCTGACGAAGGCTTTGTTTGGCCGAGAATATTTCGAGCAAGTCTTGGGCGAGCTGCCCTGGGGAGTCCTCCGCGTGGAGGATGAGCTCTCCGAACTCCAGACGGCCCGTTTGCTCGTGCGCGCCTCCGTTGTGGTCGGAGCTGGGGGGCAGGACTTTGGGGTTCCGTCTCAGGTTGTTCGATGCATGGCCGCCAGCACGGCACTCGTTGCCGTGGCCAAGGAGGATACCGATCTCGGTGAGCTGACGGCAGGATCCAGATTTGGTGAACGCGTGCAGCCGGGCAACCCCCAGCACCTCGCACAAGCTATCGAACGCTTCTCCTCGGATTCCGAGGCGCTCCGGAGCGCTCAAATGGAAGCCCGAGAGATCACCGTTACACGTTTTGACATCGCTAAGGCAGCGGGCGCGTGGCAGGAATTTGTCGATGACGTGCGAAGTCACCGCAGTGCCGAGCGCGGCCCGTCGCGGCTCAGGAGTTCCATCGATCGGGCCATCGGAGCTGCCGGAGTGGTGTTGGCCGCTCCGATCTTGGGCGCCGCGGCACTGGCGGTTCGGGTCGAGATCGGCGGTCCCGTGCTGTTTCGGCAGACGCGCCCCGGTCTCCGCGGCGAGCCCTTCGAGATGCTAAAATTCCGCACCATGCGCTCTCCGGTGGAGGGCGAAGACAACTCGGATGCGAGCCGGCTCACGCCGCTGGGTCGCTGGCTACGGGAGGCCAGCATCGACGAATTACCCGCTCTCATCAACGTGGCCCGGGGAGAGCTCAGCTTGGTTGGGCCGCGGCCTCTGTTGATGCGCTACCTCGAGAGATACAGTCCAGAGCAACGCCGGCGCATGGACGTGATGCCGGGCATTACGGGTTGGGCTCAGGTCAACGGCCGCAACGCCATCTCCTGGGAAGAGAAGTTCCGCCACGACGTTTGGTACGTGGACAATCGTACGCTGCTGCGAGACGTACAGATCCTCGCCATGACCGTCGGCAAGGTGCTCGGCCGTGAGGACATTAGCTCCGACGATCATGTGACCATGCCGGAGTTTATGGGCACGGATACGAGCGAGCCAGGGACCGACGATTCAAACAAGTGAGCCAAGCCAACTGGACCGAGACGCGAGTCAGCCGGCCCGTGGGGATCGACACAACGATTAGGCCCAACGCGATCCCAAGCAAGCTTCCCCCTGCCACGCAGCTGCTGCAGGCGGTGGCGGCGGTGATCAGGGCGAGGCTGGTGACGTAGATAGAGCCAGGCGCTGATGCCCGGCCGTTTAGCGTGGGCGAAGCTCTGGGCCTCGTCGGGCGGCAAGCCGACCGACGAGATAGCCGGCAATGGCGCCGCCGGTGGTGCATAGGGGCAGGCAAACGCTAGAACAGGATTGTGCGTGGCAGAGGTGTATTATGAGCTTGTTCATTTTCCTAATTCGATTCATTTAGGTCTGTCCGGCGTCTGGACACTTTGTGCGCTCAAAAGACCTAGGCGCCAGGACCCCAAAGCGTGACCGGTGCCGGCGCGGAAAGTTGCGTCGGCGGTCGTTTACCAGCGATTCGAATCTGCGGTGACCGCGGGCTCGTGAAGGGCCGGCGGGGGCACGGTCGGGAGTAGCTCCGGCCACCATCGATCGCGATGGAGTTTGGATTTCCTGTCCTCAGCGCTGCTGCGAACATGAACCTTCTGTACAACGAGCGGTGGAATGGCATTTACCCCAAATCCCGCACCGATTCGCTGTAAGCGTTCATGTGGCTCTATCCGAGCGTGCGCGTTGCCGATTCAGCGGGCACACCCCGCAAGCGCTGCGGTTCCGCTGAATCGGCGTCCGCTTGGTCTTGAGCCGAAGAGCCATCAACTCGCGGCATGGAGGCGTGTCTCCCCACTAGCATTCTCTATTTCTAGGCCTTAGAGACAGGTGCAGAGAAATCTGCCGAGACAACCACGGCTGCATGCGCACTGCGCCAGCCGAGTATGCAGTCGGCACCAATCCAGTAGCCGGTATTGCGAGGTGCTCTGATGGTTGCCTCCCCCACGACCGGCGGAGCCGGCGTTTGTGAGGGGACAGGCACCGAAGCTGACTGAGGGGGGCAACCCGAGAGGACCGACAACAATCCGCGACTACCTCCGGCGGCATCCTTAGCCACGACCGGGTCCCAACGACGGGGGTTCTAGCTCCGTCGAAGAGTTCGGACGAACAATGGACTCGAGCCAGTCAGTCCTTGGGCGGATTCGAGTTACGATGTAGCGAAGCGGTGTGCGGCGTGATTCCGTCTCCCATGCCCGAAGCGTCGGTCGCCCGGCGTTCCCTGCGATGTAGAGAGGCACGCCGGTGAGCGGATCGCTCTCGTAGATGAAAAAGGAGTGGTAGTGCGCTCGACGACGGTCCCACGGGGTCTTGCCTTTGATTAGTACGATGTCGCCCGGAATGTATTGATCGGTCTCCGCAATGAGATAGTCTATGAACAGCCTTAGCAGGCCGATCTTGACCCGAACGCGCCAAGGTGGCTCGTAGATTTCGAACATCTCGGGGTGCTCTCGAGCCAGGGCCGTGAAGCGCGGAACCTGGCGTAGCAAGTCTGGGTTCTCGTAGGCCGAGAAGTCCAATCGACCGACGTCTCGCGCTGGGGGTCGGGTCCGATCGCGCCACCAAGTGCCACTAGCGCGTTCCAGCGTATCGGTCAGAAAATCGATGCACACTTGGGGAACAAAGGGTCTGCCCTGGAGGTCAAACACGAGGTACGGATCACCGTTGAAGTTGTATCGCTTCTTGCCCCGTTGATACGCGCTTCGCCACGCGACTCGAAGCTTGCCATCTAGCTGGTGCCCGTATTCATGCCGCGGTTCATCGAAGGGGAGCCGTTCGTCAATTTCTTCGAGAATGACGCGACGAACGACTTGAAACGAACGTTCCCGACGCCTTTCGTCTTGTCGGAAATTGGTCACCGCAGCTTGAATGCTTCGACTTGCGATTTCGCAGTCCAGCTCCAGTCGTGGCCCGTCGCTTGCGAGAAGGGTGGGGACCCACCACTTGCCGTAGCGCAGGTTGGCGACGATATTGTTCTCGGTGATTGTCCGGATTTGCATCTGTCGGAAGTGCAGCCGGTATCTCAGTCCTCGAAGATCTCGGTGTAGCGCGTCCGTTGGTGGGGAGCCGCTGCCGAGGCGATCGAAGACCATGAGCCGTACGCGTTTGCCGGTGTCCTCGCCATTTTCATAGTGGTAACGTCCCGTCTCGTCTCGTACAGCGTACAGAAGTCGTGCGCCCCGTTGGATCCAGATTCGATCGTGACCGAAGAGGTGTCGCGCTTTCAGCAGTGTCATGATCGCGAGGGCGCCTTCGGGGGTATCGGCATACAGGTACCCTTCTTTGAGGACTGTGGCTCTAGCGTCTGCGTGAAAGTTGAGGAAGTGACTCCGTAGTCGTTTCAGCATCGTGAACGGGTGCCCGGAGCTCATGCGTTTCCTTAGCGCGCTGGCATAGGGCGACACCGGCTCGTCGGAGTGTCGAGGTTCCCTCACGAAGAAGGCGGGCTCGCTCTTCACTCTGGCGAGAATCTCGAGGCGTTTTTCCATCAAGCGTGGGGCACCCGGCAAGGCGGGTTCGCTTAAGACCGCACGGAGTTTGCTCTCGCAGCGTCTGCGGGTCTGCTCATGCAGATCCGGTTCTGCAGAAATCATCGGACTGAAAGGTGGCTCGTAGAGCACTTCGAAGGGCTCTGACTCAACGAAGTCTCGGTAGGCTTTGGTGTCTGAAGCGACCTTGTAGGCGGCGCCAAACACTATCGTGCTCATGGTGAGGACCAGTGCCGTCGCTGCGCGAGCTAGACGCCGTCGGCGTCCCCGGACGAACCCGCCGCTGAGCTTGTCTTCTTGCATGATTTGAGTCCGCAGAGCGTCGTCGCAAACAAGATACCATTGCCCCGACAACGTTGTCGGGGGCCGGGTGGACAGGCTCGAGCATGCGAGGCGCGTCTACGTCATTGTGGGTTCGAAACGCGCTCGGAGCAACTTTGTCTGGTGCGAGCCCCCCCTGCCGCCGATGACGAAGCCTCCCCCCGTACCGGTTTCGAACAAACGCTCCGTTCGCATTGACAAAGTGTTCAAGGGTTCGCGCTGGCAGCGGCTCACTAATGGCTTCTTGCCCGCGCGAGCCGCTGCGCTTCACCTCCCAACACAGAGCTGGCGGCGCTACTGATTCTAAGCAGGGCTGCGATGCGCAATCGCGGATTGCCGTTGCCCTTGTTTGCCGGGAACGGGGTGGCGGCGCGGGTTGGGCAAATATTCAGGCGAGCCATCGTAGTATGATCGCGGAATGACGAGACTGTTGCGGGCGTCGGCCTGCGTTGAAAGGAAATGCCCCAACCTTAACGCGCAAACACATCCGCCGGCGCATACGGGTCGTGGCAAAGCTCCGTTGCGGACGAGTTCGATAGACTCGTCGACGAGCGGGACGACTCTGTTGTCAATGTATACTACGCTTATGATTTTCAGGGCGGTGGAGACAACGCTACTGCGAACATGAACTTTCTGTAGAACGAGCGGTGCACTTGCATTTACCCTAAATTCCGCACCGATTCGCTGTAAGCATTCATGTGGCTCTATCGGAGCGTGCGCGTGGCTGAGGCCGCGGGCACGCTCCGCAAGCGCTGCGGTTCCGCTGAACTCTCGTCGGCTTGGCCTTGAGCCGAATCGCCATCACCTCGTGACGCACGTGAGCGCCAGTTCGAAAGTAGATTTCGTTGGGCCTTTCCCCGCCGAATGCGCTGCTCCGAATGGCCGTATTGTGCTCGCGTACGTAGAACTCAACTAGACGTTTGGCCGTCACGGCGTCGTTGAGTTGATGCAAAAACAAGCAGTTGTGCTTGAGAGCGCGAAACCCGGTTTCGATCATCGAGTTGGAATACCTGATGTCGATCTGGGCGAGCACTCGCTGGAGCACACCGTTGTCGAATAGCGAGTCAACACGTCCGTTCAAATTCTCGAGGACGGAGTCCATGAAGACGTCGGCTGATGTCGGCGTTTCGAGGTGTGAGCCAGCTTCGATAATGATCTGGCAGGTGTTTGTTGGAGAAAATTTGTCGGCGATGGACCACGCGAGGATCTTTCTTGAGTAGTTGTCGATGGCGGCGTGGGTGTGGGCCTTGGTTCCATCGAGCAGCTTGAGGATTGTTACATCGATATGCCACGTTTGATTCGGCTGACTCGCTCGGAACCCGAGCTGTGGCTTCTCGGGATGAAGCCGCAGTCGCGGTCGACGCTACTCGCGCTCAGGAATCAGTTTTCCCCAAGTGTTTGGGTGGGCGACGACCGTATCCACCCGTTCAGCAGCCCATCGGTGATGACGGTATCTTTGTCCTTGAGCCATGCACCTCGTGGTTCGCGCGGTTGCCCTGCGCGAATCCCACCGTCTCTCATCAGTTTTTTGCATCTGCCCATCTACGCTTGCATGCGCTCTTGCATGTCTTCCGGCAATGCGCTCTTGGAGTCGTCGCCCTTCATGAGAAGTAAGAATTGAGTCATGCGCTCCCTTTGAGTGGTGCCTCAGAAGTCGAGGGGCGAAGATTAGACAACTGAGCTGGCGGACTTCGGACATTCCCGATAAAGAATTGAGCGTGCGTCGAGTGGATGGCAGGCGCAATCCGCAAGAGTGTGAAACTGAGGGAGCCGACTGTACCCTGAACCCAAATAAATCAACGATACTGGGTCATTGCGATGTCATTACGATAATTGTTGTGGGCCCCATGCGGAGGGGCCATCGAGCACGCTGTCGCAGAACCGCCAAGCGCCGTATGCTAAAGGGATGGCCAGTCCCGATATCGCCGCCGAATTACGTTCGTTGATCGCATCCTCTCCTCGCGATCACGGTCCGTGTCGCAAGCTCTTTGATCGTTTCGACCTCGATGGCACGGGCAAGATTTCCGAGTCCGAGCTTCAGGAGGTGCTCCATTCTTGGGGTGAAGAGGTGGCGGAACACGAAGTGCGGGCGCTGCTCAAGGAAATCGATACCGACGGCGATGGGGAGATTGACTACGAAGAGTTCCGGAACTTCATGCTCAACCTGTCCAGCGCCAACCGGAACCACTCCACCGCAGGCTACCAGGCCGCGTACGAGAAATGGACCGCGGTGATGCACGAGGTCGTCGGCACACGTATTTCGACGTTCCCCATGTCCGGCGCGGGGCCGGCGAAAATTATGGTGCGGAGCACCATAAACCCCTGCATCCAAAAAATGCGCTACGCAGTTCGCGGGGAGCTCGCCATGATGGCAGAGCGCATCTCCAACGAACTTGAACTGGGGCAGAAACGTAATTTCGACGAAGTATTGTTCTGCAATATCGGAAATCCGCACAGCGTCGGCGGCATGCCGATTACTTTCTATCGGCAAGTATTGGCTCTTTGCGATTGTCCTGGCTTGCTGGGCGATCCGAAGACCGCATCCTTGTTTCCTGACGATGTGATCGAGCGCGCGAGGAAGCTGACTCTCGAAATCCCCGGGGGGACTGGAGCCTACAGTCACAGCCAAGGCTTGCTATCGATTCGCAAGGATGTGGCTGACTTCATCGAGACGCGTGACGGCGACGCGGCATTTCCGAACGACATCTTTCTGACGAACGGGGCTAGCGCAGGCATCACCATGATGTTGCAGATCCTGTTGGCTAGCCCCCAGGACGCTATCTTGATTCCAATACCGCAGTACCCGATCTACGCGGCGCTGATAGAGATGTTGGACGCCAAGGCGGTCGGCTACGAGCTGGACGAGGACGCCGGCTGGAGTCTTTCAGTCCGTGAGCTGGAGCGTTCCTTGGTGAAGTCGCGTGCCCGGGGGCTAAACCCGCGAGCTATGGTCATTATTAATCCTGGTAATCCGACGGGCCAGACGATGGATGAACAGACCCTGAAAGGTGTCGTCGCCTTCTGCAAGAGGAACCGCCTAGTGCTCTTGGCGGACGAAGTTTACCAAGAGAACGTCTACGCCACGGGCAAGCCTTTCATCTCAGCGAAGCGTGTGGTGCGTTCTATGGGGGTTGAGTACGCAGGTTTCGAACTCGTGTCGTTTCATTCCACCTCCAAAGGAATGATCGGTGAATGTGGGCGTCGGGGGGGCTACATGGAGCTGTGTGGGGTTGCACCCGAAGTCCAGGCCGAGTTGTTCAAGCTCGCGTGCGTCGGACTGTGCCCGAATCTAGATGGTCAACTGATGATGCATTTGATGCTGCGGCCGCCGGAGGTAGGGGGCGCGTCCTTTTCTCAGTTCGAGGCTGAGCGCCAGCAGATCTTCGATTCCCTCAAGCACAAGGCTGCGCGCACGGTCGAGGTGCTCAACAGTCTGGACGGCGTCAGCTGCACGGCGGTGGAGGGGGCTATGTACGTATTTCCGCGCATCACGCTGCCCAAGGCAGCTATCGCTGCAGCCGAGCAAATCGGCAAGGCTCCGGATATGCACTACTGCCTCTCGTTGCTCAACGAGGCTGGAATATGTGCTGTCCCGGGGTCTGGCTTTGGCCAGAAGGCGGGCACTTGGCATTTGCGGATGACCTTCCTGCCGGACGAAGAGAAGCTAGAACAAGCCTTGGAACGCTTCTCCATGCACCACGTGGCGTTTCTGGCTCGCTACGCCGAGGCGGCTGCCTGAATCGGGCGACAGCGATTCAAATCTCGGTGACCGAAGGATTATGAAGGGTCGGGGGCGGTATGGTAGAGCGCAGCAGTCTGTTACGGATAGGCGGTGGCGCTTGGGAATTCCTGTCCTCACATTGAAGTGAGTTTCGGCACGCTAAACACTTTCCCCCGTCACCCTAGTAGCTTGTCCAGAGTTAGACTTTTCAGCGCTCCAGCGACATATTGACGTTGTGCCATGCCTCAGAATTCAACATCATGGGAACGACGTGCCGAACGTCACAATCAAGTTGGAGCCGGCAACTCTCGATTGCTGGTAAATGGACTTTTCCGTCGTCAGCACGACAATGACGACTGCCAACTAACGCCGAGAGAATTCAGCGGGGGATCTGAGCAGGGCGCTTACCGCAACCTTTCTCGCTCCTCCACTATCGACAATTGACTTGCCGCATGTTCGGGGCAGTGTGCGCCGCTTCGGTGACGCGCGAGGGATCAGTTTCCGGCTCTCAGGCAGGTGACGGCCTGGATCTTGAAAGCCGAGGCTTTTTGTAGAGACGATCTATGCATGGTGATAGCAGCCGCAGACCGCGAGAGTTTCGTCGACGGCGATAGCGTTTGCGCTTCGGGGCTATGGCGCGTTCGACCCTCGTCGACCTCAGTCCGATCGACTAGGAGAAGACCACATCAGGAGCTGCACGGGCTGCCTGAAAAAGTAGTCCGCAATTTCGGACCAAGGTGAGTAGAGCCAGGGCGGTTTCGTTGGGTCGCCGTCAGCTTCGCTTTGGTGCAGTAGGCCTTCATGCAGGGTACACGGGTGATGACCGACTGGCCCTATACTGGACTCTCACTCCTGTTTCTCGTCTTGTTGCGAGGCTTGAGAAGTATCTGCTTCGACGCCTTCCCTTTGGCCTGAACAGGCGCCGTTGCGGCGAGTGGCGGTCGGGTTTTGGCTCCTCCTACTCATCGGGCTCGATGGCGTACTGCTGGTGCCTTGCAATGGTCGAAGTCACCGCACTCTGAGCGTCCCGGTGCGGTGCTCGTAGCGGGTCGACACGACCTCAAAAAACTGCCCATCGGAACAATAGTCCACAGGACCCCTCCTGGGTTACACCCATCTCGGCGATGGCGCCACAACGCTGTCGTTGTCACTGCTGTTGTACTGACAAAACCCTGAGCGTCTCTTGAGATCTCACGTGCTCTGCCTGCTGTAGGTTCCCCGCGACTCATCCAGCCAGAGCATCGCCCCGGTGCGTCTGCTTTCCACGGGAGATGCCGGATGATCTACAAGAAACTAAGCTACAAAACCACTGCCCTCGCCCTTTGTTCCGTTGCCGTCGCTGGCCGCGGAGATTTTACCTCCGAAGACGAAGCTTGGCTTGAAGACGAGCTGGGACAACAATCCGGACAGCTCTCTCTTGCCGCCCACGAGTATCTCGTCGACCTATCGGATCCGGATTGCCTTGCGAACGGCACGCCAGTGAGACTTTAGACGGAGAACAATTGGGAGGTTCCTGGCTGGTTCGAGAACGCGGATACGCCGTTCGCGAACGAATCTGGCAATCGGACGACGCTACGGAATTTGATTGTTGACCAGTGGGAGGCGAATAGCGTGCTCAGTTTCGACTGGCGGGGTCGTTGCGGCTCAAGCCCGCCGGACGAGGTCATCCGCATCAAGTTGTTTGACGGTGGCTTCGGCGGCTCCAGCCCCTTTGGCATCACTTCCGGTATGGTGAAGATCTGGGTCAATGGCGATGCTGCCCGGGTGGGTTGGGGCGCGTTGCACGAAATAGGCCACGCTCTTGGCTTTGGTCATGAACACAGCCGCGGCGATCGCGGGCACAACTGCGTGGCGACGGCGGCACTCGCAAACGACTCGTAGGTTCAGGTGAGGCCAGAGATGGAGCACCTGACGTTTTACGATCCGCTCTCGATCATGAACTACTGCCACGACCAGAATGGCGATGGGGTCACCGACGATACGGTCGACTACCTCCCAGAACTGAGTCGCTTGGACGTAGCGGGCCTCCAGCTTGTGTACGGTCTTCCCCGTGGACATGGGAATCGATGCCGGCTTCATCAGCACGTCGCGTGTTTTCGATTCCGACAACATCGCTGTGCCCCAGGGCGGGCATAGGTGGAACTCTTGGGGCGTGAAAAACCGCGCGACGGGGATCTACTTGGTGGAGTTCGACCGGCTCGGATTTGATGCCCTCGGCGCTAACATTCAGGTGTCTGCCTACAATAGCACGAATGCTCGATGTAGTGTAAGTAGCGCTGGCCTTGACGGCTCGACGGGCTAGGCGCTGGTCCGTTGCACCGCTCCGAATGGAAGTCTGGTCGACAGCGACTTTACGGCGTTGTACCTGAAGCGCACGGTCAGCTCGGGCACTGAAGAAGGTGGTTGCTTGGGTTTTGGCAACGGCAGCCCGAGTAGGGTCACCAACTTCACGCCTCCAATAGACTACAGCTGGAACTCGACCGGCGGCGCGAACACCTTGGTGAGATCGGGCACTGGTACCTAGAGGGTCAAGCTTGAGGCCCAGGGGCGCTCGGGCGGTAACGTAGCTGTTTCGGCCTACGGCAGGACCGGCGCCTACTGCAAGGCGCACTCTTGGTACCCGAGCGATGGTGACCAGTACGTTTGGATGGCCTGCTTCGGAAACGGAGGCGCTCCTGTCGACACCCGCTTCATGTTCAACTTCACGTATGAGTCGCCGGTCGCGGCTCCCTCCTACGGCTACGCCTGGGCCAACGCGGCGACCTCGAGATCCGACAACCCGTCTGCCGACTACCAGGCCATCGCCGTCAATCGAGGCGACGGCACGCGAGCGGGCGTCACTGACAAGGTGCTCATTCAACGCTACGGCGTGGGTGTCTACCACGTGATCTTCGAAGAACTCGCCGGCCTGGCCGAAGGACTCCACGGCGCCAGTCACGTGAAGGTCAACGCCTACGGAACCGGCGCTGACTACTGCAACGTTAGAAGCATGTCCACCTACAGCGACGACCGCGGCAGAGCTAACGTCCGTTGCTACGACGGCAACGGCAATCCCAAGGACACGACGTTCACGAGTGCTTACTCCTCGACAGTGTCTCGCTAGGGGCTGCCTGGACTTGTCGCGTGGTGGCGTGGCCACCACGCGACAAGTGTTGGACTCGGACTTCGCACTGTCGAGCATGGTTCCGTCGAAGTTTTCTTCCAGAAACGCTTCGTTCAGCTGTGCCTCGGCTCCCGCCGGCCACTCGGTGTCGGCGGCCTTCTCGGCGAAGTGATCGCTCGCGCGCGCCATGTCCGCCTGTTGGAGCTTCCTTTCCTCTGCTGTCGTTTGCGAATTGGGCTCCCTAATGGGGTCGCTCGACGGATCTGTTGTAGCCTGACTGCCTCCCAATAGCGATTCACGCTCACACGCATGGCAGATGCGCACTCTGGCGCGGTTGCTGCGGTACAGCGCCCTGCGGCTCAATGTCCACGCGCATGTTCTCGCCATTGACGGAGTCTACGTCCGTGACGCTGATGGCCTTTTGGTTTTTTACCCGTTAGCAACACCCAGCTCGGTACACGTCGCCGACATTGCGGGCAGGTCCGAGTCCGAACACGATGCCTACTGCTCGCCACCGGTGCCGGGCGATCAGTTGGCGCTTGAGTTTGAACCGGAGTTGGTGCCGGGCGAGTCGCCCAGCACAGGGCCTCGCCGCTCGGACTGGCTCATCAAGTACGTGTTCCGCAAGGACATCGACCACTGCCGCCTTTGGCTTGGCATCAGGCGCTGGATCGCGGCGGCAAGGACTCCGGCAGACGCCGCGCGGCTGATGGCAAAATGTGGGCTTGGGCCCCAGCCTCTGACTCACCGCTACCTGCCCCCGCCCTGCGGGCAAGCGCCGCTGTTGGCGGCATCAACGCACACTTGGCAGTTCGGTTGTTCGAGTCGCCTAGGCTCTCCGTGAGTCACGGCAATAGGGGATCATTCCCTGCCGCTACCTCGGTGCCGTCGTCCAGGCCATCATCATCTGAATCAGTGTTTTGTGGATCGGTTGAGCGCTTGAATTCCTGGACATTGCTCAGACCATCGAGATCGGCATCGTAATCGGCGTCTGCCGAGTCCAGATTCGAGAGGCCATACGCCAACTCCCAGCCATCTGGCACGCCATCCCCGTCGGTATCCGCATCGTCGGGACGGGTGCCGGCAGTCAGCTCTAGACCATCGGGTATACCGTCACTGTCACTGTCACTGTTCCGAGGCGATGTTCCGTGAAGGTATTCGTCGAGGTTGCTGAGCCCGTCCCCATCGGCGTCGTCTGCAGAATCGTTGCTGCCTAAATCGAGACCGTGTGCGCTTTCCCAACGATCGGGAAGAGCATCCACATCTTGATCGAGCTCCACCTTTATGGCCCAGTCAGAAACCAGGCCTTCACGCGCTAGCAACAGAATATTCGAGCTGGCAATCGCAGTCTCCGTTGCCAGCACCAAGCCGTCCTCCCACCACTCGACCAGGTAGTTTCCGTTCTGCATGGTGCCGAGGCTGAGTTCCACGGGGACACTGGCGGCGCTGTGTCCGGCCGATCGGTAGGGGCAACACCAGGTACTGGCTGCGTTCTGTACCCATAGGATGGCACCCTGGGAATCGCCCTGACCATAGATGTTGAAGCCTGATCTCATCGGAGTGGCATTGATCGGACCCGCAGGAAAGTCGCTCAAGGAGGTCCTGCGGAGGAAAGATGACAACTTGCCAAATTCCCCGTACAGATCATACGCGTCGACGTAGTCCTGCCAGAACCACGGCATCGCGGTACCTGCGTTTCCAAGCATCGGGCTGACCCAAAGGCTGTTGTGCAGGGCGAGGTGGTTGGGGTCATCACTGTAGGTAGCGCTACCGCTGCTGCCGTTAGCGCCGAATTCTCCGAAATAGTGCGGCTTGTCGGCGTTGGAAAGCTGCTGGCTGCTGAAGGAGGCCATCTGGGAGGCAAAATCCGCGACGCCGTAGAGGTGAGTCATGGTGTAGTCCATCGCGCTGATCTTCCAGATGTCACTGCCTCCCCAGCTGGGGGAGCCGATCGTCGGCCAGGCGAAGCTGGTTGTCACCAGGTGTTGGTTGGGGTCAATAGACTTGAGATACTCCCCCATCTCCTGGTGCCAAAGGCGGACATCTTCCTGGACTACCGGATCACTACCGATGCTGTCGATCATATCGACCTCATTGAACAGTTGCCAGCCGAGCAATTGAGGCTCGTAGCCCCATCGAGAGACGATATAGCGGAGACGCTGTTTGTAGAGGTTTCGAGCGCTGGTCGAGGTCCAAAATTCCTGGGGTCGAGAGCATGGCCCTCCCAGATCAGAATTGTAGGGATTTGCGTCCCAGCCGCCGCCCTCCATGTGACCATAGGTATCGAAGCTCAGGAGTAGATAGATGCCGTTGCGCTCCGCCCACTCTAGCACGTAGTCAATTAGCCAGGCTCCCGCACTTCGGTACTGGCCAAGACTGTCGATCTCCAAGCCAAAGGCCCATTCCACCATCCACAGTCGGCCGTAGTTCATACGCTGTTCTTTCATCTTCGCGAACATGCGTGGATACATATCGTTGATGCCCTCCGAACCGCCTCCCCACGCGGTATTGATACCGCTAGCAAAGTACTCGGATCCATCATCGAAGACGAAGTGACGTTTGTCCGATGCCACTCGGATGAACCCATGTTCGTGACTTGCGAGTGCGTGGAATTTGCCTGATGGGCCAGATACCGTGCCGGTGGTGTCGCTCAGCGTACTAGTGAAACTGTAGACACCGACTTCGAGGGGAGCGTATCGCACCATCCACTGGGCACTGCCATGGAGGGGCATCCACCCCCCCTCGCAGGGGCCACCGCAGTCCAGGATATGACCCTGATAGTAGAACCCATCGATCTCCTGACTCAGGCCATTGGGATCGACGAAGCGGACGGTCAACTGCACGTCAGCCGGATCATAGGGGTTTAGGCTGGGATTGTGTTGGTATGGGAAACTCAACTCGAACTTGCCGTAGCGATGCACACGGTGGGTCATCTGCGCATCTGGGTAGTTGATGTCCGGGGGCGCAGCGCTGTCCCAATCGTATTCATCGCTGGCTGAGTCGTTGCGAGTGAACGCGTCGTTGCGAGTGGACGCGTCGTTGCGAGTGAACGCGTCGTTGTGAGTGGCCGCGTCGTTGTGAGTGGCCGCGTCGTTGTGAGTGGCCGCGTCGTTGTGAGTGGACGCGTCG
>JABSRN010000077.1 GCA_013214025.1 Polyangiaceae bacterium
GGGCCGAGGCACAGTAGCCACGGGCCGAATCGAGCGCGGCATTGTGCACGTAAACGACGAGGTAGAGATTGTCGGCTTCGAGGCCGAGAAGAAGACCACGATTACGGGCGTCGAGATGTTCCGCAAGAGCATGGACGAGGGCCGGGCCGGGGACAACGTAGGTTGCCTGCTGCGCGGCATCGACAAAGAGGAAATCGAGCGAGGCCAGTGTTTGGCAGCGCCGGGCACAATCAACCCGCACAAGAAGTTCTTGGGCGAGGTTTACGTGCTGAAGAAGGAAGAGGGCGGCCGTCACACGCCGTTCTTCACGAACTACCGCCCGCAGTTCTACATCCGAACGACGGACGTGACCGGCTCAGTAATGCTGCCGGAAGGCGTCAAGATGGTGATGCCGGGCGATAATATCACGATGGAAATCGAGCTCATCACTACGGTGGCGATGGAAGAGCAGATGCGTTTTGCAATCCGTGAGGGTGGCAAGACCGTCGGCGCTGGCGTCGTGACCAAGATCCTCGAGTAGTAGCTATGGGTTTCCGCGAAAGGGAGCGAAAGAGCAAAAGGGTTCCAATTGCTCTTAGCTGCCTCACCTGCGGGGCCAGAAATTACAAAACGACGAAATCAAGGACAGAAGGTGGCGAGCCGCTCAGTTTGAAGAAATTCTGCAAATCCTGCGGCACTCACACGATGCATCAAGAGGCGAAGTAAAGACGAAGAATTCCGGTTGACCAGTCGGGTCGACCACTCCTAGGGGCGTAGCTCAGTTGGTAGAGCAGCGGATTCCAAATCCGCTGGTCGGGAGTTCGAGTCTCTCCGCCCCTGCAAAATCCGGTGGCAACGACGAAACAAATCATGGCAGACGACGAATCAAAAGAATCCGAGGAGCTGGAAAGCTCAACGGAGAGCGACAACGGTAGCGATATCGTTGCGCTTGATGGCGACGACGCCGTCGATGCGTCTGACGTGGAAACCGAAGTCATTGGCGCTGACGGTGAGCACATCACGCCAGCGGATCTCAGCGCTCAAAAGTATGTCTTTGCCACCTTCGCCGCGGTCGGCGTGCTCGGCGCGCTGCTCATCGGTAAGATATTCACGGCCATCTGGAACAGCTTGGCGTCTTGGCCCACTGCCGCTCGCGTGGTGCCGCAACTCTTGCGCACGGCCGAAGATGATCGCGAATTCCCCATGTCGGTCATCGGGGTGTTGATCTCTGGCACGGTCACATTCCTTGCCTACAGCCGATCCGATGTCCGAACCTGGGCGGACACCGTAGCCGAGGAGCTCGGCAAAGTTCATTGGCCGGATCGCGACACCGTTCAGAACGGGACAGTAGTTGTCATGGTCGCGACTCTTTTCGCAACCATCTACGTTGGTCTTCTCGACCGACTTTGGGGCTTTGTAACCACATTGGTGTATGGGACATGAGTGACGAAGTAGCAGAGCCGGTAGACGGCGCGGAAGCAGCTGAAGGCGCGGAGACGGCGATTGTCGATCCCGATGCGCCCGTGAAGAAGTGGTTCGTTGTGACCACTTACTCAGGCTATGAAAACAAAGTGAAGCTGGCGCTGCTCGAGCGTATTCGGCAGCACCACATGGAGAACCGAATTGGCGAGGTCTTGATCCCGACCGAGACGGTGACTTCCACGGACAAGAACGGCAAGAGCCGCGTCCGGACTAAGACGACGTTCCCGGGTTACATATTCGTGGAAATGTTGATGAGCGAGGAAGCCTGGCATGTCGTGAAGGACACGCCGAAGGTGACCGGATTCATCGGCAACCAGCACCCACGTCCGGTGGACCCGCCGCACATCGCGGATCTGCGCAAGGGCATTACAGAGGGCGCCATGAAGCCCAAGCCCAAGGCGCAGTACAAAGAGGGAGACGAGGTCCGTGTGACCACCGGCGCCTTCGCCAACTTCTCCGGCACCGTTCAAGAAGTGAAGCCGGAGAAACAAAAGCTCAAGGTGATGGTGAGCATTTTTGGCCGGTCGACACCCGTCGAACTGGACTTCAACCATGTTGAGAAGCGCTAATGGCTGCATCAAAAAAGAAAATCACAGGATTCATTAAGCTCCAGCTCCCGGCGGGCAAGGCAAACCCTGCTCCGCCGGTCGGACCCGCTCTGGGTCAGCACGGCGTGAACATCGCCGGGTTCTGCAAGGACTTTAACGGCCGAAGCGCGAAGCTTGGCGACACGATTGTGCCGGTGATCATCACCGTGTACGCCGATCGCTCCTACAGCTTCGTAATGAAGAGCGCTCCGGCGAGCATCTTGCTCAAGAAGGCTGCAGGACTAGCCACAAGTGGTAAACCCGGTAGTGGCTCTCCTGAGCCCAACAAGAAGAAGGTGGGCAAGGTCAGCTGGGCCCAGCTCCAGGAGATCGCCAAGGAGAAGCTTGACGATCTCAATACAGACGACATCGACCAGGGCGCGCGAAGCATCGCGGGCACGGCTCGGTCGATGGGGCTAGAGGTCACCGACGCCCCCTGAAAACTCATCTGGGAGAAAACGAGAGGCTCATCTGGGTTCCTCGGATTCGTAGACCAGTGGAAATAAAATGAAACCAAATAGTAAAAAACGCAAAGAAGCCATCGCCAAGGTAGACCGTGATAAGCGGCACTCCGTTGGCGACGCTATCGACGCAGTCAAGAAGGCGGCATTTGCCAAGTTCGACGAAAGCGTAGATATCGCGGTGCGTTTGGGAGTGAACCCCAAACACGCCGATCAAATGGTCCGCGGAGCGATAGTGCTGCCAAACGGAACGGGTAAAACCGTCCGAGTGGCTGTATTTGCTCGCGGAGACAAAGAAAAGGAAGCCTTGGATGCTGGCGCTGATATCGCCGGTTCCGATGACCTGGCGAAACTTGTCCAGGATGGGCAACTGGACTTTGAACGTGTCATCGCGACACCCGATATGATGGGTACGGTAGGTAAGCTAGGACGGATCCTCGGTCCGCGTGGCTTGATGCCGAACCCCAAGGTCGGGACAGTTACGATGGATGTGGCGAAGGCCGTCAAGGAAGCGAAAGCCGGCAAGGTGGAATACCGAGTCGACAAGGCGGGTGTGATTCACTGCCGCATCGGACGTCTGTCCTTTGATCAAGCGAAACTGGCAGAAAACGCCACAGCGCTTGTTTCAGAGCTCATCGCCAAGAAGCCAGCTACTGCCAAGGGTGTGTACCTGAGGAGCATCACGCTTTCGAGCACGATGGGCCCGGGGGTTCGCGTTGACCCAGGCGCGGTGGTTAGCGCAGCTGGGGAGGAAGCCTGATGGACGCACTCAAAACCCAGGTCGTTGACGAACTCAAGGCTCGTTTCTCGCGAATGACGTCGGCGGTTTTCGTCAATTACGAAGGCATGAGCGTCTCGGACATCGAATCGCTTCGCTCTCAGTTCCGCGCCAAGGGCGTCGACTACAAGGTGGCTAAAAATACCTTAATTCGTCGTGCTCTCTCGGACGAGGCGTGGGTGACCGAACTTGGCGATGCTCTCAAAGGAATGACTGGCGTTGCCTGGAGCTATGAAGAGCCCAGCACTGCAGCTCGCATTCTCAAGAGTTTCATCAAAGACAACGAGAAGCTGAAGATCAAAGCTGGCGTGATGGACGGTCAGGTTCTGGACTCGAAAGCAGTCGAGAATCAGCTCGCGACATTGCCCAGCAAAGACGAAGCACGCGCATCGCTACTCGCGACCCTCATGGCCCCGGCACAGCAGCTGGTCATGTTGTTCAATACCCCTGCTGGTAACTTTGTACGCCTCCTAGAGGCCAAGAAATCCCAAGACTAATTCGGGCTCGAAGACCCGTGATTGAAAGAAGAAAATCATGACTGATATTAACAAAGAACAAGTCGTCGAGTACCTATCCAGCCTTCCCGTGATCGAAATCGCCGGGTTGGTAAAAGAGCTCGAAGAGAAGTGGGGCGTTAGCGCCGCACCGGTAGCCGTTGCTGGCGGAGGCGCAGCCGCCCCGGCCGAAGCCGCCGAAGAGCAGACCGAGTTTGACGTCATCCTCACCGAGGTTGGCGGCAGCAAGATCCAGGTGATCAAGGCGGTCCGCGAGATCACATCTCTTGGCCTCAAAGAAGCCAAAGAGATGGTCGAAGGTGCTCCCAAAGCCATCCGCGAAGGTGTTGGCAAGGACGAGGCCGACGAGACCAAGAAGAAGTTGGAAGCCGCCGGAGCCAAGGTCGAGGTCAAGTAGGCTTGGCAATCGCCTCCAACATAAATTCAGCAGATCGCGACGGTACGCCCGCCTTTGGCGGGCGTACGCCTTGCGTTCCCCTATTCCAGGTGAGCGCATCCCCTTTGGCTACTCGAATTTTTCGGGTGGCCTGCTTGACTTGGTCCTAACGGTCAAGTCGCTATGAACGTATTTGGGAGCCCTGATGGCGTCTAAAGTCCAGTCGAACTACCGGCATCGAACAAACCTTGGCGTGATTCCGGAGGTTGTTGAGACCCCGAATCTCATCGACATCCAAAAGAGTAGTTACGACAAGTTTCTACAATCGGACGTTTCCCCAGAGGAACGGCGAGACATTGGCTTGCAGGGCGTGTTCAAAAGCGTCCTCCCAATCAAGGATTTTGATGGGACGGCGGAGTTAGTCTTCGTCTCCTATTACCTGGATACTCCCAACTACGACGTTGAGGAATGCAGGCAGCGAGGCATGACCTACGCGGCCCCCATCAAGGTCACCACCCAGCTCATGGTTTACGATGCGCTGGAGGGCGGCGACCGCATGGTGCGCGACATCAAGGAGCAGGAAGTTTACTTCGGTGAAATTCCCTTGATGACGCCAACGGGTACTTTCGTGATCAACGGCACGGAGCGAGTTGTCGTCTCCCAGCTGCATCGCTCCCCCGGTGTGTTTTTCGACCATGACAAGGGCAAGAGCCACTCCAGCGGTAAGCTGCTGTATTCCGCCCGGGTCATCCCTTACAGCGGTTCCTGGCTCGACTTCGAGTTCGACCACAAAGACATCATCTACGTTCGTATCGACCGTCGCCGGAAGATGCATGCAACGGTGTTGCTGCGAGCCTTGGGGTACAGCACCCAAGAGATCCTCGACTACTTCTACACCCGAGAGACGGTGTTCCTGAACGAAGAAGGCGCCGAGAAGAGCATTTCCTACGACATGCTAGCGGGCCAGCGTTCCGCCGTTGACGTCATCGTCAACGATGCGGTTTTGGTGAAAAAGAACACCAAGTTCACCCGTGGCGCCGTCAAGAAGCTCAAGGCAGCCAAGCTGACCCGTCTGCCCATCGAGCTGACTGAGCTCATCGGAAAGATCGCCGCCGAGGACGTCATCGATCGAGAGACCGGCGAAGTCCTGTTGGAATGCAACGAGGAAGTCACGGATCTAACACTGGAGCGCATCCGCGAAGCCGGCGTGAAATCCTTCGATATTCTCTTTATCGACGGTCTCAACGTGGGCCCGTATCTTCGGGAGACACTCATCGCCGATAAGGTGACGACCACCGAAGACGCGATCATGGAGATCTACCGCCGCTTGCGTCCGGGTGACCCCCCGACGCTGGAGACGGCCAAGACGCTGTTCAATAATCTGTTTTTTAACGCGGAACGCTACGATCTCTCCGAGGTCGGCCGTCTCAAGCTGAACTACAAATTCTATCGCGATCAGACCGAAGAAGAGCGTCCCAGTCTCAAGGACAAGATCCTGAGCAAGGACGACATCCTCAACACGGTTCGCCACTTGATCGATCTCAAGAACGGCAAAGGCTCAGTCGACGACATCGACCACTTGGGTAACCGTCGTGTTCGCGCCGTCGGCGAGTTGATGGAGGTCCAGTACCGCATCGGTTTGGTCCGTATGGCTCGGGCCATCAAAGAGCGCATGAGCGTGTCGCAAGAAATCGACACCCTGATGCCGCACGATCTCATTAACGCCAAGCCTGTGGGCGCGGTCGTTAAGGAGTACTTCGGTAGCTCGCAGCTATCGCAGTTCATGGATCAAACGAACCCGCTGAGCGAAGTGACTCACAAGCGGCGTTTGTCCGCTCTTGGACCCGGCGGTCTGACTCGTGAGCGCGCCGGCTTCGAGGTTCGCGATGTACATGCGACTCACTACGGACGAATTTGTCCTGTAGAGACCCCGGAAGGGCCGAACATCGGTCTGATCGCGTCGCTGTCGACTTTCGCCCGCGTCAACGACTACGGATTCGTGGAGACCCCCTATCGGCAGGTCACCAACGGCAAGGCCAGTCCGGATTATCGCTGGTACAGCGCCCTCGAAGAGGAGGGCAAGTACATCGCTCAGGCGAACACCAAGATGGATGCCAAGGGCACCTTCACCGAGAAGTTGGTCTCCACCCGTCTAAACGGTGATTACCGAATTTCGGCAGCTGAGCAGATCGAGCTCATGGACGTGGCGCCTCACCAAATGGTGAGTGTGGCGGCGGCCATGGTGCCGTTCTTGGAGCATGACGACGCTAACCGCGCGCTGATGGGCGCCAATATGCAGCGACAGGCTGTTCCGTTGGTGGTCACGCAAGCACCGCTAGTGGGCACGGGTATGGAGCGCCGTGTCGCCGTGGACTCCGGGCTCTGTGTCGTCGCTAAACGTAAGGGCATCGTCGAGAGCGTGGATGCCACTCGCATCGTGGTGCGTTGCACCTCGGGCGAGGGCAGCGTGGTTCCGGACATCTACCCGCTAATGAAGTTTCAGCGCTCCAACCAGAGCACTTGTTACAACCAGAAGCCCATCATTCGACCCGGCGAGACCGTCGAGCCTGGAGATGTGCTCGCAGACGGTCCAGCGTGCGACATGGGCGATATCGCTTTGGGTCGAAACGTCGTCGTGGCCTTCATGCCTTGGCAGGGTTACAACTTCGAAGACTCGATTCTCATCAGCGAACGCATCGTCAAAGAGGACGTGTTCACCTCGGTTCATATCGAGGAGTTTGAGTGTGTTGCTCGAGACACCAAGCTGGGCAAAGAGGAAGTCACTCGTGACATCCCCAACGTCGGCGAGGAAGCCCTCAAAGATCTCGACGAAGCGGGCATTGTTCGCGTCGGCGCCGAGGTAAAGCCGACGGACATTCTGGTCGGCAAGATCACCCCGAAGGGCGAGAGTCAGCTCAGCCCGGAAGAGAAACTGCTTCGTGCGATCTTCGGCGAAAAGGCCGGCGACGTTCGCGACAGCTCACTCAAGGTACCGCCGGGAGTTGGAGGCGTCGTCATCGACGCGCGCATCTTTTCTCGCAAGGGGACGGATCGCGACGAAAGAGCCCTGGCCATCGAAGTGCGCGAACGGGCTCGCTTGGAGCGAACCCGCGACGAAGAAGTAAAGATCCTCAGGGAGTCCTTTTATCGTCAGATTTCGAGCACCTTGCTCGGGCAGTCGACGGAAGGCAAATTGGTCAACGACCAAGGCGAGACGCTCATCGAGAAGGGCGTCAAGCTGGACGAGGCCAACCTCACGGCTATCCCCCGCAAGTATTGGGGCGAGATCACCGTGCTCAAGGGCGGCGATGAAGTCACGGAGCACTTGCGTGAGCTAGATGAGGTGGTTCGTGACCGTGAAGAACACTTCGCCGAAAAGATAGACCGCCTGAGTCGTGGGGATGAGCTACCTCCGGGCGTCATCAAGATGGTCAAGGTCTACATCGCCATCAAGCGCAAGCTTCAGGTCGGCGACAAGATGGCCGGTCGTCATGGCAACAAGGGTGTCGTTTCCCGCATCATGGCGGAAGAGGACATGCCGTACCTTGCAGACGGTCGCCCCGTCGACGTGGTGTTGAACCCGCTCGGCGTTCCCAGTCGAATGAACGTAGGGCAGGTACTCGAGACCCACCTCGGTTGGGGTGCTCTTGGCCTCGGTCGTAAGATCGAGCACATGTTGGAGCTCAAGGCGACTCCTGCTGAGCTGCGCAAGCAGATCGAAATTAGCTACGGCGTCACAGATCCCGAGCAAGCCAAGATGGTGACGGGACTCAACGACGACGAGGTCAAGGCTCTCGCGAAGAAGTCGACGCAGGGCTTCTTCTTCGCGACTCCCGTGTTCGACGGTGCCAACGAGGAGCAAATTAAGGCGACTCTGGAGACCGCGGGTCACGATCGAGGTGGTCAGTCGATTCTATTCGACGGGCGTACCGGAGAGGCCTTCGACCGCGATGTCACGGTCGGCGTCATGTACGTGTTGAAGCTTCACCATCTGGTTGATGACAAGATTCACGCACGGTCCATCGGTCCCTATTCTCTGGTCACCCAGCAGCCGCTGGGCGGTAAGGCCCAATTCGGCGGCCAGCGACTCGGAGAAATGGAAGTCTGGGCTCTGGAAGCCTACGGCGCCGCCTACGCCCTTCAGGAGTTCCTGACGGTCAAGAGCGATGACGTCCAAGGCAGAACTCGGATGTACGAAGCCATCGTCAAGGGTGACTACACCCTGGAAGCGGGCTTGCCCGAAAGCTTCAACGTGTTGATTAAAGAACTTCAGTCACTTTGCTTGAACGTCGAACTCACCGAGAGCGACGCAACCGCCGCGGAGGAATGACCAGTGCGTGATATTTTCTCGTTTTTCGAAAAGCCCAAAGATCCCGTAACGTTTTCCGCGATGCGGGTCTCGTTGGCGAGCCCTGAAAAAATTCGTGAGTGGTCGAACGGCGAAGTGAAGAAGCCGGAGACGATCAACTACCGAACCTTCAAGCCGGAGCGCGATGGCCTGTTCTGCGCCAAAATCTTCGGACCGGTGAAGGACTACGAGTGCATCTGCGGCAAGTACAAGCGCATGAAGCACCGCGGTATCGTTTGCGAAAAGTGCGGTGTTGAAGTCATTCAGTCGAAGGTGCGCCGAGAACGACTCGGTCACATCAACCTGGCCACCCCGGTCGCGCACATCTGGTTCCTGAAGAGCCTGCCATCTCGTATCGGTAACCTCTTGGACATTACGCTCAAGGATTTGGAGCGTGTGTTGTACTGCGAGGCGTACATCGTCGTCGATCCCGGTGATACCGGGCTTGAGGGTGGCGAGCTCCTGAGCGAGGAGCGCTACAACGAGCTGCTCGACGAGTACGGCGAAGACCGCTTCGTGGCGTCCATGGGCGGCGAAGCCGTCATGGAGATGCTGAAGCGCGTTGATATTCACGGTTTGGCTGAAGTTCTCCGCATCGAAATGCGGACGACCACCAGTGAGGCCAAACGCAAGAAGTTCGCCAAGCGACTCAAGGTCGTCGACGCGTTCCGGGGCAGCTCAAACCGTCCAGAGTGGATGATGCTGCAGGTCGTCCCGGTGTTGCCGCCCGACTTGCGTCCGCTAGTCCCTCTGGACGGCGGCCGTTTCGCTACTTCGGATCTCAACGATCTGTACCGTCGCGTGATCAACCGGAACAACCGCCTCAAGCGGCTTCTGGAACTCAACGCGCCGGAGATCATTATTCGCAACGAGAAGCGCATGCTTCAAGAGGCGGTCGACGCACTCTTCGACAACGGTCGCCGTGGCAAGACCATCACCGGTCCCAACAAGCGCCCTCTGAAGAGCTTGAGCGACATGCTCAAAGGCAAGCAGGGCCGTTTCCGTCAGAACTTGCTCGGCAAGCGCGTCGACTACTCGGGTCGTTCGGTCATCGTGGTCGGACCGGCACTGAAGCTGCATCAGTGCGGCCTTCCCAAGAAGATGGCCCTCGAGCTGTTCAAGCCCTTCATCTACAACAAACTAGAAGAGCGCGGCTATGTGAACACCATCAAGAGCGCCAAGAAGATGGTCGAGAAGGAACGCCCGGAGGTCTGGGACATCCTCGATGAGGTGATCCAAGAGCACCCAGTGTTGCTCAACCGCGCACCCACTCTTCACCGTTTGGGCATTCAAGCCTTTGAACCAGTACTGATTGAAGGCAAGGCGATTCAGCTTCACCCGCTGGTCTGCACCGCGTTCAACGCCGACTTCGACGGCGATCAGATGGCGGTGCATCTGCCTCTTTCTGTAGAAGCGCAGATGGAAGCCCGTGTGCTGATGATGAGCACAAACAATATCCTGTCGCCTGCTAGCGGCAAGCCCATCATCAACCCCACTCAAGACATTGTGTTGGGGCTCTACTACGCCACTCGCGAGCGACTGTTCGCCCATGGCGGGTACCAGGACACCTTGAAGGTGGATGGCGACAAGATCACCGGTCATCTGATCGGCGTATATTCATCGATCGCGGAAGTTCGCATGGCGTTCGACCACGATGAGGTGGATCTGCATGCTGGCATTCACGTCCGAGTCTCCGACAAGGACGATGAAGGCAATCCCCGAACGCACATCGTCCAGACTACGGTCGGGCGAATCCTAATCTCCGAGATTCTGCCCTCGGGCGTGCCCTTTGACTACGTCAACAAGGTGCTCAGCAAGAAGGCCTTGAGTCAGCTCATCGACATTTGCTACCGCAAGCACAAGAACAAGGAAACGGTTCTGCTGGCAGACCGTTTGCGTACTCTGGGATTCACCTACGCGACTCGCGCGGGCATCAGCATCTGCATGGATGACATGGTGATCCCGGCCCGCAAAGAGGAGCTGATCGACGACGCGAAGCAAGAGCTGCAGCGCGTAGTGGACCAGTACCAAGAGGGCCTCATCACCGATGGTGAGCGCTACAACAAGGTGATCGATATTTGGGCGGGCGTCGCCGATCGCGTCACTGAAGAGATGATGGATGGAATTGGTAAGGAGACCTTCACCAACCCGAGGACGGGCAAACAAGAAGAGGGCAGCAGTTTCAACCCGGTCTACATCATGGCCGACTCCGGCGCTCGTGGTTCCACGCAGCAGATGCGTCAGCTCGCCGCTATGCGAGGCCTCATGGCCAAGCCTTCCGGCGAGATCATCGAGACGCCCATTACTGCGAACTTCCGAGAGGGACTGACAGTACTTCAGTACTTCGTTTCGACCCACGGCGCGCGTAAGGGCTTGGCGGATACAGCGCTCAAGACGGCGAACTCGGGTTATCTGACCCGTCGTCTCGTGGACGTCGCACAGGACGCGGTTGTTGCTGAGTTCGATTGCGGAACCCTGGATGGTATTCGCGTCACTAAGTTGGAAGAAGCCGGCGAAGTCATCGAACCCCTGGGCGATCGTATCCTCGGTCGTGTGGTCCTTGAAGATGTGGTGGATCCGCTCACCGGCGAGATCATCGTTCCGTCCAACTCGAGCTTGAACGAAGCCTTGGTCACCACCATCGTAGATGCCGGAATCGAAGAAGTAGTGATTCGTTCGGTACTGACCTGTCAGACCCGGCGTGGCGTCTGTAGCAAGTGCTACGGCCGTGATCTGGCGCGAGGCTCAGAAGTCAACATGGGTGAGGCCATCGGCATCATCGCGGCTCAGTCTATCGGAGAGCCCGGAACCCAGCTGACCATGCGTACCTTCCACATTGGTGGTGCGGCAGCGCGCGGCAAGATCGAGCAGAGCTCTCTCGAGACGCGCACTGAGGGCAAGATCATGCTTCGCAACGCCCATACCGTCGAGAAGAAGGATGGCAGCATCATCGTGATGAACCGTCACGGCGAACTCGTAGTGGTGGACGATACCGGTCGCGAGCGCGAGCATCATCGTCTCGTCTATGGTGCTCTGCTCAAGGCGAAGGATGGCGACCGTGTAAAGGCGGGCGTTACCGTTGCGGAATGGGACCCATTCGCCACACCGATTTTGACTGAAATGGGCGGCATCGTTCAATTCGGTGACTTGGTCGAAGGTGTCTCCGTGCTGGAGCGCGTGGACGAAGTCACGGGCTTGTCGCGCAAGATTGTCACGGAGTCTCGCGCGGCCGAACTCCGCCCGCGCATCACGATTCTCGATCCGGAGACGGGCGAGCCGATGAAGATTCCGAATACGGACCTCGACGCGCGTTATCTGTTGCCGGTTGGCGCCAACATCACGGCCATCGACGGCGAGCAAATCCACCCAGGGGAGGCCATCGCGCGTATTCCTCGGGATACCACGAAGGTGCAGGACATCACCGGCGGGTTGCCGCGGGTGGCGGAGCTCTTCGAGGCACGCAAGCCGAAGGACCACGCGATCATCACGGAGATTGATGGCATCGTTAGCTTTGGCAAGGACACCAAGGGCAAGCGCAAAGTGGTCATCACGCCCTTCGGCTTGGATGGCGCTCCGGTGCCGGATCAGCAGCGCGAGTATCTGATCCCCAAGGGCAAACACATTCAGGTGCAAACGGGCGACCACGTTCGTGCAGGCGATCCATTGCAGGATGGCCCGGCGAACCCGCACGATATTTTGCGAGTTCAGGGCGAAAAGGAGCTGTCCGCCTGGTTGGTGAACGAGATTCAGCAGGTGTACCGCCTGCAGGGTGTTGCTATCAACGACAAGCACATCGAAGGCATTGTGCGTCAGATGTTGCGCCGCGTTCGCATCAAGGAGGTCGGCGACAGCCACTTCCTGATTGACGAGCAGGTGGAGAAGCATGTCTTCGAGCGCGAGAATGGCAAAGTGATTCAGCGTGGCGGACGCCCGGCAGTAGCCGAGCCGATGTTGCTCGGCATCACCAAGGCTTCTTTGTCGACCGAGTCCTTCATCAGCGCGTCGTCCTTCCAGGAGACCACCAAGGTTCTGACCGAAGCTGCGATCTGCGGCAAGACGGACGACCTTCGTGGCATCAAGGAGAACGTCGTGATGGGTCGCCTGATCCCGGCCGGTACCGGGCTTCCCGCTTACAAGAAGCTCACGATGATCGTGGACGAGCCGGAGCCGGCTTACTCGACAGCAGGCTCTCTCACGCGCCCGCTTCACGAGATGCCGTCGTTGGCTACCAGCGACCGCTAGAGAAGGCTTGGGGTTGCTGTCGGCGCTACTCGTGGTCGCGAGTGGCGCCGGTTGCATGTTGTGTTCAGAGTGCCCCCGCCCTAAGGGGTCGTTAGCGATGGCGCGTAGGGGCCTCTGAGACGACCCAAGGGGGTGCCTCCGACTCGATGACGTCAGGGTTACGCCTCGCGGCGAGACGGCCGTAAGCGGCGGGAGTCAAGCAGGGGGCGATGTTCCGGCTCCGACGCTCTCTTGCGCCAATGGTGTTAGCTCCCATCGTTGCTTCCCTCAATCGTTAAAATCGGGAACGACCTGGCCAGGGCGGAGACGATTGGGCCAGGGGGCTCGCGGCGTTGCCGAGAGTTAGCTGAGCGTTCAAGCGGGGCGTAAATTACCGAACCTACGGAAAATGTGTCGATTGTTCTCTAACATTCAGTAATCACAAGGGTTATTTGAATGCTTTCGGGGTCGGACGCGCGATGTGCCGATACGGCAAGCCACAACCGGCCGTCGGTTCCTGGCAACGTCGGCCCTGGAAGTCGCATCACGACCGCTCTCCTGAACAGGCCTGCAGTCCAGATCCACGCCGTTTGTTGCGTAGCTAAAAACATCCTGACGCTTTACGTCACTTCATGTCTTCTGAGCTTGACAGAAGCCCCGCTCTGACTACCCTCGCCGCTCCCTCACGGACCAAGGTCCGGATTGCCGGTTCATGCCCACAATACAGCAACTAATACGTCACGGCCGAAAGGCTCAAATCGTCAAGTCCACTTCCCCCGCTTTGCGCGCTTGTCCTCAGAAGCGAGGAGTTTGCGTTCGCGTCTACACAACGACGCCTAAGAAGCCGAACTCCGCTCTCCGCAAGGTGTGTCGTGTTCGACTCACCAACGGTATGGAAGTGACCAGTTACATTCCCGGCGAAGGCCACAACCTCCAGGAGCATAGTGTTGTGCTCATTCGTGGCGGTCGTGTGAAAGACCTTCCCGGTGTTCGTTACCACGTCGTGCGTGGCACCTTGGACGCCTCTGGCGCCGCTGGCCCGAGCAGCACGAACAAAGCGAACCGTAACCGCAAACGCTCCAAGTACGGCGTCAAGCGCCCGAAGGCCTAATCATGAGTCGTAGACGCGAGATTCCGAAGCGCAAGATCATCCCCGATCCTATTTATCATGACAAGTTGGTAACGAAGTTCACCAACTCACTCATGCTAGACGGCAAGAAGTCGACAGCAGAAGGAATCCTTTACGGTTCTTTCGAGATCATCAAGGACCGCTTCAAGGAGGACCCCTTGGAGGTTTTCCGCAAGGCCTTGGACAACGTGAAGCCCAAGCTTGAGGTGAAGAGTCGCCGAGTGGGCGGTGCCACCTATCAGGTCCCGGTTGAGGTTCGTCCGGAGCGACGTGTCGCTCTCGGTATGCGTTGGCTAGTTCAGTTCTCCCGCGCCCGCGGAGAGAAAACCATGCGTGAGCGCTTGGCAGCCGAGTTCGTTGATGCCGCAGCCCTTCGAGGCGGTGCCGTCAAGAAGAAGGACGACACTCACCGTATGGCCGACGCCAACAAAGCGTTCGCCCACTACCGTTGGTAGCTGAGTCGTAGGCCTTTGACGCGATAGGAGCGAATCGACGTAAATGAAGACTGCGACATAGATCGGGTTGCGAGAGTAGCGCACCGGTTCATTCTTGAGCCGACCGCGCTGTTGAGTTCCTTCCAGGAAGCTCCACGCCCCCCGAACCCCTTCCGGACGTTTTAAGCCAATCCAAAATAGGAGAGGCTGGGACCGGAGGGGGTTTCGTCTATCAAGCGCCCGGACATCGCCTTTAAAGCAGTCCTCTTCTGAAACCGCCGACTCGAACACGTCAATGCCTCGCGAATTCCCCCTAGAGCGCACGCGCAACATCGGAATCATGGCTCACATCGATGCCGGCAAGACGACGGTGACGGAGCGCATCCTCTACTACACCGGGATCAGCCACAAGATGGGTGAGGTCCACGATGGCGCGGCCACCATGGACTGGATGGAGCAGGAGCAAGAGCGTGGCATCACCATCACGAGTGCCGCGACGAATTGTTTTTGGACTCCCGATAGAGGTCCCGGCAACGGTTTCGAGCACCGAATCAATATCATCGATACGCCGGGACACGTCGACTTCACCATTGAGGTGGAGCGTTCCCTGCGTGTGCTCGATGGAGCCATCGCGGTCTTCGATGGTGGCAACGGCGTGGAGCCCCAGAGCGAAACGGTGTGGCGCCAGGCGGATCGTTACGGCGTGCCTCGCTTAGCTTTCGTCAACAAGCTCGACAAAATTGGCGCGGACTTTCAGATGAACCTCGATTCGATGAGGGACCGTCTGGACTGTAACCCCGTGCCGATTCAGTGGCCCGTTGGCGAAGAGGACGCACTGCGCGGCGTCGTAGATTTGATTCGTATGGAGGCGGCTATCTTCGATGACGAGACCCTCGGCGCTTCCTTCGAGTGGTCACCGGTTCCGGATGAGCTCAAGATCAAATGCTCCGAGCTGCGCGAGCAGCTGGTCGAGGCCTGCGCAGATGTCGACGACGGCATCATGGAAAAGTTCCTCGACGATGGTGGGGCGTCCGTCAGTAACGAGGAAATCTACGCTGCGGTGCGAACGGCGACTCTTGAGTTTAGGTTCGTGCCTGTTCTTTGCGGTTCCGCGTTCAAGAACAAGGGCGTGCAGCTGTTGCTCGACGCCGTCATCTCCTACCTGCCTTCCCCGGTGGATATCGATGATGTGCAAGGCGTGGCGAACGACAAAGGTGGCAAGGTCGAGACGCGCGCCCCCAATGATACTGTGCCCTTTGCCGCCTTGGCGTTCAAGATTGCCAACGACCCCTTCGTCGGAAACCTCACGTACTTCCGAGTTTATTCGGGGACTGTGGCGAGCGGTACCGCCGTACTCAACGCGACTCGCGGCAAGAAGGAGCGCCTGGGTCGTATCCTGCGCATGCACGCGAATAAACGTGAAGAACTCAAAGAGTGTTTCGCCGGGAACATCTACGCAGCTGTCGGACTCCGCGATACGCGAACCGGCGACACCTTGTGTGCTCCGAAGCATCCCATCGTGTTGGAGCGGATGGAGTTTCCCGAACCCGTTATCTCCATCGCCATCGAGCCCAAGACTCAGGCAGACGTCGACAAGTTAGCCATCAGTCTTCAGAAGCTCGCCTTCGAGGACCCGTCTTTTCGTACCTACACCAACGAAGAGACCGGTCAGACGATCATCGCCGGGATGGGCGAGCTGCACCTTGAGATCATCGTCGATCGCCTCGGTCGAGAATTCAAAGTCGAGGCCAACGTCGGCAAGCCCCAGGTGGCGTACCGCGAGGCGATCAGCGACACGGTGACAGCTGAGCAGAAGTTCGTGCGCCAGTCGGGTGGGCACGGCCAATACGCTCATGTGAAATTCGAGCTGTCGCCGGGCAAACGAGGTTCCGGCTTCGTCTTCGAAAGCGATATCATCGGCGGCATCATCCCGAAAGAGTTCATCCCGTCGATCGAAAAGGGAATTCGTGAGGCGACCGAGCGTGGCGTGCTCGCGGGCTACCCGGTTATCGATTGTAAAGCTCGCCTCTTCGACGGCAGCTTTCACGACGTAGATTCATCGGGACCCGCGTTCGAGATAGCCGGTTCCATCGCATTCCAAGATGCGGCCAACGACGCCGGAATTCACATGCTGGAGCCAATGATGAAGGTTGAGGTCGTGACGCCAGAAGTCAACATGGGCGACGTCATCGGTGACCTAAATTCCCGTCGCGGAAAAATCACAGGCATGAACTCCCGTGGAAACGCGCAGGTCGTGGAGGCAGAGGTGCCGTTGTCCACGATGTTTGGTTATTCGACCGATTTGCGCAGCAAGACTCAAGGGCGAGCCACGTACTCGATGCAGTTCGCCCACTATTCATCCCTACCGAAAGCAGTTGAGGAGCAGCTCGTCGCCAAAGTGCACGGAAGCTGAGAAGAAGTTATGGCCAAAGAGAAGTTCGTACGCAACAAGCCCCACGTAAACGTTGGGACAATTGGACACATCGACCACGGCAAGACGACGCTGACTGCGGCGCTGCTAAAGGTTCAGGCGAAGGCTGGATTCGCAGACGAGATCAAGTAC